>JBEBFS010000062.1:0-29654 GCA_040081855.1 Bryobacteraceae bacterium | reverse complement strand
ACTTCGAAAGGGATGCGCTTCAGTTCCCCGGCTTTTTCAAGAGCGCGCACGAAGTCGCGCAGGTCGGCGTAGGCCATAGGTGTAACTTTCATTATTCCGCACGAGGCGCGGATTCGCGAACCTCGGACGGTATTAGGGTGAATGGCGGATCGCGGAAATTGTTGACAGAGAGTATCTTAAAAAGAACGGTATGAATAATCGGACAGCATTCATTACAGGCGCCAGCCGTGGCATTGGACTGGCTTGCGCGAAGTCTTTGGCGGCGGCTGGTGCGAGAGTAATTCTCGGGGCCCGTGACGCGGAGCGGCTTGCCGCGGCGTCGGCGGAGATTCCCGGATCCAGCTGGGTGCAGATCGATATGTCTTCGCCTGATTCGATCAAGGAAGCGTTCGCGAAAGCCGGCAAAGTGGACATTCTGGTGAACAACGCGGCCATCACGAAAGACGGGCTTGCGCTGCGCATGAAGAAGGAAGACTTCGAACTGGTGCTGGCGACGAACCTCACCGGCGCGTTTCTGGCGATTCAACAGGTTCTGCAGCCCATGATGAAGGAACGCTGGGGCCGCATCATCAATATCTCTTCGATCGTTGGCCAGACGGGCAATCCGGGCCAGGCGAATTATGTGGCGGCGAAGGCTGGCTTGATCGGCCTGACGAAGTCGCTCGCGCAGGAAATTGCCAGCCGCAACATCACCGTGAACGCGGTGGCGCCTGGGTTTATCGAAACCGACATGACGGCTGTGTTGTCGGAAGAGTTAAAGAACAACATGCTGGGGCACATTCCGTTGAAGCGCTTCGGCAAGCCCGAAGATATCGCAGCCGCCGTGAAGTTCCTGGCGAGCGAAGAAGCCGGCTACATCACTGGGTCCGTGCTGAATGTCAACGGTGGGATGTATATGTAGCAGACAGGAGCCAAGCGCTTCTCAGAAAGTTTTTTTGAAAACTTTCGCCAGTGCTTCTTCAATCCTGCTCTGCACATTCGACGGATTCCCATCGATCACCATTCCTAGCGGTCTCCAACGATCCGCCATTCTGGCGCTGGCAAATCCTTTGGCGATGCTGATGACGGGTACGGAACTTGCGGATGCGACGTGGCCACCGGCGGAGTCGTAACCTACGTATAATTTCGAGCGTGCGATTTGCGCCGCGAACGGAGCGAAGGCTCCGTCGTGGGTGCGCATGCCGGGCTGTAGCGCGCTTTCCACCCGTGCTCGTTCTTCCGCATCGCCGCCCTTATCTACCAAGACGGAGAGGCCGGTGCGCGCGAGCAGCGTCAGCAAATCGCGCTCAAACGTGCCGCTAATGCGCTTTGCGTCGTTATTGCCCACCCCCAGGCTTACCGTGATGTCGGCGGAATCTCCCGTGGGCGGCAGCGGAGCCACGTAGGGCTTTGCGCCCTCCACTCCAAACACTTCCTGCGCCCAACGTGAGGCAAGATCCGGAAGGCGGTCGCTGCTTTTGTATCCGTAAGACCGGCTGGGAAAAAGAAAATAATTTTGCTCGAGACTGACGGGTAGAAGGCCCAGTTGCGAGAGGCGCGAATCGGGGTCAATCACGATGCCGTCGTCGAACCACAACGATCCGGAAGCTTTCAGCCTTTCCTGCAGCGAGCCGCCGCGCGAATAGGGGGCAGGCAAGTGGCGCAAGCGAGGGTCGGCTTCGAAAAGCTCGAACGATTTGCGGGAGCCGACGAAAACAATTTCTGCCGAGGGATAACGGCGCTTGGCGGCATCGATCAACACGCTGGTAACGGCAACATCGGCGCCGAGCGTGACGCGAGAGAGAATGTACACTCGATCGGCGTTCTGCGGCGGCGTTCCTGCTGGCGGCGAAGGACGAACGCGAGGCGCCAGATCCGGAGCCATTCTACGGATCGCTTCGGGAAACAATCGCTCGTAAACGGCGCACAGTTGCGGATCGAATAAATCGCCCAGCCGCTCGACGACGATGGACAGAAAAGCACGGCCCTCATCAACGGCCAATGCCCGGTCGAGCAGTTCATTCGGCCACTGCACGCCGCGCAGGCACAGGTCGAGCAGTGCTTTGCAAGGATTTGCTGGGATGTTACAGGTACTTCCCAACCAGCAGCTCCAGTTTCTGGCGAGTGGCGGCCGGAATCATTTTGCGATCGGTGATTAATGCGTGCGCCAGGGCTTGCCCGCATTTGCAGGCGCGCTCCGCAGGCATTGCTTCCACAGCAGCAGCGACAAGCTTGCAGGCGTTTTCGGCGTTCGTGGTGAGCACCTTGATAATCTGATCCACGGTAACGGCGTCGTGGCTGGGGTGCCAGCAATCGTAGTCGGTCACCATGGCGATGGTCACGTAGCAGATCTCTGCTTCGCGGGCGAGTTTCGCTTCGGTGAGATTCGTCATTCCAATGACGTCCATGCCCCAACTGCGGTACAGGTTCGATTCGGCAACCGTCGAGAACGCCGGGCCCTCCATGCACAGATACGTGCCGCCCTTTTTGGCGTTGACACCGGCCTTGGAGGCGGCCGCTTGAGCCACCGTGGCAAGCTCAGCGCAGATCGGGTGCGCGAAACTTACGTGCGCGACCAGGCCATCGCCAAAGAACGTGCTTTGACGGCCCATGGTGCGGTCCACGAACTGATCGGGAAGCACGAAATCGAGCGGTGCATGCTCTTCTTTCAGCGAACCGACGGCGCTGAGCGAAAGAATGCGCTCGACGCCCAGCATCTTCATTGCGTAAATGTTCGCGCGGAAGTTGAGCTCCGACGGCGAGATGCGGTGACCGCGTCCGTGGCGCGCGAGGAAGGCGACCTGCTTGCCGCCGAGCCTGCCGATAACGAAATGGTCGGAGGGGTCGCCCCACGGCGTTTTCACGGCGTGCTCTTCTTGCGCTTCAAATCCGGGCATCGAATACAGACCGCTGCCGCCAATAATTCCAATGGTGGGTTTCATGTGATCGCGTGGTCCGGTTGGATGGAGCGCCGGCGCCTTTTCCCAAGTTTACGCGAAGTTGCCCGATTATTTTTACGCCGCGAGTGAGTGCCTGGATCACTGCGGTACGGTCGCCGCAGTTGATATCCTGACGGTTTGACGGACCGCCTCTACTACACGGATTGTTATTTGCAAGAGTTTACCGCGCACGTCGTGGAGACTTCCGCCGATGGCTTGCGGGTGTACTTGGATCGCTCCGCTTTCTATCCCGCGTCCGGCGGCCAGCCGTTTGACACAGGCACGTTAGACGGCGCGCGCGTGGTGGATGTTGTCGACGAAGCCGGCCGCGTGGCACATGTGTTGGATCAGCCCGTCGCAAGCAAAGATGTTGTTGGCCGGATCGATTGGGCACGGCGCTTCGACCACATGCAACAGCACACAGGGCAACATCTGTTGTCCGCGGTGCTGGAGGAGCTGTTTCAGATTCCGACCCTCAGCTTTCACATGGGAGCGGAGGTGTGCACGATTGACATCGGCGTTCCATCCATTGAAACGCTCCGCCTGGAACAGGCAGAGGATCGCTGTTCGGAGATTGTTCGCGAAGCAAGACCCGTTCGCATCGGATCTGAAAACGCTGCGGAAGTGGAAGGTCTGCGCAAATCAACGGAGCGAACGGGCACACTGCGCGTTGTTTCGATTGAAGGGATTGACCGCAGCGCTTGCGGCGGAACGCATGTGCGCTCCACGGCGGAGATTGGGCCGATCTTGATTCGGGGCAGCGAGAAGATCCGCGGTAACGTCCGGTTGGAGTTTGTTTGCGGCAACCGCGCGCTGCGGCAGGCACGTGCGGATTTCCGGACCGTGCAGGACGTCTCGCGTTTGCTCAGTGTACCGGCGGACAGGGCTCCCGCGGTTCTGGCCGCGCAGTTGGATCGCGCCAAGGCACTGGAGAAGAGTGCGCAGAAACTTGCCGTGGAACTCGCGCAACGGGAGGGTCGAGAGCTATGGAGCGCCACCGAACCCGAAGCCTCGGGTCTGCGCCGCTATGTCCACAGAGGGGCCATGGACGACGCAATTCGCGTCCGCGCACAGGCGTTTGTTTCGCAGGGCAAAGCCGTCTTTGTCGCTGTGTCGCCCGAAACCGCCGCGTTTCTGCTTGCGGCCTCTGAAGACTCCGGTATCCATGCGGGAAATCGCATCAAAGTCGCGGTCACCGCCTCGGGCGGACGGGGTGGCGGCAATGCGACGCTCGCGCAGGGAAGCCTCCCCGACGGATCGAATGTGGAGGCCGTAATGGCCCTCCTGCTCCAGGGGTAGATGGGGCGAACGATTGCTGGCCAACGGCGGCCGGCCAACGGCCTTCGTCTTGAAATCCGCCATTTGGTAATCTGAGAAAGATGCCTGAAAATCTCCGCCGCTTTACCGCCGGGCCCGACCCGTTTGGACGCAACTGGGAAGTGGAATTCCGCTGGCTGCAAATCGGAATCTCCATACGCCACGCCGACACCGTGGACGTGAAGTTCATTGTGTGGACAGAGGGCGAAGACAAGCAGGAAAAAGTAATCGCGCTGCCTCACTCTGAACTGCTGGCGCTCTCCGCGAAAACGGGCCATCCGCTGACCGACCCATGGTGCATGAAGCTTGCTTCGCACCACATCCAATACATGTTTGCGTCTGGCGAGGATCTGGAAAAGACCCTCGTGACTGTTTCTCCCTCGGATCTCGAACGCGCGGCGGGAGTCGCGCAGCCGGCCTAATCTTTTACGCCCATCTCTCGTGGTAAAAATAATTGGGAGCACGCCCAGCCGTGGACGCGCTCAAGGAGACATCGATGGTTAACTGCCCGCTTTGCGACGCGGCAATCGACGTAGACGAAGAAGAACTGGACGAAGGTGACGCGCTCACCTGTGAAGAGTGCGGCGCGAATTTACACGTTAGTAGCACCAACCCTCTGGAATTCGAGCCGGAGTCCGATGACGATGACGATGATGACGACGAAGACGATGACTTCGACGATGACGAGGATGAAGACGAGGACGAGGAAGACGAAGACGAGGAAGACGACGACTGGAAATAATTCCAGCCGGGCTGCAATTTGACGAAACCGGCGTGCGGCCTGCAGCATCGATGACAGTAGGAGGAAGTGGACTCGAATGAACAGCATCATCCAGCGGTTGCTTTCCATAGCCGGCGTGACCGCATTGGCTTGCGCATTCGCCATTTTCACGCCCAGCCTGTTTGCCCAGAAGAAAACCCGCGAGGAACGCCGGGAAGAGGCGAACTCCCGTGCGGTGCAGGGTATCGTTACCGGTGCCGACGACAAACCCGCGCAGGGCGCTGTGGTTATGTTGAAGGACCTCAAAACTCTTCAGGTCCGGTCGTTCATCACGCAGGCGGACGGGACGTATCATTTTTCCGGCCTCAAATCCGACGTCGACTACGAATTGAACGCGAAATCTGGCGAGGCCACCGTGGGGACCCGCAAGCTGAGCGTCTTTGACACGCGTAAGGAAGCGATCGTCAACTTTAAGCTGGAAAAAAAGTAGAAACGGCGCACTCCGCGCGGTGAACGGATAACCTAGTCGCCGCAGCGCTCCACCTGAACCAGACAACTGTAAAAGGCCGGCCCCCCACCCATATCGGTGAGGCGGTCCGTTGTCAGCGCGTTCGCATTCCTGCCGTCTCCCGCGCGTTTGTTCCATCGCACGGAAGGCGCTCTGGTGACGCCGGGTCCAACCACTCCGCCGACGGACGCACTGAGGAAGAGACTGCCGCGATCGTTGAACACACGCACCCGGTCGCCGGATTTAATGCCACGAGTGCTGGCGTCGCTAATGTGGATATGCAGGACGGCGGTCTGCGCATCGGCCGCTTCGCGATTACCGAACGTCGAGTTCATGCTGTCGTCGTTCTTCGATGAAACGAGTTCCAGCGGAAACTTCTTTCGCAGCTCCTCATGGCCAAAGCGCGATTCGATGGGCGGAACGTAGTCGAGTGTCTCGGCGCCGAGTTCGCATTTGCCGGACGCCGTGCCGAACTGGCCACTGGCAAAAGGTTGAAACGGGGCGTCTTCCGGCGACACGTTTAACCGGATGGAATATTCCTGCTCCAGACGCTCCAGGGTGATGCCTTCAAGGAACTTATGGCCGCTGCCGAGCAGCCTGCGGATCATATCATCCTCGCTTTGATCGAAGCATGCGTCTCGAAATCCCATGCGGCGGGCCAGTTCCCGGAAGATCCAAACATTTGAGCGGGTTTCGCCGGGCGCGGGAAGCGCCGGCCTGGCCAACTGCACATGATAGTGCCCGTAGGAAGTGTAGATGTCGGTGTGCTCAAGAAATGTTGTCACCGGCAGCAGAATGTCCGCGTAATCCGCCGTATCCGTCTGCATTTGTTCCAATACAACGGTGAAAAGTTCTTCGCGGCGGAAGCCTTCGAGAACCTTATTCTGATTTGGCGCAATCGCGGCGGGATTGGAGTTGTAAACAACGATCGCATTCACAGGCGGAGATAGCGGCTCCGTGAGAGCCTTGCCCAGTTCCGCCATGTTGATGATTCGCGCGTCGCGTCCGATTGGTGAGCGCTTCTGCAACTCCGGCATTTCCAGCGAGACGCGGTCCAGTTGGAATGCCTGAGACGTGGAAAGATGCATTCCGCCGCCCACGTGCTTCCACGATCCTGTAATGGTAGCCAGTGCCGTCACCGCACGCACCGCCGCGCCACCGCGTTCGCTGCGCTGCATGCCGTAGTTCAGGCGAATCACGGCTGGCTTCGTTGTGGCGTACTCGCGGGCCAAGGTGATGATGTCGTCCGCAGGTATGCCGGTGAGCGCCGAAGCGCGCTCAGGTGTCCACTTCTCGACAAGCGCCGCTAGTTCGGAAAAACCGTTCGTATGCTTGGCGACGTAATCGGCGTCATACAAATTCTCGCCAATGATCACGTGCATCATTGCGAGTGCCAGCGCCAGATCGCTACCAGGATGAATCGCCCAGTGCTTGTCTGCGAGGGCGGCGGTGCGCGTGCGGACTGGATCGATTACATAAAGCTTCGCGCCCTTGCGGCGAGCCTCTACGATAAATGGCCACAAGTGGACGTTCGTACCGTGGATATTCGCACCCCAGGCGAGGATGAGCTTCGCGTGGGGAAACTGCTCCGGTTCCGTGCCGTAGCGATAGCCGAGTGACGCGGTCAGTGCGACGCCGCCCGTGCTGGAGCAGATGGTGCGGTCCAACCTCGATGCACCCAGGCGATGGAAGAAGCGGCGGTCCATGCCCGCGTTGTTCAGCACGCCCATGGTTCCGGCGTAGCCATAAGGCAGGATCGACTCCGGGCCGTGCTCCTCTGCGATTGCCGTCAGGCGAGCGGCTATGATGTCCAGCGCTTCGTCCCAACTGATCCGCTCAAAACGGCCTTCGCCTTTTGATCCAACGCGTTTGCGCGGGTAAAGCAGGCGATTGGGCGAGTACTCGCGTTCCAGATATTGAGTGACTTTCGCGCAAAGGAATCCGCGCGTTACCGGGTGATCGGGGTTTCCGCGAAGGCGCTTGGCTTCACCGTTCTCGATTTCGACCAGCACCGAGCAAGCGTCCGGACAATCGAGCGCACACACCGAATGCCGGATTTCCATAGGGGCAGCATAGCATCTGGTTCCGGAGGCGGAAATACTCAGTTCCGCGTAGAAGTGTCCGTGTGGCTCGCGGTGCGGGCTAACGCTCGAAAACCTGCTTCACGTCGAATTCGCCGTTGGGGATGGAGACGTGCGCGTCCACCGTGAGCACCCTGCCGTCGGGAGACATCGTCCATATCTCTTTTTGCGACAGGACAACGCCCTGCACTTCCCGGCTGCTTTCCACCATCAGTTTGTCGCCAATCCACTGGGCGGAACCTTTCGATTCGCCGCCGCTCACTTGATTCACGGCGGGCTTGCCGTCCGTTGTGTAGTGATATTCGCTGGTGATCTCGCCTTGCGCGCCGCGTTGCGTCGTGGAAATGGTCAGTTTAATCCCATCCAAGGTGATTTTGCGCAGCATACTCTGGGGAGCAGGGAACTTCCCGTACGCGCTTTTGGCGACGTTCAGTTTCCATTCGCCCGCAATGATCGGCGTGGCTGCGGACGCACTCGACATCGTAAAGAACGCGCAGACAAAGGCCACTGCGCAACTGGATAGACTGTTCATGAAGCAAACCCTCTCGGGATCTTTCGTCAGTTTCCGCCGAATCCGGTAGGACCGAACCGGCGAGTTACAGTAATTGGGGGCTTGACAACATTATTGCCTTCATTAGAATAGGGATAATCTGTTTCCCACTATGCCCGGCTGTGAACATAAGCGCACGGAGTTTCTGATGCGGCGTGATGGAGTCGATTACGTGACTTGCCTTGACTGCGGGCAAGTACTCGAATCGGACGACCTTGAACAGGTTTCCGTCTACGACAAAGAGAAGCAACCCCGCCAAAGAAAAGCTTCCTGATATCTCTGGAAAGGCGGGCTCGCAGATGCTTGTTTGTCTCTTCGAGCTGTACGTGTGTCCGCGCGTATAGCAAGGGCGCTGTGCTTCGATGCTTTGCGCCGTTGCTTTGCGTCGTGCGATTCTGAGTGAGGGAGCACTCCATTCTGGTTCGTACCTCGCACTCGGCCCCGCTCCGAATAGTTTCCATTGGCGGCGGAAGCGGCCTCTCCACGTTGCTGCGGGGCCTCAAAAGATACGTTCGGGAAAGCGCCGGCGGCATTCAATTGACCGCCGTGGTGACAGTCACCGATGACGGCGGCAGTTCCGGCCGTCTTCGCCGCGACTTCGATGTTCTTCCGCCGGGCGATATTCGTAACTGCATGGTAGCCTTGGCGCCGGATGAAACATTGATTTCACGGCTTTTCCAATACCGCTTCGCCAGCGGCCGCGGTCTGAAGGGTCATAGTTTCGGCAACCTGTTCCTCACTGCGATGACCGATCTCACCGGCGATTTCAGCCAGGCGGTGAAATTGTCGTCTGATGTGCTGAGCGTGTTGGGCCGCATCTATCCATCTACAGCGGCGAACGTCCGGCTGGGAGCGGTGCTGGCCGACGGCAGCCGCATTGAAGGCGAAACGAAGATCAGCCGTAGCAAACAGCGGATCGAAAAGGTTCTCCTAAAGCCGGGCGGCGCGAAACCTTTGCCCGAAACGCTGAAAGCGATCGCCGAGGCGGATCTTATTACGCTCGGTCCCGGCAGCCTGTTTACCAGTGTGATTCCCAACCTGCTGGTGGACGGCATGTCCGACGCGATTGCTGCTTCGCCCGCGCTCAAAGCTTACTTTGTGAACCTGATGTCCCAGCCCGGGGAAACGACGGACTTCCTCGCATCGGATCACGTGGAAGCGGTCTTGCGGCACGCGAGCAAACGCACAAAACGGAAGAGCAGTATCATCGACGTTGTTGTGCTTAACAAAGGCGCCATTCGCGACGGTATTCTTCGCCGGTATCGCGCAAAGGCCGCGCGCCCAATCAAGAATGACGCCGATCGCATCGCGGAACTGGGACCCGCCGTGAAGTGGGAAGATCTGGTGCGAATGCCCGTGGCTCCTGTGAACGGGAAGATCCGCCATGATTCCGGCGCTTTGGCTGCGGTGACCGTGGAGTTGGCGCTGCAAGGCCGGAAACGCAGAGCAGCGGGTAAGCGACCCAGAACACCGAAGTGATGCGGTATTGCCGCGTCGACATCCTTGTTGACATCCCTGTAACAATCAGCGCCGATCAAAAGATTACACTGCAGGGAGGAAGCAAATTCGCATATACCGGAATCTATGAACACGACTGTTGTCATTCTCGCCGCGGGCCTGGGAACCAGGATGCGGTCGAAGCGCGCCAAAGTCCTGCACGGGGCGGGCGGCGTTAGCCTCGTTGAACATGTAGTGCAGGCTGCCCGTGCCGTCGCCGCACCCGAGCGCATTGTTGTGGTCACCGGCCATCAGGCGGATCAGGTGGAAGAACTGCTGAAGCCCACCGGTGTGGTGTTCGCTCGTCAGGTGGAACAAAAAGGCACGGGCCATGCGGTGATGTGCGCAAAGGCGAAGGCGAAAGGGCCGGGCCTCTTGATGGTGCTCTACGGCGATACGCCTTTGCTTTCCGGCACAACGCTACGCGAGTTGCGCGAGGCGCAGGCGAAGTCCGATGCCGCCGCTACGTTGATCACAACCACACTGGACGATCCCGCCGGATACGGGCGCGTGTTGATCAATGAAAACGGCCATGTGGAATCGATAGTGGAGCATCGCGCGGCCACCCCGGAGCAACTGAAGGTTCGTCTAATCAACAGCGGCATCTATTGCTTTCGCGCCGATCTCTTGTGGAAGTACATTGGCGAGCTAAAGCCAGATAATCCCGCGCACGAGTTGTACCTTACGGACATGGCGGCGATCCTCAATCGCCACAAGCATCACGTGCAGCAACTGCATATTGAGGATTCGAGCGAACTGTTGGGCATTAATACTCGCGTCGAACTTGCCGACGCCGACCGCATCCTCCGTGTCCGCAAAGCGAAAGAAGTCATGCTCTCTGGCGTGACCATTGAACGCCCTGAGACCGTCGCCATCGATGCGCAAGTGCGCGTTGGACCCGACACGATCATCGAACCGTTCGCGCGCTTGCTGGGCAATACCGTGGTGGGCGAAAACTGCCGCATTGGACAGGGAGCGATCCTATCTTCCGCCGCGCTCGCCGATGACGTCACGATTGCTCCCTATACGGTTGTTTCCGATTCGCGCATCGATCCGGGTGCCGAGGTGGGTCCCTTCGCTCGCATCCGGATGCAGGCGGAGATTGGGCCGTTCGCAAAGGTGGGCAATTTCGTCGAGCTGAAAAATACGCGTTTGGGCGCGGAGTCGAAAAGCCAGCACCTGGCCTATTTGGGAGATTCGGAGATCGGGCAACGGGTGAACATCGGCGCCGGAACCATCACCTGCAATTACGACGGCGAAAAGAAGCACGCAACAAAGATCGGCGAAGGTGCGTTCATCGGCAGCAACTCGACGCTGGTGGCTCCACTTGAAATCGGCGGCGGCGCCTACGTTGGCGCGGGCAGCGTGATTACGGATAACGTGCCCAAGGGCGCGTTGGCGCTGGGCCGCGAACGGCAGATCGTCAAGGCTGGCTGGATTTCCAAGCGCAAGAAAAAAACGAAGTAGCCTTGAAAGACCAGAGCCGCTAGAAAACCAGCACAGGGTGATACAAATTCGGAAGCCGAATTTCGCCGATCGCCACTAACTCGCCGTGCGACGTCACCGCTTTGACATATTTCGCGTCGTTGCGAATGACGAAGGGGGACACGCGGAAGTCCCGCCCGTTTCGGATTTGCGTGGTTGTAGGGATATCGACAATTTCCGACGGAACCTCTGGCAACAGTTTCGCGGAAGGGATCAAAGCCTCCGCCAGTCTTCCCTCTTTGGACATCGCTTCCAGTTCCGCGAGCGTGCGCGCATGTTCGACGGCGAAATCGCCGGATGCGGTGCGCCGGAGATCACGAAGAAACGCCCCGCAACCCATCGCCTGGCCCGCGTCATGCGCGATGCTGCGCACATACGTGCCGCCGGAGCAGTGAATCCGTACCTTCGCCTGGCATCCCTCCACCCACAGCACATCGAGTGAGAAAATCTCAATGCTGACGGGCTTTAGCTCCACCGGCTGATTTTTGCGCGCCAGTTCGTACGCGGGCCTACCAGCGATTTTTTTTGCAGAGATCGGCGGCGGCGTTTGATCGAACGGGCCGCGGAACCGGTCGAGCAACTTTTCGAGCGCATCCCGGTCCAGAGTCACTTCTGTCTGGGGAGATGTCGGCGTCCCTTCGGCGTCGTAGCTATCGGTGGAAAAGCCGAACTCGATGATGCCCTCGTACCATTTGTCGTTGCGCGTGTAGAACTGGGCCAGCCGGGTGGCGCGGCCGATGACCAATGGCAGAACGCCGGTGGCCGAGGGATCAAGCGTCCCCAAATGCCCTATTTTCCTGGTCCCGGCGATTCGCCGCATCTTGGCGACGACGTCATGGGATGTCCAATCGCGGGGTTTGTCGACGACGATGACGCCGTCTGAGGTAGTGCCTATCGTCAAACTCACTGTCTGCTGTTCTCTGTTCAACTGTAGCAAGCGCAGTGAACGGAATCGGGGTGTAGACTAGTGGGTTGGAGGTGCCTATGCGCAAGTCTTTTGTCGTCGTTCTCCTATTTACCTCCGCCACCTTTTTGCGGGCGGATTTTACCTACACCGAAACCACTCAAATGACGGGCGGAACCATGGTGGCGATGATGCGCTCCCTGGGGCCTCTGGCCGGCAAAGCGCGTGACCCGATTGTTTCCACGCACATCGTCAAGGGCAACCGCCAGGCGACCGTCACGCGCAATAACATCTCCATCATTGACCTGGACAAAGAAACGATCACGAACGTCGACACCGAAAAGAAGCAGTATTCGGTGATGACGTTTGCCCAAATGAAACAGCAGATGGAAGAAGCGCTTGCGAAAATGCAGGGCCGCCAAAAGGATGACGTGAAGGCGAACTTTAAGATTGCCGCCAAGGCAACGGGTAACACCAAGACGGTCCAGGGTCTGAACGCGAAAGAGATTCAGATCACGATGACCACTGAGTTCGCCGATGGAAAATCGGGCCAATCCGGCGCCATGGACATTCTGACCGACTCCTGGGTGGCTCCCGTGCCCGGTTATGAAGAACTCCGCGAGTTCAACAAAAAAATGGCGGTGAAGCTTGGTGCGACGTTCGGTTCCGGCATGCAGCAGATCGCCCAGATGAATCCCGGTCAAGGCAACATGACGCAGAGCATGGAAGAACTCGCCAAGGAAATGCAGAAGTTGGATGGCATCCCGGTGGAGTCTTTGGTGAAGATGGGCCCGGCGGGCACGATGAACGCCGCGGCCCCTGCTCCGGCTGCGAATGAGGCCGCTTGCTCGGCCGGTTCGCCGTCTCCGCAGACGCAGGGCTCTACGTCGGCCGCGGGCGCGCTTGCGGGTGCGCTAGGTGGACGCCTCGGTGGTCTAGGTGGCTTTGGCCGCAAGAAGAAGGAAGAAGCAGCCCCGGCCGCGCAGCCTGCTGCGGGTTGCGACGCTTCCGCTCCGGCCGCTGCCGGTGGCACGCTGATGGAAATGACGATGACGCTGACCAGCTTCTCGTCCGCCGCGGATATTTCGAAGCTGGACGTTCCGGCAGGCTTCAAGCAAGTGGAAGCGCGCGGCGCCCGCTAAGCTGCGGAACGGGTTTTACTGCTGATATTTGCGCGCGAAGGTGCCGAGGCCGATCGCATCGACCTCCATCTTTGCGCGGCCAAATGCCTGCGCATTTTCGAGCGGGCCAATCAACACACGGAAAATTTTCTCGTTGGGGCCCGGCGCTGCCGATGCGTCGAAGCCATGCTTCCGTAGTCCCTCGACAAAGATCATCGCCATACCGCGCTCCACCGCTCCCATTTGTAAGTAAACCGCGCCCGACTTAGGTTCCTGGAAGATGGGCGGTTCGGGTCCGTTGGAAGCTTTCTTTGTCGCCGAGAATGGCGCGTTCAATATTGACGCTTCCGGCAAAGGAACTTGCACGGCAGGCGCCGCCGGATTCGCCGGTTCTGCGGTCTGCGCGGGTACGCTTGTAACAGGCGCTGGCGCCTTGGCCACCGCTTTCGGAAGAGACTCGGCGGTTTTCGCCGCTGCGGGCCCTGTCATCTTGCCTGCTAAAAAAGCCACGGTGGATGCGGCACCAACCAGTAGAGTCACCAGGAACAGCCAGCTTGCGATTTGCCGCCGCCCGACCACTAGTTCGAATTCGGACTCCGTCGGGGACTGCGCTTCCTGGCTGCCTTCCGCCTGGCTCGGCTCCGTGGACCCCTCCGCGGGATTTAACTCGGGATTCTTGTCGAGAAGACCTAGCATCACCCTAGGTATCGGCGGAGTTGTAAGGTCCCTGTAGGGTGTTTGGACTAGCAGAGTCGGAAAAATCGGATCGGCCGTCTGGAATTACAGATTTCTTTTCAGAAAGTTACAGATGTAATACCCGTCGATGAACTTAAACGGCGTTTCGCCTACGGTGTAATGGCCGCAGGGCAGGACGACGGATTTGTGGTCCATCTTCAGCTCTTTGGCGCGACGGATTACCTGTTCGGAAAAGCGGGGAGGGAAGGTGGTGTCGTATTTTGCGTAGATGAAGAGGGTCTTCTTCTTCAATTTGGCGTAGCGCTCCAGATAATGCGGCGGGCTGATCACGTCCCAGACGTGGCGCAACTGTTCCAGGCTCACTTCGGGCTCCATGCTTTCGCGGATATGCTTCGTTGATAGCCCTTCCCACACGACATCGGCGAAGTACGTCGAGCAATGGTTGAACACATTCACCGCCAGGCGCTCATCGTGCGCACTGGCCAGGAATGCGTAGCAGGAGCCGAGACTAGTGCCGCAGATGCCGACACGTTCATAGCCCTCGCGGTTCAGCCAATCGATGACGCTGCGTGTATCGATGACGGCCTGACGGGTAGCGTCGATGGTCCGGGCCACATTGGAGGACACCGCGTAATCGGCGCGCTTCAGTTCGGCCGGCATGCGGTAGTCGTGGTAGGGAAGGCTCAGTCGTAGCGAGGAGATCCCCAGTTTTGCCAGCCCGGCACATAGGGCGCCATGCTGATTGAGCGACGCATTCCAATGGGGCAGAACAATTGCGGCCACGCGCCGTGCGCCCGGCTTATGTTTCGCCGGATACCACACGCCATGTACACAATTGTTTTCGTGATGCGGCGTTTCGACGGCGCTTGTGAAGCGCAGAAGGTTGCCTTCCAGACTGAAATCCGTGGGAGGCGTGTAGGAATAAAATTTGTCGGTATCGGCGAGTGCAGCTTGGTTCAACAGGCGAAGATAAGTCTCTTCGTCATGGCCGTCGTGTGGGTTTTCCTGCGCGACGGGCCAGTTGCCCGTCCACTCCAGGCCCCACTCGAACGGACGAACCACCCGATCGGTAGCGCGCGAACACAGGCGGTCTTCCCAATCGTTCATCCACTTCGCATACAGGCTTCGCATTGCTCGAACTTCCAGGGTAACAAACGCGAGGTTTGGGCCGTGAGAACACACCTGTTCCCGCAATAAAAAATGCCGGCCACGAGGGCCGGCATGAGAGAGGTGATTAGGAGAAAAAACTGTTAGTGCACAACCGTGCGCGCCTTGCCTGCGGTTTCGGCCTGAGCGGACTGTGCGGTACGGAACTCGTATTGCTGAATCTCAACTGCGGCGTGGCCTTGTTCAAAGCGGACAACACGCCCGCGGGCAACCAGCTTCAACGCGCACTTTTCGTTCAATTGCGCAGGCCAGCTAATGGATAGCTCCATGCGGCGCCCTGAGAGTAGCAGGTGCTTGGAGCTGAACAGCACCCCGCTGCTCGAAATATTGATGGTCTTACCTTCGCCGGCTTCCTCACCCCCGCGTTTATTCAAAACGCGGTAGCGGATCTCTCGCTCAATTGGGAAGCGATCCGTGGTTCTCCTGTCGGCTTGTGATCTGTGGTTCACGCTCATTAACCCTCGTCGCTTGTAACAACCTGAGTTTCGCTGGTTTGGCGCGAGCGAACAATAGAGTACGAGTGCCATTTCGAGGCAGTACCCGTGTACCTCCACGAAAGAAGATGGTTCTAGGACTTTGGTGTGTCGCTGGACCGGAGGCGGCGGATCTCGGCCAGACGTTCGCGAATCCGCTGCTCGATGCCGCGGTCGGTTGGCTCGTAGAAAACAGTGCCTTGGATGCGTTCGGGGAGGCAATCCATGGTGTTCATTGCATCTGCGAACTGATGGGCGTGCTGATAGCCTTCGCCGTAGCCCCACTGCTTCATGGCTTTCGTGGGAGCGTTGCGCAGATGCATCGGCACCGGGTCGGCCGGGTTCTTTTGGATAAACTCGCGAACCGTATTCAGTGCCCGGTAGCCTGCGTCCGACTTCGGGGCTACGGCCAGGTAGAGTGTGATCTGCGCCAAAGCCTGATCGCCTTCCGGGACCCCCAGGAAGTGCACGGCCTGTTGCGCGGCCATGGCCTGTTCGAGTGCCCGGGGATCGGCCAGTCCGATATCTTCCACCGCCATCCGCACCAGCCGGCGAGCGAGGTACATGCGATCCTCGCCCGCTTCCATCATTCGTGCAAGCCAATACAGCGCAGCGTCGGCATCGGAGGAACGTACGCTCTTGTGCAGTGCGCTGATCAGGTTGAAGTGCTCTTCACCAGACTTGTCATAGAGCAGCATCTTGCGGCCAAGCACCGATTCCACGGCGTCCGGGCCGATGACATTTTCACGGGCGACGGAGGCCGCAAGTTCCAGGATGTTGTACGCGGAGCGAGCGTCGCCGTTCGAGTAAATCGCGATTTGATCGAGGATGTCCCCGGGAGCGGTCAACTGCAAAACCTTCAGCGCGCGTTCCAAAAGCTGCACGATTTCGGCGGGCTCCAGCGCCTTCAGAGCGAAGACCTTTGCGCGCGAGAGCAAGGCCGAGACCACCTCAAACGAAGGATTCTCCGTAGTGGCGCCGATCAGGATGATATCGCCGCGCTCCACATAGGGAAGGAAGGCGTCCTGTTGTGCTTTGTTGAAACGATGGATCTCGTCCACGAAAAGAACGGTGCGGCGGCCCATGCGGCGGGAACGCTCGGCGTCCGTCATCACGGCCTTAATTTCCTTGATGCCGCTCATCACGGCGCTGAAAGGGACGAAATCGCACTTGGTGGCGCGCGCAATCAGCCGCGCGAGCGACGTTTTGCCCACGCCCGGCGGTCCCCAAAGAATGAGCGATTGCAACTGATCCCGTTCAATCTGCACTCGCAGAGGCTTACCGGGTCCCAGAATATGCTGCTGGCCCACGTAGTCTTCGAGGCGCTCCGGGCGCATACGCTCGGCGAGCGGGCGGCCTTCAAGCGACTGCTCTCCGGCGGAACCGAGTGGCGCTGCGTCGAAGAGGCTCATTGGGCAGCTCTCGTTCCAGAGCTTCCTTGTTTCTGCGCCGCGTCGCGTTGACGCCGCGCTTCGTAAAACAGCACGCCTGCGGCGACGGCGGCGTTCAGTGACTCGACGTTGCTGGTGGGAATGCGCAAACCGTCCGCGCGGGCGGCGATGGACGCGCGGACTCCGCGCCCCTCACTGCCAATCACCACGGCACATGGTTTTGCAAAATCAGCCTGATCGATGGATTTTTCCGTGCGTGGCATGGCCGCGTACAGCGCTATGCCTGCCAGCGCGCTCAGATCTTCTTGGACCACGACGGGAAGGCGGAAGATGGAGCCGGCCGACGCACGAATGCACTTCGGATTGTAGGGATTCACGGAACCCTTGAGGAAGACCGCTCCCGTGGCACCGAACGCTTCGGCCGCGCGCAGGATCGAGCCCGCGTTGCCAGGGTCCTGAATTCCGTCGAGGACCACTGCGAGCGCCTGGCCCCGAAGGATCGCCTCCATCGAAGATTCGTGCGGCTTCACCAGAGCAAGAACCCCCTGTGGCGTCTCTGTGCCCGCGATTGAGCGAAACGATTTTTCACTGACCAGTTTTGCGCCGGGGAAACGGCCATCGGGTTGGGTAAGGAGGATCGCTTTCACCTCACACCCAGCGGCGATGGCTTCTTCCACCAGGTGCAGGCCTTCTGCGATTGCACAGCCGTCATCGGTCAGGCCCCCATGGGAGGAGGCCCGCCGGATTTTTTTGAAGAGCGGATTTTGTTCGCTGAGAGGTTCCACGGAAGTTGAGGGGACAAGCTCAGAATACCAGCCGAGGCCAAAAAGAGCGCAAGGACGCCCGCTCGATTGCCAGCCGCGGACCTGAGCCGTTTGGCCTAGCTCGGTTTCGCTACCATGGTTTGTTACCTGCGTGAGGTTTTTGCACGCAGGGGCCCGGCGCGTATTTTGTGAGCTCCATTAACCATCGGCGTCCGATGCACTGGCCCGTCAAACTGGCGGGCGTTGCCGTGCTGATCGGGCTCGTTTACCTGGCGATTCAAATCCGCGGGACCGCGCGGGAAATCCGGCAGCAGTCGGAAGTGGATGAACTCCATCCCGCCGATATCATCATGGTTCTTGGTGCGGCGGAGTATCGCGGCAAGCCATCCCCGGTGCTGGAAGCGCGCCTGAATCACGCGCTGGTGCTGTACCTGAAGGGACTCGCGCCCCGGATTATGACGACGGGCGGCGCTGGCGGCGATCCGCAATTCACCGAGGGCGAGGTTGGGCGCGCGTACCTCAGCCAGCACGGCGTGCCGTCCGAAGCGATTGTAGTGGAGGCCGAGGGCGCCAGTACGGTGGAGAGCACCGTGGCCGGAGCGGAAATCATGCAGCGGCTGAATGTGAAATCCTGCATCGTGGTCAGCGACGGCTATCACATCTATCGCGTAAAAAAGATGCTGGAAGCCCGCGGAGTGGCCGTCTACGGATCGCCACGGCCGGATAGTCCGCGGACGGTCGCGGAAAAATCAAATGACGAGTGGCGCCAGCGTTGGCTTTATTACCGCCAGGCGATCGCGTACATGATGTGGCGGATGGGAGTGGCGATTTAGCGCGGGGAGCACCGCCGGTTCGTGCCGGAAGACTTCTTGAATTTTCACCCAGAGCAACAATACGCGACCGGCGGTCGCGTGCCGAGCGGGCGCTCCGCCCTACTTAATACTTGCGGAGAACTGCGAGCAACTTGCCCTGGATATTGACGTTTTCGCGAGGCACGTAGATCGGCTCCATCGCGCTGTTCGCCGGCTGCAGGCGCACACGCTCGCCCTCTTCGTAGAAACGCTTCAGCGTGGTCTCCATGCCGTCCACAAGCGCGACCACGATATCGCCATTGCGCGCCCGGTTGGCTTTCTCGATCAGCACGTAGTCGCCGTCACAGATGTGATCGTCGATCATCGACTCGCCGCGGACTTTGAGGGCATAGGTGCCGGGGTCGCCCGCGAAGTCGGCGAAGTTCAGCGTTTCCTCGCCCGCGATGGCCTCCACTGGAGTGCCGGCCGCGATCCTGCCGAGCAACGGAATCTCCAGCCCCACAGGTGCCGGTGCCGACGACTGCCGGTATTGGCGCTGTTCCTCGTAATACCTGGGCGAAATTTCCAGTGACCGGCTCTGGTTGAAGCCGCGCTTGAGATACTTTTTGCTCTCCAGCGCCATGATGTGCTTGTGCACCGTGGCGAGCGACGCCAGGCTCAACCCGTCGGCGATCTCTTCATAGCTGGGGCTGTAACCCCGCTTGTCCAAAAAACCGGCCAGGAAATCCAGGAACTCTTTTTGGCGTTTGGTAAGAGCCATGACCGCATTGTACGGGGAAGAAAAGGGGAATGCAAGGGGAAAGATGGGAGAAGAGCGGGGAGCGGTACCCTTTAGGTTCTAAGTCCGCTTGATCTTGGCTCCGACCATCTCGGCGGCGCCAATGGCCACCAAACCGATCACAAGGTGCAGGATGCGGACCAACTCATGCGCTTCCGGCATGAAGCTGCCCATACGCATAGCGAAGCCGATTACGAACACGCCGTAGAGAATAACGCCGAGAACAAACGGCGCACTGATGCCCGCGCGCATGGCGATCCCGCAAAGGATCCACAGCAACATAATGAGGATCTCGCCCAGACGCATGTGGACCGGGATGAGTTGGAGGGAATTCCCACTCCAGAACATCAATCCGAGTCCGATCAGTCCGAGTCCGAGCAGACGGATCAGCATCTGGAGAATCATGGCGGCGCGTTTCACGATTTCTTACCGCTTTCTTCCACCATGCGGCGGACACGGTCGAGTTCGTCGCGCAGTTTGCGCTCGCGCATATTCAGCAACAGGACGTAGACCAGCACAACCGCCCAGGCGGCGAAGATGCCGTACCACATGTAGAGAACGTTATCGCTCATCAAAATATCCTTTCCGGCTAGAACGAGTGGGCGGTCCTGCGCAGCGTGTCAATTTCGCGCGCGATCCCGGCCTGCTGCTGCCGCACCATCACCAGCATGATAGAGATACAGAACAGCGCGAGCAGGTTCCAGCCGAGAGGCGCTTCCATGCCTGGCGCCATACCTCCCCCACTACGCACGCTGAGCACGGGGCCGGGGTGCTGTGTGCGGAACCATTCGATCGACTTCCAAACCACATACGCGTTCACCGTGCCGAATACGCTAACCACCGCGGAAAGGCGCGCGCGCTGCACCGGTTCTTCAATCGCGCGGCGCAGCATCAGATAGCCGGCGAAAATGAGCCACGCGATTAAGAACGACGTGAGCCGCGCATCCCAGGCCCACCACACACCCCAGATGATCTTTCCCCAGATACTGCCCGTGATCAGAGTGATGGAGGCGAACACCAGGGACACTTCCGTCACTCCTTCGGCGATGCCGTCCCATCGAAGATTGCCTGTTTTGAGATAAATCAAGCTAAAGGCGAGGCCGATGCCGAATCCGCACAGGGCGAGAATGGCGGCGGGCACGTGGAAATAAATGATCCGGAAGATGGGCCCCTGGTTCGCTTCATCGGGCACTTCGAGGAAGATGGTGTGCATATTCCAGAAGAGAATGCCCGCGGCGACCAGTGCCAGTACCAATAAAATGCGGTCTTTCATGAATTCCTCATCCTACTAGAACAGTATCGATAAACGCCAACGCCAGCGTGGTGAAGATGACGTCGAACGCCACCAGCAGGCGAATCCAAATCATATTGTCTCCGGTGATGGGCGTGCCCGCCAGCAGTTCCGTGGTCAGCGTCATGGTGGCCATCAGTGCGGGAATCATCATGGGATAAACCAGCGTCGGCAACATCAACTCGCGCAAGCGGAGATTTACGGTGAGCGCGCTGAACAGCGTGCCGATCACGGTGAGAGCCCAACTCCCCAGGGCAAGCACCGCCACCAACACCCAGAACTGGCGTGTCCAATGAACACCATAGAACAATCCGAAGACGGGGAGACTCAACATCTCCACCATCATCAGCAAAAGAAAATTAGCGACACATTTGCCCATCAGTAAAGCGCCGGCGGAGGCGGGCGAAGCGATCAGCGCGTCCAAGCAATCGTTGTGCACTTCACGAGCGAAACTGCGGTTCAAGACGAGCGCTCCGGCGAAAGCGTAAACCATCCACAATAGGCCGCCGGAAAATTCGGCGATTTGCTCTGACGATGGATCGAAGGCGAAGCTGAACAGCACCAGGATCACGATGGAAAATGCGAGCGACGCGTTCAGCGCTTCTTTGGTGCGGAACTCGGAGCGCAGGTCCTTCGAAGCGATGGTCCAGGCAGAGCGGAAAAAGCTGTTCATCCGTTCGCTCCGTAGGTGCGATAGAGATAGCTGGGATCGTTCACCATCTCTTGCGTGCGCTCACCGGTATAAGCCAGTTCGCCGCGCTCAATTAATGCCACATGCGTCGCCAGTTCCATGGCTTCGCGAAGCTGATGCGTGGACATCACCACGGTTCGGCCTTCTTTATGTGCGTTGGCAAACAAATCCTGCAGCACGGCAATGGCTTTGTCGTCGAGCGCGGTGAATGGCTCGTCAAACAACAGCACTTCGGGCTGATGCAAGAAGGCGCGTGCTACGGCCAGACGTTGGCGCATGCCGCGTGAAAACTCACGCACACGGCCATCGCGGACACGGTCCAGGCCTACACGCTCCAGCCATTGCCGGGCACGTTTTTCGGGATTCTCCAGGCCATATAGCTTCGCGAAGATCGTCAGGTTTTCGAGCGCCGTTAATTCGTCATACAGCGAGATACCGTGGCCCAGCACGCCGATGCGATGGCGGGTTTCGGTCTTGCGGACGTCGGCGCCATAAATACGAACGGTGCCTTCGGATGCGCGCGAAAGCCCGGCGAGAATGCGGAGCAGCGTGGTTTTGCCCGCGCCGTTGCGTCCAAGCAAAGCCAAGGTGGAGCCGCGTTCAATGTTCAGCTTGATCTTGCGAAGGGCAGGGTAATGGCCGTAAAACTTCGATACGCCGTCAATTTCCAGCGCGGGAGGTTGCCCGGCGGCAGCGGACGATGGCGAATCCTGAATGCTCACGCATCTCCCCGCCGGAACAGCATGGTGCCGCCAAGGGCGAGAATCGCAAACGCTAATCCAAGCACCCACCAGACGCGCGAGTAAATGCGGGCCGGAGCCACTTCCACTTTCGGTGAACCGTTGTCTTCTTCCGGCTGGCCTTCGGCCGGTCCTCTCATGGAGCCCGTGCCCTCAATCAACACGTTGTAATCGAGCCCGCTCAGGTTATAAAGATGTGCCTTTGTCTGCGGCTCCTGGCCGACGGGTTCGATGCCGTTGCCGGTGATCGTCACCGTCGAGGGCGTCACCATGTGCGTTGCGGAATCCGACGGAAGCACTTTGCCGGCGAACTTCTGCGCCGGCGGTACGGTGTAGGTAATGTCGAATCGAGTCTCCCCCGGCTTAACCGGGTAATCCACTTTGTAGACGTCGGCTTGACCCGTCTTTGCAGGCGGCCGCGTGATCGGCATGCCACCGGGTGCCGTGATGGACGCCTTCGCATCCTTCGCATCCTTGGGCAGATAGTATTGCACCGAACCCTTTTGCGGATCGTTAAAGGTAAGCGATGTGTCGTTCTTGAGGATGAACATCTCCGTAACGCGGAGGGCGGTTTCATCCGGCTCCAGAAGGATCATGTGTTCG
Source organism: Bryobacteraceae bacterium (assembly GCA_040081855.1). GTDB lineage: Bacteria > Acidobacteriota > Terriglobia > Bryobacterales > Bryobacteraceae > Palsa-187. Next base: position 7,146 of record JBEBFS010000062.1, on the reverse strand, counting down.
CTGGCTTTTGCCGTACCCACTTTGTTCGTGGAATCGTACACCATCACTTCCACGCCGGTCTTGGGCGACACAGGAGTCAAAATCTGGTTGTAGGTAGCTCCCTGGTAGGTTGCCTGCAACAGGCCTGGTCCGGGAGGAATTTCCGCATTGATGACGAACTTGCCATCGGGGCCGCTCTTCGCCTTGCCGAGCGGAACCATGCCTTTCTCGCTGGGCTGAACCAGGTTGAGATCCACGCCCGGTTGCGGCTGCTTGGTGGTTCCATTGAGAACAATGCCATCGACAGCGAAGGCCTGTACGGCAAGCGCCAGGAGCGCGGCGGAAGTCAGTGTAATCCTCATGCCATCTCCTTGCCGCATTCACCGCAGAATTTCATGGGATTCGGGAACTCGTGGCCGCAGTGGGGGCAAACAAATCCGGCGTTCGCATCGGCGGGACGCACGGTGGCCACGGGCGCGGCGGCGGCTTTGGCCGCGCTTGCCGGCGCGGGGCCTGTTAATTTATTGATTTCGCCGATCACAATGGCCAATTCTTTCTGCAAAGAAAGTTTGGTGGCTTGGTAATCCACGTCGGAGAGCTTGCCGACGCGAAACTCAAACTGCAGGTCGCGCAGGTTTTCGTAGATGGCTGCCTTTTTCTCCTCCAAATGCTGGGTGGGCGAAACAGGCTCCGGTTTCGGCAGATCCTTGGCGCGGATGGAGAGCGTGAAAAATAACGTGACTGCAAGTAGTCCAACAACGGCGATGATCAGGTTCATTAGTCCAAATTCGCCATATCTTTCTCAATTTGCGCCAGCGTGGCAGGATCGATGTCGGCTCCCGCGCCAGCTCCCGCACCGGCGACGGCTGCGGGCTTTTGCATATAACGGCGAATGGTCCATACAACCAGCAATAGGCCGAGGCCCAGAGCAACGTAGGGTCCCGCCGTGCCGCCGATGCCCGGCGGAATCACGAGAACGTCTTTGCCTTGTTCCGAGACGTAAGAGTTTAGAATCTGCTGGTCGTCCATGCCTTCCTGCTGCATCCGGTAGATCTTGGTCCGGTTCGTCTTGCAGAGGGCACAACCGCCCGGCATCTGGCACGCCATGTTCAGATTGCAGCCGCAGCTGCACTTTAACTTTGCCGCCACGCGCAACACCGGCTGCGATTCCAGATCGGCCGCATTTTGCGCAAGGCCCGCAATCGCCATGACCAACACCAGAAACGCCGAGCGCAACAGGCGCGGCTGGTTCATGAGATGGCAAAGCCTGAGGAACTTTCTATTAGTTCGGGACAACATTCGATTCCTTCTTTGTCGCCTCCTGCCGTCCAACGGCAAGAACTTCCGTGCGCGGGTACACCAGACGCTGCTTGCTGGGGATCAGGCAGATCAATGTGCCCGTTAATACCACCCAATAGCCGATCCAGATCCAGCTCACCAGCGGAAAGACATAGGCCTGAATCACGCTGCCGGTGTTGTCATTGGCGGCGCCCGCGAAATTCAGATAAAGGTCCTCGTTCAGGCGGCGGCGGATGGAAACCTCTGAGGTAGGTTGGCGCGAAGCAAAGTAGAGCCGCTTTTCCGGGCGCATCGTGCCCAGGCGGTCGCCATTGCGGGAGACATCCACGTTCAAAATTTCCCAGGCGTAGTCGTTATTCTGTCCGGTGTCCGTTTTGCCGATCCGAAGATCGTAGCTGCCCAGATGCAGGATTTGGCCTTCGGCCACCTGCACGGTCTTATCTTTATCGAACGCCTTGCCGGTGAATCCGATAAACATGAACACGACGCCCATGTGCACCAGGTAACCGCCATAGCGGCGCGTGTTGCGGTGCGTCAGTTGGAACATCGCGCCGGGCAGGCTCATCGGATTCTTGGCCCGGATGGCCGCGGCGCCCTTGAAGAATTCCAGAACAATCGTGATGGCGACGAACGCGCACAGTGCGAAGGAAATCAGCGCGTACACGTCTCGGACTCCTTCGAACGCAAACAGTGAGAGCGAAATGATGACGCCCACCAGGGCCGGAATCATGAACGCCTTCTTCAGGCTTTCTACGGAGCTTTTCCGCCAAGCGATCAGCGGGCCAACACCTGTCAGCAGCATCAGCATCAGGCCGATGGGAATGTTCACGCGGTTAAAGAACGGCGCATCAACCGAAATTTTCTCGCCGTTGATTGCTTCGGTGATCACAGGGAACAGCGTGCCCCACAGAACGGCGAAGCAGCTCGCCAGCAGGATCAGGTTGTTAAACAGAAAGCTCGATTCGCGCGAAAGAACGCTTTCGAGTTGCGCTTCGCTCTTGAGATATTCCAGGCGATTGAGGATCAAATAAATGGTGGCCGCGATGCCCACTGCGAGGAACGTCACGAAGTAAGAGCCCAACTGCGACTGCGCGAATGCGTGCACCGATTGCACCACGCCGCTGCGCGTCAGAAACGTGCCGAAGATGCAGAGGAAGAACGTGCTCGAAACCAGCACGATGTTCCACACCTTCATCATGCCCTTCTTTTCCTGCATCATGACGGAGTGCAGGAACGCCGTCGCCGTGATCCACGGCAGCAGGGAGGCGTTTTCCACCGGGTCCCAGCCCCAGTATCCGCCCCAACCAAGAACCGCGTACGCCCAACCGGCGCCCAGCAAGATTCCTGTGGTTTGGAACAACCAGGTGACCAGCGTCCAGCGGCGGGTGGTGTGAATCCAGGCATCGCCCGGCTGCTTGGTGATCAGCGAGCCCATCGCGAAGGCAAACGGAACGGCAAAGCCGACGTAGCCGAGATACAGCATCGGCGGGTGGATGACCATCGTCCAATACTGCAACAGGGGATTGAGGCCCTGGCCATCGCCCACATCGACGATGCCCTTGCCGGCCATGAGCACGTTGAACGGTTTCTCAACGTAAGAAATCAGAATGAGGAAGAAGGCTTCGGTGGCCATCAGCACCGAGGTGACATACGGCATCATGTCCCGGAACTTCCGGCGGTTCTGGAAAGTGACCACGGACGTGTAAGTGGCCAGCAGCCACGCCCACATCAGCAGCGAGCCTTCCTGGCCGCCCCACCAGGCCGCGAACTTATAGACATCCGCCATGGTGCGGTTGCTGTGGGACGCGACGTAGGCCAAGCGGAAATCGCCCGTCAACAGCGAGTAGAGCAGCATGCCCACCGCCGCGGTCAGCAGCACCCACACCGAATACACCGCGCGCTCCGCGCTCAGGACAAGGAACGGCCGTTTGGCCAGCTTGCCCGCAACGGCGGCGATGACGGAATAAACGGCAAAACAGAATGCCAGGAGGATCGCGAGGGAGCCTAGGTTTTCCATGAATTGGCCTTCTTGCAACTAAGGGGCGGTTCGCCCGCCCCTTCTACGTAGGATGGTACCGCAACTTCAAAACGTTTCATCGTTCTGGCAATAAAAGGAAACTTGCCTGACTTGGCGAAACGGAGACTAGCTCGAGCGGACCGACGGGTTGCCCTTGACCTGCGGCGCGGCTTCGTACTTTGAGGCACACTTGGCCTGGATCTTCTTGGCGTGGAAAACGCCATCTTCACCCAGCCTGCCATCGGCCAGTGCCTGCGCGCCCGGCTTGAAGGTATCGGGCAGTGGCTCCACACCTTCGTAGACCACTTTTAGCCGAAGCGAATCCTGGGCCATCATGAAGGTTACGGCCGCACCATTGCGGACGATGGAGTCTGCGGCGACGTCGCCGCCCACGCGAAGGCGCTTTTCCTTCGCTTGCTCGCCCATCTGGTTCAATTCGGAGATGGTTTTGTAATACGTCTTCGTGTCGCTGATGCCGCCGACAGCCAGCCAGCCCAACGCACCCAAAATGATTACGATCAGAACACCGAACTTAAGATAATTCTTCATACTTCACCCATTTCACCTTTCGGCAGGCGTATCCAATCCCAGTATACTCCCGCTGTGTATGACTAGCGTTGCCGCATCTTTAGAAAACACCTACGGATCAAGTCCGCTGTCTGCTCTTGCCGCGGAAGGTTCCAGCCACCGTTGCATCTCCCGCCGGGGTACCAGGCCGACCCTCTGCATCGCTGGCTTTCCCTGACGGAAAACTACAAAGTTGGGGATCGATTGCACCCCATACCGGGCGGCCAACTGCGGCTCAGTGTCCGTATTCACTTTCAAAATAAGCGCGCGTCCTGCCATTTCCAAGGCCAAATCGTGCAGTTGAGGCGCCGCGCTCCGGCACGGACCGCACCACGGCGCCCAGAAATCCACCAAAACGGGGACTCGGGCTTCCCTGATGATCTCGTCGAACGTGTTTTGATCCGCGTCCATCGGCGTGCCAAGAGGAGCCAGGCGGGACCTACAAACGCCGCAGCGCCCAACGTCGGCCAAATGCTTTGCCGGGACGCGATTCTTCGCTCCGCAGTCGTGACATGTTGCGATGTTTGAAAAGGACATGCTTCCACCCTCAACGTCCGCCGATGCCACGCTCATCCAGCCGCGGCCTCGTCCATCATGGCGAGGATCGTTTCCTCAACCTCTTTCGCCACCGGTTCCATCGCCGGGTTGCCGAAAGCCTTCATCATCTCTGTGGGCAGCATGGTCGCCAGCGTGTAATTGCCGGCGGACCCGTACACAGAGATCCGGCAAGGGAGCGCCGTCGATACCGCGCCGTCGGCATCGAGCACCTTTTTCGCCTGGGACGGGTTGCAGACCTCAAAGATCCGGCACTCCATGGCCAATTCGACGCCCTTCTTCGCCAGGGTCTGTTTTAGGTCGTGGATGCCCAAAATACCGAACTTGTGTCTCGCCGCGGCCGCTTCGAGCGCCACACCGATTTCGTCCAAAGTTTTCTTCGAGCCTGTCCGATAAATCATATGTGCCCATCTGGTCAGCGGATCTCCGCTTCGACGCCTTGGTGGAGAAGCCGAAGCGGCGCTGCGGAATTTCACCCTGCCGCGCTCCCGCCGTTCTTTCCAAGCCGCTGAAAAACGAATCCCGAACACGCAAACTCGCGTCACTATGGATTAAAGATGCAATCCCGTGGCCGAAGTTACGTCCCGTTTTCGAATTCTGGAAATTGGGGAAGGCCGCCGTTACCCAAAAGCCGGACGGGTGGATGACCCACCTTGCCCGCGTCTCTCTGAAAACGCTACCTTGGTATCACCGATGCTCAAACATAAAGTCGAGGCGCCCGACGACCTGAATCCGCAGGAAACCTCCGAGTGGATTGAGGCGCTTGAACAGATCATCGACCAGGAGGGGCCTGACCGGGTCACCTACCTCCTTAGTCGTCTCATGGAACGTGCGGCGCACTTCGGATTGCAGCCGCCACTTCACTTCAATACGCCCTATATCAACACGATTCCGGCGGAAGAAGAAGTGCCCTATCCTGGCGACCGTGAGTTGGAGCGCAAGATCAAGAGCTTGATCCGCTGGAATGCGGTCGCCATGGTCGTTCGCGCCAACAAGAACGACGCGAATATCGGTGGGCACCTGGCGACCTACGCCTCGCTTGCGACGCTGGTCGAAGTCGGCTATAACCACTTCTTCCGCGGCTCCTACAACGACCCCGAGCACGGCCGTCTTCCCGGCGATTTTATCTATTTCCAGGGCCATGCTTCGCCGGGCGTTTATGCCCGTGCCTTTGTGGAAGGCCGCCTCAGTGAAAAGCATCTCGAAAACTTCCGCCATGAACTGCGCGATCACCCGGGCCTTTCGTCGTATCCGCACCCATGGCTGATGCCGGATTTCTGGCAGTTTCCAACGGTCTCGATGGGCCTTGGTCCCATTGGTTCCATCTATCAGGCCCGCTTCATGAAATATCTGGAAAACCGCGGTCTTGTCCCCAAGACAGGCCGTAAAGTTTGGGCGTTTGTCGGGGACGGCGAGAGCGACGAACCCGAGACGCTGGGCGCATTGACGCTTGCCTCACGCGAAAAGCTGGACAACCTGATCTTCGTCGTTAACTGTAACCTGCAGCGCCTGGATGGCCCGGTGCGTGGCAACGGCAGCATTGTGCAGGAGCTGGAAGCTGCCTTCCGTGGCGCCGGTTGGAACGTAATCAAGGTTCTCTGGGGCTCCGGTTGGGATGCCTTGCTGGCACGCGATGAAAACGGCCTGATCATCAAGCGTTTCCACGAATGTGTGGATGGCGAATTTCAGGCCTTCCGCGCCATGGGAGGAGCCTACATCCGGCAGGAATTTTTCGGCAAGTATCCGGAACTGGCGAAGCTGATCGAGAACATGACTGACGAGGATCTGTGGTCGCTGCGCCGCGGCGGACACGATTCGTTGAAGGTTTTCAACGCTTACAAGCGCGCCTACGAAACCAAGGGCCAGCCCACCGTAATTCTGGCGCACACAGTCAAAGGCTATGGTCTGGGCGAAAGCGCCGAAGGCCGCATGACGGCGCATCAACAGAAGAAACTTGCGTCGGCCGATCTGATGAAGATCCGCCAACGCTTCGATCTCCCGCTGACCGATGCAGCGGTCGAGCATGTCGATTTCTACCGTCCGCCGGAGGATTCGCCCGAGATGCGCTACATCCGCCAGCGGGTGGAAGCGCAGGGCGGCTCGCTGCCGGCCCGTGTCGTGAAGCCGATCCATATCACCGCGCCTCCGGTGGATTCCTTTAAGGAAGCCCTGGAAGGTTCACGAGGCCGTGAAGCGTCTACGACGGCCGCGTTCGTTTCCATCATTAAGGTTCTGTTGAAGAATCCGGAACTGGGCAAGTTGGTGGTTCCGATTATTCCCGACGAAGCACGCACGTTTGGCATGGAATCGCTGTTCCGCGAATACGGCATCTACGCCAGTCAGGGCCAGCGCTACAAGCCTGTGGACGCCAACGTCCTGCTCTATTACAAGGAAGCCCAGAACGGGCAGATCCTGGAAGAGGGCATCACGGAAATGGGCTCTATGGCCTCTTGCGTGGCCGCAGGCACCGCCTACGCCAACTACGGCGTGCCGATGATTCCGTTCTACATCTACTATTCGATGTTCGGCTATCAGCGCGTTGGCGACATGATTTGGGCATTTGCCGATTCGCGCGGCAAGGGCTTCCTCCTGGGCGGCACCTCGGGCCGCACCACGCTGCTGGGCGAAGGTCTGCAGCACCAGGATGGCCAGAGCCCGCTATTCTTCAGCGCGGTTCCCACCTGCGCCGTCTACGATCCTGCTTACGGTTTTGAACTCGCCGTCATCAT
>JBEBFS010000061.1:0-29706 GCA_040081855.1 Bryobacteraceae bacterium | reverse complement strand
GGTCACTGCGCTTGCGGTTGGATTATGGTCGGCTGCGTTGAATGTGAAGTATCGTGACGTTCGTCAGATCATAGGATTCGTCGTCCAGTTTTGGATGTACGCGACGCCGGTAGCGTATCCCAGCAGCTTGATCCCGGAAAAGTGGCGCGTGCTGATGGGATTGAATCCCATGTCGGGTGTGGTGGAGGGCTTCCGCTGGGCGCTTCTTGGCGGCCAGCCGACCTACGGACCTCTTCTCGCGGTCTCCATCGTGGCCGTGATCGTGCTCCTTGTGGGCGGGCTGATTTATTTCCGCCGGACCGAATCCACCTTCGCGGATATCATATGAGCGACATTGCCATCCGCGTTGAGGGGTTGGGAAAGCAGTACCGGATCGGGAAGGTCGCGCGATACAACACCCTTCGTGACCAAATCACGGAAGGCATTACAGCACCCTTCCGGAAACTCGGTTCGCTCTTACGCGGCACCGAGAGCAGCAGCAGCGACAGCGAACTGTTCTGGGCGCTGCACGACGTCTCTTTTGAAGTGCCCCGTGGCAGTGTTTTAGGCGTGATCGGCCGCAACGGAGCGGGGAAGTCCACACTGCTCAAAGTTCTTTCCCGCATCACCGAACCAACGGTCGGACGCGCAGAAATCCACGGACGTGTTGGATCGTTGCTTGAAGTTGGCACGGGATTCCATCCCGAACTAACCGGCCGCGACAACATCTTCCTAAACGGCGCCATTCTCGGCATGAAGAAGGCCGAAATAGCCCGCAAGTTCGATGAAATCGTTGCTTTTGCCGAAATTGAAAAATTCATCGACACAGCCGTCAAGCACTATTCGAGCGGCATGTACATGCGCCTAGCCTTCGCGGTAGCCGCGCATCTGGAACCAGAGATATTGATTGTCGACGAAGTGTTGGCTGTTGGTGACGCAGCGTTCCAAAAGAAGTGTTTGGGGAAGATGGATGATGTGGCGAAGCTTGGAAAAACGGTGCTGTTCGTCAGTCATAATATGCCGGCTGTCCTGGCTCTATGCGGTAGCGTTCTGCTTTTGAACAATGGAAAAAAACAACTTCACACGTCGAATGTCCATGCCGCGCTTGGGGCCTACGCCGGAACGAGTGTGAGAGAAACTTGGCGAAACGCCAGGTCGGATGACCCCAAAGACCTACAGATAAGCCAGGTTGATATCTCGCTTTCGGGTGAGCAGCCGGAGCTAATCCTAAATGTGACTGTTGAGTTCGCTAGTTTCAGCCAGCACAAGCCCTGTTTTGTGGCGTTTGACATCATTGACTCGACTGGCGCTGCTCTAATGCAAGCTCTCCCTATAGCCTCGGCATGGATTCAGCCTGCAACTGCCTCGCAGCAGATCAGAGCGGAAATCCTCCTGCCGCCCCTGATTCCAGGCAACTATCGGCTTGGGGTATGGATTGGTCCGCACTTCGCCGAGACCTACGATGAATTGCAATCGGTCTTGGAATTTTCTGTGGAGACCGGTCCCGACACATCAAGGACGTTTCCCCACACGAGGGATCACGGGGCGATTGTTCCCCGTTCACGGATTGTTGCGCATCGGTGTTCAAATCATGAACTCACTTTTTCGACGCGTTCGTAACTTTTGTCACGACATCAGGGCGAAGTCCGAATTGTACGGGCTATCTACGGGAACTGCTGTTGTCGTGGCGTCTCGCTACGACAACCTGCGAGTCCGATTGGGCCTCTCGCCGCGTCATCAACTGTACTCTGTGAAAGTGAAGTCACTCGGTGTCGAAGCACACCTGCGTGCAGGAACGACTGACGAACACGTGTTCCGGCAAATATTCGTAGAAAACGAATATTCCATTCTTGAATCCCTCGGCACGGTCACAACAATCGTTGACTGTGGCGCAAATGTAGGCTTTTCGAGTTTGTACTTTCTGTCGCGCTTTCCAAACGCCCGAATCGTCGCGATTGAGCCAGATCCAGACAATCTGGTCGCACTTCGGCGCAACCTCCAACCGTATCTGGACCGGGTGGAAATCATCGAAGGCGCGGTTTGGCCGGCTGCGGAAACCTTGACTCTTCGAAAAACTGGCCAAGGGGAATGGGCCACGCAGGTTTTTTCCTGTGCCAGCTCTAAGCGAGAAAGTGGTTCGAGTGTGCAGGGTGTCACTCTCGATGATATTTCTCAACGCTTAGGGTTCGCAACGATTGATATTTTGAAAATCGACATCGAGGGTAGCGAGAAAGAATTGTTTGCCGGATGCAGTAAGCAGTGGTTGGCAGGGACGAAGAACATCGTTATCGAGATCCATGGCGGGGAATGTCGCGACGCTGTCTTCCAGGCGCTGACAGGATTTTCGTTTCGGCTGGAGTATTCAGGGGAACTCACAGTCCTCCGGGATGTGAGTTTTGGGGCGCTGTCGTTGCATACATGATAACGAGATTAGTGCCGCCAAAGCTGCCGGTATGAATCGTATTGGGGTATCCGTGATTATTTGTTGCCACAATAGTGCGGCACGGCTTCCGTCAACACTTGGCCATGTTCAGGCGCAGGTTGGAACAGAAGGAATTCCTTGGGAAGTCATCGTGGTTGACAACGCTTCCACTGACGACACATCTGAGGTCGCTCGGCGAGTTTGGGGGACGGGCCGATCCCCTCTTCTGGTCGTCAAGGAGCCGCGTTCAGGCTTAAGCCACGCGCGACTACGAGGTTTTCAGGAAAGCAGTTATGAATTTCTATCACTGATCGACGACGACAACTGGGTTGCTCCGCATTGGGTGGCGCGTACTTATCAAATCATGGCAAAAAGGTACGACGTTGGTGCCTGCGGGGGTCATGGGAGCGCTGTCTTCGATGGAGCGGTACCGCCCGCTTGGTTTGAGCAATTTTCGTCGGCCTACGCTGTTGGTCCACAAGGCGAGTCGCAGGGCTGGGTCAACCCAAACCGTTCATTCCTATATGGAGCGGGCTTAACGATACGTCGCTCTGCTTTTGCCGACCTCGTGCTAGGAGGTTTTAGGCCCGTGCTTTCGGATCGCAGGGGAGCGGCCCTCTCTTCGGGCGGCGACAGCGAACTCTGCCACGCGCTTGTTCTTGCCGGCTGGAAACTCTGGTACGACCCCGAACTCAAGTTTCAACACTTCATTCCGGAGTCCCGACTCCATTGGGATTATCTTCGCGCGCTGCATCGCGGTTTTGGTGCTGCCGCGGCATGGTTGGAACTCTATATGTGGCAAATCGTGCCGCCCAGAAATTTGGAGTTTCAGAAATTGCCTTTACCGGAATCGTGGTGCCAAGCCATCCGCAAGAGCTGGCTATTCCAGTTGTACTCAACGATCCAAACGATTCGTCGCCAGTGGAGGCGAGCCCGCGGTCCATGGCGGGGCCAGCAGTCCGAGGGAAGCGCCGACGTACTGCGTATGGAGTGGGAACTGGCTCGTGCTATCGAAATCTTCTCGCACCCACTTCAATATCGGAAGGCTCGCAGGTCGATCGAGCGGGCGAAATGGCTCCGGACCACTGGAAAAAGCGGATTAGAACAAACTCTCGCTAGAGTCTAAGGATGTCTTCCTCTCGTGCGACTTCGGTAAGGTTAGTCGCCGTTTTATGCTGATCTTTATCGTCCCGCTCCAGAGTCCCCAGGTGTCGAAGTCTTGGAAGCGAGTCAGCAAGCTTGCTTGCAGGACGATTGCGTCGATCACCAACCAATCGCATCCAGACTTTCGCATCATTCTCGTTTGCAACCAGAAGCCCATTGGACTTGACAGTCACCCAGCTCTCGATGTCATTGAATGCGATCTTCCTCCGCCACCTAACGTACACGGCGATAAGGAGAGAGATAAGTGGACCAAACTTCGTATTGGCTTGGCGGTGGGCCGGCGCTACGCTCCGGCTCACTTCATGCTCCTGGACGCGGACGATTGTGTGAACCGTGATTTGGCTGCACTCAGCGCCGCTCATCCTGACGGGCACGGCTGGTACATGGATCGCGGATACGTGCACCGCGAGGGTTCGCCCTGGGTGGTTTTGAAAAATCAATTTCATCATCTGTGTGGCAGTTCCGCGATCGTACTTTGCGATGTGGCCGACCTGCCGAAGAATGGGGACGATGATTCACGTACGCTAACTCGGTGCGGCCATGGCGTTATCGTCGACGAACGACGGCGGCTCCGCCGTCCGCTCTCTCCGCTCCCTTTCGTTGGGACTGTTTATATAACCGGTACGTCCGAGAATCACAGCGGACTTCGCTATGGCCCATTCGATAGCATCCGACGTTTTTTGGGCGAAATTACTCGCTATCGATTGCTCACCCAGGGTCTCCGCACTCAGTTCAGTTTGTCAAGAATCAATTGACGCAAATATTATCTAAGTGGATCAAATGCTCAAACGGCGCTAGCTGGATGGAGAAAATTGCGTTGCTCACTGCTAATTTTCGGATATCAATAGTTGCGCCTTTAATCTCAGTTCAAATGTCAGTGGCGCTGCTTTCGCTTCTCTGGGAAGCACCGCGCCAAGGCCGGTCCGGAGTCACGAGTCATGAGGAGTGAAACCGACGTTGTTATTACGCTACCGCGACGCATGTGTGTCCGCAATATCGTCACCGCCGTGCTGGTCGGGGTACTCGCCGTTGCATTTCTTCAACCGCTGGCACTTAATTCTGTAACTCCAACGGGAGATACTGAACGATTTGTGGTTTCGACGATTAACTTTGTTCACGAGGTTGGTCGCCCCCCCGTCTACTTGACCGGAAACGCTTACATGGCTCCGATACTCGAAGTCGTAGCGGCCTTCACTGCGACGAATCTCGAGAACTGCATGAGAACGTTTGCAGTTCTTGAAGTCGGGTTCATTGGCGCCTCGGCTGCGATGCTTTTCTTGAATATCGAGCACTTATACGGTTTTGCATTTGCCGTCGCGTGCGGTGTTCTGTATGCGCTCCCGGCGACAGGAGCGGCGGAACGTCGATTTCTGCCTGGGTACCCCTTCGGTCTCTTCCTCACGTCTGCGTACTTGGCGTTCGCGGGCCGTCCAACGAGTCGATCCCCTCTGTTCGGCGGGCTCTGGGGCGGCATCGTTGACTACGTTTATCCAGTCGCCCTGCCGTACGTGGTTGTGCTCTGCGCCGCAGAAATAGTGCGACAGTTATCTGAAACCAAAGACCTTTGGTTATGGCGAAGGGTGGCCGCCGTATTAGGCACAGGACTTATTGCCGCGACACCTGGCGCATACTACTACCTCCAAAGAGGGTCCGTCGATACCCCGGTGTTTCGTGGGCTACTGGTAGTTGCTGCCGTTATGGTCATCGTTGCGCTGTGGATGGCGTTAGGGTTGTCTACACGGCCAAACACGCTTCCGACGATGCGCTGGGCGGTCGAGTTTTCTTCTGCTTTTGCGATAATCCATGTGATGCATCGGATAGCGTTCCGGGCCCTCGATTTGCCTCTGCTGACGACGCGGGGTGTACCCATCAATCGCGGTAACGACTATCACTTCCTTTCGTACCCGGAGTGGCCCTATCAACTCGTTCGCCTTATGCTTCGAGTCGTGCCAGTCGGGACGTTTCCGGCAGTTTCGACTCCCCTTCTCGCAAAGTACAATACGCACTCTTTCGATTTCGACCCTGTGCTGTACACCCTTGGCCTAGTGAGCCTTTCTCTAATTTTCGTTGGAAGTTGGAAGCTGTTTAGGGAGTGCCATGCCGGGGGCTGGCAGGAGAAGTACGTCTACCCTGTTTCCAGCCTAGTCACGCTCGTTGTGTTATTTCCGAGTGTTCAACTCTATTCTGACTACTCCGTTCGTTACCTGGCTCCTTTCCTTCCGGGTTTGTGGATCACAATGCTTTACGCGCTTCGAAAGTCTGACTACGCTCGATCTTCTACAAAACCCAAGAGGACTGAACCGATTAGTTCGCTGCCTCGTTCAATCGACGGTGCATAGCGTGAGGTCCAACCTTGGCGGGACTAGCATCTGCACACGTTCGTACGGCGGAGGTGAGTCTGCGGTTCCCCGGTCGCTAAATCGTGCTCAAAACGAATCCATCGCAAACTAGATTGATACTTGCTCGATCTATTGCAATAGCTGTTGGCGCACTGTTTTTCGCCCTCAACTCCCTACCTCAGTTCCTGGCCCTCGTTTACCCGCCGCCGTCGTGCCGACCCCTTTGGCTACCGAAAACGGCGGATAATTTTCAGTACCTCACTTGGATCGAGGCTCAAAAAACGGACGTGCTCGTGGAGAATTTCCATACGAGCGACGGAACCCAGAAGGCATCTTTGATCCCGCTGGCGCTTCTTGTGGGCCGCGTTTCCGGGGCGACAGGTCTTGTGTCCGGTGTTGTGTATCAGATCCTGCGTTTCGTGTTGTATCTGGTAGCCGCGCTGGTCGTGCTCTACGCATACGAAACGTTTCTTGATAGTTCCTGGCAGATCTTGGTAGCTGTTGTGGCGGCACTGTGTTGTGTTCCTTTACACTCACTCGTCTTGCCGGCGCTTGCCATATTCCGAGGTTCTGCCTATTCGTTCGGTGTGGCCGGTAGCGAGGAGTACATGTATGTTGCGAACTCCTTGTTCCAGGATTGGAACCACAGCATATTCGGTGCCGTGGGGATGATCACAACGGTGGCGGGTGTCGCCGGAGCGCACCGATTCGCCCGTAGTGGCGATCGAAAGGGACTGTCGGTCTTTGTCGGTGCATGTGCCGTGTCAGCCCTGCTACACCCGTTTGAGGTCTTTCTTCTCCTACCCTATCTATTCGTGAGCGTTACGTTGCGGCATGGAGTCGCCTCCGGTGTGAAAGCGATGCCTTTTCCGGTGGCCGTTAGTGTTTTGTGTATGCTTCCCTACTTGGTTCCGGCGCTGTTCACCGAATGGGTTCGTCTGGCGTCCGAACAAAACCGTGGGCATTTCCTCATGAGTCCCACCTCTCTACTCGGAGCGCTTGGTATTCCGTCGATCCTCGCGCTGGGTTCGTTTTTGTGCTGGCCGGTCCTCGTCCGTTTTAGCTGGTCTCGGGATCGAGTTCAACTGACGGGCCTCGGTATTTGGCTCGTTCTTTCGCTGCTTCTGCCCTTTGCGGAATTCCTGCCGTTTCCTCGTCACTTGCTCAACGGCATTTCGATCGTGATTGGAATGTTTTGTGCGCTACTGATCGCCCGGCTTTTTCGTCATGTAACGCCGTCAAAACGAATCCTGGGCGTGGGAGCCGTGTCCTTCATCATGATGTGGAGCTTAGCGGCTCATTTCGCGCTCAGGTACTATGCATTTCGAGATGCGCTAGTTGTCGGGGGCGAGAGTGCTTCATCCGGACGATTTCCAACCTCTTGTTTGACTGAACAGGAGTCCACGATTCTTAGCTGGTTTCACGCACACAGCCATCCCGCAGACACGGTTCTTGCTCCCGAGCCATTTTCATGGCTTCTGCCGTCCTTGCCAATGCATTCTTTCGGTGGGCATTACGTTTTTGGCTACGCGCGCGCAAGAGTGTCGGAATGGGCAGAAGCAAAAAGCATTGTCGAGGGGCATGCGAGTGTGGCGGACTCGGAAAAATTCTTACGTGCTCACAGAATCAGATTCCTAATTACGTCACCGGTCGCGCGCAGTGTGCCCGGTGCTTGTCGACTTGAACTTACTGTGGCGGACCGAGGCGTGTTCGACTGCTCACGGTTCTGGCCCTAATTTGCGATGCTTACGCTTGCCATTCCGAATTACAACGGGGCGCGATTTCTGTCGGAGACCCTTGTGTCCCTACAGCGAAACTCGCCTAACGTCCGTTGGTATTTGCAGGATGCGGGTTCAACGGACGGATCTTTAGAGATCGCTGGGCGCCACGCGTCTGCGTCAGATGTGATTGTGGTGGAACCAGATGCTGGCCAAGCTGACGGATTGAACAGGGCGATGAGTCATATGGGTGGTGATGTCATCGGATTTCTGAATTCGGATGACCTCCTAGCCGACAATGCCGCTGAACGAATATTGGAGGAATTGGCGAGAGATTCTTCCGTCGATCTTGTATATGGCGAAGTGGATTGGATAGATGAACATGGGCACAATACAGGGCATCATTCGGGTGAACTGTCCGCGCTTTCCGATGTGCTCGACATTTACAAGGTGTGGTGGAATGGTCGCCAGTGGGTTCAGCCAGAAGTCTTCTGGCGCCGGCGGGTGTGGGAGCAGGTTGGGGCATTTGATACTCGATATGAGTTGGCGTTTGACTACGATTACTGGGTTCGCTGTTTTCGCAAACAGGTGAAGGTCAAGAAGATTCCTCATACTCTCGCGAAGTTCAGACTCCACCGGGCTCAGAAGTCGTCAAATGCTGGTAAAGCAGCGATCGAGATCCGTACGATTGTCGCCAAATCGCTGAGTGATCCCAACTTGCCATATTGGCCGGGCAAGAGTCAGTTGGAACGTATGCTTGCATTCGATTATTACCAAAGCGGACAAAGGTATCCTGATGGAAGGAGGCCAAGTCTACTCAGCATGGTCCTTCGACACCCCGGATGGCTGTATGTGCCAGAAGTACGCCGTAGAGTGGGCAGCAAGATCCGGAGACTCTGGAATATTGGCACGTAAGCAGGCCAATTCCGATAGCTGAATCGAAGCGTTAGAAGCCGATCTCAGTGCTCCTCGTTAACCTCAGTCTTCATCTCTGGGTCGATCACCGGCTCAAGCGCAATCAGGCAATCTTTGTGAACTTGCTGGGCGCATCCAGAAACTTCGATCGCGGCATTTGGATCAACGTGCCCGCCATTGCCGGGTCTTCGGCGGCCAAGTACCTTTCGCCTCCGGGGATCGAGCCCGTCGAACATGCCGCAATCGATGTAAACGTACAGGTACTCCAGCCGCGCTACAGTCTCGCGCATTGGTACCAGCCAAGGCTGCAGAAAGCCTGGGGACGCGCGGTGGCCTCCCAATTGAAAAAAATCATTGATGGTCAGCCGTTTTGCCTGTGGATGAACTGCCCGGGGACGCTATCGAACTCTCTTTCACGGGAACTTGCTCCCCACGCCGCGCTTCGCGTTTTCGATAGCAGTGACGATTTCAAGGCATTCCCCGAACTGGTGGGATACGTCGATGAACTGGCTTCGCTTGCCGATCACGTCCTGTGCGTCAACGAAACGGCCGCGTCGCGTATTGAGCATCCGCACAAGCACGTGTTCTCCAATTGCACCAGTTGGAACTCCTTTCAGCAGCGTCAGGACGGATTTAAATTGCCGCCGATTCTCCCCAAACCCAGCGGCGCAACTTACGTTGGATTCATTGGCGGCATTCATCAGTCCCGCGCCGATCAGCCGCTGCTCCACCGGATGTTCAACGAGTTCCCGTCCTGCACATTTGTTTTTGTGGGTTACCCGGACAAGCCCGAATTCATTGCCAATCTGACATCGTTTCCTAATGTTCGCTTCATCCCTTCCGTACCGTACACGGATCTGCCGGAGGTCATTCGTAGCTTTGATGTCGCCATCGTTCCACATCTTGACAATGAGTGCACGCGCGGAAATGATCTGCTGAAAGTTCTTGACTACTTCGCCTGCCGGGTGCCCGTGGTCAGCACCCGATGTTCCAATGTCGAGCGCTATGGTGAGGCCGTCTATCTCGCGGATAACCACGAACAATTCCTTGGCTATGTCCGCCGGCTTGTTGCTGGCGAGATCGTTCACAATCCGGCGGCTGGCGAGGCCATCGCCAAGGAACAAAGTTGGGATCGGCAAGTTCCACGGTTGGCCAAGCAAATCATTGGGTGGCTCGCCCAACCGGCCGAGCACATTGCGGTGACAACTCTATGACCCCCGGTGCTCTCCTGCTCCGCCTCCGTCAGCGCACGCAGGGAGGTCTCAAGACTTCTTGGTTTCGAGAAGTTGTTCGTCCGCGTATTCTCAAGGCCACACCGCTCACGGGTACGAATGATCACGCGATCTGCGAAGTACACCTGTTGACCTCCAAAGAGGACTGGCTGAACGCGTGTTGGGCGATCCTGTCTTTTTATCGCGCCAGCGGCGCCAACTATGCTCTCACCATCCATGAGGACGGAACGCTTCCTCCGTTCGCGCACGGCGCATTATCCAGACTGTTTCCGGATGCCCGTATAATCCGCCGTTCCGAAGCGGACCGCCAAGTGCGCGCGTCGCTGGTAAATTATCCGAGGTCGCTTGCGTTCCGTGAGAGCAACAAACTTTCGTTGAAAGTGTTCGACCTGCTCCACTACATTCGAGCCCCAAGGGTGATGCTCTTGGATAGCGATGTGCTCTTTTTCTCTCATCCAACGGAACTCATTCGCCGCATCGAGGATCCAACCTACAACAGGAACAGTGCGAATGAAGACATTGCTTCTGCCTATACCGTCGATGCGAGCACGGTGCACCGGCACTGCGGCTTTACGCCGGTGGAACGGTTCAACTCCGGCCTCTGTCTCTTTCAGCGTGAGTCGCTCCGGTTGGATTGGTTCGAAGAGTTTCTGGGAATCCCCGGCGCCATCGGTCATTTCTGGAGAATTGAACAAACTCTCCTCGCGTTGGCCAGCAGCCGTTTCGGTTGCGAACTATTGCCGGAAGAATACAAGGTGCGTGTCGAGGCGGGTATCGCCGATCGTCCGGTCAAGCATTACGTTGGAGCGATCCGTGACCTAATGTATCGAGAAGGTCTGGCGACGTTGGACGTGAACCGGTTGCTGAGCACGCGTGCAATTCCCGCTGGGCAAGTCCTGTCCGCGGTCCGTTCCGGCAACTGAGTCCCACGAAAATGCGCGTCTTCATGATTCCCGATTGGAGAGCAGGAAATCCGTATCAGCAATTGATGGCCGATTCCCTGAAACCCAAAGGCGTGGACGTCGTTTTCCCGAACGGATACCGTCGTGGCTTGCCGGTCTGGCGGAGCCTTCGCAACGCGGGATCGAAGATCGACGTCGTGCATCTGCACTGGCACGAGGCTTATATTCGCTCGAATTCCTGGGCCGGACAGTGGATGTACGGGATTAAGTTGATGATCGATCTTCTCTTGGTCAAGGCCTCTGGTACTCGCATCGTTTGGACGCTTCACAATGAAGTTCCGCACGATGCGCCCCGCCCCAACTTCTTCCGCAGGCTCCAGCGCGCGTTGTCATGGCTCGCGGATTCCATCATCGTGCACAATCGGTCGGCCTGGGAGGAAATCGCGAAACACCTCCGTACCCGGAACAGCGCCGATATCATTCCGCATCCACATTATCGGGATGTGTACGGCGATGCAATCCCAAAATCGGAAGCTCGCAGACGGCTTGGCCTGCCGGAACAGGGCTTCGAGTTCTTGTTCTTCGGCGTGATCTGGCCCTATAAAGGCGTTGAGGATCTACTCGAAGCTTGGCGTAGAGTTTCTCCACCCGCACACGTTCGTTTGTTGATCGTTGGTCGGCCGGAGTCGGGCGAATATGGACACCGCATCAAGCAACTGGCCAACGGCCTGGGCGGCGTCCAGTTGATCTTCGAATTTGTTGCGGACTCAACTGTGCGCGACTACGTTTGCTCGGCGGATTGTATGGTGCTTCCGTTTCGAAAGATCATGACCTCGGGCAGCCTCACCTTGGCTTTAAGCTACGGTGTGCGGCTGATCGTTCCCGATGTTCCTTTTGTTCGCGAGGAGGTCGCGAGCGACGAATGCGAGTTGTTCCAGTCCCGCGATGTGGATTCCCTTGCACAGGCGCTGCGCCAGGCCATCCGGAAAGCGAACGACGGATCGGATGATTCACGACCGGCGATGCGCGCAACGAGTTGGGCTGATTTTGCGGGGCAGACAGCTCATGTCTATTCCCGCGTGTTGAACCGGAACGCTCCCGCGGCGGCTTCCGTTCCCTCTTTTACCGAGTAGCTCTAATGCAGGAAGCGACGGCACCATTGGTCCAGCACGAGCAGAGCGTAAATCTGCTGGGATCGATCCTCGGTCTGATGCGATTCGCAAATTTTCGACAAACCGTCGCGTTTCAGGAAATCCACGGCGCCACCGGAACTGAGCAGAGTTTCTCGCGCGAACGCAGTGAGATCCTCGCGGAACCAGGATTTCAGAGGAACAGGGAAGCCCATCTTGGTGCGGTGAATAATCTCTTGGGGAAGCAGATCGGCCACAGAACGCTTGAGCAGGTGCTTGCCCGTTTGGCCGGCGAGCTTCAAGGAAACGGGCAACTGCCAGGCGAATTCCACCAAATGATGATCCAGAAACGGCACGCGCAATTCGAGCGACGCCGCCATCGTCATTCGGTCTGCCTTCACCAGCAGATCATCGGGAAGCCAGCTATTTATGTCAACGAAAGACATTCGCTCGGCGGGTTCCGCGCGCTGGCAAGATTCGTAGAGTGCGCTGACGCTGCCGTCCAGTTCTCCCGGCGGGGCAAACACCTGCCGCAGTTCCGTTGGGCG
This sequence comes from Bryobacteraceae bacterium, assembly GCA_040081855.1. Classification (GTDB taxonomy): domain Bacteria; phylum Acidobacteriota; class Terriglobia; order Bryobacterales; family Bryobacteraceae; genus Palsa-187. Next base: position 17,357 of record JBEBFS010000061.1, on the reverse strand, counting down.
GAAAACCCGGCTCAGCCCTTGGTATCGGGATTCCAGCGGCACGCCAATCAGGTTCCGGTAGGATTGGAAGCGGCTCGGGAACAGCGCAAACGCAAGCCGCGCCGCTGGCACCAATCCCGGAATCGAGTTCCTTTGCGAAATCTGCGATTGCCACGCGTACGCTTCGTAACCCAGGAAAATTTCATCGGAACCTTCCCCGGAGAGCACAACGGTCACCTTCGATTTGGCAAATTCCGAGAGGAAATACAAGGGCAGGGAAGCTTCATCGCCCACCGGTTCGTCCATGTGCCAAACAATCTTCGGCAGCAGGTCGCGAAAATGTTGAGGGGTGAGAATCAGTTCGTGATGATCGCTTCCGACGTGTTGCGCCACGCGCTTGGCGAACGGGAGTTCACTCTCTGGACTATCGTATCCAACGGTGAACGTCTTAATGTCCGTCGCGCCGATTCGTTTCATCCACGCAACCACGGCCGACGAGTCCAGACCTCCGGAAAGAAATGCGCCCAGCGGAACATCCGAAATCAAATGGAGGCGGAGCGTTTCATCCATCAAGTGACGAAACTCTTCAACGGCATCGGCTTCGCTGACGCGCCGCGCCGGACCCTCCGGCAAGCTCCAATACCGTTGCAGGCGAATGCGACCGTTCGAAACCACGAACGAATGAGCCGGCGGGATCTTGCGTACTCCTTCCAACATCGTTCTGGGCGCGAGCACGTAGCGGTGCCGCAGAAACTGTTCGAGAGCGACGGGGTCCAGTCGACGCGGAACGTCGTTGAACTCGATCAGCGACTTCAGCTCCGATGCAAAGGCGAACGATTGTCCACCGGCCCAATAATACAGCGGCTTGATGCCGAGACGGTCTCTGGCCCCGAACAAAATCTGTTTTCGTTCATCCCACAGGACAAATGCAAACATTCCGCGGAATTTGGCGACACACGGTTCGCCCCACTGCTGCCAGGCGCACAAAATGACTTCGGTGTCCGATTTCGTCCGGAAACGGTGGCCCAAGCCAGACAACTCCGCACGAAGAGCCTCAAAGTTGTAGATCTCGCCGTTAAAGACGAGGCAGACGGCCCCATCTTCACTCTGCATGGGCTGATGGCCGCCCGAAAGATCGATAATGGCAAGCCGGTTGAATCCCAGTCCGACATTCTTCTGAATCCATGTGCCGGAATCGTCCGGTCCGCGATGCACTTGTGCCGCGCGCATTCGTTCAATGACAGTCGGCTCCACCGGACGAGATGGATCGTAGTGAAGAATTCCGTTGATACCGCACATGGGGACTTATGTCCAAGATAGCGCAGAGCGCCTCGGACGAACTTCAAAATCCCAGCAACACCGGGACTTCTCATCGCTCGTCAATCTCGGTGAGTGTGATCATCGCCACTCGCAATCGTGTCGAACCCCTGAAGCGTTGCCTGCTCAGTCTGGACAAGCAAACGATGCCAGTGATCGAGACGATCGTGGTCGATTCTTCCGACGGTGATGATACCGAGAGGCTTCTGGCTAGCCTCAAAGAGCACGTACGCTTCTCTCTCTCCTACTTGCGGTCCAGCATTCGAAGTGCCGCGGTTCAACGCAATCAAGGGGCCGATGTTGCGTGTGGGACCCACGTGTTATTTCTCGACGACGACGTCGTGTTGGAATCCAATTTCGTTGCCGAGTTGATGAAAGCATTCGATACGCCCGATTTTCCGAACGTCGGGGGAGCCTCAGGGACAATCGTCAATCAAACATTCGTCGAACCGCGCGGCCTGAATCGTTTCCTGCTGGGTTTTGCACTCGGCCGCTGGAGCGGTTCCTACAGCGGCCGTTTGCTCGGTCCCGCGGTAAATTTTTTACCGCGCGCGATAGACGGCATCCAACCAGTAGAGTGGCTTCCCAGTTGTTGCGCAGCGTTTCCGAAGAGCGTGTTTCTTCGCTACAGATTCGGATCCACATTCCAGGGATATTCTTTCGCAGAAGATGTTCATTTGTCCGCCCGAATCGGTCAATCATTCCAACTGATCAATATGGGGAAAGCGAAACTTTTTCACGAGGATCTTGGGGGGGCCACCCACCGCGACTGGGTGGCGCTAGGTCACAGCATTGTTATGAATCGGCACTTGATTATGTCCACGGTGATGGGAAAGCGTGGTCTGGCGAACCTGCTCCGCCTTTTTTATTACGAGATGGTCTATTCCCCGCTGGCATTTCTCAACGCCGGCGTAGGACGCCGTCGATTGCAAATCGCGATGGATATGCTGCGCGGGCGGGCGGCTGCGTTTCGGGATTTGATTGCGTGCAAGAGTCCCCATCTCGCGCGCTAGGGAAGTACGGATCGCGAATGACTCTAAACGCAGACAAAACCGGACGCCTGATCCAACTGGATAGCCTTCGCGCCTTCGCTGTTTTCGCCGTGTTCGTGACGCACTCCGAGTTACGGAGCTTGCAGGTGTTGCCCTGGGGAGTCCTGGGAGTCGATCTCTTCTTCGTCCTCAGCGGATTTGTGATTACGCGGTTGTTATTGAACGCGCGTTTCGATTCCATGGCGATTGGCACTGTCCCGGCCGTGTTCCAGTTCTACGCCCGCCGACTCCTTCGAATTCTGGCTCCCTATTATGTGGCGATTCTGATTTTTGCCCTTCTCGGGAATCCTCACATCCGCACAGGCCTTCTCTGGCACCTTACCTACACGTCGAATTTCTTTTTCGCCATCCGAAGTCAACTGGATCTGTTGGGTGCCCATTTCTGGACACTGGCGGTTGAGGAGCAGTTTTACATTTTTTGGCCATGGGTTGTTTTGGCGCTTCCTCTGCGGTGGATGAAATTCGTGTTCGCCGCGTGTGTTGCGGCGGCGTTGGGATACCGGCTGTGGGTCGCCGGCCACGACGGCGGCTTGGCTGCCGTCGTCATGTTGTTCGCGAATATCGACAAATTCGCAATCGGCGGGTTCATCGCCCTGGATTGGTTCGCCCGGTCAAGCACATTGGACCGCCTGTTTCGTGACCGGCGGTGGATCGTTCCCATCGGGCTCATCGCGGCGGGCGCGGCTGGATTTCTTCCGCAAGTATGGCAACCCATCGCGCCGCTGGTGCGTGCCACTGGGTTCGGTTGCTTGATCCACGCCGCGGGTCGCGGGCTCAAGGGCGGGATCGGGAGGATCCTGGAATCGAAGGCTCTTCGCTACCTGGGAACGACTAGCTACGGCCTTTACGTTTACCATCCGTTCTGCGCGTGGCTGGTTGCCGGTGCGTTTCGCCGCTTGGCGTCTTCCTCAGAAGCCCATCCCTACGCGCATTTCACCCTGTTCTCCATTCTTTCGATTTTGATAGCAAGTGTTTCCTGGTTCATGATGGAGCGGCCCCTGAATCGCCTGAAGGACCGCTTCGATTTTCGCGCCGCGCCATCCCCCTTGCCGGTCATCCTCGCCGAGTCCGCTTCGATCGGCGGCGGGAGGCAGACGAGTTAGCTCGTTCGCTTCATCCAATGCTGTCCGCTGAAAACAAAGCCCTGTTGCCGACAGTAACGGTGATGATCACCGCCCGCAACCGGCCAGACGAGTTGCAGAAGACTTTGCGCCTCTTGCGAAAACAAACGTATCCTTCCGTGGAACTTCTGGTTTTCGATGACGCATCCTCCAGTCCTCTCGAAGCGTTGGTCCAACAGGAGTGGCCAAACGCGATCGTGGTGCGGAATGAGACATCGTACGGATATATCGCCAATCGGAGCCGGGGTTTCGCTCTCGCCGGCGGCGAATTCATCCTGAGCCTGGACGACGACTCTTGCCTCACCGGCCCAGGGGATCTCATGACCGCGGTGGAGTACATCCAATCGCATCCGTCCGTCGGCGTTCTCGCATTCCGCGTCCACAACGGACAGGAATTCGTCCCGCCTCAGGATTCCGGCGATGTGCGTTTCCTTCACTCGTTCACCGGATGCGCGCACGTCATCAGAAAAGAAGCGTGCTGGATGCTCGGCGGATACCGTGACTTTTTTGAATACTATGCCGAGGAAAATGAATATGCGCTGCGAGTGATGGATGCCGGCTGGCGGATTGTTTACATGCCTTCCATCTGCGTTCATCATCGGGTATCGTCTATCGGGCGGAATCTCGCGCGGATCTGGGCGTATAGCCTGAGAAACAACATTTGGACAATCCTTTTGAATATTCCTGCGAGGCGGCTTCCCGTCGAACTGGCGTGGAAAATGTTTGTCGGCGCGGTGGAATCCGTGCGGTTGTTGCAGATCGGTTGGTTTTTCTGGGCCATCGGTTCTGCGCTGAAATCAGCCCCTCGAGCGCTTCGCCTGCGGCGTCCGATCTCGGCCGAAACTCTGCGCGTCTACGATTGCTTGCGCTTCGGACTTGATCCCAAAGACGGCAAAATCAGCATTTCCGAAGTTCTCAGATGGTGGCGGCAGAACTGGCTGAAGCGTAGGCGAGCCAATGCGTTCTGGAATTCGGGTAGCCATGGAATTGGGGGCTCATCGACAGCCACATTCTCCGAGATAGAAGTGTCAAGTACCGTCGGCCGGGATCAAGGACGGTAATGATGAATTCCGTCATTTTCTCGATCCTCGGGGCCCGGGAGCATTACGCTCCCGCAGTCATGGCGTATCGCGCGGGTTGTCTCGCCGGTCTGGTGACGGATTTTTGGGCCCCTTCGCTTTTTCGCCGTTGGCCAAAGTCGATCAGCAACGTCGCGGTCCGGAGAATGGCCGGTCGGTATAACACGCGGTTGCCCTCGGAAAAAGTGCACGCGCTGACTCGTCTCGGAGTGGAATATCGTTGGCGTCTGTCGCGTGCGCGCAATCGAGTCCAGCAATACTCGGTTTATGAAGAGATGGGCACCCGTTTTGCCCTCGCCGCATGCGAATATCTCTCTTCAGATCAAGATGTCTTCTTTGGCTATTCCAATGCCAGCCTGGAGACGATTCAGGCCGCAAACCGGCTCGGACTGCGAACGGTTGTCGATCAAATTGATCCGGCGCGAACCGAATTCGATTTGGTGACGGAGGAGCAGAAACGGTTTCCCGGCCTTGCGCCTCCCGTGTTCGCGCCCCCGGAGAGTTACTTCCGCCGAATTCACGCCGAGTGGGATGCCGCCGACGCAATCGTGGTGAACTCGGACTGGAGCCGAAGCGCCTTGGTGGAGCAGGGTGTTGACCCCAATAAACTGCACGTCGTCCCTTTGGCGTATGAGCCCCGTGTTCCGCCCGTCGCACGATCCCAGCGGACAAAAGCACTGAAGGTGCTGTGGCTAGGCACAATGTGCCTTCGAAAAGGATTACCGTACGCCGTGGCTGCTGCTGCCCGGCTGGTGAATGGTCCGGTTCAATTTACGTTTGCCGGACCGCTGGAAGTGAATCGTGCCGCTCTGAGTTTGCCAAGGAATTGTCAGTACATCGGCGCCGTTCCGCGATCCGATGCGCCGCGCCTTTATAGCGAGCATGATGTGTTCTTGTTCCCCACGCTGTCGGACGGATTCGGCCTTACCCAGTTGGAGGCAATGGCTGCAGGGCTTCCCGTGATCGCGACGGCCTCCTGTGCGAGAGTCGTCGAAGATGGTCTCTCCGGATTCTTGGTTCCAACCCGCGATCCGGGCGCCATCGCATCGGCAATAGACCGGTTCCTGACGGATGATTCCCTCTTGCCCGCAATGTCTGCCCGCGCCGTTGAGCGAAGCCGTGCGTATTCTACGTCGGTGGTTTGGTCCAAGTTGTCGGAAGCGTTCAACTCGCAACCGGTTTTCATGAGCTAAGAATTCGAGTTGGTTTGTGCGTCTAATTTCAAAAACTAAATCGTTGCTTGTTCCGTCCGGCCGGCGGCCGCGGACGATCCTGGCTGGCCCTTACAAGGGGCTCAAGATGTCTTTGGACCTCCAGTCAGAGACACAACTCTGGCTGGGTACCTTTGAGCGGGAAATCGGATCGTGGCTTCGCCAATTCGCCGCAGGAGCGGAAATCGGTATCGACGTGGGAGCAGGTCACGGAGAATACACCCTTTTTCTCTTAACGAAGACGCAGGCGAGCCGCATCTGGGCGTTCGAACCAGATGAGGCCACGGTCGCTCTGTTGCGGCAAAACCTCGCGTTGAATGGTCAAGGCGATTCCGAACGTTTAACAATTGTGCCCAGGCCCGCCGGATGCGGTGCGAACGAAGTGGCTCTCAATTCCCTGGATATCCCCGCCGACCGGTCCTGCTTTGTGAAGATCGACGTCGAAGGATTCGAGTCCTCAGTACTTCGGAGCGCCCAAAACCTTCTGCGGGGTTCTGATGTCCGCTTTATAATCGAAACCCATTCCGCCGATCAGGAACGCGAGTGCCTCGAGATTCTCCGGGGTGCCAAGTTTCACACACGAATTGCAGATCAGGGGTGGTGGCGGATGCTGGTGCCGGAAAATAGACCGATTGTCCACAACCGTTGGTTGATGGCGTGGAAGAACCGCCGTCTTTTAGAAAACGCATCGTAAAGATTCAAACATGAGAACCGCTCAACCATTAGCGAGGGAAGCAAGCCGCAGGGGCGCGAATCGTTCTACGGTCGCCCTTCGCGCACGTGGCACCAATCTGGGCTGGTGGGCCATCCCGATCGCGACCGCCGCGGCATTGGCCTTGACCCCTCTCGATCCAACAGTCCAGGGCTCGTTGATGCCGGCCGCATGGGCATTGGCCGCGGGTTTCCTGGGCACGATTGCCATGGATATGGCGGCGCGCGGATGGGAAAGAATATTCCGGGCGGAAAACGTAATCATGGCCGGGTGTGTCATCGTTGTCTTCCCGGAGTTACTGCAGCCGTTTTACAAAAACGTCCTCGTTCACGAAAGCGTTACGACAACCATTCTGGCCATCGGACTCTTTGGAACTAGTGTGGCGCTTGGAAATTCTATGGCCGCGCCCAAGATCCCGAAATCGATGGTGGAATTGGCGGCACGTCAATACTCCGCCAACATCCTGTTTCGCATCATGATGACGTGCTGGCTGTTGACGATGCTCAACTACTTCTGGGCCAGCAACTTTTCCTTGAGCGCCGTGATGGCTGGTCTTATGTCCTCGCGATTCGGCAGTCCCTGGGCGCGCGGCAGCATGGGTGGGTGGGAGGCTTTCCGGGATTTCCTTTCTAACTTTGGGCACTTGGTTCCTGTGTTCACCGTGCTCATCGTGATGCGCGAGCGCCGATGGGGGAGTTCGAAGGTGGTCGCCGGCTTGATTTGCTCTTCCATTTCGATCCTATTCATCGCTCAATCCGGTGGGCGGCGTCTGCTGGTGGCGGTCATGGGCGCCGCTCTTCTGACTTGGGTCTTCCTAAACCGGCGGAGGCTGCGCCCGGAGCACGTCGTGTTCACCGCGATTCTGATTGGCATTACCGCTGTGGGCATGGAACTAGTACTGCAGATCCGCTCACAAGGTATTGGCCAAGCCCTGGAATCCAAGGAACAAGTGGATGTCCAGGGCCTCCATGTAGACAACAATTTCTACGCCCTTGGGGAGACTTTGCGAAATGTCCCCGACGTGGTGGATCACGTGGGAAGCCGGTTTTTCGAATACGTTTTAGTCCGCCCCATTCCGCGGGTCTTTTGGCCTGGAAAACCCACCAGCTCCGGATTTGACCTTGCGCCGTTAGTTGGGCTGCGTGGCTTGTCGATTTCGATTACGGCCATTGGAGAGTTCTACATCAGCTATGGTTGGCTTGGAATTGTTGGGGGCGGAATCTTTCTGGGTTGGCTGGCTCGTTGGTGGAGCCAACTGATTGAGTACGATTTCGGCGTCACGGGTGCTGCCCTCTACGGCCTCGGGGCTATGGCTCTGTTTTTGGGGATTCGTAGTTTGCTCGAACTCGTGCTGATGTCCTACCCCATCGTTTGCTGGTACGGCGTCGACCGGCTGCTGTGGCGTTGGGCAAAAACCAAGTCGAAGGGCCCAATCTCGGCGGCGAGTCGTTTTCAGCTGCAACAACCATGAAAGTACTCTGGCATTGGATTTCGATGGGGCCCTATCATTTCGCCCGCATGAACGCGCTGGCGGCGCGGGTCGGGCTGGAGTTGTCCGTCCTGGAAACTACCAGCCAGGACGATCATGGTTGGTTGCGTCGTGAACAACCGTTGTTTTCGTTAAGGACCATCAGTTCTTCTCCATCATCCAGCGCAGTCTCCAGAGCAGCAGCCACCCAGCTCAGCCGGGCCTTTGTGGAACAGCAGCCAGACGTGCTCATCGCGTCCGGCTACTTTGATCCATTCTCATTGGAACCGACACTCGAGTATCGCGCGAAGAATCCGCAAACGAAGCTCTTGCTTTGGAGCGAATCCACCGCGTTGGACCGCCCGCAGCGGCGGGCGAGTAATGCAGCCAAGAAGTTACTGATCGCGCAATTCGACGGCGCACTCGTCGCCGGTCGTCCGCACCGCCGGTACCTGGAAGACTTGGGCATGGATGCAGCCCGGATCGGCATTGTCGGCAATTGTGTGGATAGCGAATTCTTCGCATCCCAAACTCGGGAACTTCGCGTCCATGGATCTCCGACAGATCCTAAGCTCCCAAATCATTACTTCCTCTACGTTGGGCGAATGATTTCCGTCAAGAATCTTTCGAAACTACTCGAAGCCTACAAAATCTACGCGGCTCGCGCCGGCCAACAGGCTTGGGGATTAGTCCTCGTCGGAACTGGACCGGAAGAAGCGAGCCTTAAAAGACAAACCGAGGAAATGGCGTTATCGGGGGTCTATTTCGCCGGCCTGAAACAGGCCGCGGACCTGCCTCAATACTACGCGAAAGCGGCATGTTTTCTTCTTCCCAGCGTCAGTGAACCATGGGGACTGGTTGTGAACGAAGCGATGGCATCCGGGCTGCCCATTTTGGCTTCCAACCGCTGCGGATGTGCCGAGGACCTGATCTGTGAAGGCGAGAACGGATTTCTGTTTAACCCATTCGATGCCAGCGAAATTGCAGATTGTATGTTTCGCGTCTCCTCCACTCCCAATGTTGCTCGGGTGTTCGGGGAGCGCAGCGTGTCGCTGATCCAGGAATATTCGCCCGAGAAATTCGCCGAACGCGTGCAGAGCCATATCCAGCGAATCGTGGAGATGCCTCCCGCTCACCAGAGCCGGCCTGTTGCGCCCGTTCAAGCCGCCGCCGCGCGGTTTTTGGCCAAGGCCTGGGGGCATGTGGGCCAGCGTTAGCTTCCGAATTACAGAGTTTTCTCGTGTTCCGGATACACTTCCCATTCTTCGATCCCTTCAAGCCGGTTCTACCGCTGGCGGCGGCATGTGGATTGGGTCATCAAGCTCCCGCTGAAGGCGTCAGCGCGCGGCGATTTGAAAAATTGAACAGCGAAGGCGGCATGTCGTTTCAAGCAGCGGCGATTCAGGAAGCACAGGTTGTTTTTTATCCGCACTGCTTCGACGCCAGCGACGATGCGAAGCGTTGCGCAGAGCTGGCTCGGGAACACGACCTGCCCTGTGTTTTCGTCAAGCACGGAGACGATCCTGGAGACCTGCAAATCGACTACGGCACGATTTTTTATGAGTCGCTCTTCGCGTCCCGCAGGAAGGAAAATGAGCACGTCATTCCTCCTTTCGTTGATGATCCCCTCGAAACGACCGAAGCGCCGCCCGCGATCCGTGAAAAGAACGCACGGCCCCTTGTCGGATTTTGCGGTTTCACTGGATCCCCTCTCGCGTTTCCCGTTTATCGCGCCATCCGCCCGGAAAAGCTAACTGGCTTGTTGCTCCGGCGGCGTGCTATTCGGGCGCTACGGCGTTCGAAAGAATGCGACACCGCGTTTATTCTACGAAGGCAATACTGGGGCGGCGCTCTCGGATTAACCGAACGGCGAATGAAGGCCATCGCGGCCAAGCTGTTCGGCACGTCCTCCACCGGTCTCGATCTTCGCCGAAATTTAGAGACCGAAGCGCGGGTTCACCACGAGTTCGTTCGCAACATTCTGGAAACCGACTATACTCTGTGCGTCCGAGGCGCGGGTAACTACTCCTACCGCTTTTACGAAGTGCTGGCGGCCGGTCGAATTCCCGTTTTCGTGAACACCGATTGCGAACTCCCCTTTGCGGACCGCATCGATTGGAAGCGCCACTGCGTCTGGGTGGAGGAAAAGTCTTTGGAACGTATCGGCGATGCAGTGGCCGCCTTTCACGCGTCCATTTCCCCTGCTCGTTTCCGCGATCTGCAGCGCGAAAATCGGCAGTTGTATGAAACCTATTTCACCCCGGTGAATTACTACCGCACGGTGCTTGGGGAACTCGTCCGGGAGCCAATCGCCAAGCGATAGAAGCGCATGAGAGTTCTTCACGTACTTCCGTCCCTGAAGCAGAGTTATGGCGGACCTATCCGGGCCGTTTTGGATCTTTCGAGCCGGGCTCAGGCGTACGGTTTGCAGAGCGAAGTTCTTGGATGCGGTGCCGTGTCTATGCCCGATAATCCATTGGGTTCGGATTTACTTCATTCCGTGCCGTTAGGGTTTCCTTCCGGCTATTGCTACTCCCCGCAACTGCGGCCTTGGCTTCGAGCCAATCTTCACCGCTTCGATGGTGTTGTGATCCACGGCATGTGGCTTTATCCCGGTTGGGCCACCGCGCAGGAGTGTGCTTATGCCGAAGTTCCCTACGCATGTTTCCCGCACGGAATGCTCGAACGGTGGGCCGTGTTTGGACAAGGAATTTGGAAAGCGCTCAAGAAAACCGCTTACTGGCAACTGAGAGAACGCAACATTGTTGGCGGTGCCCGCTGTATATTTTTCACTACTCGTAGAGAGCAGGATCTGGCGCGGTTAACTTTTGGACTTAGTTCCGTGCAAGCGATACTTGCTCCCTACGGGGTTGACTCCGCCCCGGTCCCTACGTCTGAACCGGCCAATTCCGAATTCGTGCAACCGGAAGGGCGGAAGGTGATTTTGTTTTTGGGGCGTCTCCATCCGAAAAAGAACGCCGACATGTTGATCGAGGCCTGGACAAAAGCCCAGCTACCGTCGGATTGGCACCTCGTGATTGCCGGTTCGGGAGAACTCGATTACGCGAATAGGCTGAAACAGATGGTGGAGCGGAACGGAAACTCCGGCAACGTCCACTTTTTGGGCTTCGTTGCGGGTCGCGATAAAACGTATCTGTTCCAGCGCGCGGAATGGTTTGTTCTGCCGTCCTTTCAAGAGAACTTTGGCCTGACGGTGCTGGAGGCGATTACGAACGGTTGTCCCGTTGCCATTTCCGATCAAGTCTTCATCAGCGAAGCGCTTCACGAAAAATCAGAAGTGATTCCTTTGAAAGTCGAAGCGTGGGTGGACTTCATGCGCAATCGCATGACCGATGACGCTTGGCGCCAGGAGACGGTCCGGTTAGACCGCGAATTGCTTGTCCCCAAAATGGCTATAGAACATATTGCGAAATCCTGGGCAGACACGCTGACCCAGGTGTTTTCCACGGAGCCCAGTCGCCTGCAGGAGGCCCTTACACCAACCCTGCTTCGCGCGAACGATTGACATGAATATTTTAGGCCTCAACGCATTTCACGCGGACGCTTCGGCGGCACTTTTCCGCGGGGGGCAGCTTGCCGCTGCCATGGAAGAGGAGCGGCTGAATCGCATCAAGCACTGGGCCGGACTGCCGATCGAGGCCGCTCGCTGGTGCCTGCAAGGGGAATCCGCCGAGCATGTCGCCATCTCGCGCGATCCCAAGGCGCATCTTGGAGCCAAACTTCTGCGCGCCGCGATGAATCCTGGCCAGTGGCAGCGTTTGCTTTCTCGTGCGCAAAACACCTCTCGCGTCACGCAAATCGGTGAATTATTGGCCGACGCGGGCATCCGCGTTGGTACGCTCCATCATGTGGAGCATCACCACGCGCATCTTGCGTCTGCTTTCTTCTGCTCACCGTTTGAGGAAGCCGCGGTCATCTCCATCGATGGCTTTGGTGATTTTTCCAGCGTCATGTGGGGCGTTGGCCGGGGTAACCAATTCGAAGTCAAGGGACGAGTGCAGTTCCCACATTCGCTCGGCTTGTTCTATACGGCTTTCACGCAATTTCTCGGTTTTCCCAAGATGGGTGACGAGTACAAGATGATGGGTCTCTCCGCGCTCGGCGAGCCTCGTTTCGTCGATGCGGCGCGCCAGATGGTGCGCACCGAAGGCGACCAGATCCGCCTCAATCTCGATTACTTCATTCATCACGATCAGGGCGTCGAGATGACGTGGGACAACTGCGAGCCTACGATCGGCACCGTGTATTCGCCGAAGATGATCGAAACCTTTGGTGAGCCGCGTGCCTTTCGCGCTCCCCTGGACCAGCGCCACGCCGATCTCGCCGCCTCTGCTCAGGCGGTGCTCGAAGAGAACTACTTCGCGTTGCTCAATTACGTCCAAAAGCAAACGGGGCAGAAAGCCGTATGCCTGGCGGGTGGCGTCGCGCTGAACTGCGTGGCGAATGGAATGATCTTTGACCGCACTGGGTTTCGCGACTTTTATGTGCAACCCGCGGCGCACGACGCAGGCACATCCATCGGAGCCGCGCTTTACGTGCAGCATCAGATCCTCGGCCAACCGCGCACTTATGAGATGCGGCACGTCTACTACGGACCTGAGTATTCCGACGCCGCGATCCGCCGTGATCTGGATGCCGCCGGGTGCGTCTTCCACCATCTTGCGGAGGACGAGCTTGTCGATCAAACGGTCCGCGAAATCAGCGCCGGCAACATTGTCGGCTGGTATCAAGGCCGCATGGAGTTCGGTCCGCGCGCACTGGGCAATCGCAGCATCATCGCGGATCCCCGCCGCAAGGACATGAAGGACATTTTGAATCAGCGGATCAAGTATCGCGAACCGTTCCGCCCCTTCTGCCCCTCGGTGCTTGCCGAACATACGGGCGATTTTTTCGAATGCAGTTATCCATCGCCATTCATGGTGGTCGCCTACAATATCAAACCGGCGATGCGCGAGATCATCCCTGCGGTCACGCACGAAGATGGCACCGGCCGTCTGCAGACCGTTGAGCGTGACGCCAATCCGCTCTACTGGAAACTCATCCGCCGTTTTGGCGATGCAACGGGTGTGCCGGTGTTGCTCAATACATCGTTCAATGAAAATGAGCCGATTGTGAACACGCCCGCGCAGGCAATCGATTGTTTCCTGCGCACGAAGATGGACACCCTCACCATTGGTTCGTATCTGCTCCGTAAAACCGAAAACGCGCATCTTTCCGAGAACCGCGCGGCGTTTGCGGAAGTGCAAAACTAACTTGCCCGTAGCCTGCTTCAATCAGTTCTTTTGGCCGGACACGGCCGCCACGGGCCAGTTGTTGGCGGACGTTGTCGATGCGCTGGCCGTCGCCCAGGAGCGGCCTGTCGTTGTCTGTAGTGCATCCCAGTATGGCGATCGTGACGACGCGCCGGAGCCGAAGGCAGTCATTCTGCGCACAAAGCCGTTGCCGTTCCAGCGCGGACACGCGCAGCGCGCGGCGTCGTATGCCACTTACATGCTCGCGTCCTGGTGGCGTGCTCTTCAATTGGGGAAAAGCGACGTGGTGCTCACCATGACCACTCCTCCGTTGCTCTCGCTTACCGGTAATCTCATGCGCACGTTGCATGGCAGCCGGCACGTGATTTGGGAAATGGACGTCTACCCGGATGTCGCCGTGGATCTTGGTGTGTTTGGCCCGGACTCTATGCTGACCCGCGTGCTTGCGCTCCTTTCGAACTGGTCCCGCAAACGCGCCGACGCGATCATCGCGCTTGGCGAAGAGATGAAGGATCGCCTGATTGCGCAGGGCGTTCCGGCCGGCAAGATTCACGTGTGTGAAAACTGGGCGGACGGCGGGCAGATACTGCCCTCGCCATTTCCCGATGGCGCTTTGCATATTCATTATTCGGGCAACCTAGGCTTGGCGCACGATATCGCGACCGTGCAGGACGTCATCCACGATCTGAACGGCGACGCGCGCTTTCGCTTTACGTTCGCGGGCGCGGGACCGCGGCGCAAGGAATTCGAGCAGTACTGCGCGGAAAACAAACTCTCATCCGTTCGTTTTCAACCGTACGCTTCACGCGCCGGCTTGTCGGAAAGCCTTGGGGAGGGCCACATCGGTCTGGTCACGCAGAAACCGGAAACACTCGGTTCGGTGGTGCCCAGTAAAACATACGGCATCATGGCGGCCGGCCGCCCCATTCTTTTCATCGGGCCGCCGCAGGCAACGCCGGCACGCATCATTGAACGTTTCGACTGCGGGTGGCGCATTGATCCGGGCGATCGGGCGGGCCTGCGGGCGTTGCTGGAAACGCTGGATGTGAACCGCGAACTGATTTATCGTGCGGGCGCCCGGGCCCGCGCTGCCTTTGAACAGCATTACGATCGCGCGATTGGAGTCGCGCGGATTCTCAACGTGATTGACGCCCGGCCCTTGGCGGCTGCCGTGCGCAAGGAAGTTCCCATTGCTACGTCGTCAAAGAATTAAATCGCCAGTTCGAGCGCGGGGTACGGAGGCCACGTGTATTCGATAATATTTCTCACTATCGCGGCATTCATTTGCTGCCTGATTCTGACGCCGCTCGTCCGGCGGCTGTCGCAGCGGATCGGCGCGTTGGATCTTCCCAACGCCACGCGCAAACTGCACGCTTCGCCGATTCCGCGCACCGGCGGTGTCGCCATCGCGGGCGCTTACCTTTTCGCGCTTGCTCTGCTTGCCGTCGCACCGTTGAAGGGCGCTACCAAGATCGATGTGCCATTGATTGTCTCTCTGCTGCCGGCGGCGGGTGTGGTTTTTGCGACGGGACTCATGGATGATTTCATGGGCCTCAACGCTTGGGAAAAACTCTTCGGCCAAATAGGCGCCGCGTGCCTGGCCTACTGGGGCGGCGTGCATGTCGCGGGCTTCGCTGGATTTATGGCCACGGGCTGGTGGAGTTTTCCGGCGACGGTGTTCTGGCTTGTCGGCTGTGCGAATGCCTTTAATTTGATCGATGGCGTGGATGGACTCGCCACCGGCATCGGCCTGTTTGCCACGTTCACAACACTTGCTGCCGCGCTCTTGCAGAACAACGTCGCGCTGGCGATGGCCATGGCTCCGTTGCTGGGTGCGCTCCTCGCGTTTCTCCGTTATAACTTCAATCCCGCGTCGATTTTTCTGGGCGATTGCGGCAGTCTCACCATCGGCTTCCTGTTGGGTTGCGCGGGCGCGGTGTGGAGCCAAAAATCGGCAACGATGCTCGGCATGACCGCGCCCTTGCTCGCGCTCGCCGTACCGCTACTCGATACCACCATCGCGATCGTGCGCCGCTTCCTTCGCCATCAGCCGATCTTTGGCGCGGACCGGGGCCACGTTCATCACAAGCTGCTTGACCGCGGATTCAGTCCGCGCGTTGTGGTGTTGGTGCTTTACGGATTCTGTGGTCTGGCAGCGGCCTTCTCGCTGTTGCAGACGGCGACGAATGAACGGTTTTCGCCGATACTGATCATCTTGTTTTGTGCGGCGGTGTGGATCGGCATTCAGTTCCTCGGGTACATTGAGTTCGACGCCGCGCGCCGCATCGTGCTCGGCGGAGCGTTCCGCAGGTTCCTCAGCGCGCATATTTCCGTCGGCGATTACGAAAAGCGGATGATGGCCGCGTCGACGCCCGAAGAGTATTGGCTGATTCTGCGCGATGCCAGCCGCGCGCTCGGATTCGCCGAAGTAGCGATGGAACTCAATGGCATGAGTTATCAGGATGCGGGACCCGACGGTTCCTTGTCGCCGGAAGAGTTCGCCCAGTGCGCGCACATCACCATTCCTCTTCCCGAAGGCGGCTCGATCAGTTTCCGTTACCGGATGGCCGCCGCGATGCAAAGGGCGATTGCGATGACGACGCTGGTCGACACGATGCGCATCAAACTCGAGGCCGCAGCCGCGAAGTCCGGCGCGCTCACAGGGCCGCATCTTCAGAGTCAACATCTGCAGGGCCCAGGACTGATGCAGGCGGATATCGCGAAATCGGCAGAGGGCGTGAACTGATGCGCGCACTCGTCACCGGTGGAGCCGGTTTCATTGGCAGCCACCTTTGCGCCTCGCTTGTCGCATCGGGCGCAAGCGTTGTGGTGCTGGATAATCTTCACCGGGGTTCGCGCGAGGCGCTGGCGCGTTGCGGCAATGCGGTTGAGTTTATCGAAGGCGACATCCGCGATCTGGAAACGGTGCACAGAGCCATTGAGGGAGCGGATGCGGTCTTTCATCTTGCCGCGCAATCGAGTGTGATTAGCGGCGATGAGGACACGGACTATACGCTTTCTTCGAACGTTGAAGGTACGCGCAATGTGCTGGAAGCCGCGGCCCAGCAGGCTCGTTCGCGCTCGTGCCGCGTCGTCTTCGCATCTTCGCGCGAAGTTTATGGAGATCCCGAAGAGGTGCCTGTGCTGGAAACCGCGCCGCTGCTGCCGAAAAATACGTATGGCATTAGCAAGGCGATGGGCGAAGCGCTGTGCCATGAGTTTGCGGAAGCGTCTTCCGACGACATACCAAATGACAATCTGCGCATCGCCATCCTTCGCCTTGCGAACGTTTACGGGCCGGGCGATCGCGGGCGTGTGCTGCCGATCTTTCTCGAAAACGCGCTGGCGGGCCGGCCGCTGCAACTGTTTGGCGGGCAGCAGGTGATCGACTTCCTGTGGGTGGGTACGGCGGTGGAGGCTTTGGTCAATGCGGTCCGGCTTCCGGACGCTCGGAGCGAAAACACCTTGGGGCCCAATGTTTTGGGGCCGATCAATATCGGGAGTGGGAAGGGAACGACGGTGGCCGAACTGGCTCGGAGGGTGGTGGAGGCGACGGGTTCGCGGTCGAAAATTGAAATCGCCCCGCCCAGGGAAATCGAAGTCTCTCGCTTTATCGCGGGTCTGGATGAGGCAAGACGTCTCCTGGGACTGGAGCCGCCAGTTGATCCGCTCTATGCGCTGCCTGAGATGATCCGGGCGGAACTTGCGCAGGTGGAGTGAGGTATTTGATTCCACCCGTTTACTATGAAGGAGGCTTATGAGTAGTCAAACGCCGGAACCAGACTCGATGCCTGCCGAGATTGACTTTCGTGCCGGCAAGCGGGGACTACATCACGTGCCGCCATCCGCCAAGTCCTTTGTTCCTGTTGCCATTGAGCACGATGTGTGGAATTACTTTGCGCAAAAGGCGGCTGTACGCGGAACAAGCCTGTCGGAACTTATCACCGAAATTCTTCAACGGGATATCGAGATTCACAAGGCGATCACGAGCGGGAACCTACCCGCTAAATTACGCCTGGCTTGCTTCCGATCCCCGCTTTCCTTCGTACCTGCCTTTCCTTTCCGATCTTTCCATTTATGGAGGCCTCCCCGGTTGGTAACCCGCCCGGCGGCGGGGTTGTTTTTAACCCGGTAATGCAACCGGG
>JBEBFS010000120.1:0-8439 GCA_040081855.1 Bryobacteraceae bacterium | reverse complement strand
TTCGATCTGGAAGGTGGCCTGTTTCACGGCGATACCTCCGACCCGCGGCTGATGGCTGAGAACCTGTGGATTCAGGAAGTGAATATCCAGCGGGAGATCAAGCGGCATTGGAAGGAGATTGCTGGATACATCACTTCCGTGCTGCGGACGACGGGGCTCGGCGACGTGGAAGCCGAGGAGATGGCGATTTTTCCCGGCATGGAAGAGTTGAGCGCGATGCTGTACGTGAACCAGTACCGCCGCGAAGAGCGTTTCGATGTGATCATTCTGGATTGCGCGCCGACGGCCGAATCGCTGCGCTTTGTCAGTTTGCCGACGACGCTCGACTGGTATGTGAAGCATGTCTTCCATTTCCAGAGAACGGTGATGAAGGCGGTGCGCCCGATTGTGAACAAGATTGGCCCCGTGGAAGCGCCGCCGGATAGCTACTTCGGGAATATTCAGGAGCTGTTTCAGAAGATTCAAGGGATTGATGTGCTGCTGGAAGATCCGTCGATCACGAGCGTTCGTCTGGTGACCAACGCCGAAAAGATGGTGCTGCGCGAAACCCAGCGTGCGTTCGTTTACTTTTCGTTGCATGGGCTCACCGTGGACGGGGTGGTGGTGAACCGGCTTCTGCCTGCCGAAATCCACGATCCGTTTTTCGCGAAGTGGCGCGACTCGCAGGCGGCGGTGCTGAAGGAGATTGAGGAGTACTTTAATCCAGTGCCAGTCGCGACGGTGCCGCTGTTTCCTCGCGAAGTGCTTGGGTACGACGGACTGCGCCTACTGGCCGATCACCTGTATCCGGGGGATGCCGATCCGGCGGCGATTCGTGGTTTGGAAAAGCCGTATTCGTTCGCGCGCAAAGATGACCATTATGAGGTTCGCTTGCACATGCCGTTTGTGCAGAAGGGCGAAATCGGGTTATTCAAGAAACGCGATGAACTGGTGGTGGAAATCGGCACGCTGCGCCGGCACGTCGGCCTGCCGACATCGATGGCCGCGCTGACGCCGGTGAAAGCACGCATGGAGCGGGATGTGTTAGTGGTGGAGATGAGGAGCGCATCATGAGCGACGAATTCGACACGAAAGCGAACGAAGGCGCGGCGCCTGCCGCCGAGCCAAAGTGCCTTTGCGGTGGACTGGGTTCCACGGTATCGAGATTCGTGCAGGCGATGGCGCCTCCGGAAGCCGCGAACGAACACTTTCGGCGCGCCCGCATTGAAATGCTGAAGGGTATCAGGGAATTGCTCGATCAGCGGATTGAGGCGCTCTCGAAGCCGCCGGAAAACAAAGGCACAAAGCTGAACGTCGAATAGTTTCAGAGCAGAATTTCCGCCAGCGCCAGCCAACCATTTGCGGTAGTACCAGGTACTCCGCGTCATCACCGGGACCGTGTCCACGGAACTCCCTCGTCACCAATTCCAATGAAGCCGTTTGCCGAGTGGGGAATCTGCCTCGCTATTAAGGTAATCTGCGTCTTCTCACCCGCTTGCGTGAACTAAGATATTCGCGCTAATCGTCATAACGCACTGAAAACCAACTGTTTTGGCTGTGCGGACCACGAAGTGCACAGTTTTGGGTAGAACGAAGGGCAAGGCGATGAGACGGAATGCCAAAGCAGCGCCGCAAGTTGCCAGGCGAGAGCTAGGCTGGCTTCAGCTAGGGTACTTGGCCGTGAAAGTTTCCTCGGCTCCGTGGGGCTTTGGCGCGCGGGCGCGCATCACAGCCTTATTCGGGATGCCAGCTAGTCCCAGTTGGAATCAGAGCCGCTACGGGGCGCCGATTGCGACATTGGGACTCGCGCCGATGCAATGAGAGGTGAGCGTATGTATCCCATCACAATTGCCATGGTGGTTGGTACGAAGTCGCTTTCGGACGAAGCGCGCGCTATCTGTGAGCGGCTGGGATGCAAGATCGTGCTGGAAGAAAGTGAACCGGGCGATTGGATTGAGTTTCTCGAAAAGCTGGAGAACGTCCGGCCTAACGCCGTCCTTTATGACGTTTCCAAGCTGCACGATGGACTAGAGGAGCCGATCCGCAAGATCCGGACTCTGCGCGCGCCGCCGGCGGTTTTCGCCATGGATGTCGCGGCGACACCACAGCGGATTTTAGCGGCGATCCATGCCGGTGCATCCGATTTTCTCTTCCCGCCGATGGAGGGTCCGTTACAGGAGGCTCTACGCAAGCTTGGGGAGGCGGTTCGTGGAGAAGTGGATGCGCGAGGCCACGGGCGTGTGGCTGGTTTTGTGTCTGCCAAAGGCGGCTGCGGAGCGACGACGATCGCCGCGCACACGGCGATGGAGATGGTTCCTCTGGCCGACGGGAAGATCCTTTTGGTGGACTTGGACCTTGAGTCCGGGTTGATCAGCACGCTGATGGGCGTGCCGGCCGGGTATTCGATGGTGGACGTGGTGCAGAACCTGGACCGTCTGGACGCCAATTTCTGGAAGGGAATCACTGCGGAGGGGCGGCCGGGAGTGGACGTGCTTGGGAGCGCGCCAGTTCCGAACTATCAGGCTGCGCCGTCGCCGGAACAGATGAACGATGTTGTGCGATTCCTGAGGACGCAATACGGCGCCATCGTGCTGGATCTGGGCCGCAGCATCACGCCGATGCTGATGGCGACGATTGAACACGTGGATACGCTCTTTCTGGTCACGACGCTTGAGGTTCCAGCGCTGCAGAAGTCCTCCACCATAGTCTCGCGGCTACTCAATCAGGGCTTTTCGAAGGATCACCTTCGAGTGATTCTGAACCGGATGCCGAGGGACCCCGACGCCACGGTAAACGAACTGGAACGGATGGTTGGCGCTCCGGTGCTGCTGAGCGTGCCGAACGATTATCCGGCTCTCTATGAGTGCTATTCGGAAGGGAAATTTTTGCCGGCAAGCCACCGCTTGTCGCGGAGTTACGCAGAGGTTGCGGCCCATATCCTGGGCGTCGCGCCGCGGAAAAAGCGTTTCTCGTTATTGGCGTAAGGGATTGGAAGAGAGGACACGGTTATGCCCGCTGTTAACTTTCCACGAACGGATCGAGATACCGCATGGGAATCGCGCTTATTTCGCTCGGATGCGGTGGTCCCACAACTCCAAGATCTGAAATTCGCGCTGCACCGGAAGCTACTGGACCGGATTGACCTGGAATCGCTGGCGGTGATGCCGCCAGACCGCGCGAAGGCGGAAGTGCGTTCGGCGATCAGCTCGCTGGTAGACGAGGAACGGGCCCCGCTGAGCCTGATGGAGAAGGAACGGATTGTCAGCGAAGTGCTGGACGAAGTGTTCGGTTTGGGGCCGCTGGAGCCGCTGTTGCGCGATTCGACCATCTCCGACATTCTGGTCACGACGCCCAACATGGTCTACATTGAGCGCGCCGGCAAGTTGTATGAAACGCCGGTGCGGTTCAAAGACGACAAGCACCTGCTGCGCATCATCGAAAAGATTGTTTCGCGCATGGGCCGCCGGATTGATGAGTCTTCGCCGATGGTGGACGCGCGCCTGGCGGATGGCTCCCGCGTGAACGCGGTGATTCCGCCGCTGGCTGTGGATGGCCCACTGCTTTCCATTCGCCGGTTCGGAAAGAATCCGCTGCAACCTTCGGATTTGCTCACGAATCTGACGCTGACGGAGCCGATTCTTCAGTTGTTGGAAGCTTGCGTGAAAGCGCGGCTGAACATTGTGATTTCGGGCGGCACGGGCTCCGGCAAGACGACGCTGCTGAACGTGTTGTCTTCCTTCATCCCCGCGGACGAACGTATCGTCACGATTGAGGACGCGGCCGAACTGCAACTGCATCAACGGCACATCGCACGAATGGAGACGCGGCCTCCGAACGTGGAAGGCCGGGGCGACGTGCACATGCGCCAGTTGGTGATCAATGCCTTACGCATGCGCCCGGACCGCATCATCGTGGGTGAGGTTCGAGGCGAAGAAGCGCTGGATATGTTGCAGGCGATGAACACGGGTCACGATGGATCGCTGACCACGGTTCACTCCAACAGTCCGCGCGACGCCATTGGACGCCTGCAGGCGATGGTCGGCATGGCGAATTCCAATATGAGCGTTCCGGCGATTCGCGAGATGATTGCTTCCGCGGTGAATCTGTTTGTGCACATCGCTCGCATGAGCGACGGCACACGCCGGGTCACGCACTTGACGGAGTGTGTGGGCATGGAAGGCGAACACGTAACGACGCAAGACATCTTCGTATTTCAGCGCCTCGGGGTGACCACCGGCCGCAAGGTGATCGGCCGATTCCGCGCTACCGGCATCCGGCCGAAGTTTTGCGAACGGCTGGAAGCCTCGGGATTCCATGTTCCGTCTGCGATTTTCGAGCATGTGCTGGACGTGGGCACCGACGAACCTGTTCAGGCGTAAGGCTCGCACCCCGCGATGCGGGGGAGGGAGCCGAAAGGAGGGCATATGTGGGGATGGCTAACATTGAGTTTCCTTGTAGTCTTCGCCGTCGCTATGCTGTCGATTAGCTTGGCCTGGGGCTGGATGCAATCCCGCACCAACGCGCGGTTGGCGCAAAAGCTGCGTGCTCCCGCCAGCAGCATCGCGGCAGGTCCCGCGGCCATCCTGAGAGTGCCGCAGGAGGACGAAGCGCTACCGGTGCGGTTGTTAGGTGGCGTTGCTTATACGGCTGTGAAGCAACTGGCGGAGCAGGCGGGAAGCACGCTCACCGCGGCAACCTTCCTATTCCTTACGGTTGCGCTTGCGGCAATGGGAGTTCTGTTGGGCTTGCTGGCGCCAACGGTCGGGCTGGCGTGGTTTGTGCCGGCCGTATTGTGCTGTGTGCTTGGCTCTGCTCCGTATCTTTGGCTGACGTTCCGCCGGCAGCATCGATTGGCGGAATTCGAAGAACAGTTTCCGGATGCGCTGGACTTCCTGGCGCGGGCCATGCGCGCGGGGCACGCGTTTTCGGTGGGCCTGGAACTTTTGCCGGAAGAAACGTCGGGTCCGGTCTCCCAGGAGTTCCGGCGTGTGTATCACGAGCAAAGCCTCGGTTCTTCTTTGGAAATGACGCTGAAGAATCTTGCGGAGAGAGTGCCCTCGGTGGACGTGAAGTTCTTTGTGGCGGCGGTCCTTGTGCAAAGGGAGACCGGCGGCAACTTGAGCGAGATTCTCATGCAGCTTTCGGGCGTCATCCGGGAACGGTTTGAGTTGAAATCACAAGTTCGGGCAGCGAGCGCGCATGGACGCCTGACGGGCGCCGTGCTGGTGGTGCTGCCGATCATCATGGTATTGGCCTTGTTGATCGTAGCGCCTGGATATTTGGAAAGTATGGCCGCGGACCGGGCCGGACGGTATCTGGTGGTTGGCGCGATTATCAGCCAGTTCATCGGCTTTTTGGTCATCCGCCGCATCATTCATATCAAGGTGTGACCTTATGTTAGCCATTACAGTTTTGGCAATGTTTTGCTTTCTGGTCATCGTCATTTCGCTGTTCGGCTACATGTTCTACGCGAGGCCGTCACGGGCGTTCAAGCGCTTGGGGCATAGCGTCCTTCCTGTTCCCGAAGACATGTACGCCGATGAAGGCGCTTCTCCCATGGTGCAAGCGTTTGGCGCGATCGGCAGACAGCTTCCGATTTCGCTGGAACATTCCACTTCCATGCGCCATGACTTGTTGGCCGCAGGATTCCGGTCTGAGCGGGCCGTTCCGGTTTACTACGGAATCAAGGTGGTGACCGGGGCCGCCGTTGGGGTGCTGACGTACTTTGCGGTGAGCCAGTTTCACCTGACGATGCCGCTGCCGGTGGTCGCTATCTTGTTCGCCCTGTTCGTGGGAAGTCTGCTGCCTGGTTTGATATTGGAGTATAGGATTGAACGCCGCCAGGAAGAGATTCGTTTCTCGCTGCCCGATGTTCTCGACCTGATGGTGGTATGCGTGGAAGCCGGGCAGGGCCTGGATCAGGCAGTCCTTACAGTCAGCCGCGAGCTACAGACTACGCATCCGCTGCTCTGTGGCGAACTGAGCCTGATGAATCTGGAGATGCGCGCGGGCATGCGGCGATCGGAAGCTCTGCACAATCTGGCGGAACGCACTTCGGAGAAGGAGATCCGCAAACTGGTCGCTATTTTGGTTCAGACCGACCGCTTCGGTACCAGCATTGCGGAGGCTCTACGCAGCCACTCCGTATTTATGCGCAAGCGCCGCCGGTTGGAAGCCGAGGAGCGGGCCGCGAAGATTGGCGTCAAGTTGGTTTTCCCAATATTTCTATTCATGCTGCCGGCGATGCTGGTCATTGCGGCAGGTCCTGGACTCTTGCTTATCTTCCAGGGACTGTTCCCAATGATGCGCAACTTCCGCGGGTTTTGAGCGGCACGATATTGCAGGTGGGGAGTGGTCGGCGCCTGTGATCGGAGCGCTGGAAAGGGACCGGGTGGGACCGGTCCCTTTCTTCATTGGTGCCGATGCTGAAAGAAGCCGAACAAATACCACACTCTTTGCGTCAAAGCGGTGCGCGAAAATTCTGCGTGAAAACTCGCAGTCCGGTTCTCTTCGCTGTGATTCTCCGGTAAGTGCCTTATATCCCAACAGTTGATTCGCCATCACTGGTACGCGAAATGCACTTACATGTGTGAATGGATCCGGCAGGCAGGTGCGGGGTCCAATGCCTGGAGGTGCGAATTCTATGCAACGTACCGGACGGCAACGAGGCGGCGCGATCGTCGAGGCGGCGCTGCTTTCCATATGGGTGCTGTTTACCTTTATCGGCGTGCTGGATGTGGGCTTCTACGTTTACGCCGCGATTGCGACGCAGAGTGCGGCAAGGGCGGCGGCAATGGCCACTTCCGCGGATCCAACGCTGGGTGCGGCGCAATACCAGTTGTTGGCATGTGCGGCGGCGAAAACAGAGTTGGACAGGGTGCCGAATTATACGGCTTTCCCATCGGCCTGCGATGCGATGCCGTTGACGGTCACCCAGACAATGAAGGCAAAATCAGCGTGTCCTGATTACGACACCGCCAATCCGGCCGCGGGCGAAGCCTGCAGCCAGGTAGCAGTGACCTACCAAACCATACAGTTGTTCCCGATTCCAGGCGTCCTGCCCGGAAAGATCACTCTAACGCGGATTGCATCCATGAGGTTCAACGCGCCATGAAAACTCCAATCCATGAACGGCCCGGTGAGACGAAACGGTTGGGGACGTCCGATCGTAAGACCGGCGAGCGGCGAACCGGTGGGGCCTGGAGCCGTGCCGGTCAAACTATGGTGGAGTTTGTTTTTGTCGGAATCCCCATGGTGTTTGTCCTGATTTCGATATTCGAGATTGCTCGAGGCATGTGGATGTACAACACGCTTGCTCACGCAGTGCGGGAAGGGGTGCGGTATTCGAGCGTGCATGGGATCAACTGCGTCTACAATCCTCCGAGCGTGAATAACAACTGCAGTAAATCCATTGCTCAGATTGCGCGAGTGATCCAGGATGCCGGGGTTGGAATCGATCCCGCCCAAACCGACGTTCGCTTCATCTCGCAAGCCGGTGCAGTGAACTGCACGCTGACTGGTTGCGCGGCAAACTCGACCATCTGGCCGCCGTCCACCAGTAACGCAAATCAGGTGGGGCAGCCGATCCGGATCGAGGTGCAGACGCCATTCCGTTCGGCGATCGCGATGTTCTGGCCGGGATCGAAAACACAGTCTTTCGCGGCGGCAACGTTTCCGGCGAGTTCGACGGACATCGTTCAGTATTGAGGTGACCGTATGCGTATCCAAAGTCTTCGAAAAAAAGGGCAGATCATCATTATGTACACGGTCGCCCTTTTCGCCATGGCGGGCATCATCGGCCTGGCGGTGGATGGGGGTTGGGCGTTCTACGTCAAGAAACATGCGCAGATGGCCGCCGATGGCGCCGCGATGGCGGCCGCCAAAGAGGCCTTGCGCCGAGTTACCCGCACGGGCATTGTGTTCGGGTCGATCAGTTGCACGGGATCGGGCGTCAATTCGCTTTATTGCACGGGCGGATCACGCGTGGTGTGCGGGTCGAGCATCACGGGTAGTCCCAGCAATCTGTATTCGGCATGCCAATACGCGGTGTCGAACGGATTTGAGCCCGGAGGGCAAGGGGGGAAGCAAAACGTTACCATCGAGTCCGGGCTTGGGGTTCCGCCAACGGGTGAGGGTTTGAGCGCCGGGAATGTGTACTACTGGGTAACAGTGCGGACCACCCAGTCCGTGCCGCAGCTATTTTCCTCTCTCCTGGGAAACACGCAGGGTCTGGTAGCGGCGCGTTCCACCGCTGCGGTTGTCACCGCTTCGGCGCCGATTTCCATATACGGTTTGAACCGCGAGGGCGATTGTACAGACCACGAGCCACGTGAGTGCGGGATCGACATCGAGTTTGAGGTGGCAGGCGGCAGCATTACGGCGAATGGCGGCATGGTGCTCGACTCGAATTGTACGGGCAAGTACGTGGCCGGGCAGTGCGTTTCTCTGAAGGGGCCGGGC
>JBEBFS010000060.1:0-29947 GCA_040081855.1 Bryobacteraceae bacterium | reverse complement strand
CAGCGTGTTCGCGCGCCCCCGCGTCGAATCCTGCTCCGCGCGCGTCGCCATATAAGAAGGACACATCGTGCCCGCCAGTTTCTTGCGGCACGCGCCCACGCCGCTGCACATCTCCACGGCCTCCGCGAATCCGCCGTAGCCGGAGTAGTCGAAATACGACGTCGCCGGACTCACCGCGCGATACTTCGTTCCATAACGCAAGTTGCTGGTGAGGGGAGGGGAATCGACAATCTTCCCTGGATTTAAAATTCCCTTCGGATCGAAGGTGCGCTTCACTTCGCGAAACGCCTCATATAGCGCATCGCCGAACATCTTGCGCATAAAAGGACTGCGCACCAGCCCGTCGCCATGCTCGCCCGATAGAG
The DNA here is from genome assembly GCA_040081855.1 of Bryobacteraceae bacterium. GTDB lineage: Bacteria > Acidobacteriota > Terriglobia > Bryobacterales > Bryobacteraceae > Palsa-187. The sequence goes on along the minus strand of JBEBFS010000060.1, from coordinate 29,582 downwards.
CGCCACCGTACTCGAGGACCAGATCGGCAACCTCGTTGGCAATCGCTTCAAACTTGCCGATGCCGTCGGCGGTCTTCAGGTTAATCACCGGCCGTACATGCAAGCAGCCCACGGAAGCGTGCGCGTAGATTCCGGCGGTCGTGTCGTGCGAAGAGAGAATGCCCAAGAACTTGCCGATGAACTCGCTTAGTTTCTCTGGAGCCACCGCCGTGTCTTCCACGAAGGAGATTGACTTCGCCTCTTCCTTCATCGCCATCGATAGCCCGAGCGCCGCTTCGCGCAAACTCCAGATGCGTTGCTGCGCGGCCGGATCGGTTTCACGATGGAAAAAGTAACCTGTGCCGCGCGACTTAAGATCCGCCTCAAGTGCTTCCAACCGGGGCGGCAGGTCTTCCTTGCTATCGTTGTAAAACTCAACGCACAACGTCGCCGCCGGATCGCCCTGCATGAACGCTTCGCGAATCTGGTTCAGCGCAAAATTCTGTTTCGTGTTGTCGAGAATGGCGCGGTCCATGATCTCGACGGCGGATGGCTTGTGCCGCAGAATCACGGGTGTCGCAGCCAGTGCTTCCAATAGGTCATGGAAGCCGATCACCATCACCGCTTTCGCTTTCGGCAGTGGAATCAACTTCAACTTCGCTTCCAATACGACGCCGAGCGTGCCTTCTGAGCCGACCATGATCTTCGCGAGATTCACGGGCTTCGACGCATCAACGAACTCATCCAGGTTGTAGCCGCCTACGCGGCGCAAAATCTTCGGATAACGGCGGTCGATCTCCTCGCGATGCGCCTGCGCCAGAGCCAGCACCGTGCGGTAGCCATTCGCCTCTAGCGTCGTCCCCTGAGGTACGTCGCCGCGCGGCATTTCGCGAAACTGCACGACGCTTCCATCCGCAAGCAGCACCGTTTGTTCGATGACGTGATCGATCGTCTTCCCGTACAACACGCTGCGCGCGCCGCAGGAATTGTTCGCCATCATCCCGCCGATCGTCGCGCGGCCCGCCGTGGAAATATCCGGCGCAAAACGCATCCCCAGCGGAGCCAGTTGCGCGTTTAACTCGTCCAGCACAACGCCCGGCTCCACGCGCACCCAACGCTCCGCTGCGTTCACTTCCAGCAGGCGGTTGAAATACTTCGAGGTATCGACCTGTAGCCCTTCACCGATCGATTGACCACCCTGCGCCGTGCCGCCGCCTCGCATTGTGATGGGACAACCGTGCCGCGCGCAGATCTGAACAATCTTAATGATGTCCTCGCGCGTCTTCGGAATCGTAACGCCGAGCGGCTTGATCTGATAAACGCTCGCATCGGTGGAATAGAGCGCGCGCGAAACCGCGTCGAATCGGACCTCGCCTTCAATCGCGTTTTCGAGTTCACCGCGCAGCGCATCGACGTTCACCAGGCTCGCGTTCGCCTGCGGAACAGGAGTGCCGCTTTGGATCTGCACCAGGCTCAACGGCGTGATTCTCCAATGCGAATCAAGCCTTGGCGCACAGCGTCCAACCCCTTCGCCAGATTGTCGCCGCCCGAAGCAAACGAAACACGCAGCGTGCCCTCACCCGCCGCGCCATAAGCTGAGCCGTGAACCACAACCACGTGATTTCCGTGCATGAGCATTTTGCGGATTTCGTTCGACGGCATGCCCAGGTCGCGCACGTCGACCATGGCGAAAAATCCACCCTCGGGAGCCAGCACGCGCACGCCGGGAATACCCGCCAATGCATCGATAACCTGCCCGCGCCTTCGCGTGTACTCGTCTTTCATCACTTGCACGCAATCCTGCGGACCCGCAAGTGCCTCGGCCGCCGCGTCTTGAATAAACGTCGCCGGACCACGGCTCGATTGCGCCAGGATCATGTACATCGCCTGAATCAACGGCGCCGGACCCGCGCAATAACCCACGCGCCATCCCGTCATCGCGTACGTTTTCGAAAGGCTGTTGCAGAGAATCGCCCGCTCGCGCAACTGCGGCGCGACCGTCAGCGGGGAAAGATGTTTCGCGCCACTATACGTGATCGCCTCGTAGATTTCGTCGCTCAACAGAACAATGTTGTGGCGCTCGCAGAAGCGGGTAATCCCCTCAAGCTCCGCCAGCGTCAGCACGGTGCCTACGGGATTCCACGGCGTATTTAGAATGAACACTTTCGTCGTGGGCGTCCGCGCGGCTTCCAGCGCATCTTCGCTGATCACGAAGCGCCCGTCCACGATCTTCGACGTCACCGAACGCACATTGCCGCCGCACAGCTTGATCGGCGAATAATAGGCGTCGTAGATCGGATCGGGCAGCAGGACGTCATCGCCCTCGCCCAGCACCGCGGCCAGCGCCGCGTAGATGCCGAACGTCGCGCCGGTGGTCGCCAGAATCTCCGTTGCCGGATCGTAGGTAAGCGCATTATCGCGCTGGAGTTTCTTCGCCACAGCTTCGCGATAATTCTTTTCGCCGCGGTTGTCCGGATACGTGGTGCGGCCTTTGCCCATGGCACGCGCGCAGGCCTCGATAATGTGCGGCGGTGTCGCGAAATCCGGCTCGCCGCGCATCAACGAAACGACCGTGTTTCCTGCGGCCTGAAATTCGCGGACTTCCGCTAAGATTGCGTTGACTGCGGTGGGGCGGAGTGCGGAGACTCTGCCCGATGGGGAAACGGCGCTGGCGGGCACCACCCGAGAATATCAAAGCCCTGGCATTCGAACAACCCGCGAATCGCCCATCACGGTGCCGCCCATAGCGCTGCCATTCTTGCGGATTTGAGGATACACTTTACTCAATGAAACCCCGTGCTCTGTTTCCATTCGTCGTCGTTGCCGGTGCCATGGCTTTCGCCCAGGACGCCGATACCGTTCTCGTGAACGGTAAGATCCTCACCGCCGACGCCAAGTTCACCGTGCAGCAGGCGATTGCGGTGCGCGATGGGAAAATTGCGGCCCTGGGGACGACGGCGCAGATCCGTAAGATGGCGCGCTCGAAGACGCAGGTGATTGATCTCGGTGGGCGTACCGTGGTTCCGGGGCTGATCGATTCGCACCTGCACGCCATTCGCGCGGCGTCCTTCTTTGCCGCGGAGACGAACTGGAGCGGCGTGAGGTCGCTGGCCGAGGCGCTGGATCGCATTCGCGCGTCGGCAAAAGAGAAGAAGCCGGGCGAGTGGATCATCGTCGGCGGCGGCTGGCGGCCGGATCAATTCAAAGAACGGCGCGTGCCAACGGCGGCGGAACTGACCGAAGCCGCGGGCGAACATCCGGCCTACGCGCAGATGATGTACGAATGGGCGCTGATGAATCAACGAGGCCTGGACGCGTTGAATATCAAGTCCGATGCCGATCTGCCCGGGGGCGGCAAGCTTGATCGCGATGCGGGTGGCAAGCCAACGGGCGGCGTCACAGGTGGTATCGTGCCGTTGTTCGACCGCCTGCCGCGTCCGACGCTCGAACAGCAGATGGACGGCACGAAAAAATTCTTCCGTGAGTTGAACCGCCTGGGCATGACGGGCGTGAGCGATCCGTGCGGTAACAACGTGACGCCGGATACCTACGACGCGATCAACCGCGTGTGGCGCGCGAAGCAATTAACGGTGCGCGTCGCCTACACCATCTGCGGATTTAATCCGCCGAATGAAGTGGAGGAGTACAAAAAGTATCTCGGTCTGATGCCGATGGGTTTCGGCGACGACATGATGCACTTCAATGGACTGGGTGAGCAGATTATCTGGGGCGTGAACAACGTGGTGAAGCCCAAACCGGAGGACCTGGAGCGCCTGTATCAAATCACAAAATGGGCCGCCGGGCGCGGTTACGCGCTCACGTTCCACAGCGGCACGGATGCGGCTTCCGATGCGATTCTAACTGTTTTCGAACGTGTGAACCGCGAAGTGCCCATCGGAAATTTGCGCTGGTCCCTCGCCCACATGAATGACGTTACGCCCGCGACGCTGCGGCGGATGAAGGCGCTTGGCATGGGTTGGACGATGCAGGATGCCATGTATTTCTCGGGCGAAGAAACGGAAAAGCGCGTGGGCGAAGCGATCAAGCGCATGCCTCCAGTGGAGACCGCGCGCGAGATCGGCGTACCCGTGGGCGCAGGGACGGACGCGCATCGCGTGGCTCCCTATAGTCCGATGACGGCGCTGCAATGGGCGCTGGATGGAAAAAGCGTGGGCGGCAAACAACTGCGCGGCCCCGCGGAAACGCCCAACCGCGAAAATGCACTGCGCGCGTACACATCCGGCAGCGCGTGGTTTACGCATGACGACGACAAGCGCGGTTCGCTCGAAGTGGGCAAGTTCGCCGACCTCGCCGTGCTCACCGCGGATTACATGACGATGCCCGTGGAGCAAGTCGGCGGACTGGAGAGTGTTTTGACAATGGTGGGCGGCAAGGTTGTGTACGGCGCGGGCCCGCTGGCGAAATGGGAACTGAAGTAGGGGATTCTTCTAACCTTCGATAAAAGCCGCGTCTCCCGATGCGCGATAATAACGTTTGCGCATTGATTCCTAGGAGACACGCCATGAAGCCTTCCTCCCTTCGATTTTTCGCCGCGGGAATGATTGTCCCCGCAGGCCTTTATGCCGCTACCTGCGGCGCTGCCAAGCCGGACGCGATGGACGCGGCCGCCGTCGCTCCCGATGTTTACAAAACGGTGATCGACAATGAGACGGTTCGCGTTCTGGAAGTGAACCTTACGGCTGGTGCCAAGGAACCCGCGCACTCGCACGTGTGGCCGGGCGTCATTATTCAAGACGGACCGCGGCCGGGTTCTCCGGATCAGGTCCGCAATTTCAAGATCAGCTGGGAGCCCGCGACGAAGCTCGATAAGGGCGGTGTGACAAAGGCCCCGCTGCATTACCTGCGTGTGGAATTGAAGAAGGGCGATTGCGCCCCGGTGAAGAATCCGCCGCTGCCCGCAACCGACGGGGTGATCGCGAAAGATCCCACCATCAAAGTGGCGCTGGAGAACGATTACGTTCGCATGCTGGAAATGGAAGTGAAACCCGGCGAGTCCGAACCGCCGCACACGCACACCTGGCCCACGGTGCTTTATTACTACCGCCTGCCCACCTCGCGCCGCGGCACCACCGACGGCAAGCCTGCGGTGGATCGTCCGGAACTGACGAAAGAACAGATTACGTGGGAAGGCTTCTCGCAGCCGGTTCACACGCTGCTGAACACGGGCAGCTTCCTCTATCAGGCACACCGCTTGGAAATTAAGCCGGTGACGGATGAGGCAGTGAAGAAGTAAGGCGGACGTGGCGCACGCTCCCAGCGTGCTGTGTCGAGACTCGTCTCGACACCTCTCCCTAGCAACTGCGTTCGGATTGGACTTGCTTCCACCATGCGCCGCCATGAGTGGCGGCGCGGCACGCTGAGAGCGTGCGCTACGTTGATCTGCGGCGTTGTTTTTCAGGAAGAACTTTTTAGAAGGCTACTTCGGCAACTCGTGCCCTTTGGTCTCATAGCCTAAAGGCAGCAAAAGCAGGCCGATGGCAAAGGCAATCGACGTCAGCGCCACAGGCGTTCCGATGGTTCCGAAGTAGCTCACACCCGCGCCCACCAAAAAGCTGATGCCCGCGCCGATGAAGCGCGTGCCGCTGGTGACGATAGCGAAGGCACTGCCGCGGATCTCTGTGGCGTACTGTTCGGGCAGCCACAGTGAGTACACCGCGAAGTTCGCTCCACCCAACCCCAGGAAGAACAGGCATGTCATGAAGAGCGGAATCACGTCGCCCTGCATGTAGAAGACGACGCCGAAGGCCAGGATGATGGCGACAAACATCATCGCAAAGAACGCGCCCAGCGCTCCGCGGCGTCCGAATTTTTCGCACATCCAGGGTGTCATCAGCGCACCTAGAATGGTGCCGATGGAAAGGATCGCTGTCGCGTAAGAAGAAAGCTGCGCGGCTTCGAGAGCCGAGCGGCCCGCGCGCGTTGCGATCTGCGTGACGGCTGCAGGAACATACGACGAGCCGGCCCATAGTCCGGTAATCGACACCAGCATGAAGACGCAGTTGAGAATCGTCCTGCGGCGATAAATGCCGGTGAGCGGTCCGCGCATGGAGTTCATCAGCGTCAGCCGGCTGCCAAGTTCCTCTCTCTTTTTCTTCCACTTCTCCGGCTCTTTCACGGAACTGTAGAAGAGGCCTACCAGCAGAGCAGGGAAGCCGCCCAAGGCGAACATCCATCGCCAGCCGTAGTGCGCTCCGATAAAATAGTTGGCAATCGCAGCGACGAAGAAACCGACGTAGTAGCCGGTGTGCATCAGGCCCGCGCCTTGCTTGCGGCGGTCCTCCGGCCACTCTTCGGAAACGAACGTAGCGCCAACGGACCACTCTCCGCCGATGCCCGCGCCTGCGAGAAGACGGTAAATCGCAAGCGCCCACACGTTCTGCGCAAAGGCGCTGAGAAATGTGAAAAGGGAGAAGAACAGCACCGTGATCATCAGCGTCCGCATTCGTCCGAAGCGGTCGGAGATGGGGCCCCAGAAAACGGCCAGGCCCCACCCGATGAGAAACAGCGCAAACAGTAACCCGCCGTAGTAGCCAATGTTGGCGGGCGTTGCTTCGATGCCCGATTTCGGCAGGATCTCTTTCAACGCCGGCACCAGCACCAGCGCGTAGATGAACGAATCCATGCCGTCGAGCAGCCATCCGCCCCAAGCCGCGAGGAAGCCGCGAATCTGGTTCGGCGTCAGTTTGCTTTGGACTGCCGCCGAAGCGGATGGTGTGGATGTTTCCATTCGTGGTCTGCTCTTACAGCGACATTTCGCTCGGCTTGATCATCAACGCGAGGCCCGCGCCAATCAGGCACATCAGCGACATTTCAATCTGGCTGGCGGTCTGCCATCCAAAGGAAGTTTGCAGCGCGCCCAACAGGTATCCGCCGAACGCCGCGCCCGCGTACAGGCTGGTAACGAACATGCCGGAACCCTTGCTAGAAAGGCTGCGGCGTAGCGCCTTCACGTGGCCACCCGCCAGATTCACATACAGGATTGCGCTACCCGTCACGCCATAGATGCAGGTGAGCACTTCACGAGCGAACATGCTGAGGTCTTCCTGATAGAACACGAAGCCGAGGGCCGAAACCGACAGCAGCGATCCGCACAGCATCAATTTCGGGGAGAGCCTATCGCCCAGCCATCCGCCGAAAATCGACGCGAGCGCGCCCACGCCGAACATGCCGATGACCGTGCCGGCGTCTTTCGGCGTGTAGTGCAAATTTTCGCGCAGGAACGTCGGATAGAGTCCGAGAAAGCCGTACATGCTGAGTCCGTGGATCAAGCTGAGCACCGTGAGAATGATGGTGTTGCGATTCATCAGCGAATCCGCGCCGCCCTGGTCTTGCTTGGCCGCGGCGGCCTGCTTGGTTTCGCTGAACCAAGGACGCACCGTGGCAACGATCACCACCATCATCACGAAGCCGAACGCGCCGAAAGCCTGCATGGGAGCGTGCCACGTATCGTATGTGGTGCGGAGAATACCGGCGACGAACGGGCCAAGGAATCCGCCGAGACCGTAACAGAAGTTCACCGAACCAATCGCCGCCGCGCGGTTGTTCGAGAAATAAGCCGCGGCAAGCGCGAACATCGAGGTCGCCAGCATCGACATGCCGATGCCCTGCAGAGCCAGCAATACCAGCATGCTGCCGAATCCGCCCGCCATCGTCGTTAGCGCCGTTGCGCCGGAGAACACCGCGATGCCGATCAGCAGAACTGTTTTACGGGAATAGCGCGCCAGCAGGTAGCCGGTGGGCAAGCCGGCCAGGCCAAGGCCCAACGTGAAAATGGTGGAAAGAAGACCCGTGGTGCTGATGGAAAATCCGAACTCTTTTCGAATATCTGCAGCGAGCACCGGGAACAGGTACCGGTCGCCGGCCATCAATACATAAGAGACCAGCAGCACACAAAACATCGAGATGGCGATGCTGGCGGACTGGTTTGGCGCTTGTTGATCCGAACGGCCCGCGGTGGCGGGCGTCGTGGAAGAGGCCATGACAAAATCTCCTTTTAGTTGCGACTACTTAGGGTGCAGGTTTTACCAAATCGCCGGGCGACAGATGGTCCACCGTCTTGCCGGTTTCCGTGAACGTTCTTGTGACGTGTTTGGCGCCGTAAATCCACAGAATCACCAGCGGTGTGTTCCCCACGTTATTGAACCGGTGCGACTTCTCCGCTGGAATATAGGTTGTATCATATTTCTTCAACCGCGTCCTCTGCCCATCGACTTCCACTTCGCCTTCCCCCTCCATCAAAGTGACCTGCTCGCCGCAGTTGTGGCTATGCATGGGCGCGCTGCGTCCGGGGGGAAACGAGGTTAGCCCTGAGGTGAACACGGTGTCCGGCGCGCGCTCGACGCCCACCAGCAGAGTGGTGATGACACCATCGCCGCGCTGGAATTTCGGAATCGAATCAATGGGAAAAATTCCGGCGGCCGCCGTTGCTTCAGTAGACATGCTTGTATGACCGTCCCTAATTCTACTACGGCGAAATGGCGGGAAGTCCCCGGCACCCGTGGACGCCGCTGTTGTTGACAAGACTGGCTCCCCCGCAGCAGAATAAGACCCGGACCGTGACTGAGTGCGAGCTTGCGTGGAGAGCTCCGCAGGGGGAAACCGACGATGATTCGCTGGGCATTAGTATTGTTCACAGCCGCCGCTGCGTTGACGCTGGAAGCCCAATCCGCCGCCAAGCCCGGCAGCGTTGAAAACGGCAAGCAGTTGCTGGTGAAACACGGCTGCTATCAATGCCACGGCTATCTAGGCCAGGGAAGTAATGCCGGAGCGAAGCTGGCACCGAAGCCCATGCCGCTGGCCGGGTTCACGGCGTACGTGCGCAAGCCCGGCGGCGTGATGCCTCCGGTAACCGCGAAGGTGGTGTCCGATCAAGACCTGGCCGACATCCATGCATACCTCGGTTCCATTCCGCCCGCGCCGGATCCGAAGTCGATACCGCTATTGAATCAGTAAACACATTTCATGAGAGAAAATCGGTTACCCTGAGACGAAATGGGTATGACAGACACCCAGATTCTGACTATCGCTCTGGCTTCCGTTCCTACGGTTCTCGCCGTGCTGGTGGGCATTCTCATCAATAACGCCCGGTTAAGCGATCTGCGCTCGCACATGGACGCCCGCTTCGCGGATGTTGACAAGCGGTTTGATGAAGTCGACCGCCGGTTTAATGGAGTGGATCGACGCTTCGATGAGATGAAGGAAATGTGGCGCACCGAGCTTCATCGTGTGGAAGAAGTTCTGGACGCACGGTTGAAACACATGGAAGCGCGCTAGGGCTCGCAAGTAATAATTCACGCTGACGAGCGGGCTTCTGACTCCCCTAGGAAAATTTCTAAATCGCAGCACAAGATGCAGCGAGGCTCATGGCGCGACTTAACGGCGTTTCGCTTATCTGGTAGGCGACAAACCACCGGGCGGGGTTAGGTCCAGCGACTACTGCAAATTGGGTAAGAGACGCAGCTTAGCCTTCGAGTTCCTTGGCCTTCTTTTCCCACTCCGCCATGAAACGAAAAACATTTTCGGCGGGAGGCTGGGGCGCAAAGGTCTCAATCCACCGCACCGGGCCATTCCCGACGTTCGTGAATGAATGGACGCAGCCTACGCTGGTCCAGAAGACGTCGCCCGGTTTGCCGGTGTATTTTTCGCCATCCATCACGGCTTCAATTTCACCGCTCAGGATGAAATAGGATTCCTCGAAAGTGTGATCGTGCAAGGGGATACCGACGCCGGGTTGGTATTCGATAAAGAGCAGGCGCTGGTGCTTGGCGCCGAACTTTTCATCCACCATCCACTTCAGGAACACGCCCGGAGCGCCCGCAAGTTCGCCCACCCGCTGATCGGGCGGCGGAATCATACCGGCGTCGAAATGGCCGAGGAACTCGCCGTTGAGGTTATGGAAATCGACGGGTTGGGCAGCCTGCGGGGCGGTTTTGCCTTTGACGAAAAATGTATCGCGCTCCTGGCCGAGGGGCTTCGGTTGCGGGGCGGCCATTTGCAGCCATCGGCAGGCCTCAGCGCCTACGTTGCGCCAGGAATGCTGGACGCCCACTTTCACGACGCCATAATCGCCGGGGCCAAGGAGGTAGGCGCGGTCCTCGATTCCTAAGATCGCCTGGCCTTCGAGGATATAGAAGCTCTCTTCATAGGAATGCACATGCGGATCGAGCGTGCCGCCGCCGGCGAGCAGATTCAAACTGGTGCCGGTGTGGACGGACGCCGAGGTGTGGTCGATCAACGGCGCGACCGTGTATCCCTGGCTGTGTCCTTCGAAAACAGTGTGCGGCGCGAAGGCGATTTCCGAGGCTTTCTTGGCGTAGTGCATAAGGTGCCTTCCATGGTATCGAAAGCCGTAAAGCCCCGGATATCAGAAACCTTACTCGGCGGACAGAACCTTGCCCTTGGTTTCGGTGAGCAGGAACGCGGCAATCGCCATGGTCGCGTAAGCCGCGGCGGCGAACGTGCCAATCGCCTGGCCCAGAGGCATGCGCGAAGAGAGGATGCCAACCATCGCGGGAAACAACGCGCCTATCGCGCGGCCCACGTTATAAGCAAAGCCTTGGCCCATGCCCCGGACGCGCGTGGGAAAGTGCTCCGTGTAGAACGCTCCCATGCCGCTGAAAACGCCTGCTGAGAAAAAGCCGAGCGGGAAGCCGAGGATCAACATGGCGGAATCGCCGAACGGGATCATGGTGTAGGTGACCACCACCGTGCCCGCGCCGATCGCAAAAATCAGGAAGGTGAGACGGCGGCCCAAGCGGTCGGCGAAGATGCCGCCGGTCATGTAACCACAAAACGCTCCGAAGATCAGTACCGACAAATAACCGGCCGAATCGAGCACGGAGAGTTTGCGTTCGGTGCGAAGGAACGTAGGGAGCCAAGTGGTGACGGCGAAGTAGCCGCCTTGTGCGCCGGTTCCGAGCAAGCCACCGAGGAAGGTGACCTTCAACAGTGGCGGACGGAAAATTTCGAAGAACGATGGAGTGTCACCCGATTCTTTTATTTTTGCTTTGGATGCCAGATAAACTTCAGGCTCTTTCACGAAGCGGCGGACATAGAAGACCAGGAGCGCGGGCAGGATGCCGATGAGGAACATCACGCGCCATGCCATGGCGGGGGCGAACATCGAAAAAATTCCGGCGTAAAGCAATGCCGCCGCACCCCAGCCCACGGCCCATCCGGCCTGCATCGTGCCCAGCGCCTTGCCGCGATGCTGCGCGCGGATCACTTCGCCGAGGAGCACGGAGCCTGCGGCCCATTCGCCGCCGAAGCCCAAGCCCAGCAGCGCTCGCGCGATGGCGAGTTGGGCGTAGTTCTGTGCGAGTCCGGAAAGAAACGTGAATACCGCGAACCAGACGATGGCGACTTGCAGCGTGGCTACGCGGCCGTAGCGGTCCGCAAGCCACCCGGCAATCAGGCCGCCGATGGAGGAAGTCAGCAGCGCCATGGTCGCCAGAAACCCGGCATCGGCGCGAGAGATTCCCCAGGTGGCGATGAGTGCGGGAATGACGAAGCTGTAAAGCTGCACGTCCATGCCATCGAGCGTCCATCCACCAACGCACGCGTTGAAGACGCTGCGCTCTTGCTTCGTGAGGTTTCCAATCCACCCGAAGATGCTGTCATCGTCCGCACTCGCGATGGCCGGCACGTCGGTCTGATTCATGGGCTGACTCATAGTTGCTCAAATCCCCGTTTTGATATTTCGAACCGTGGCTATTTACTATGCACGTCCGCGGAGGGTGCTGGCAAGGGGGGGGGCCATTTATTGACCTGGCGGGTCGCGGATCGGCCCGGATGGGGAGGGGCATATGGTGCGATTGTGTCGCCAGGAGCGCGTTACGAGCAGAGCGTCCGTCCGCCGTCAACTTTGATGACGCAGCCGGTGGAGAAGGTGAGTGTGTCGATCACGGCGCGGACGGCCGTGCCGATTTCGTCCGGCGTCGCCAGGCGGCCCATGGGCGTGCGGGCGGCCTGTTGATCGCGCCAGACCTTATCGAGCGACTTTACGAACTCGGTGTCCACCAACGCGGGCGATACCGAAACCACTCGGATGTTTGGTGCAAGGGCGCGGGCGAGCGATTGGGTCATGCTATCGAGCGCAGCCTTGGACGCGCAGTACATCACGTTACTGCCGATGGCAATGGTACCTGCCGACGACGACAAATTCACCACGACACCGCCGCCGGGGATCGTGCTCTTCTCCAGAAGCGAGCGGAAGGCGCGTACGGTGGCGAAGGCTCCGCGGACGTTTGTCGCAAGAATGTTGTTGATCAGCTCGTCATCAAGTGAATCGAGATCGGAGTGTTGCACGAAGCGCGTGATGCCGGCGCAGTTTACCAGGGCATCGCAGCGGCCGTAGTCCTTTTCAACCGATGCCGCGAGTTTCGCGAGTGTCGTGCTATCGGTGACGGGGGCCAATCGAGCGGAGTGGCCGCCGCCGGATAGCGATTTCACCAGCTTCTCCGCGGCTTCGGCCGAGCGGTTGTACCCGACGATCACCTGCATATTCGCGGCCGCGAGCTTCTCGCAGATGACGGTGCCGATGCCGCCGGCTCCTCCGAAGACGATGGCAACGGGTTGTTGAGACGAGGGCATTCTAGGCGGTCACCTTTCCTTGTTTGTTTTCGTGGTTCTTTCCGTAGCGGCGCACGCGGAGGTCAGCTTGCTCCTTGTGGGCCGCGAAATTTTCAATGGCGCAGAGGCGCGAACAATATTCGCCGATCAAGGCCGAAGCCTCGTCGGTGAGCACGCGCTGATAGGTACAGGTCTTGATGAACTTGCCCACCCAGAGGCCGCCCGTATAGCGCGCGGCTTTCACGGTGGGCAGCGTGTGATTGGTGCCGATAACTTTATCGCCATACGCCACGTTGGTGCGGGTTCCGAGGAACAACGCACCGTAGTTCGTCATGTTCTTCAGAAAATAATCGGGATCGGCGGTCATCACCTGCACGTGCTCGCTTGCGATGCGGTCGGCTTCGGAAACCATTTCTTCCAGCGTGTCGCACAAAATAATTTCGCCGTTGTTCTGCCACGCCTCGCGCGCGATGGCGGCGGTGGGCAGCCAGCCGAGCAGCTTTTCGATCGCCGCGGGTGTTTCTTCGGCGAGCTTCTTTGAATTGGTCAGCAGCACGGCGGGGCTGCCCGGGCCGTGCTCGGCTTGGCCGATGAGATCGACCGCGGCCATTTCGGCGTCGCAGGTGTCATCGGCGATGATGAGCGTTTCCGTGGGTCCGGCCAGCAAATCGATGCCGACGCGGCCGAAAAGCTGGCGCTTTGCTTCGGCGACGTAGGCGTTGCCGGGACCCACCAGCATGTCCACCGGAGCGATACTTTCCGTTCCAAGGGCCATTGCCGCAACCGCTTGAACACCGCCGATTGCGAAGATCTCCGTGGCTCCGCCCAGGTGCATCGCGGCGACGATAGCCGGATGCGGCGCGCCTTCAAAGGGCGGCGCGGCGGCGATGATGCGCTTGACTCCGGCGGCTTTCGCCGTGACCACGCTCATGTGCGCGGAGGCCACCATCGGATAGCGACCGCCCGGAACGTAGCAGCCGACGCTATTGACCGGGATGTTCTTGTGACCGAGCACCACTCCGGGCATCGTCTCCACTTCGACATCCGTGAGCGCCGATTTCTGTACCAGCGCAAAATTACGGATCTGCGTTTGCGCGAACTGGATATCGTCGATCACCTGCTTTGGCAGAGCGCGCAGGCAGCCTTCGATATCGGCATCCGAAAGGCGGAACGACGCGGGTGACCACTTGTCGAATTTCTCGGAGTACTGCCGCAGCGCCTTTTCGCCGTTCGCTTCGATATCGGTAAGAATGGCTTCGACTGTGGCGCGGACCTGGGCGCTGGATTCCGCCTTCGCTGCGGCGGTCTGGCCCGACTTAAGTTGACGGATCATACAAGACGGCTCCCCTGAAACCTGGACATAAGATTCATGGTGCCACGAAATCCATTCGTCCTTCCCGGTAGACCTTCCCGCGCGACCCTTTTCGGTGGGCCCGTGTCATCGAGCCCAGGAGGATGTAGAATGACACTCGCATGTTCCGGGAATCCTCAAGACAGTTTCGCTGGATCTTTTTGTTGACCGCGATATTTCTCTGCTGCGCCCCGTTCGTCGCCGCGCAGAGTCCAATCCGCCGGATGCCGGATGGTAAACCGGACTTCAGCGGTGTTTGGGAGCATCCTCCGGTGCTCGATGTGACGAAAGATGGCAAGAACCAGAAGGGCGCAGGCGAATTGAGTTACACGGAATGGGCCAAGGCTCATCTGGTGGAAGATGTGGATAGCGCCGCGCACTGCTTGCCTCTGGGGTACGTGCGGAACCTGGGAACTCCGTTCGTAATGGAGATTGTGCAGCGGCCGGCGCGGCTGGTTTTTCTGCACGAGTTCAACAACGAATTTCACGTTGTTTTTATGGATGGCCGTGGACATCCCTCGGATCTGGAACCCACCTGGGGAGGCCATTCGATCGGCAAATGGGACGGGGACACGCTGGTGATTGACACCACGGGTTTCAATGAGAAGACCCGGTTGGATGTGGTCGGGCATCCGCACACGGATGCGATGCGCGTGATGGAACGCTACACGCTGGTGGATGCCGATCACATAGCGTACGAAATTGCGATTGACGATCCCAAGGCGTATACGAAGGCGCTCAAGAATACGCGAACGTTCGTTCGTCATCCCGGTTGGGAAGTGAGCGAATACAGCTGCAATGAGAACAACAAAGATATTCTGGAGGGCCACGTAAAATGAAGCTCGGCTTAAAGATTGCGCTGGCTGGCGTGCTCGCAGGCGGGCTGGCTTTAGAGGCGCATCATTCTTTTTCCTCCGAGTTTGACGCCGCAAAGCCGATCAAGGTGACGGCAATGGTGACGAAGGTGGAGTGGTCCAATCCACACGTCTGGTTTTACGTCGATGTAAAGGATGAAAGCGGAAGAGTGACCAATTGGTCTTTTGAAACCAGCGCCCCCATCCTCCTCACCCGCCGCGGCGTTACCAAAGAAACGCTGAAGGTCGCGGACACTTTGAAGATTGAAGGCTATCGCGCGAAGGATGGCACCAACACCGCTGCCGCTACTTATGTAACGTTCCCGGACGGAAAGCGAGTGTTTACGGGGGCCGTTGGCTCGCCCACGGATTAATCGAAAAGTGTTTGGCGGGCCGTACCGGCTGTTACTTTTGTCTCTATTGTTTGACGAGCACCACCGGCGCCGATTGTGCTCCGGCGACACTGTCGAAGAAGCTGCGGACTTTGGCGTAGTCCGCTGCGGGCGCTACGGTCTCTCGAATTTCGAGCGTTTGCTCCATCTTCACGACATCGTCCTTCACGGTCCAGCGAACTTCCAGACTGCCGTAATCTCCTTCCAGTTCCGCGGCACGGGGGATTTCGTCCAACTTAAAACCCTTGGGAAGTTGGATGGTGATGGAGTCGTGGCGCAGATCGGCCTCCAGTTTGATCGGCGCGGTGCGTTCGCGCGAGCGAAAAGCGTAATCGCCGCCGCTGGTGAGCAACCCGGGGCGGACCACAAACAAGCGCTCCTGCATCATTTGCCCAAAGCGTTCGGACGATAACTCCGCCTTCAGCGAAAGGCCATAAGCGTCTTTGGGCGAATCGGTCGCGATGGTCTTGAGCGTGGTGGCGCCCAGTTGACGGCTGAATCCTGCTTCGAAGGCTTTCCGCAGTTCTGCGGCCCCCTGCATCTTCTCAATGGCGCGGATTACGAGCGAGGCTTGCCCTGCGTAGGTGCGTTCGATCTTCGCCTGGAGCGTACCATCCATTCCAACCGCGCCATCCACCGTGGAATCGATCTGGCGCGCATTAGGAGGCAGGGCGGGCATTTTGAGCAGGGAACCGTTGGCCCCGGCAATCACCAAAGCGTAGCTTCCTTGTTCGCTGCTGGGGAGGTCGCCCAGGGGGGTGATGGGATCGGTAGGGTCGAAAATGAGAAGGCGTCCGAGCGGCGTTTTGTCGAGAACCGTGGGTAGCGTAACGGAATCCGAAACTTTAACGGCAACGATCGCGTGATTGAACTGCGAAGGGGACGGCCACTCGGGGCGGACAAACGTTCGGTCTCCGGAGGTGATTGTGGTGAGGTAGGCATCGATGCCCGCCGCTTTGAGCAGGGACCGCATCAGCGTGGCTTTGTCTTTGCAATCGCCGTAATTTTTGGAAAGCGTGTCCTCGGCCTTGCGCGGCGTGTAACCACCGGCGCGGGTGAGATTGAGCGCCACTTCCACGTAGTTGGTCTGCTGTATAAACGCGGCGATGGCGCGGATTTTATCGACCTCGCCGGCGGCATTCGCCGTCAGTTGCGATGCCTTTGCGCGAACGGCATCGGTGACTTCGGCGGGAGGATCCACAATGGGGGAAAGCCATGCCGAAACGCCGCTCCAATCTTTTAGACCGGTGAGGCCGGCGCGGTTATCCGTGGGCGGATAGTAGCTGACAGCAAGTCGAGGCGCCATCGCGGCGAACGTCGGGCTGTGATCTTCTTTTTCAATGGGCGCCAGGTCGCGGAGTTCCCAGGTATAGGTGTTGCCGGAAACCTGCGGCTCAAATCCGTTCCTGTTGAAGAGGATCCCTTTCGCTTCCCAGGACGCCGGGAGCGTCACCGTGTAACGCGAAACCAGCACAGGTTCGGAACCCTGAAACGAGTAGCGGTCCTGCGTGAAGATCGATTTTTCCTCTTCGGTGACTTCCCATGCGAAGACAGAGCCTGGAGCGGAGCATCCGCATTCGAGGACTTTCGCCCGGTATTCGTCATAAACGTTGTCGCGTGACGCGGCGATATCGATGACGCGATTCTTGGCGTAGGGAGTCACGCTCCCGGAAGGGGCGATCAGCCAGCCTTGAAAATCGCGGATGCGGCCACTCTTGGCGTTATAGAAGCGCAAGGCATGGATCTTTTCGACGCTGCTCTGGAGGACTTTGACCGCGCCACGCTCCCGCATGACGCGGCGGCCCTCCGCATCCACGGTTACGAACTCCTCATTGAAGAGCACCACCGAAGTAACTTTCAAGGGATAGGACGGAACAGTGGCGGAGGCCGCCTGTTTGGCCCAATCCGGCGCAGTTTCGGCGGCCAACATCGACGAAGCGCAGATGGCGGCGGAAAGAAACGCGCGAATGATGTGCCGCATCGTTGGTTCCTTTAGTTTCCCTTTAGCGACAGACCGTGGCGGTCGCGTACCTGCACTTCGTCGAAGATCTTCTTCAGTGCCGGGTACACGGCGGCATCGAAATAGAGCTGCGATTCTTTTCCGAACGTCATTTCCCGGGCGACCAGCAGCGCCGGGCTGCCCTCTTTGGAGACCCGGAACTCGATCGAATATTCCCCAGGCTTGCCGAACTTCAAACTCGCGGGAGCGTCGGCATTATCCAACGAATACCCCTCCGGAAGTTTGATTTGAAGATCGTCGCGTTCCCGCCACGCATACGGGAATTCAATCGGATAGCGTCGTTGGGACGTCGTAAAGCGGTTCCCTTGTCCGCGGTGGAAGACAACCGGTTGGAATAAGATCCGCTTTCCAGTGACTTGCGCAAAACGCTCCGCGCTCAAGTGGTAGCTGACGATAAGCGGTTGCGTGGTCTCCTCCGCATTCAGCAGTTTGATGTTGGTAACCTCCGCGTCCGGGAACATGCGCGTCACGCGATCCTTCAGCCATTCCTCGCGCTGGGCCGCCGACTTATTGAACAAATCGACGCGGTATTCCTCCGCTTTATGGCCGGTCAGCGTCTCCGTGATGTCGCCCGTCAGTTCGCCTTCCTCGGTCAACTTCAATTCCGCCTTGCGCACCTGTGCTGAGGTTTCGGCCGGCGAGTCCGGTGTTTTGACAAACACTGGTGCTTTCGGGTCCGTCACCAGCGCAAACATCCCTTCTTCCTGCCACGGGAGCATGCCGGGAGTGAGGAAACGGCTGCTGACGTCCATGATTTTCCAGGACGTGCTTTGCTTGATCGCAACGGCCATGTTGTCGAGGAAGTAGCGCTCGGCAAGCTTGGGATTGAACATGATCTCGCCGCGGTCGGCGACCAGCGCCGGGCGCACATCCAAGCCGGCCTGGCCGGCGAGTGCGGCGAAAACGACATTCATCTCATACGAAGTCGCGATGCCGCTCTTGAGAATTTCGGCAGAAGTGCGTGGACGATCCGGCATCTTTTCGATAAATTTCTGGCGCTCAGCGTCGGTCAGGCTCGGGTCATTCAGGCTTTTGAGGGACTTGTGCAGGTAGACGATCAGCGCGTTTATTTTGTCGTTCTCGCCGGTTGCTCCGGCCAGCGCCTTGGCGGCGGCCGCCTTCGTATCCTCGTCCGTCTTCAGCGAGTCTTTCAGGTCCTTATAGACACGCTTGCCTTCGCTCTCCCAATATTTATCGGGATTCTTCGATGCGTCCGCGCGGCGGTAATAGAGAAGAGCCCACTGCTCGACGTTCGGATCACTGGGGGCGTAGGCTTCATCGTGCGATGCGGGAATATTTTCGAGTGAGGTGGAGGCGTATCCGTCTATTTCCTGTTTGATGGGCGAAGGCTTGCAGTTGAATGGAGCGAGCAGCATTTCCTCATTCACCACATATTGGCTGGAAAGCGGCTTGACGAAATAGGTCACCTTTTGAACGGGGAACTCGCGTTGGAAGTTCAGCCGGACGTAGCGGAAACGGTTATCGTCCTGCGTCTGCCTCCAGCGATATTCCAGAATCGCGCCGCGCTCCACGCCGGGCATGGCAAAGGAAACAACGGACTGACGGCGGCCGCCGACGCGCTCTATGTTGCGGCTATAGACGGTCTTTCGGTCGAGTTCCAGGATGGTTCCGTCCGCCTTAATGGTACGTCCGGAAACGTTGAGAATGCCGCCGGGTTCGCGATACGGTAAATCGATGGTGGCCGCACGCTCCTTGCCTTTATCGTCGAAAATCTTCATGCGGATATAGTGATACGTCGCGCGCTGAAAGGACCGGTTATCGCCCAGAAACTCGTCCACTACGTGCGCGCGCCACAAAAGAATTTCGGCGCCTGCGTCTTTTTCTACCAGCGGGGCTTGCAGCGCGCGGTCCGCGTCCGGCAGCGGCAACCATTGAATAAATTCCGGGGGCGACAGTGTTTTTTGCTGCGCCGATGCCGGAATGGCGTTAAAGATTCCAAAAACAAGGAGGGAAAACAGAGCAATAAAATGGCTCGGACGTTGCATTGGGGGAAGTATATACCCTATTTCCGCGGGCGACAATCGCTATTAATCCATTGTCGCTATTAGTCGGTGCGGGAAATAACAGGACCGATCGGCAGTGGGGCGGGCTACGCCAGATCGACGGGCAGGCGGGCCAGGGTGCGTTCGGCGGCGCGGACTTCAAGAGTGTGCGTGCCGGGGACGATTTCTTCGGGAAGCTGGAAGCTCCATTCATAGCGGCGCTGCTGGGGATCGAGGCAGACATAATCGGCATCCCAGGCTGGATGGCCGTCCACCAGTGCCTGCACTTCATCGGGGCGGGCGATTTCCTCGATCACCAGCTTCATGCGGCCGCTAACAATCGTGCGGTTGCCGGGGCGAAGCGCGTCCGTGACCGAGACAATGCGCGGAACCATGGGTCCGGGCGGAATGACGCGTAACGTAACGGGCGCGGAGATAGGGTGATCGAACCAGGTAAGCTGTACGGGCAACAGGCCCGTCGCTTCCTGCTCGGGTAACTCGACGCGAATCGGCTGCCAACCGGCGCGGTCGGCGGGTCCGATAGAAGTGACGATGCCGAGCGAACTGCCGATGGTCACGCGTAGCGGACCGATTCCCGCGCGGGGCGGCAGATTTTCGGCGTAAATCAAGATGGAAGCGAAGCGGCCACGGCACGGCGCAACCGGTTCGTTGCTGCTGGCGTTGGTGATCCGCCGAATGATTGTGTTGGTGTTCGCCGCGGCCGCCTCGGTTTCGGTGGCCTGGAACCAACCTTCTTTGCGTTTGCGCCAGGTGGTCCACAGCGAGCGTGCCGCCGCCCCTTCGAGCGCGAGCACCTGAAAATCATTCGCTGCGGCGATTTCGAGCAATTCGTGGGCGGTGAACAAAGGATTGCCCGCGCCGGGAGCTTGTCCGGTAAATCGCAAACACGCGAGGCCGTCCGGTGTGAGGACGCGGCGGAGTTCGCGGAAGAGTTCGAGCGCTCCTTCGCGCCCGTTGCGTTCGGCGAAATCGCCCACGGAGTAAGCGAAATCCATCGAGCTGTTGTGGATCGCGGGAATTCGCGTCCCATCCGCGGATTGGATGAAGACGTTCGGAAGATCGCGTAGGAATTGGCGGGAGGCTTGTGTGCGGGCTTCGCCGGTTTCGCAGCCGGTGATTTCGGCGAAGCGCCCGCTCATGGCTCGCATCAAGCGGCCGGAGCCGGAGCCCAGTTCCATGGCTTTTCGCGTGGCGGATTGCTCCGGACGAACCCGGCGTAATTCGCGCTCCAGGCGATTGACCGCTTCGGTGGCGGTTGCGAAAAACGCCGCGTCGTCCATAGTATGCAAATCTATTCCGGTTATTTGCGGCTGGAGTAACGGTCGAGCTCAGAGAGCAGCGGCGCCGCCGCTTTGGGAGCCGGAGCGACGGAGTTCATCACGATGTCGCGGTTCTTCAGGGCCTTGCCGTAGAGGTCGCGGTTCCAGTCTTCGTCTTCGCGCAACGTCGCGCCGTTGAGTGCGATTCCAGCGAACAGGCCGCGCGAACGCGACCACGTGAGGATTTCCGCCGTCATGCGCGCATCGGTCTGCGCTTCCGCCGTGCGGCCCACGGGACCAGCAGCCACGGTGGCGTCGCCGCCGAGGGTGAACTTGTTGCGCAACAGGCGATCGGCACCACGCTTATTCATGACCAGCATGAAGACATCCATCTCCGATCCACCGATCTGAAAGCCGACGCTGCCGCCTTCGACGCGGATGGAGCCCGGAGCCGACCAGCCGACCCCGTTCTTATTGCGGCAACTGACGAAACCCTTACCGTACTTCGCGCCAACGATAAAGGCACCCTTCTTTAAATCGGGCACGATCACGACGCACTCGGCTTTGTTCAGCAGCTCCTGCGGGATGGCCTTGTCCGGCACCTCCATCACTTCCTTGAGCGCGTCAGCCGCTGCCTGCAGGCGTTCCGGGGCATCGGTTGCCGCCGAGAGCACGCTTGCGCCAAGGAGCAATGCGGCCATTAGGTTCCGTTTCATGATGGTTCCTCCAACTTTCATCGTACTAGATGTCGCTGTCAAACATTTCGGTAGGCAAATGGTTCTGGCGGGCGGATAGAATTCCGCCCTATAGAAAGATGTTGGGAGGCAGGAAATTGTTTCGCCGAAAGGGACTTAGGCGTCTTTATCAATTACGTTCGAGACCTCGGCGGTGCGCACGCCGTAGACTCTCTTGATCAGGCGGCAGATTTCGGCGGCGACGCGCTCCGGCTTCTCCTGGTCGTCCAAGACAAGCTCCACCTTTACATGCACATCGATCCGCCGCATGGCCTCAGTCCTCTCATCCGCGTCCGCTCGCGGGAGCGCGGTTTCTTCCTAAATGGGGTTTCTTTCCCGTGGCTTCTTCCTCGATAATACGATAGGCATCGTTTCCTGTGAGCATTTCCTGCAACATTTGCAATACGAAAAAAGCCCGGCGCCATTGTCTTGCGACGAATGCCGGGATCTGTCCGCAATGCTGCGGGGAGCAGCGCGAGAACACGCTCGATTGCCCGTTGGAATGTCCGCATCTGCGTGATGCGCGTGTGCGTGAGAAGGCGCCCGAATTGGATGCTTCACAAGTGCCGAACATGGATGTGAAGATCAGCGAGAAGTTCGTTCGTGAGAATGAACCTCTGCTGTTTGTGCTGGCCTTGGCGTTGCGGCGCGCCATGCAGGCCGAGCGCGCGATGGATACCGACGCTAGGGAAGCGCTGGAGGCGGCGATCCAAACGCTGCGGACAAGGGAATCGGGATTGATTTACGAATCGCGCCCGCAGAATCCGTATGCGGCGTCGATTCAGGAGAAACTGACGGCGGCGGCCGCCGAGTTTGAAGCGGGATTAGCCAAAGAGATCGGTATCACGGTGCGCGATACCGATAGGCTCGGCTCTCTTGTTTTTTTGCAACGATTGGAACTGCAACACAACAACGGCCGCCGCAAGAGCCGCGCGTTTCTTGATTTTCTGACCCACTATATTCCTGAGCCCGAGACGCCGCCAATCATCGCGTAAGGATTACAATGCCGAACTCTGCTTTCATCGTTTTTGCCCATGGGTCGAGTGTGGAATCCGCCAACGAGGCCGTTCGCGTCGTGGCCCGGGAGATGGCCGCCTCCGGTGGATACGCCAACGTGGAGGCCGCTTTTCTCGAAGGCGGCAAACCCGATTTGGCGGACGCCGTGAATGCAGTAGCGGCGCGGGGGGCCGACCGTGTTATTGTTGTCCCTTACTTTCTCACTTTGGGACTACATTTGAAGCGCGATCTGCCGAAGTTAGTGGAAGAGGCGCGCGCCAATCATCCGAATTTAAATATAGAAGTAACTCCGCCTCTCGACGGGCATCCGGCGATGGTGGAAGCATTATTGGGCCGAGCCCGTGAAGCCGAGGTACAGTAGACCCTATGCAAGCAACCTTGCCAGCGAAGCTGATCGAATACACCGAGATTGCTCCCGAAGTCCGACACTTCGTGTTTGAAGCGGTTGGAATGGACGATGTGAAGTTCACACCGGGACAATTTGTCGCGCTTTCGGACACGATCGGCGACAAGAAAATTACGCGCGCGTATTCGATCGCTTCCGCGCCCTCCGGTACGAACCGGTTCGAGTTGTGCATCAATCTGGTGCCCGATGGAAAGTTCACGCCGCGTTTGTTCGCGCTGCAGCCGGGTGAATCGGTGAGCATGCAGCCGCCGCTGGGCGGATTCATTTTGCGCAAGCCGGTGCGCGATTCGGTGATGATCGCGACGGGCACCGGGGTGGCGCCGTTCCGCTCCATGATGCGGCACCATTTTTGTTCGGGCAACGGCGCGAACGGTCCGCGCTTCGATTTGCTCTTTGGCGTTCGACATGAGCCGCACCTGTACTATCGCGACGAGTTCGAGACGTTGCAGCAGGAGCAGCCGGACCATTTCCAATTCTGGCCGACGGTGACGCGTCCGGAGCCGGGCTACACGGGTCCGTCGGGCCGTGTGACGGCACATTTGGATAAGGTGATCCACGGCCGCCGCGACATCGATGTTTACCTGTGTGGATTGAAAGATATGGTGAACGACGTTCGCCAAACTTTGCTCGACCAGGGCTTCGACAAGAGCCAGGTAAAGTACGAGAGATACGACTAATGCCGCGTGTTGCCATACTCCTTCTGGCAATGTTGTTTATCTTCGGCGCTGTCGCCGGCATTCTGGTGAAAGTAATGCCTGCGCCGCTGAAGGATTCCGATTACTTCATGATCGGATCGGTGGCGACGCTGGCTGCGTTGGGCGTACTCTTTCTGATCGTGGTGACCACATCGCGCAAAGCGTCCACGGACGTTTTGTTCCGCAAGCGGAAAAAGAATTCGTAACTCTTACGGCTGGCTCTGACGCGTTTGAAGGCGTGGATTAGCGCGTGGGCCGCACTTCCACCTGTTTGAAAACGGCGCGGGTTTGATCGAAGGTTGGAAACGTCATGCCCGGCAGTTTCGAGGCCGCGGTTCCGGCGGCGACGCCCCAACGGAGTGATTCGGCGAACGGCTTCTTCTTGTCCATGCTCCAGACGAACGCCGCGGCCAGTGCATCGCCGGCGCCGATGGGAGAAAGCACATCGACACGCGGCGGTAGCGCTTCGAACAAACCGTCAGGAGACGAACCAATCGCACCGCGGGCGCCGACCGAGAGAATCACGGATTCCGGGCCCATCTGGTGCATGGCTTCCACTGCTTCAATACACTGATTGCGCGTGATGATTGCGCGACCGAGGAGGCGTTCTGCTTCCTGCTGGTTGGGGGTGATGACGGTGGGCTTGGCCTCCAGCGCGTGGTGCAACGCTTCGCCATCGGTATCGAGCAGCGTTTTCACTCCACGGGCCTTTGCCATTTCGATGATTTCGCAGTAATAGTGCGGAGCGACACCGGGCTGAATGCTGCCGCAGATCATCAGCCAGCGCGCCTTGGCGAGCTTGGCTTCGACGCGCTTTTTGATCTCCTCTAAATCTTTCGCTTCGAGCGGCTGGCCGAGTTCGTTCAACTTTAAGGTGAGCCCGTGCTTATCCGAGATTGTCAGGTTGGCGCGGCTTTCCGCCTTTACGTGCACCACCTCAAAGGGAAAGCCGAGGCCGCCCAGCAGCGTTTCCAGGCGCTTGCCTGTTGCGCCGCCTCCGGTGAGGATGGCCGAGGTCTTGCCGCCGAAAGAATGAATCACCTGGGCGGCGTTGATGCCTCGCCCGCCGGGGGCTTCGGCGCGATCCAGAATGTAGCCGCGGTCTTCGAAGACGAGGCGGTCCGCAACGATGATGCGGTCGATCGCCGGGTTTATGGTGAGCGTGAGGATCAAGCTAACATAGTAACCTGACGACCCGGATTTCACACAGACTGCACGCAATCGATTACGTGGCGCTGGCCTGCGTGTGGTTCTTTTGGGGAACCACATACCTGGGCATTCGCATCGCGGTGCGAACGTTTTCCCCGGCGATGTTGATGTTTCTGCGCTACACGGCGTCGGGCGGGATCCTTTTAATCGCGATGGCGATCCGTGGCGTGAAACTGCCCGCCGGTCGCGAGTTATGGCTGACGGCGATGTGGGGCGTGATCACCATCGGCTGCGGCAACGGCGCGCTGGCGTACTCCGAGCAGTGGCTGCCGAGTGGGCTTGCCGCTTTGATTGTTTGCGTTCAACCGTTCTGGATGGTGGGCATCGAAGCGCTGTTGCCCGGTGGGGAACGGTTGCATTTACCCACGGTGGGCGGCATGTTGATCGGATTCTCAGGTGTTGCGCTGCTGCTGGCTCCGGCATTATTCGGCGGCGGTAGTGAGTTCGCGGTGGATCGCGCGGGCCTCGTATCCGGATTTCTCATCCTACAGTTCGGCGTGGCGATGTGGTCCGTGGGGTCGCTCGGGCAGAAGCGGCTTCGGCGCAAAGCGCATCCCATCGTCAGTGGAGCGGTGCAACAGTTGGCTGCGGGACTGGTGCTGGGCGTTCCCGCGCTGCTCGATCCCCGGCCGAACCAGTGGACGCAGGACGGCTTACTCGCGGTAGCGTATTTGTCACTATTTGGCGGCCTGGTGGGCTACAGCGCGTACATCTACACGCTGGACCGGATGTCGTTGGCGTTGGCTTCGGTTTACAACTACGTGAACCCGGTGGTGGCGGTGTTGTTGGGCGCTTTGTTTTTGGGAGAGCCGTTGACGCCGACGGTGTGGATCGCGATGGCCATTATTTTGTTGGGCGTGTTCCTGGTGAAGCACGCTTCGGCGCGCGTTGCGCGGAGATAGTGTGCGCGCGGTGTGCGCGAGGATGAAGGGCTCCGCGATAGCATGGAAGACTGACCGCTCGCCGCTCATCACATCCTCTATTTACCGCCTACCTTGCGCTGGCCTGCGTGTGCTTTTTCTGGGGCACCAGTTACCTGGGCATTCGCATTGGGCTGGAATCCGTGTCTCCGGCGACGCTGATGTGCGTGCGGTACACGGCTTCGGGCGTCCTGCTGTTGCTGGGCGCGCTTGTCAAAGGCGTGGCCATCCCGGGTCCGCGCGCATTCGCCATCACGGCATTCTACGGCATCCTGATCATCGGCATCGGCACGGGAGCGGTGGCCTACTCCGAGCTGTGGGTGCCCAGCGGCCTCACTGCGTTGTTTGTGACGACGCAGCCGTTTTGGATGGTGGGCATTGATTCGTTGCTGCCGGGAGGAGAGAGGCTGCATCGACCTGGACTCGCGGGAATGCTGGTGGGATTGGTGGGCGTCGGCATATTGATTTCGCCATCGGTGCAAGGTTCGATCACGATGGCTTCGGCGACGCATGGCGGCATCGTACTGGGGTTTCTGATTCTGCAACTGGGGCAGGCGTGCTGGTGCGGAGGCTCCATCGCACAAAGGCGGCTGGGTGTGCACGCGCATCCCATTGTGCTGGGCGCGATCCATCAACTGGCGACAGGACTCTCGTTTGGAGTGGTCTCGATGTTCGATGGCCACCCGGCGAACTGGAATGTTCGCGGCATTGCGGCGCTCGCCTATTTGACGGTGTTTGGCAGCGCGTTGGGCTATAGCGCCTACAGCCTCGCGATCATGCGGCTACCGGTGGCGCTGGTTTCGCTCTACACGTACATCAATCCAATCGTTGCAGTGGCGCTCGGTTGGTTGTTTTACCGTGAGCCGTTCGGCTGGAGAGAAACGATTGCGATGCTGATTATCTTCGCGGGTGTCGCGATTGTGAAGCAGACCGCGCAGAAGAAGACCGGAGCATCGCCGCGCGCGGGCGCGCAAGCTGCTGTGGATTGACGTGCTACCGGTCGCGATTCAGCAGTTTTGCGCCTAGCGTGCCGCCGAAGGCAGGCAGCAGCGTGAAGAGCAGGAACGTTGCCGCAAGCGTTTTCGCGATGGCTTCCGGCGAGCGGAACTCTTCGATCACCTGCATCATTTCCGGACGATTGCGCTGCTCGGCTTGCTGGCGGATGGCGTCGGCGAGCTCGGGTTGCGAAAGCATCACGGAAAAGATCGTAAAGAGGATCGTGATGAGGATGAAGCCGAACAAGCCTGAGATCCATCCTAGGCGCGCGCCGCTGACCATCGACAGGCACTGACCTGTGCGCTTGCGATAGAGATGCACAGCGAGGAATCCGGAGGCTGCTGGCGCAAGCATGGCGAGTATCTGCAAGCCGGGAACTTGCCCGAGAAGCATGGAGGCCACCAGGCAAAGCACTCCCGCAAATAGCGCTACGCGCACCGCCACCGTGTTCTTCAGTCCAATGGGCAGGGGAGCGGCCTGCGGCAACGGAGGGGGAACGAATTCGGCAGCGGGTTGCGATGCGATCGCTTCTTCCGCGCGTTCGGTTTCTTCTTCGCGTTGGAGCAGGTCTTCACGCTGCGGCTTGCCACATTTGTGGCAGAAGAGAGCGTCGGGCGGCAACTGGGCTCCGCAGGTACAACGTTCAGGCACGCTTTCAGTTTGCCACGTTATTCTAAGAGTTGCTCACCGAAATCACCCTTGCCGATATAAAAGCCGCATCCGAACGGATTCGCGGCGTAGCGAAGAAGACTCCGGTGCTGACCTCGCGCAGCTTTGACAAAGCCGCGGGCGTCTCCGGGTTCTTCAAATGCGAGAACCTGCAGACCGGCGGCGCGTTCAAGATCCGTGGCGCGGCGAATTTTCTCTACTCGATTCCCAAGGCGGATTTGCCGCGAGGCGTCGTCGCGTTTTCCTCTGGCAACCATGCGCAGGCGGTGGCGATCGCCGCGGCGGCGGTGGGCACGACGGCCACCATCGCTATGCCGCACGATGCTCCGAAAGCGAAGCTCGAAGCGACGAAGGGCTACGGCGCGCGCATCGTGATCTATGACCGCTTCAAGGATGATCGTGTCGCCGTCGGCAAGAAGCTTGCGGAAGAAACGGGCGCCACGCTGGTGCCTCCCTACGATCATCCGTGGATCATCGCGGGGCAGGGAACGGCGGCGATGGAGTTGTGCGAAGAGGTGCCGGACTTGGACGCGCTGGTCGTGGTGATCGGCGGCGGAGGGCTGATGTCTGGTTCCTCAATTGCAGCGAAGGCCCTGCGCCCGAACATCCGCGTGTTTGGCGTAGAGCCGGAAGACGCGAACGATACGTATCTTTCGATGCAATCGGGCGAGCGTGTGCAGATTCCGCCGCCTGCGACGATTGCCGATGGCTTGCGCTCGCAGATTCCCGGCGAACTCACGTTTCCCATTGTGCGGAAGAACGTGGAGAAAATTGTGCTGGTGAGCGAAGACGAGATCCGCACTGCGTTGAAGTTCCTGCTGACGCGGATGAAGATCCTCACCGAGCCAAGCGGAGCCGCATCAGCCGCCGCGGTGCTCGCCAAAAAACTTCCGCCCGAGGTCAAGCGCATCGGCGTGATTCTCTCGGGCGGGAATGTGGATTACGAGGTTTTGGCGGGGCTGTAAACCCTGGCGTTACTCAACAATTAACGTCTGGTTAGGCTGTTTCGGAATCGACACAACGAACGGCACCCGTGCACTCGGCGAGAAAATCACTTCTTGAACATGCAGCACCCGTGATCCAGCAACAACGGCGAGGATGTACCGCCCTACAGGTGCTTCTCCGATGGTGAACTGGCCGTCGGCCTGCACGGCCGCGACAGCGGAGGGCGAGTCTTTCAACAATGGACTAAGCCGGATCCAAAGCGGTTCGTCCTGGGTGTTTCGCTCCGTGGGCAGTCCGTTAACTCGTCCGCGAAGGGAGGCGGCGCTTGTACCTTCGTGGTCAATTGATCCAACGTCTCCGAATGCCCGTTTCCCGATCGCCAGAGTAGTATTTTCCGATGACCTTACGGTCAACCCTCCGGAACCGCAAGTGAAGAGTGGGCGTGTTGTAGGCGGGAGTCCATTTCTACTCTTGAGCGTGTATCGATAGGTTCCGAAGGGAATCCCGCTCCCGGTCAAGCCGTCAAAGTTAGCCGCAAAATCCTGACCCTTTTCGTTAGCGAATTTGAGAACGTCGCACTCCACCTTGATGCCTGCCGAATCGACGGACAAGATCGTAACGTTGCCGCTTCGATCCACCCTGGTGAAATCGGGTAGCCGTTGCCCTAGCATCGTTGTGCCAACAATGGATCCTAGCGCTATCAATCGTCGCAGCATGATTGACCTCGTTTACTGCGGCGCGAGCCCTTCGGTCAGCTCAATATATGTCCCCCATTTGTCCGTGAGGAACGCCACTTTCGTTTTGCCGTCGTTCACTACGCGAACGGCGATGTCGAACTTTGATCCCTGTAGCTCCATCTTTTGAGCGTAGAAATTCAGGTCGTTGACCACGAAGCCGATGTGATCGAGCGTGCGGCCTTTCGTGGGGCCTTGCGCTTTCTCGACGTCGGCGAAGGTAAGGTTGGCGCCCGGAATGTCGCCCGCTTTATAACGGCCGCGCGTCCCGGGGACGGCATCGAAGCTGCGCGCGTACCACGCCTGCGCTTCTGTAACATCGGCGGCCGCGAAGTTGAAGTGCACGTGATGGAATTGGATGGGCTTGGCGATGCTCTTGTCTTCGAGGATTTCGATGCGCAGGCCATCGTCGGTGGTGATGTAATACTGGCCCGCCGCGTTGCCTTTTTCGGTCTTAATGCCCGCCGCGTTCCACTTGGCTACCATTTCGGCTGAATTCTGCACGTTGAAGCCGACATGGTTGACGGTGGAACCGACGCTGCCGCCCGTCGGTTCGCCCTTGCGCATCATGATGTAGATATTCGGGAACTCGACCAGTTCGAGCTGATTGTTCTTCACGGGCTTGCCGCCGAGGTCGGTCCAAAACTTCTTCGCGGCATCGACATCGCGCACGATCAAATGGAGATGGCCCATCGTCACGCCGCGATTGCCTTGAATAGGGGCAAGCTGCGCAAACACCGGCGTCAGAGCGAGCAAAGCGAGAGGAAGAATTTTGCGGATCTGCATG
>JBEBFS010000059.1:0-30038 GCA_040081855.1 Bryobacteraceae bacterium | reverse complement strand
CCGAATCGAGCGAATAATTACACTGCACTAGTTCTGATCAACGACGATCAGGGCGGCGGCGATCATTACGCGTTCGAAATCAACTGGCGTACCGATGGGGAACGCCCGAACGTCCCCGCTCCGTTCTTCGACGATGTGCGTGCTTGCCAGGACGCGGTCCGGCAGCGGTTTTTGAGCCGGAACGGACGCGGTTCCTACATTGACTTTGACGGGCCGGCGGACCGGCAAAACCAAAACCAGGCTCGCGAGTTGATCCGAGGAAACGGCTCGGCGAAGAATTCGAATGACGCACGAGATCTCACGTATTCTTGTGGGGTGGACGCGCGCAGCGGTCAAGTGCGGTCAGCCGATTATCAATACAGGGGCCCGGGTTCGCGCGGAAATGGCCGCAACAGATTAAAGTAGCGAATTCGAGAAGGCGTTTCGCGAGCGTTGGCGACAGGTGAGAGAAATGCGAACGAACTTCTTGTTGAAACTTAGTATCGCAGGCCAGAAGGCGAAAAGATTCCAGCCTTCTGGCCTCGCGCGTCTCGGCATTGCCGTTGTGCTCTCGTGTCCGCTGTCCTACGGCTACACGGTGCTCACGCACGAGGCCATCATCGATTCCGTCTGGGATTCTTCCCTGCAGAAGGTGCTTCTGCGACGTTTCCCCGACGCCACCCCTGAAGATTTGGAGAAGGCCCATGGCTACGCCTACGGCGGCAGCATCATTCAGGACATGGGCTACTATCCGTTCAGCAGCCGCTTTTTCAGCGACCTGACGCATTATGTCCGCAGCGGCGATTTCATCGTTGCGCTGATTCGCGAATCCCGCGACCTCAACGAATACGCCTTCGCTTTGGGCGCGCTGGAACACTATGCGGCCGATACTGAAGGACATCGCATCGCCACCAACCGCGCCGTTCCAATCCTTTACCCGGCGCTTCGCAGAAAATACGGAAACGACGTGACGTACTGGGATAATCCTGCCGCGCACGTCAGAACTGAGTTTGGATTCGATGTGCTGCAGGTGGCAACCGGACGTTACGCGCCGGACAAGTATCGTAGTTTCATCGGTTTTGAAGTATCCAGAGACCTGCTGGAGCGCGCCTTTCAGGACACCTACGGGGTCGAAATGAAGGACGTCTTTAAGAATGTGAGTCTCGCGATTGGGACCTACCGGTACGGCATTCGTTCGGTCATTCCGGGAATGACGCGGGTTGCCTGGCGCCTTAAGAAGGACGAACTCCAGAAAGAGATTCCCGGCGTCACGCGCAAAAAGTTTCTCTACAATCTTTCCCGCTCCAGCTACGAAAAGGACTGGGGGAAGGAATATCACAAGCCCGGTTTCGGCACGCGAATTCTAACCTTCATTTTCCGGATTCTTCCTGGCGGAGGACCCTTCACGGCGCTCCGCATCAGCACCCCTACCCCGGAAGTGGAGAAGCTATTCATGGCCAGCTTTAACGCCACAGTGGATCGCTACAAGGCAACGCTCGCGAACCTGGAGGCCGGAATCACCGCGCTTCCGAACGAGAATTTCGACGCCGGTGGAGCGACCATCGCAGGTAAGTACAGGGGAACCGACGAAGCCTACGCGAAGCTGTTGGACAAACTGGTGGACAGGAAGTTCGATGGCATGCAACCGGATTTGCGCGAGAATGTGCTGGCGTATTATGCGGGCTTGAACGTGGCTGCCCCCACCAAAGCAACCAAAAAAGAGAGAGCTCAATTCAGCAAGCTGATGGAGCAGATCGGCCAGTTAAAAGCTGCAGCGGAAACCTCCCCCGCCGCGCAGGCTCCGTGACCATATACGGTCATCTCGTCACTACTTCAGCTTGACGGGTGGCGATCGAAGTGATGATGATCGATACGGCCGTGATCGGGGGGACCAAACAATGCGGCGAGCAGTAGAGCCCAGGCCACTCCCAACGAAACGCCGCTGACCACGTCCGTGGCGTAATGAACGCCCAGATACACCCGCGAGGCGCCTACCAATAGCACCACTAAAACGGCAGCGAGAACAATAGCAGCTCTTGCGCCCGGACGCCGCACGTGACGGACAGCGATGATTGCGATGGTCAAGTAAAGCGCGGCGGTGGAAACGGAATGTCCGCTTGGGTAGGAGAAGCCGGAAACCGTTACCAGTTGCTGGGCTTCGGCGGGACGCATTCGTTCAATAAAGTTCTTGGTGATGGACGTCAAGATTCCGGATCCCGCCGAGGCTGCGACCAACTGCATTGCGTCCCTCCAGTCGCGAAGCACAAGCAAGACCATCAGGGCGAATAGGGATAACAATACCACCAGTGTGACGGAACCCAGCGCGGTCACGTCGACGGCAGCTACGGTCAACCAGGGAGTCCGCGCGTTTGTGGCGGCAAGTTGGACGGCGCGATCGACGGAAGCCACCTCGCCTTCGAGCAACTCCCGCGTGATCTGCACGAAACTCATCAGCGCAAGCGAAGCGCCGCCTAACCACAGCGTGAGCCGTCCCCCGCGGCCCGAAAGCCAAATCCGGCTACGAACAGGTAGTTTCATCGCGCGGCGGGAGGCTCCTGGTCGGTGGGCAAACCGGCGAAGTGGCGATAAAGCGCAACGGCCCGGTTTATCGTGGAAGCTTCATTTCCCGCAAGCCGGCTTGCGTTTTTGCCGGTGCGCAGTATGCTGTAGAAACGCCAAACACCTTCGGACTCCCGATCCAGAAAATACATCGTTTGCATTTCGCCTGGATGGAAAATGGTGAGGAAGTGTTCGCGAATCGGGCTCACGTTCTCGATGCCGAATACGATCCGGTTCGTGGAAGCCTCAATAATACGCATTCGATAAATGGCTTTGCCGGTAAGATTGTCCAACTGTTCGAAGTTGAATGCTTTCCCTTCTTTCAACTCATCCGGCTGGAAGTCCTCGCGGCGCTGGCCCTGCGGCCCATCGGTGACAGCATGCGCGTCCACAATCAGTGTCCGCCACTGCTTGTGGGTGGTTGACCAGTAGCGTATTCCCGTGAGTTTGGAAATGGCTCCGATGCGGCGCAGCAGATCCGCCGCGTTCGCGATGGTGGAAACGCGCGCGGCGGTGGTGACCACGGTGGCGAAACCGGGAACCGTCCATCCGGTGCACGGTGGCGGCTTCCAGTCGTCTGACTTGGTCCATGCCTGTACTGAGGCCGGAGCGTTCAATTCAGGAAAGGGAGCAGTTGGCGTGTTTCCGCATGGTGGCTGCGGACTGGATTGCGCGTAAGCGTTCGCCTGGCAGAGCAGCATTGCCGCCACGACGGCGCGGCGGACAGTGCTGCTGGAGGAATCCGTGGTGAAAACGCGTCGTAGGAAGTCGTAACCGGGGAAACGTGGCACAAGAGGTAAGGAAGCAACTCTCGTACCACGAGTAAAGCCGGCCGAAGCGACGCTGATTTCCCGAGGCATTTCATTGTCGATGCCCACGCGCCTAGGGCAGCTTGTACTCCGAGTACGTCAAGATCTGCTCCACCACTAAACTTTTCACCAGGAAAATTCGCGCGACGGCCCGCACCACCACGCGTTCGGGCATCCAGACGCCCTCACCGATGCGCGTTTGTTCCATCGTGAGTTGCGAACCGCGCAGCACGCGCGCCAGGAACAGGCCCAGCGAGATCGGCTGGATCACCTGCCCATCGGCTTTGATCCAGGCGTGATCCTCTTTGTCGACCCAAAGTTTGCCTTCCACTTTCGGAAACATCTTCCCGTACTTGCCCCGGGGTTGATAGCCTGGCCGCGGTGTCGCACGGAGCACGTACGCAGGTCTGCCGCTGACGGTTTCTTCCCCGACCAGTTCGAAGTTGAACGCCTTCGGCACCTCCTCGATGATGGCTGCGTTCTCTTCCTCTTGCTTACGTAATTGCTCGGCACGCTCTTGGGGCGTTTCCCGCTTCAACCGATCCAGCTTCTCTCTTTGTTTTCGCTCGTCCTCAGCCGCGGGAGGTTTCCCATTGCGTTCCACCAGTTGTTCGAAGGGGATGCCATTGACCAGGATCCTCCGGCTGAGTTCGACATCCTCCGACTTGATGTGCCCCGCCAGATCCTTGCGCCTGCTTTCTTCGCGTTGCAGGTACGTGTAACGGAGCCGTGCCTCCCAATGCCGCAGCGTTGCCGAGATCGATAAATCGACGATTTGGCGGGGATCCGAAGCCATCGAATGACTCTGGTCCTCTCCCGAGGGGCTATTCCTCTGCCCAGGGAGAACGGCGGAAGCCGCGAATAGAAGGATCAGGACTCGTCCGTGCACGCGGACCCGCATGAATCAAAGATCCCCGCGAGTGATTCCCAGCTTCCGCATCATGGCATTCAAGGTTGTGCGCGGCATCCCGAGCCGGGCGGCTGCCGAACTGACGACTCCCCGGCACTCCCGGAGAACGCGGATGATGTGTTCCCGTTCCACATCCGCGAGTGTCCCACCGCCGCCTTCCACCTGTTCGCTGTGCAGTTCCGCCAAGGGAGCATGCAGCGTATGGCCGCTGGTAAGGATGACGCACCTTTCCATGAAGTTCTCCAGTTCCCTCACATTTCCGGGCCAGCGCCAACTCAACAGCGCCGCCATTGTGTCCGGCAGTATCTTGTCGATGTGCTTGTTCATCTCCCGGGCGTACTTCCGGACGAAGTATTCGGCGGAGAGGGGCGATGTCCGCCGGGCGGTCCCGCAACGGCGGAATCGTGATAGGGAAGACGCGGAGCCGGTAGTAGAGGTCCGCCCGGAAGAGTTTATCGCCCATCATCTGGGTGAGATTCCGGTTGGTTGCCGCCAGAAGCCGCACGTCAATAGGAATGGTTTTGGTGCCGCCCAACCGTTCAAAGGATTTCTCCTGCAACGCGCGCAATAACTTGGGTTGTAGGTCCAATGGAATGTCGCCGACTTCATCCAGAAACAAGGTCCCGTGGTTGGCCATCTCAAAGCGGCCAATCTTTTGCGCGAGAGCGCCGGTAAAGGCGCCGCGTTCGTATCCGAAGAGTTCGCTCTCCAACAACCCGGTGGGAATCGCCGCGCAGTTGAGACTGACGAACGGGCGATCCTTGCGCGGGCTCATCCGATGAATGCCGCGCGCAATCAGTTCTTTGCCGGTTCCGGTCTCGCCAAGAATCAGCACGGTCGCATCGGTGGGCGCAACCGTTTCCGCCTGCTCCAACACTCGCCGCAGGGGAGCGCTTCTTCCCACAATCTCGACAAAATTGTCAGGCGCGACGGCATCGGGTTGTTTCTCGATAACGTCGCCGGGCGGCAGAGCCTGAACAATCGCGATCCAGTAAAAGGGAGAGAGGTTTAAGATGGCGACGACCACGAGAACGCCGATGCGAGTTCCGTCTTTGCGAATGAACTGCTTCGCGTAGGGTGTGCACGCCCCGTACTGCAAGCCTTCCTCGTGCGCGTCTTCATCGTCTTGCAGATATTCCGCGGGGGTAAGATCGGGCCAATAAAAACGGCCGGCAGTCAGGTCGTCATGGGTATAACCGACCATGTGAAGGAACGCGTCATTCGCCTCTTTGATTCGGTCGAACTCACCCGAAACGATGCCCGCGATGGTGGACTCCTTCGCCGGTACGCCATTCGCCGGTACGCCATTCGCCGGTACACCATTCACCGCCCGGAGCACGCCGCCGTGCCGCACTTTTTCCTGCGCGTGACGTTTACTAAAGTCGCGCACCACTCTCGCAAAGCCCCGCAACTCACCGTCTTCGTCCCGCAGGGCCAGGGTCAACACGTTCGCCCAGAATCGCGACCCGTCCTTCTTCATGTGCCAGCCTTCGTAGCCAAAATGCCCTTGCTCGCAGATCCTCTTCAGTTCCTCCCGCAGCTTGATTTCCGGAGACTCTTCGCCAGGGTAGAGGCTGGATACAGAGTGACCAACGATGTCGGAGGCAGTGAAGCCGTAAATGCGTTCGGCTCCCGCGTACCAGGCGGCTACACGGCCCACCGCATCCAAGAGAAAGAGAGCGTAGTCGCGGACCGACTCCGGATCCGTCTTCCCTCTGGAGGGATTTGAGATTGTGTCCTTTTTCGATGTGTTATGAATCAGTGTGGCCGTAGAGGACTTGTCGCGCATCGACAGTACGTGGCGCACGGGAAGAATGTTTCCCTTAACGGTGTACTCCACTTCGCGAATGCTGCCCCCAGGGCCGACCAGACGGAGAGTGCCACGCTGCTCCCCCTTTTGCAGGAACGCATGCCATAGTTTCTCGATCTGGGGCCGAATACCTGGGTCGGCAAAATCGTCGATTTTACGGCCAATGATTCTGTTTCTCGGGAGCCCCAACAACTTACCGGCGCCGCAACTGGCGTCGCGGTAATTGCGCTCATCGTCTGCGATGAGACTGGGTTCCGCAGATTGGTAGACGACGGCCTGGAACAATTGCTCCAGCTGTTTCAGTCCGGTGTTCAACAGCCACTGGCTACTTTCCTCTGTCGGACAAGCTGCTGGGTTCATCGATATATCCACGCCCAAATTTAACGATAGCATCGACCGACTGACCGGATTTGGTCAGTGCGGATTAATATGCACGGCCGCTGGAACACCGAACGTTTTGACCCATAATTGGATTCAAACCGCCTGCCGGATGCCAAATTTCGATTGGGCATGTTGATACTGGAAGCGCAGTGAGAATGGCCGTGAACTTGCTACATACAGTTCAACACCTCATGGAGCTAAGGACATAACGTCCTTACTGGACGACCGCCTCGAATCCCTCGAAAGAAGGGTGGAGGGTGAATCGGAGGAGGCACTCCGGTAGCGCAGAGCGCTAGGCCCTTTCGGGCACTCGCGCCACGCGCTACCGGGGTGCCGCCTTAGCCAGACCAGATCGTATCGGCCGGTGGCACAACACGCGGTTCCGATTCTTTACGAAAGTGGTCCATGGCCACGCAACGTGTCCACCTCAAAGTAAGTTCACCAAGTCATTCCCAGGAGCGATAGCCATGTCTACAGTTGCAGTTCAGAAAGTGGCGGCGGGCGATCTCCATTCCCCGCCAGTTATTGAGCAGATCCAAAACCGTCTGGAAGACGTCCGGCGCCGTGCGTTTGAGCTTTTCGAGAGCCGCGGCTGCGAACCAGGACATGAACTCGAAGATTGGGTCGCCGCGGAACGCGAATTGCTCGGCTGGCCACCATTGGAAACACAGGAAGATTATCAGGAATACGCGTTTGAGGTGGCGTTACCAGGCGTCCACCCCATGGACGTCGAGGTTGTGGCGACACCCAGAGAGATCGTCGTCCACGCGCAAACCCAAGCGGAGAAAAAGGCGAAAGGGGCGGGAGCGAAATGGAAGGGATTCGCCTCGACCCATATCTATCGTCGTATCGTTGTGCCCCAGGCCATCCAAACAGCAGGCATCCAGGCAACTTTTGACAACGGGATACTTTGTATCCGTGTTTCGAAAGCGGCCCAATCCGCATCCGCGAGTTGATTCCGCAAATCACTCTCAGACCGAGAGTTGACCCCCGATTCGCCTCTCTTTGGTCGGTGCGAATCTCATGCGGATCTGCGCCATCCCCGCAGTGCATGGCCGTATGGGACCCACTTGCAACCCCGAGTCCCGGGCGCGTTTTCGCGACCATAACCGGTCACGATGACGGCCAGCAGTCAGGGAAACAATCCCCTGCTTCCGCGTTCAACAACGGCCTTCAATCTGCATGGTTATTCGTGCCTGCCACCAGAACCTTCGTCTCCACGACGACCGCATCTGGCAGCAAAGCGGCAACAGGAGGAAACATGAAACCTAGCACGAAGGACCAAGTGGAAGGAAAGCTCCATGAAGTGAAGGGAGCCGTCAAGGAGAAGGTGGGACGGATTACGAAATCTCCAAACCTTACGACCGAGGGGCAGAACGAAAAACTGGCGGGCAAGATTCAAAAGAAGGTCGGCCAGGTGGAAAAGGTAGTGGAACGGTAGCAAAACGAGCCTGGGCGTTTCCAATCGCCCAGGCCCTCAAAAGGAGGCCGGGAAATGAACAGGACACTTGGAATCATCTTAATCGTGGTTGGCATAATCGGTCTCGCCTGGGGTGGCTTCACATACACCAGCCGGGAAACGATAGTCGATCTCGGTCCGATTCACGCCACTCGCGACAAGACACACACTTTTCCCCTTCCGCCGATCGCAGGCGGGATCGCGCTTGCAGCCGGAGTAGTGTTGCTGCTGACTGGAAAGTCCAGCTAACCTCCGCGCAGCGCAGGCAACTAACGTTCGAGAAAGGATACTGCGATGTTACTCATCATCATTATTCTGATATTGTTTTTCGGCCTTGGTGGCGGCTACTACGGCCATACGCGATGGGGTCCAGGAGGCGGAGCCGGCATCGGGCTGGGGACGATTCTCTTGATCCTTCTCATTGCGTACATGCTTGGCTTGTTCCGTTGACGTACCGGGCTGCGGCCAAAGACGTCGGCGGCTGCGCGGGGCGGGTCCGTTTTGGGCTTGCCCCGGCTCACTTTCACCGAACGTGAATCTAGTGAATCCGCGTTTTTGAAAGGGGCACCACAATGCTTGGTTACGTTGGAGCAATCGAAAAACTGACGCTGGACAATAGAAATTTCCGTGAAGTGTTGTACACGGGACCACACGCTCAACTCGTCCTGATGTGTTTGCAGCCGGGCGAAGAGATTGGCGAGGAGGTCCACAAGAGCGTCGATCAATTCTTCCGCCTTGAGCACGGGGAAGCAAAATTCATCTTGAACAAAAGTGAGATTTCCGTCGCGCGCAGCGGCGACGCCGTGGTGGTTCCTGCCGGGACAATTCACAACGTGGTGAATAGTTCAAAGACCGCCCAGTTGAACCTCTATACGATCTACTCCCCGCCGAACCATCCGCCAGGCACGGTGCACGCAACGAAAGCAGACGCCACTGCAGCGGAGCACCACGAAGTCGCAAGATAAATGAAAGCTGCGTTTGGAATCGGGAGAACGCATGCGCCGCAAAATCACATATGGTAGCCTTCGGTCTCATGTCCCCCAGCGGATTCGATCTTAGTTCCGCGGCCCGCGAGGAAATGATCCGCGAGGGGTTCCAGCCCGATTTCCCTCCCGCGGCGTTGCGGCAGTTGAACCAGCTAAAGGCGGACACGCCGGAGATGAGTGCCGGTGTGCGTGATCTGCGGTCCCTGCTCTGGTCATCGATAGACAATGAGTCTTCCCGCGATCTGGACCAGGCCGAAGTTGCGGAACGCGTGAGCGGCGGGATACGGATTCTGATTGCTATCGCCGATGTCGATACCGACGTTCCCCTGGGTTCTCCGATTGATGTTCATGCCGCAGCACAAACCACCAGTGTTTACGCGGGTGTTCGAACGTTTC
This sequence comes from Bryobacteraceae bacterium, assembly GCA_040081855.1. Lineage (GTDB taxonomy): Bacteria > Acidobacteriota > Terriglobia > Bryobacterales > Bryobacteraceae > Palsa-187. Next base: position 20,749 of record JBEBFS010000059.1, on the reverse strand, counting down.
CACTGTTGCCGGAGAAGCTGTCGACGGACTTGACGTCCCTGAACGAGGACGCCGACAGGCTGGCGGTGGTGGTGGACATGATGGTTGCGCCGGGCGGCGCCATTACTTCTGGCGGCATTTACCGCGCGCTGGTGCGTAATCACGCGCAGTTGACCTACAACGGCGTAGGACCCTGGCTGGAAGGCCGCTCCGAACCGCCACCGAAAGTGGCTGACTCCGCGGATCTCGCGGCGCAACTGCAACTTCAGGACGAAGCAGCGCAGATTCTGCATGACGAGCGGCAGCGCCTGGGCGCATTAAATATCGACCGGGTGGAAACCGAGGCAATTGTCGCGGACGGACAGGTTCGTGGCCTGGAAGCGCGCAAGAAGAATCGCGCCACCGAACTCATCGAGAATTTTATGGTGGCCGCGAATGGCGTGATGGCGCGAACGCTGGGCAACGCCGGGGTCTCTTCCATCCGCCGCGTGGTCAGGACGCCGGAACGATGGGAGAGGATTGTGGAACTCGCCGCGCGCACGGGTCATCGCTTGCCGCCCGTGCCGGATTCGGGCGCCCTCAACGTGTTTCTGAAGGAAAGCAAGACCGCGGATCCCGATCACTACGCCGACGTCTCGCTGGCCGTGATCAAACTGATGGGACCGGGCGAATACGTGCTGGCAAAGCCGGGGGACGAAAGCCAAACTCACTTTGCCTTGGCCGCCCACGACTACACCCATTCCACGGCTCCGAACCGCCGTTTTGCCGATACCGTGACGCAACGCTTAATCAAAGCTGTGCTGGCAAAACAACCGCCTCCCTATTCCGATTCGCAACTGGGTGCCATTGCCAGGAACTGCACAGTCAAGGAAGATGCAGCGCGCAAAGTGGAAAGAGTGATGACCAAGCGCATTGCGGCGGTGGCGCTGCAGCCGCGGATCGGGGAGAGTTTCGCCGGCGTAGTCACTGGCGTCACGCCGAAGGGCGTTTTCGTCCGCATCACATCCCCACCCGCCGAAGGGATTCTCATTCATGGCGAAAAAGGTGTTGACGTCGGCGACAAACTGCAAGTAAAGTTACTGAGCACTGATCCCCGGCGGGGATACCTGGATTTTGCCAGAATCTAGTCGTCTGCCGAGCGCATGCGGTACCCTTTATTGCAAGCGATGAGCGAAATCTTGCCGCAGCACAAAATTCGGACGGCATCACACGTTTTCTGTAGAGTGGCCTGCTGCCTGCTGTTGCTGCCTTTCGCCATCTTCGCGCAAGTTTTGCCTGCAGGAACGATGATCGAAGCGCGGCTGTCGGGAGCGGCGGGCTCGCGTATCTCGCATCGCGGCGATCCAATCGAGGCCACCATCATCGCTCCCATCAGCGCGGATGGACAAATCGTTGTTCCCCAGGGATCGAAATTGATCGGGTCCATTGCGTCCGCAAGTCCCATCGGCCTCGGGATCAAACACTCCCACGCAAGTATTACTTTCGGATTCGATAAACTCCTGCTGCCAAACGGCGATGCGATACCCGTCCACGCCCAGTTGATGGAGGTGGATACAGCGAAGGAATACGTCGACGATCAAGGCGCTGTGCGCGGTATACACCCGATAGCCAGCTTCTCATCCAGCTTGACGTTCTACGTGGTTCCACTACTTCTGGTGAATCCCGCGGTTGGCGCCCCCGTGTGGGGTGTGAAATCCATGATCGCCCCGTCTGCAAATTCGGAGATCGGTTTTCCGACGGGCACGGAGATGCTGCTGCGTTTGTCCAGCGCGGTTACGTTCGCCACGGGAAACGCGGATTTTAGTTCACCGACCCAGTCCTTATCGCCGGGCGATCTCGAAGAAATCGAACAAATGCTGAAGAACTCGGCGCAAAGAGCCCGCATGGGCGGCCACCCATCCGACATGGTCAACTTGCTTTTGATTGGCAACCGAAGTGCGCTGGATCGTGCTTTCTACGCTTCGGGGTGGTCGCAGGCTCACCGAAAATCGCCTGCATCTCTGTACCGCATGTACCTCGCACTAACAAAACGGATCGGCTATCCCAGGGCGCCGATGAATGCGCTAACCCTAAACGGGATGCCTTCGTCATTCGTGCAACAAAAAAGTTTGAACACAGTGCAGAAGCGCCACCACGTGCGGCTATGGCAGTACCCTGGGCGGGAAAATGTCTGGCTGGGCACCGCCGCCGAAGATATTGGATTTAAGTTCCGATGGCTCCACTGGACGCATTCCACCGATCCGAGGATTGACAGCGAACGGGCCAAGGTCGTGAACGATCTGGCATTTGTCGGGTGCGTCGATGCTGCGGGGCTCATGACCCGGGACTCCGCGGACCTTGTTCAGGATCCGAAGGCGGAATTTCCGATCCAGACCGATGGGGACATTGTTGCCGTCCGGCTGAACGACTGCGTTCGTCCGAACGTTATGGCTGGCGTGGTGAAAACTCCCGGGGCGCATAAACGTGGGCCCTTCGCTCGCACGCTATCGATGTTGGGACATGAGTTGGTCCGGTCGAACATTTTGTTCACCGCGTACAATACCGTCAAGTTAATTGGCGGACGCGAAGCAAAATCAACCGCAGCGTTTAAACAACCCGCTGGTGGAGTGGCGCGTCGCTTAGACTGGCTGCGCCCCGCAACTCGCGTGGCCACGCATTCGGATCTTGACGGCACTGCTGGGGGAAAAGATTGAAGAGATCAATGAAAGAACGAATCCTTTATGTACAGAGTGTCCAACAGAGGCTCGCTGATCTTTCTTGCGGTCTTACTCGCACTGTTGGTTCCAAGCTTGGTGCAGATCGCTTGGCCGTTTCTCACCTCGTTTCTTCTGGCTTCGATTCTCGCCATTGAGATCAATCCGGCGAATAAATGGCTGATCAGTCGACTGCGGCGGCCTGGACTCGCCACGTTCCTGACAACGTGTATTACTGTCCTTTTACTCGGCCTGGTTCTAGCATTGGCGGGCTTCGGTTTGACGCAGGAATTGGCAACCACCTTCGACGCTGTTAGCCAGCGTTCTCTTGAGGAAGGCGGCTGGCCGGCGCTCGCCACGAACGCGGCCGACCGCGTCGTTGACGTACTAGCCACCCAACTTCCGTTGAATAAGGAAGCGATTCGCGCGGGACTTCTGGACGAAATGAAAACGGTCACCGACTATATTCGGAACCATGCGGGTTCTGCAATTGGCGGCGCGGCATCTTTTCTGGTTACGGGTTTATTGACAACGTTCTTTCTTTACTTTCTGCTCCGCCACGGTAGAGATTGGATTGATCGTTTGGCCGCTTTGACTCCTCTCGATGCGAGTATCAGCGCGAACCTTTTTCAGACCGTGCAACGCTCAGTTGTCGCGAATGTGAATGGAGTCTTTGCTGTCGTATTGGGCCAAGGGTTATTTCTGGCCCTCGGGTTCTGGCTTGCCGGAGTCCGGTCGCCCCTGTTTTGGGGCGCCATCGGCGGAATCGCTTCGATCATTCCCGTGGTCGGCAGCCCTCTCATCTGGGTACCCGTGGTCATCGCGTTCACCTTCATGGGCGCGTATTGGAAGGCGCTACTTCTCGGCTTGTGGGGCACGTTTATCGTGGGTAGCGTCGATAATGTCCTGCGCCCCTTCGTTGTCGGCGCACGCGAAAAACAACACCCCATGCTGATTGGACTCGCGGCCCTGGGTGGCACTTACGCGTTTGGCGTTCTTGGAATTCTCTTGGGCCCTTTGGTGGTTTCTCTGGTGGCTGCCTTATTGGAAGAAATTCAATCCATGCTTTCGCACAAACAAGAAAGTGCATGAAACGCATCGGCGGGCCGGTGACCGGGGAGTGCGCCCACTTCACCGCGCAGGTTACAGTAACGCGTGCCGGCGATAGAACCACGACTTCACCAGTTGCACCAGCGCGAGATAGGTGACGGCGAGCGCGGCGATGGTTCCTAACAAAGACAGCGGCAACGGAGTGAACTGCAGCAGTGTTCCCAAAGGCGTGTAGGGCAACGCGCCGGCAACAGCCACCACCGCGAACACGGCCAGCAGCAAAGACCAACTCGGGCGGCTCTTCAAGGGATTCCCTGCCGTCCGGATTACAAAAACAACCAGCGTTTGCGTTACCAGCGATTCGACGAACCAACCGGTATGAAATAGCGGCGCGTTTGTCGAAGCATGAAACACCCAGAGAAGCACACCGAACGTGAGGAAATCATAAACCGAACTGATCGGTCCAATGATCATCATGAATTGCCGGATGAACGCAATTTGCCATCGTTTGGGCCGGTGCAGCAGCGCCATATCCACGTTGTCCCCCGGAATGCTGATTTGCGACAAGTCATACAAAAAGTTGTTGAGCAGAATCTGCGTGGGCAGCATGGGCAGGAAGGGCAGGAAGAGAGAGGCTGCGGCCATGCTGAACATATTCCCGAAGTTTGAGCTGGTCCCCATCACGATGTACTTCATGATGTTGGCAAAGCAACGGCGGCCTTCGATAATCCCGTCATTCAGGACGGCAAGGTCTTTTTCCAGCAGGATGATCTTCGCGGCGTCCTTGGCAACATCCACTCCGTTCATCACGGAAATGCCGACATCCGCCGTGTGCAGAGACGGAGCATCGTTGATGCCGTCACCGATGTAGCCGACGACATGCCCGCGAGCCTTCAGAGCTACGATGACGCGATTTTTCTGTTCCGGCGACACCCGCGCAAAGATAGCGCCGTTTTCGGCTTGGTAGGCAAGCGCGGCGTCGTCCATTTCGTCGACCTCGCCCCCATTGACGATGCGGTCCGTCTGTAGCCCCACGTCGTGCGCGATCTTCTGGGTTACATACTGGTTGTCCCCCGTCATAATCACCACGGCAACGCCATTTTGCTTGAGAGATTCGAGAACGGAACGAATCCCGTCTTTGGGCGGATCGAGGAAAGCCGCAAAACCGGTCAACGTCATGCCCTGTTCCGCCGCTACGGTGTAACTCCCCTGCTTGTCAACCGCGCGGACGGCAACCCCAAGAACACGGAAGCCATCGGCGCTTAGCGTCTGAAAGGTTTCCGCGGCTTTTACTCGCCTGCTTTCGTCGAAGGGTTGCGGAGCCCCATCAATAGTTACTGTCTGGCAGACCCCGAAGATACTCTCGGCCTCACCCTTCGTGACCAGAAGGCATTCGTCGCCGTGCTTCACCACGACGGAAAGCCGCTTGCGGCTGAAGTCAAAGGGAATCTCGTCCAGCTTCTCGTATTCCGCAATCAACGGGCGCTCATGCTTCAATACAGCGGTGTCCAGAGGACTCTGGATGCCCGCTTGAAAGAAGCTGTTCAAGTAGATGAACCGCAAAACGCTATCGTCGTCTTTGCCTTGGACGTCCACATGCCGGTCGAGTTCAATTTCTCCCTCAGTGAGCGTGCCCGTCTTATCGCTGCAGAGGATCTCAATGCTTCCGAAGTCCTCAATTGCCGAAAGCTGTTTGACCAGAACCTTCTTCTTCGTCATCCGCCGGGCGCCCTGCGCCAGAGTGACCGTGATGATCATTGGCATCATCTCCGGCGTCATTCCTACGGCGAGAGCCACGGAGAAAAGAAATGACTCAAGGATGGGTCGATGGAATGCAATATTCACCAGCAGGACGAAAAGCACCAGCACCATGATGATTCGCGTGATCATCAGTCCGAATTGCCGGATACCACGGCCAAACTCGGTCTCAGGCGGGCGCGTCGCCAGCCGCTGGGCTATCTCGCCGACGGCCGTATTGCTGCCCGTCCCAACGATGACCGCAGTGCCAATCCCTGTCTGGACTGCGGTGCCCATGAAAATACTGTTGCTTGCGTCCGCTACCCCGTGCTTCCCTGCCGCCAAATCATCCGCGGTCTTCTCCACCGGGAGCGACTCGCCCGTGAGAGCGGACTCGCGCACGTGCAAATCCTTAACTTCCAAGAGACGCGCGTCCGCCGGCACAAGATCGCCCGCATTGAGCCGGATGATGTCTCCGGGAACCAATTCCGCGACTGGCAGCTCCTGCTCGCGTCCGTCACGGATCACAGCGGCTGTGGTGGCAACCTGTTTCCGAATTTCTTCCACCGCGTGCTGCGCCTGATACTCCATGAAGAAGTTCAACAGGACGCTGAGCAGAACAATGGAAATGATGATCACTCCGCCGACTGGATCGCCGAGCGCAAGCGATATGCCGCTCGCCACCAGAAGGATGAGCACCAGCGGATTGCCCAACAAGCGGAGTAGGCTGACCAGCACCGCGAAACGCGATTCCGTCACTATGCTGTTCGGGCCGTACTGGTCCAAACGCACCTGCGCCTCACTGGAGGTCAGTCCTGCGGCTGTGGCCTGCAGCGTTTCCAGCAATTCCAATCGCGGTTTGTCCCAGAATCCACTAATGGGCGTGGTCTTTCGGTCGGCGGGCATGGCGGCGGAAACTTTTCGCTTTCGGGCGTTCCTGACCGCAGCTTCAAATGGCACTCGCTGCTATCGAAACGATACTCCAAAGCCAAGCGGTTATGAAGGGTGGAGGGATCACAGCGCCGAAGGGTCGTCTTCCTGCTCCGCCTGGTCCGGCTTGCCCCCGTCGATCTCGCGATCCTCTTTCGCATATTCGGATGGGAGATCTTCGATCGGCTTCGGGATCTTTCCCTCTTTTATTTCCCTTTGGATTTTCTTGTCGATGGGAGTCATAACTTCGGTCTCCTTATTTGCAAAAAACCGTGTCTCACAGGATGACTGGCTAGCCAACGCTCAGGTGATTCGTTCCGCCCGAACAATAAACCGATTCGGGGCAGGACCCGCGAAATAGAAAGGATGACACGTGACCAGGGTAAGGATCTCGTGTTCGTCGGAATTCAAAACCGTCACGTCATACGGCTCCACGATTTTCATGGAGACAACCCGGTAACGATACTCGCCCTGTAGCGTGACGAGTGTAATCAGATCATTTTGTTGGATGTTTCGTAACGGCAGGAACAGTGTATCCCGGTGGCCTGCAATTCCTACGTTTCCGGGCCCGCCGGGAAACTTCGTTCCTTCGATATGTCCAACGGCGTGCCGCAGAATCTTTTCCCCGGTACCTTCCGCAACGATGACGGACATCCCGAGGCGTGGAATCTCTACTCGCCCCACCAATCCGCCCAAGGCCACAACTCCGGGGCCCGCGGGCGGAAGAGGCTGAGCAAGCGATCGGTCCAGCTCTGCATTGGCCCGGTACTGGAACATCCAGGTGTCGGTTAGAACGAAACCGCAATACCCAAGCGCGCCTACCGCCACGATCAACAGCACGCGCTGCAACCAGCGGGCAACGTTACGGATGGTTTGTTTTGGAACTGCCACTTTCATTTACGGGCCGCATTTTTTCCCGGTGTGGATCCGGCATCCGTCCTATAGCCGGCTCTGGTTCGCACCGTAACTTTCCGGTTCCCCTGTACATTCAGTCGAATCTTGCGATACGCACCGTCCCGTTTTTCGTGGGTGGAGGTGTATCCGATGGTGTATTGATTCCGGATGTCATGGGCAATGCGTTCACAAATCTGGACCGTATCCGTCAGTTGCCCGGGAAAGAAGGCTTCTCCGCCGCTCTCGCGGGCGAGCCTGCGAAGCACTTGTGGATTTTGGTCGGGATCATCGGGACTGAAAACGCCAATCGTATAAATAACGGCGTTGGATTGTTGCGTCAACTTCAGCACGCGATCCAAATTGGCTTTGCTTGCGTTATCGCCCCCATCACTAATCACCACAAGAACCTTTTTGTCACTCACGCCTTCCTCCAGCCGGCGGAGTGCCTCGATGATCGCGTCGTTCAGTGCGGTCATTCCAATCGCGGGCGCTCCCCAAATCGCTGCGGCCAATTGGTTCGCGTTATCACTAAACGGGGTCTTCCTGGGTAGTCCGCTGGAAACCGTTTCATTGAAGTTCACCACGAACATCTGATCGCTCGGATTGCTGGATTTCACGAAGGCCTGTGCAGCAGCGATCACATCCCCAAGCTTGTCGCTCATGCTTCGGCTGTGGTCAATGACCAGGCCTACTGTGACCGGGGTGTCTTCGTGCCGAAATAAGCGGACTCGTTGCGAAGTTCCGTCTTCAAGCACCTCGAAGTCTTCCGCGCGAAGGTCGGGAACCGTGCGCCCGTCACGATCCCGCACGGACGCCTGCAAGACCACCAGTTCTACGTTGACGGAGATCTGGAACGTGTCGGACTCGGTACCCTCGAACGGCGGCGGCGATTGAGCCATTGCGAATGCGCCCGCTACAAGCATCAGAACGAACGGTGTCGGTTTCATGGCGTATCGCCCTTTCAACAAGCTTCGATCGTGCGATATTCCGGTTGCCACATCGCGCTTTGCACCTGCTCAACGATATCCGGCAGTCTCAAGCCGGCCAAGCCTTCCTGGACGGCCGCTTCAGCGACCGCGACGGCCACGGTCATAGTCACCAATCGTAAATTTTCTATGTGCGGCAATAGAGTTGCGCCGGCACCGCGTACCGTCACAAGACTGGATACGGCGTTGGCGGCCGCGATCAACATTCCCGCGCTGACGTATTTGGCGCGAGACACGATCGTGCCCAGTCCAACACCCGGATACAGCATGGCGTTGTTCAATTGCCCGATCACATGAGTAATCCCTCTGTGCGTCACCGGGGAAAATAGGCCGCCGGTGGCAATCAATGCCCGCCCGTCCGTCCAGGAGATCAGGTCGGCTGCAGTGGCCTCTGAGAGAGAAGCCGGACTCGACAGAGGCAGCACAATGGGCCGCTCCGTGTGCCAGGCCATCTCCCGCACAATCGATTCCGTAAAGGCACCCGCACGCCCGGAGGAACCGATCAATATTGTAGGGCGCACTTGGTGCACCACCTCCGCCAGATCGATCGCGGAGCCGTATTTGCGGCTCCAGTGTTTCACCTCGGCCAGCGGGCGAGCGTACGGCCGGTGGTGATCGGAAAGTTGGTCGCCCATGTCTTCGGTGATCAGCCCGTGAGTGTCGATACACCAAAACCGGCTTCTGGCGGTTTCCGCCGTTAGGCCTTGTTTGACCATGACCTCGCTAAGCAGATCGGCGATTCCCATACCCGCCATACCAGCGCCATAAATCACGATGCGTTGATTGCCCAAGGGAGTTCCGCAGATGCGCATGGCGGACACCGCCGCAGCGAGTGTTGCTGCGCCGGTGCCTTGCAGGTCGTCGCTGAAGATGCGGTACTGGGTTCGATTTTTGACCAGGATCCGGCGCGCATTGCCTAGGGCGAAGTCTTCCATCTGCAGCAGCGCTTTCGGAAACAGCTTGGCCGCTGTTCTGAGGTAAGACTCGATGAACGCGTCGTAACGGACGCCACGGATGCGGTCGTGGCGGTTGCCGGGGTACATCGGGTCATCCCGAAGGCTTTCCCGATTTGTACCAACGTCGAGCATGACGGGGATAACACGCGTTGGGTCAATTCCACCGGCCGCTGTATAAATGGCCAGTTTGGCGATGGCGATCTCAATGCCGCCCACGCCCCAATCGCCCACGCCGAAAATCTGCTCCGCGTCGGTCGCGAGTATCAGATCGATTTCGTCCGGCCCCGCGCCTAAGTTACGAAACGCCGCTTCAATTCCGCCTGGATCGTTGATCGAAAGGTAGACGCCGCGCGGCCTTCTGCATTCGTGGTGATACTGTTGCATCGCCAGACCCACGGTGCGGTCGTTGACGATTGGAATCATCTCTCGCAAATGTTCGGAGAACAGGCGAAAAAAAAGCACTTCATTGCGATCATGAAGTGCTGTCATGTAAATGTTCTTCCCCAGGGCGTCGGGAAGCCGCTTGTATTGCGCGTAAGCAGAGGCAACTTGCGATTCCAGGGTCCCGACGACAGGCGGAAGCAGCCCGTTGAGGCCCAAGCTCTCCCGTTCTTCTCCGCTGAATGCCGAGCCCTTGTTGAGAAGCGGTGTGGTGAGAACCGCGATTCCGCGCTTCGCAGTTTTGAAGACGCCCGGACTTACGGGTAACTTTTTTGGCACTGCAGGAACCAAAAGCGGAACCACTTTTTGTTGCACCTTGGCAACTCCTTCTCGCCACGCTTCAATCTACGAACCCCCGTACGGCGGCGCACCAATATCAGCACGCCGCATCGTTGTGACACTATTGCCCAACGATCAACTTACACACTGCGCTTTTGAAGAAAGCCCAGCGTGAGAGCGCCTGCTAAACTGAACATCCCGAGCAGCGCGATCAGCGGCAAAGAACTCGCCGTTGCTGGCAGAGCCGCAGGAATGTTTGCTGGCGGAGTATTTTGCGCGACGAACTCAGTAGCCGGAACCGGCGTGATCACCTGAGCCATCTGGACTTCCTCACCCGATGGCTGGATTGCCATAACCGGCGCCTTTTGCAGTTCCACCACTACCGGGGCCTCCGGCGTGCGGATCGGCTCGGTTACTTCCGGAGTGATCTCGGCAGGTGTAAACAGCACGGGTGTGCGGGTTTCTTTTGCAAGCACTAAGGCCCGGGCCTTCGGGTAGACGAATTCCTCGCCCCACTCCCTGCCCGGATAAAACCAGGCGCGGAGAGCCTCGGGCTGACCGGCGGGCCGTTCACGGAAAGTGATCACGGTCTTATCGGTTGCTTTGAGACGGTAGTTCGGGATGGCGAGAATTGTGGCGTAGATGGTCAACTCGTCTTTACTGAAGATCTGAACAATGTGGCGGTCGGAGTTCGAAGCTAGCACCCTGAAAACATAAGTGCCGGCCGGTAACACGCCGTAGCCCTGAAGATGAACGCCCGGAATCTCCACGGGTCCGCTAAATGTGATCGTGGTTTTCTTGTCCCACGTGTCGGCGCTGGCGCTGGGAGCAAATGCGGTTCCCAGAACTGCCAAGCAAAACATGGTCGATGCTGCGTTAACGAATTTCATACATATCCTTTGTGGTTTCTAAATTTGTGTGGTTCTAAATTCTTTGCGATCCAGATTCGCTGGCGCGCACACTTACTAAGGCACGCGGAGCACCGTTGGCGTCCCGTCGTGCTCCGGTCAGCCCAAAACCGGTGGCCGCGGCTTCCTTTGTTTCCTCTAGATAGCGCTGCAATGTTTGAGGCCGGCAACGGGAGGTCCCTGCGACGAAAAAGATAGCGATACAAAATGACATTTTGGAATGCGGATGATGACCGTACCAGGTCATGTGACGGAATTTGGTCAATGCTAAATGAGGCAAGGCCGGGATGCTCGGCGGGGACGCTTGACGAGCGGTCACTTTTGCTGCGGCGCAAACGAAGAAAAAAACGCCTGGGATGCCCCGCTAAAGGCAGGAGGCTGCAAGCCTTGCGAGCCATCCACGGAAACACGCTATCGCAACAAACCGTACGCGTATTTTGAACTTTTCTCGCCCGCGCCATCAGCCGGGCTTTTGGCGCAGGCGGCAGTGAACCGTTCCTTATTTCTCGAGCACTTTTTCAATCTCGCCGATCTTTTTCTGTATCTGGCCTTCCACTTTCTTGTCGTGGCCCTCGGCCTCCAGTTCGTCGTTCTTAAGGGCGTGCCCGATTTTCTCTTTGACCGTGCCCTGGATTTCCTTGATCTTGCCTTTCACTTCGTCTTCCATACTGTTTGACATATGATTTCTCCTTCGAAACTGTTTTCAACTAGCGCAGCGCGTGGACGCACTGGGGCGTAGATAAGCACGGATGGGGCCACTTCACTGGACGGGACACCATGCTTGGGGCGAACTCGCCGCTGTTTGGCGAGGAGTCAAGTTGCACAAGTCGTCGTGGCTCGACTGCCAACCGCGAGGGAATGCTTTCGATCGCGTGGCGGCCTTTTAAGAGCATCGCCACTTCGTTTTTTCGATGGGCACTTCTCCGTCCCTGCTTAAGTATTCGTGTGCTCTCAATGCAACGCTGTCTTGAGCGGACTCCAGTTCGCCGTGCACCATCTGCTCGCACACCATGGCAGCTTCCAATCGCAGGTCTTCGACGTAGATCTTGAACCCGTTGGAACTCGCCGTGGGTTCAACCCGCAACTCAAGCGGACCGTATTCCGAGCGGCATCCGTGCCAGATTTCCTGCTGATGACTCACTGCCTTCTGCTTTCTGTTTCAAACAAGTCAATTCCATCCAGAAATGCAAACTTTCCAAGGATCGGCGGCCAAGATAGACCTTGGGATTCTCTTGACGTCACTGGACGGAGTCCGTGCCTGCCGTTTCCACGCGCGGTATCGCCGATGCTCTGATAGGCCATAGCGGGGATTCCCAATGCCACAAGCAGCAGTGCGATCACGTTCGTTTATTTATCCCGCGTGGCCTCACTTCCGCGGATGTCATCGACTGACGCGATAGCTGCTGATCGGGCCCCAAAGTCCCACAACTTGCAGAACCCAGACACAGACAGCGACCACAACGACAACATTCAAAATCGTCTTGATGCTGGAGGCCATGGGGATAAAACGGTTGATAAGCCACAAGGCGACTCCTACCACGATCAGCGCAACCACAATATTCATCAAAGGCATTGGTTTTTCGCTCCTGGCCGCACGTGATGCAATTCAGAGTCCAATGCGGCCTAGATTGCGCACCAACGGGCCGCTAGGGAAAGAGGCTTCAGATTTCCGACGCCTATTTTTAGTTGGAAAGTTTGAAATGACCATATTTCGTCACACTTAGGTGATAGAGTTGAGTGGTCCGCCACTCTCGGCCACCCGCTGTTTGCAGGCTGCGCACAAAACGCGCCTCAAGCCACAGGCTTCCTTGATCGACGGGGCAAAGGAGAATGTTTTATGCACTCCGCAGCCTCTCTGCTGGAACAAGACGCGCTTTGGCTTACTGAAAATGGACCGAAGGAACTGGAGTCCCTGTTCCGGGCGATCGTCTTTCATCCGTCCGCGCCCATTCTCATCGCCGACGATGATCGTCACTACCAGGAGGCAAGCAACGGCGCGAGCAAGCTACTTGGACTTCCGCGCGAAACACTCATCGGCCGCAGTTTGGATGATTTCGCTGCGCCCGAAGTCAAGCCCGCCTTAACGGAACGTTGGCAGACATTCCTCAAAGATGGCGAGCAGCACGGCACATTGCAGCTATTGGGCCCCGACGGAGCGCCACGAGAAGTTGAATACACGGCCAAAAGGAATGTCCTCCCTGTTCGTCATGTGCTCGTGCTGCGCGACAAATCCGCCAACGCGATACCCACTCTGCCCGTGGGCAGCGGCCCGGACTCAGCCGGTTATCCAATACCTTCCTGGGTTCAGGACTATGCACTTTTCCTATTAGATGTGGAGGGGCGGATTGTGATATGGTACGGCGGCGCCGAACGCATATACGGCTACCGAAGCGACGAAGTCGCCGGACAATACGTGTCGATCTTCTATCCAAAAGACGATGCTGCCGGCATGCTGGAAGAACAACTGACGAGGACCGCCGCCGAAGGTCATCTAGGAACGGAAGGCTGGCACTTAAAAAAAGATGGATCGCGATTCTGGGCCAATACCGTCACCACAGCCTTGAAAGATCCCGCCGGCAATCTGCGGGGTTTTGCAAGAGTGGTCCGCGATTTCAGCAGCCGCCATGAGCACGATGAAAAAGTACGGCGCAGCCGCGCCAGAATCCGGCCGATTCCACCCGAAACAGCCATTACAGGGGTAGTATCCGGTCAGTTCGACCGCATCCCCGAGGCGAACGACGCGTTTCTCGAACTCGTTGGGTACACCCGCGAGGATCTGCTCGCTGGCCGCTTGGTGTGGCCGGACTTGACTCCTCCGGAATACGCCGCACTGGATGAATTTGCCCATGAAGAGGGCCTGCGGTTCGGAGCCTGTACTCCGTTTGAAAAGGAACTGCTCCGTAAGGATGGGACCCGCGTACCGGTTATCGTTGCGACCGCGGTCTTGAATCTCTCTCCTTTCCGATGGATTACCTTTGTCACGGATCTCCGTGAACGTCACCGGATCGAGAACGTGGAAGCCGAGCCTCTGGAACTCACGCATAACTTCGAGGAGATCATTGGCAACAGTTCCGCCATGAAGCGCGTTATGAGCCAGGTGGAGGTAGTTGCGCCAACGGACGCAACGGTATTGATTCTCGGCGAGACAGGCACCGGCAAGGAACTGATAGCCAAAGCCATTCACCGTATCAGTCCCCGCGGAAAACTTCCTTTCGTTAGTTTGAATTGCGCCGCCATTCCCACCGGTCTTCTGGAGAGCGAGCTGTTTGGTTACGAGCGAGGAGCATTCACGGGCGCTTTGGGCCAAAAGATCGGCCGGTTTGAAATGGCGAATCGCGGGACCCTCTTCCTGGACGAGGTCGGCGACATTCCGCTGGACCTTCAGCCCAAATTGCTCCGTGCCTTGCAGGAAAAATCCTTCGAGCGGCTGGGGGGCACGCGAACGATTCCCATCGACGTGCGGTTGGTGGCCGCCACCAACCGGAATCTCAGTCAGATGATGGGCGATAAACTCTTCCGCCGCGATTTGTATTACCGGCTGAAAGTGTTTCCCATCATTACGCCTCCCTTGCGCGATCACCCGGAAGATATCCCGGCGTTAGTTCGCCACTTCACAAAAAAGTACGCGGAGAAGATGAACCGGCAAATCGACAAGATTCCGTCAGAGATGATGAAAGCGTTGGTCAGTTGGTCCTGGCCCGGCAATGTGCGGGAACTGGAAAATTTTATCGAGCGATCCGTAATTTTATCGCGAGGCCCCAGCCTTCGAGCTCCCTTGGCGGAATTGCGCGAGGAGAGTCCGGAGTCCGGAGGTCACGATACGCTGGAAGAAGTGGAGCGGGACCATATCATCCGAATCTTCCGGGAGTCCGACGGAGTGATCAGCGCCGCGGCAGCCCGCCTCGGCATGCCACGGACCACACTAAATGCCATGATGAAAAAACTCGGCATTTCACGCGCTGACATTTAAGACGCCGATAAGACACCCAGTTGCCGGAATTCCAGCGGCCACGCGCACCACTCGACGTGGCCGTGGTCTACGTGAACGTGGTCTACGTGAACGTGCTATACGTGAACGTGCTATACGTGACCGTGCTGTACGTGACCGTGCCCATCCGTTCATTCGAATCCCATGAGCGTGCTATCAGGAGTTGATCCATGAACCATCCGGCGCCCAGCATCCTGGCGATGAACTGCGGCTCGTCCAGCATTCGATTTGCGGTGTATCAAACAGGCGGCCCACTGCGCCCGCTACTCAGCGGAAAATTGGACCGCGTTGGATTAAAGAACGCAACGTTAACGGTCAGTGATTCGGACGGAGCACCCGAGGCCACATGCCGCTTCGCTGCCGCAAATCATCGCTCCGCGATGGAAATTCTGTTGGACTGGTTGGAAGCGCAGCCGTTCTTTGCATCGGTCCAGGCCGTCGGACATCGAGTGGTTCATGGCATGGAACACGCCGAACCGGAGAAAATCACTTCCAAGCTGATCGGCGAGCTGCGCAGGATCGCTCCGTTTGCTCCCGAACATCTGCCAGCGGAGATCGAATGGATCGAAGCGATTCGCAGACGGCATCCGAAGCTTCCTCAGGTGGCCTGCTTCGATACCGCGTTTCACCGGACTATGCCGGGCGTCGCCAAGTTACTGCCCCTTCCCCGTCGGATTTTGCAGAGGGGAGTGGAACGCTATGGTTTCCATGGTTTGTCGTATTCCTATTTGATCGAGGAACTCGCGCGGATCGATCCCGCCGCCGCTAAGGGCCGGGTAATCCTCGCGCATCTCGGCAACGGCGCGAGCCTCGCGGCGGTGCGCGGCGGAGTCAGTATCGATACCAGCATGGGCTTCACCCCCGCGTCGGGTCTGGTGATGAGCACACGCACCGGGGATCTGGACCCGGGCTTGCTGGACTATCTGATGCGGACCCAAAAAATGACTTCTGCTCAGTTTCAGCATATGGTGAATCACGAATCGGGACTGCTGGGCGTTTCCGGGACAAGCTCAGACATGCGAGACTTGCTCGCCAAGGAAACCAGCGATTTTCGTGCGGCCGAAGCCGTAGCGCTCTTTTGCTATCAGGCAAAAAAATGGATCGGCTCCTTCGCCGCGGCGCTCGGCGGCCTGGACACGCTGGTTTTCGCTGGCGGCATTGGCGAAAATGCTCCGGTTATCCGGGAGCGAATCTGCGACGGCCTCGGCTTTCTCGGCGTCCATCTCGACCCGCGGAGGAATGCGACGAGCACGCCAGTCATTTCGCGGCGCTCCAGTCGGCTCAAGGTGCGTGTCATCCGAACCGATGAGCAACTTATGATCGCCACGCACGTCGATCGCGTCGTCAAGATCAGTTCGACGAAGGTGAGAGGATGACCACCACCGCGCCCACAAAATCCGCGGGATATCAGGCACTCGCTTTGGGCGGCTGGCTGGCGCTCTGTTTTGCGGCGTCCGCCGGGGCCGCCTTCGTATCCACCGGCGGCTGGTACGCCGCACTGCAAAAGCCGTCGTGGAATCCGCCGGCATGGCTTTTCGCGCCGGTGTGGACGCTGCTCTATGCAATGATGGCCGTCGCGGCATGGCTCGTGTGGCGCGAGGGCGGATGGCCCGCACAGGGGCCTGCGCTACGGCTGTTTCTTCTTCAATGGCTGTTGAATGCCCTTTGGACGCCTCTATTTTTCGCCATGCACCTGCCTGGGCCGGCCTTTGTGGAAATTGTCGTGTTTTGGTTGGCACTGGCCGCGACGCTGGTGTCGTTTTTACGAGTGAAGAAGCTGGCCGGCCTCCTGTTGGTGCCCTATCTGGCATGGGTTAGCTTCGCGGCATTTCTGAACTTCACCATTTGGCGTCTGAACCCGTGACGCGCGGCACCATTAATTAGAGAATCCCCACATCAAAATGAATACCGAAACGAAAGCCCTGCCTCCCGAACAACTGCGGAAGATCGACGCCTACTGGCGAGCAGCGAACTATCTGTCCGTGGGGCAGATGTATCTCCAGAACAATCCGCTCCTGAGGCGTCCCCTCGAACTCTCAGACGTCAAGCGAATGCTGCTCGGTCATTGGGGCACAACTCCGGGACAGAACTTTATCTACGCCCACTTGAACCGGATCATTAGCAAGCACGACCTCGATATGATTTTCGTTTCCGGCCCCGGCCACGGCGGTCCGGCTGTTGTCAGCAACACGTATCTGGAAGGCACCTATAGCGAGATCTACCCGAATATCAGCCAGGATGCGGACGGCCTGCGCAAGCTCTTCACGCAGTTCTCCTTCCCCGGCGGAATTCCAAGCCACGCATCACCCGAATGCCCGGGATCCATCCACGAAGGCGGCGAGTTGGGCTATTCGTTGAGCCACTCGTTTGGCGCGGCGTTCGACAACCCCAGCCTCATCGTCGCCTGCGTCGTGGGCGACGGTGAAGCCGAAACCGGCCCTCTTGCGACGGCGTGGCATTCAAACAAGTTCCTCAACCCAGCCACCGACGGTGCAGTGCTGCCAATCCTCCATCTCAACGGATTCAAGATCGCCAATCCCACCATTCTGGCCCGAATTCCGCACGACGAATTGGATCAATTGTTCCGCGGCTACGGCTGGACGCCTTACTACGTCGAAGGGTCTGAGCCCGAACAGATGCACCAGGCCATGGCGGCAACGCTTGATTCGGTTGTCGAAGACATCCGGCGCATCCAACAGGACGCGCGCGTGAACGGAAATTCCAACCGGCCGCGCTGGCCCATGATCGTGCTCAATTCGCCGAAGGGATGGACCGGTCCGAAGGTCGTCGACGGCAAGCAAATTGAGGGCACGTTCCGCTCGCACCAGGTTCCGATATCCGATCCATCCACCCATCCCGGACATCTCCGACTCCTCGAAGACTGGCTGAAGAGTTATCGGCCGGACGAGTTGTTTGACCAGCAGGGACGCCTGACTACAGAACTGGCCGAACTCGCGCCAAAGGGCAACCGCCGTATGGGCGCGAATCCTCACGCCAACGGCGGTATTTTGCTCCGCGAACTCCGGATGCCGGATTTCTGCGACTACGCGGCGGACGTTCCTGCACCCGGCGCCCCTGGCATTGGCGACACCCATGTACTGGGCCGTTTTCTCCGCGATGTAGCCAGGATGAACGATGCGGAGAACGGCGGCATTCGAAACTTCCGCGTGTTCGGTCCCGACGAGACTCTATCGAACGGACTGGAAGCTTTGTTCGAAGTAACCGATCGCCAGTGGGATGCCTCCGTCGTTCCCAACGACGAGTTTCTCGCGCCAACCGGCCGGGTGATGGAAATGCTCAGCGAGCACCAGTGCGAAGGTTGGCTGGAGGGTTATCTGCTCACCGGTCGCCATGGCATTTTTAATTGCTATGAAGCGTTCATCCACATCGTCGATTCGATGTTCAATCAGCATGCCAAGTGGCTGAAAGTAACGTCGGAATTGCCGTGGCGTCGCAACGTGGCGTCGCTCAACTATCTGCTCTCGTCCCATGTTTGGCGCCAGGATCACAACGGCTTCACACATCAGGACCCCGGTTTTCTGGATCACGTTGTCAACAAGAAAGCCGAGGTCGTGCGCGTCTACCTGCCGCCCGATGCCAATTGCCTGCTCTCCGTGATGGACCATTGCCTGCGGAGCCGCCACTACGTGAACGTTGTGATCGCCGGCAAACACCCCGCGCCCCAGTGGCTGAAGATGGACGAAGCCGTCAAACATTGCACGAAAGGCATCGGCATCTGGCCGTGGGCTAGCAACGATCAGAACGCCACCCCCGACGTAGTGATGGCGTGCTGTGGCGATGTGCCTACGCTCGAAACACTGGCGGCCGTTTCCATCCTGCGCGAACACCTGCCGGAACTGAGAATTCGTGTGGTGAACATTGTCAACCTGATGAAGTTGCAGCCGCCCTCCGAGCATCCGCACGGATTGAGCGACATCGATTTCGATCAGATCTTCACCAAAGACAAGCCGGTCATTTTTGCCTTCCACGGCTACCCTTGGTTAATTCACCGCCTGACCTACCGGCGTACCAATCACAACAATATTCACGTCCGCGGCTACAAGGAAGAAGGCACCATCACGACGCCGTTCGACATGACCGTGATGAACGATCTCGACCGCTTCCATCTGGTGATGGATACCATCGACCGGTTGCCGCAAACAGGGGACAAGGGAACCTACCTGAAGCAGCAACTTAAAGACAAGCTGATCGAGCACAAGCTATACATCCGCAAGCACGGCGAGGATCTCCCGGAGATTCGTAACTGGAAGTGGGATCTTCCGCCGCAGTCCTAACCAAACCTGTGTGCCCTTTCCCGAATCGCCGGAGGGCACATCCCCTTCCTCCAGCACCTCGCGGAACCACGAAATCCGGCTATCTCGTCAGTGACCACAGGTGGTCATTTGACCACGGGTGGTTGCCTTGGCGAAGCGCATTTCGCCAGCGATTACCTCGTAAATCGGCATGGACCGCGCGAATACAGCATGTGGCCACATTGGCACGGTACGTGCCCTTCACCAAGCGTCGCGGCAACGCCACGACAGAAATTAGGTTAAGAAAATGAAACTACTTCTTGTTGCAGCGGTGGCGATTGCTCCTCTACTTACGCCACTCTCGGCCAAGGACAACGAACCGGCCAAACGTTTGAACGATGCGGCAGCCGTGTTCTCCGAAGTGATGTCTGCTCCGGATAAAGGCATTCCGGAGGAATTACTCTCGCATGCCCATTGCATCGTGATTGTCCCGGATTTGAAAACCGCGGCATTCATCGTGGGCGGCAAATACGGCAAGGGCTATCTTTCCTGCCGAAATAAAGGCGCCGCGGGTTGGTCCGCTCCGGGCACGGTCCGGATCGAAGGCGGAAGCGTTGGTTTCCAAATCGGCGGTTCATCCACGGACTTAATCATGCTGGTGATGAATGAGCGTGGAGCCGACAAACTGCTCGACAGCAAATTCACGCTAGGCGCGGAAGGTTCCGTAGCGGCGGGCCCGGTTGGCCGCACCGCCACGGCACAGACCGACGCGCAGATGCATGCGGATATTCTTTCCTGGTCGCGTTCGCAGGGGCTGTTCGCAGGACTTGCACTGGAAGGCGCAACCTTACGTCAGGATCTGGACGATAACGAAACGATCTACGGTAAGAAGCTGGAAAATCGAGCCATCGTGACCCAAAAACGCCGCGTGCCCCAGGCAGCCACGAAGCTCGTCAACATGCTGAATCGATATTCGGCACGAGAAGTCAGCAGCAACCGTTAGTGGAATCCCCCCTGCCAAGGGTTATCGATGTAGCTTTTGATGGTGGATATTGTGCGGGACGTTTTCTATGTCCCGCACAATAAAAACTCCGTGAGCGCTTCCCGCAGCCAGCAACAATCTAAACTCCCCGACGCGTCCTTCTGGGAGGCCTTGTCTCACTGCAAGGCATCGTCCGTACTCTAACCAAATTCTTCCCGTGGTGCTTTCCTTCTTGCACTTCGACCCCGTCGAGCGAATCAACCTGCAGACTCCCCGTTCACCTTCTCGTCGTCTACAATTTGAAGGTGCGAAACAATCGTCTGTAACCGTTCTCAGAACCGTCGGTTGAAAACGCCAAGGAGTGCAAATGATATCCAAGAAGATCGCAATTTGTGTCGTCCCCTGTCTCGCGCTTTTCACCGGCCTTTCCGCGTATGGCCAACAGGGCGCAGCCACCCCGCCGCGTTCGGCGACGGAAACCGTGAATCCCGGCTCGCAACAAGGAGCGCCCGGTTCCCCCGACGGCCCTCGGGCCTTCCGCCTGACCACGTCCACCATTCCCGACACCCCCGAGTCCGCCGCGCACAAACAAACAGCCCTGCGGATGGCCGGCAGCGATCCGGTATTGAACAAGGCCTATAACTTCTTCTGCACGCCCACCCGCTATAACGAC
>JBEBFS010000119.1:0-8559 GCA_040081855.1 Bryobacteraceae bacterium | reverse complement strand
GGGAACAAGGTGAAAATGCGCACGGGTGCGCAGGCGGGCAAGCGTCGGCGCCTGAATTCCAGCCGGTAACTCTTAACGGCGGAAGAAATCGCGAACGCGTCCGAAGAAGCCTTTGCGCTCAGGCTTCGGCGGCTCGGCCGGTGGCGGTGTGACCGGGATACTGCGAACGGCACGTTTCCGGGTAGCGGCTGGCTTCTCGGGATCCGCGGATGAGGTTTCGGCGGCTGCGGGTTCGCTTGGTTCCCAGCTTGCAATCTGCGTGCGGCCAACGCCACCGTGCAGCTTGCAGAGTTCCACGGGCTGCGTACCCGCGATGAACACTTCGCTGTGCGTTTTGGGGCAGCCGGTGGTGGCGAGCTGACCGTTTTCGGAATCAACCTCAGCGGTAACCACTCCCTCCGGAGCTTCGAATTCACGCACGCTGCGATAGCCACGGTGCTGGTGCGCTCGCTTCATGAACTCCACCCATATGGGCAAGGCACTGCGGGCACCTTCCAGTTTGAAATCGCGGTTATCGTCGAATCCCACCCACACAATGCAGATGAGCTTTGACGTGAAGCCCGCAAACCAGCCGTCGCGCGAGGTTCCGGTCTTTCCGGCAGCGGGCAGGGCAAAGCCGCGCGAGCGGACACCCGCGGCAGTGCCGGTACGAATCACTTCCTGCATGACGTTTAACGTGAGGAACGCGACGCGCGGGTCCATCGCTTCGTGCTTTTCGATCATCGATTCAAACAGGCGGGAGCCGTTGGAATCCCGGATCGATTTGATGAAGCCGGGCTTGATGAATGTTCCCTGATTGGGGAACACGGTGTAGGCGCCCGCAATTTCAAGCGGCGTGACTTCGTAGGCGCCCAGTGCGATCGAGGGCGTCGGCTTAATATCCAGGTTCAGCCCAACCGCACGTGCGGTAGCGGAGATTTTGTCGTAGCCCACCATCTCGGCCACCTTCACGGCCGGAATGTTCATCGAGTGCGCAAGCGCCTGACGCAGGGTGACTGTGCCGCTGTATTTGTCTCCGAAATCGGCGGGCTCGTAAATCTTATCGTCGAAGTAAAACGTGGTCGGTTCATCGACCACCGTGGTCGCCGGGGTCAGCACCTTGCCGCCGTCAACCAAAGGCGACGCAAAGGCGGTGGCGTAGACGAAGGGCTTGAACGAGGAACCGGGCTGGCGCTTGGCGACGGCATGGTTCAACTGGCTCACACCATAGTTGCGCCCGCCGACCAGTGCTTTCACCTCACCGGTTTCCGCGTCAAGCGCGACCAGCGCGACTTGTGCGAGCGGAAACTCATCGGTGCCGTATTTTTTCGACCGGCGCTTCCATTGCGCGTCGGTCTCTTCGATGGCCATACGGACGGCTTCAACGGCGTCGCGCTGCAGATTCATATCGAGCGTTGTGTAAACCCGATAAGAGTTGTTTTGGAAGTCGTACTGAAACTTATTCTGAAGAGCGTCATCGACCAGATCCACAAAGAAGGGCGCGTCGCTGGATTCCGTTGCTTCGCGAACCACGCTCAGCGGTGCGGCGATGGCGTCCTGATACTCCTGTTCGGTCAGGTAATCGTTCTCGCGCATGGCCTTGAGCACCAGATTGCGGCGAGTGCGGGCCTTATCGGGATAGCGGAATGGATTGCGGCCGATGGGCGATTGAATCAATCCGGCAATTAAGGCGGCGTCGGCGGGAGTCACGTCGGCCAGGTCCTTGCCGAGGTATGTTTCAGCCGCTTCGCCAAAGCCATGAATACTGAAGCTGCCTTGATGGCCGAGGTAAATGGCGTTCGCGTAATCCTCGAAAATCTGTTCCTTGGTGAGCTCTTGTTCCAGGTGAATGGTGATCAGCGTCTCGGGCACCTTGCGCCGCCAGCCGCGCTCGGGACCCAGCCACAGCGTGCGCGCCAACTGCTGCGTCAGCGTAGACGCGCCCTGAGTGCCGCGGCGGTCGCGGATGTCCACGTAGACCGCACGGAGGATACCCATGGGGTCGAAGCCCGCGTGCTGGAAAAAGTGTTTGTCTTCGGCGGCGAGGAGCGCATTCACCATCACCTTCGGGATATCCGGGAAGTGAACGATGCGGCGCTTTTCGCGCTTCTTGTCGAAGAGGTTGGTGACGAGTTCCGGCTCCAGGTTATAGACCTTGCGCTCTGTCTGGTCGCGCAGGGAAATGATTTGCGAAACCCTGCCGCCCTCGATCTTCACCACGGCGCCTTCGGAATCATAGGCGTCCGCGCCAGGGTTGATTTCGATGGCATCGGGGCGGACGTGGAACCAGCCAAGGCGATTGTTGCTCGCCTCGGAATAGCCGACGCGCCGGAGGTATTCAGCGACTTCATCGAGTTTCGTCTCATCGCCCACCATGATGGGGCGGGGCGAGGCGTAGAGGACCGATGTGTTCGCAAAGGGGCCGTTGCGCAGCTTCTCTTCAATGAGGCGCGCGTACTTCATGTAGTAGAACGTGAAGGTGCCGATGCCGGCGGCGGAGATCAAAACAAATGCAATGAGAGCGGCTCGTGTCCACGGGTTCCTCACCATGCGAAACACGAGCGAATTTTTCGGAATCTGAAACTTTATGGCCACGAGCGGTCTTGAGGTTTAATGCTTGGTCTCTTCCAGCGAATATAGCTCTTTCCAGATATCGTCGTGCTGTTCCCAATCGGGAGGATGGTTGCCGGTAAGCGCCAGATCATCCACTTTCAGAGTGCCATGTCCATAAAGGCAGATGTACTGAGTGTTGGGCGCGTCCAAGAGCACGTGTTTCCAGGACCCTTTATGCACCGGCATGCGCAAACGGCGGAGGCAGGTACGGCAGCGGTAGCGCTGGTCCCAAACCACCACCCAGAAGACGCCTGCGGCGAACAGCCAGAATAAGAGCATGAGGAAGGTAAAACCCAGGTCAAAGCCGAGGGGATAACGGGGCTTGGGCCGCCCCATGAACGTCGGCGGAGCCGGCGCCATGTGAATGAGTAAGCGCAACAGGACCAACAAAACGGCGCCTGCAACAGCAAGCTTGGCGGTGAAGAAGGCCCAGTATTTCACAATTACATGGACGCCTTTTGGGGCGGCCTTGTTCCCTCAATATTAGTGTCACACATCGGACGGCGACTCACCGCCTGGACTCATGGTGCGAAGGGATGTAGGGTTGCCCTTATTAGAATATCGGCGCAATCCGCGCGAGTACTTCGTCAATGATCGATTGTGGCACTTGTTCCAACTTCTTTCCCCCGCGGGCAGCGAGATCCAGCGCGCGCGGTTGATCGCAGCGGACCACCCCAGTTGTTTGTGTGCCAGTTCCGGTCAGCGAAACCGCGAATCCAGCGAGGCGGGCAAAGCTGCCGCCGGTCGTAATCGGTACGACGATGGGAACCTTCGTCACACGGTTGAACGCTTCCGGCGAGACGATCAGGACGGGACGGCGTCCCTTTTGCTCATGTCCCTCTGCCGGATCCAGGCCAACCAACCAAATCTCTCCGCGCTTCATGGGATTCGTGTTGGACTAAATGAGCTCGGCACCGGCCGGTTTCCCACTGACCCAATCGCGCTCGGCCTTGCTGCGGCGAGTCTTCGATTTCTTTGGCGCGGCACTGCACATCGCCAGAAGGTCGGCCAAACGGTACCCGGGACGGGGCTTTGGCTCGACAACGAGGCGTCCGTCTACCACGGTTACACCGACTTTCGCTCCCGGCTGGAGGTCGAGGATATCCAGCAACGCGGGAGGTACAGCCAACATGACCGAACCACCGACTTTCCGCAGGTTGGTTTTGTGCATATCAAATCCTCGTTAATTATACTTCAGTCTTATTATACTTTAGTATAACTATCTATACGGTCACAGTGGGCGGAACCCGCCGGGTTCGTGGAATGATTACTCCAATTCAGGTTGATCTCACTGGCCGCTAACGTCGGAAAGGATCCAATGACCTGCCGAATGTGTTCGACTTCACCCAAGCCCCCGCAGCAACGAAACTTGCCAGCAGAGTGAGCAGGCCCCCGGCCATCACGCTCGTCGGGCGGTATTTCATTTCGAGGGTGTGGTCGCCGGCGGGAACGACGATGCCGCGGAATGCTCCGTCCACTTCGAGGATATTGGCGGATTGGCCGTCGACGGTGGCTTTCCAGCCGGGATAATAAGTGTCGGTGAGGATCACCAGTCCGGTGCAGGCGAGTTTGGCTTGCATGGCCACGCGGTTGGCGCCGTGCACAGTCATGGCAACCGTTTCCGCCACAGCCGGGCACGTATCCAACTTCGGTTGATTATTTCCCACCAGGATCGCCTTGGATCGCGCGTCGAAATTCGGGTCCGATAGTTTGTCGCGGCCATCATCTGCATTTGCAGCCGACACGGCTTCATGGACGGCCCACGCTCGCGGAAAGACGGAGGGGGTTTCGTACACGTTCAGACCAGACTCGCCCTTGAAGACCAGTTGTTGATCAGGGCGCGCGGGTTGCTTTGCGATTAAATACCGGATGCCCATGATGCGGCGGACGTGGGGATCGAAGATGCTTTGATGCCACAGATTATTGACGACGCTTGCTGTGTAGCTCTGGAACGTTTCGACGCCGAACCAGTCGCCGAAGTTGTAGGGAATATCGGTTTCTGCGTATTCGACGCGTCCACCGTCGGCGCGTTCGCGGAGGAAACGGGCGATGTCGTCGTGCTTGAAGAGCTTTTGCAGGATCGGGGTGCGCTCGTAGTTGGAACCGTGCTGCGGAAGGTTGTAGTTGGTGACATTCGACAACTCGAACAGCACCAGGAAGACCGCGAAGATGGCGCCTCCGCGTGCACTGATCGAACCCGCCCGCCAACCCGCGAGCAGTCCCGCAGCACATAAGGCCGCAATTGCCGTGATCAGCATTCGGTTATCGACGATGGCGGGGTTCACTCCGGCGGCGAAGAAGAAGATGCTGGCGAGGATCAGCACACCCGCGAAGGCACACAGAATGCGAATTGCACGAGGTAGCCAGACGTCGTATTCGTTACGGGCCAGGACCTCTTTACCTGTTTGCAGAACACGATCCAGTCCGATGGCTGCGAGCGGCGAAACGCCAAGCGCAAAAACGATGATGGCTGCGGCGGAAGAGCGCGACTTCTCCACCATCGGCACGATGCTGTAGAGCAAGCCGTGCAGGAAGCCATTTGGTCCCAGCGCGAACAACATACCGCCACCAGCGACGAACGCCAGCCAGCGCGCGTGACGCTCCCGCCAGGCAAGCAAGGCTCCCAGTACGACGAACAGGAGCGCGACGATACCAATGAAGGGATTCCACTGGCTGGGAACAGCGAGAAATACGCTCAACAGCGATAGAGGCTTCAACGAGTATTGTTCATGAACGTAATACGGGGTGGTCTCCTGAAACTGCAACGGTTCGGGAGTGCCTACCCATCGCACGGAGCGGTTGCCGTACTCGGCCATGGGAAACGTCTGGAACGCACCCGCCATCAGCGCGATCGCAAGCGACAACGCCGCAAGACGAACGATGGAAATGTCGATGCGGGCTTCACGCCAAGCCATGCGAAGCCACAGCGCGATGGCAGCCAGCGTGAGAAACAAGGGCGCCTGGTGATGGCCGCTGAGCCACGCGAAGCCGAGGAAAAATCCCGAGAGCAGGGAATTGGCGACGCGATTCTCTCCCCGGTCCACCCGGAAGAGGAACAGGAATGCGTAGGGAGCCCAAATCGCTCCGTTCACCATCTGCGGCCAGCCGGTATTGGCGACGAAACCGCCGAGTCCGAAAACGCAGCCACCGAGGATCGAGGCCCAGCGCGAACATTTCAGATCGCGGCAAAGCAAGTAGCACCCGAGTGCCGCAATATAGCGCAGCAAAACGAAATACCAGTTGAGTACCGCCATGTTAATGTGGCCGTTCTGCATCGGCATCAGAAACATGAGCCAGTTCAGTGGATACGCCGCACCGGGTTGCCCTTGTCCGAACAGCGGTTGGCCGGTCCAACCATTCGGGTCCCAGGCAGGGATGCGGAAGCCGTGCCATTGAATCGCCTGGAATTGGAACCACGGCAATACCTGGTTGGCGCGGTCGGGATCCTCAAGCCAGGTGAACTGGTCGGTGAGGGTCAATTTCCAATGGAAGAGGATGACAATCGCCAGCAGAATCAAGGGCATAGCCCAACGTGGAAGGGCCGGATGCGGGCGGCTTTCTGGTCCATTTAGATCAGGCTGGTGGTTTTGGGCCAGTTGCATCAGGCTCATGATAGCGAAAAAGCTCGCAAAATCATAGAGTTAAGGTTTGGCTCTGGAATTGCCTTTATGCCAGGCAGGTGAGCGCCATGCGACACACAATCTCCAGCTTAACGGTGACGGCCTTTCTGGCAGCGTTCGCCGTGGTCCCGGTTTGGGGGCAGACGGCGGGGAGCGTTGAAGATGGCGATTCGCCGGACCATGCCGTGGCCCGCGTCAGCCTGATCAACGGCGAAGTTTCCGTGGCGCACGACAACAACGACATGGTCGCGGCCGCGCCGAATGCTCCGATGGTCACAGGCGATCGCATCCTGACTGGCGACAACGCACGCGCGGAAGTACAGTTTGATTCCGCGAACTTATTGCGGATGGCGGCGGGCACCGAGGTCCGCATGGGCGATCTGCAGTATCACCGGTATCTGGTGCAAGTGGCGCAGGGCTTGGTGGTCTTCCGTGTGTTGCAGGACACCGATGCGCAAGTGGAGATCAGCACCCCGGGCGTGTCCCTGCATCCGCGGCGTCAAGGCGTTTACCGCATTCTTGTTCGACCCGATGGCAGCAGTGAATTGACTGTGCGCGCTGGCGACGCGGAGATTTTCGCGCCGACTGGTTCCGAACCGCTGGGTGCCGGGCAGAGCATTGTGTCCCGCGGATCGGCGAACGATCCTGAGTTTCAGAATGTGAACCCTCCTGCGTATGACGAGTTCGATCGCTGGAGCGGGGATCGCGACCGCGTGTTTGAGCGGGCTGCTGAGTCTTCCCGCTACGTCAGCCCCGATGTGTACGGCACCGAAGAACTGGCCAACTATGGCCGGTGGTCGTATGATTCCGACTACGGCAACGTGTGGATTCCCACGGTGGATTCCGATTGGGTCCCGTACCGGCAGGGCCGGTGGTCGTGGGTGGATTACTACGGTTGGAGCTGGGTCAGCTACGATCCGTGGGGCTGGGCTCCGTATCACTATGGACGCTGGTACCGCGGCAACTACGGATGGGCATGGTATCCCGGCGCCGTGGGGCCTCGTTATTATTGGCGGCCGGCGCTGGTGAGCTTCTTTGGCTGGGGCAGTCCCGGATTTGGCGCGAATTTTAATTTCGGTTTCGGCAATATCGGATGGGTGCCTCTGGCTCCACGTGAAATATACCGGCCTTGGTATGGGCGGTGGGCGGGCGGGCGAGGCAACATGATCGTCAACAATACGAACATCGGAAACGCGTACCGCAATGGACGATATCCCGGCGCCATCACCAGTATGCGTGCGGGCGACTTCGGACGCGGTGCCATCCGCAACAACTCCGGCTTCGTTCGAGCGAATGGCAACGATCTGGCGCGTGCCGGAGTGTTGCAGGGTTCTCCTTTCGGCCCTTCGCGCGAAGGCCGGCAGTTTGTATCGCGCGATGTGAATATGCGCGGCATGCCTCGGACGAATGAGAATATGCGGTTCTTCAGTTCGTCTCGCCAAAACGGCTTTGCGGGCGGCGGCCCCGGCAATGGCGGTGCGGGCAATGCCGGATTCGGCAATGCTCCTGCACAGGATCGCGGTGGGTTCCGCAGGTTTGATTCGGGTGCTCCGAATGGTAACCCCGGTGGCACCGCGCAGCCGAGGCAGGATTCGGGCTTTCGCCGTTTCGATGCCGGTGCGCCGCGGAATGACAACAGCGGATTTAATTCGCCTCGCAGCGATGGGTTCCGCGGATTCAATCAGCCTGGGCAGAGAAATGATGTCCCCAGAAACGACGTTCAGAGAAACGACGCACCCAGAAATGACATGCCGAGGAGCGACAACTTCGGGCAAGGCGGGTTCCGTCGCTTCGGTGGCAACGGACCCGGTAACGGCAATGAAGCCGGTGCGTTCCGTGGCGACGTTCCCCGGACGGAATCTCCGCGCGTGAACGCGCCGCAGGGCAACGCCCCCGGATATTTCGGCGGCCGGCAACAGGGTATGTCGAATCAAGGCATGCCAAATCAAGGCATGTCTAATCAGGGCATGCAAGGCCAAGGAATGCGAAACAATGACGCGCCCCGCATGCAAGCGCCCCAGCGCACGGAGCGTGGCACGGCCGGCGGCTTCGGTGGCGGCTCTTTCGGTAGTCCACGCGAGCAGCAACCGGTGCGCATTGCTCCGCCCATCGTGAATCGCGGACGCGAGGAATTTCGCGGCGCTCCTCAGAGTGGCGGCCAAGGATTTGGCGGCGCTCGTCCCAACTTCGGCGGCGGGTCTGGTACTCCGCGCGGCGGGGGAAACGGTGGAGGTTTCCGTGGCGGCAGCGGTGGTGGCAGCGGTGCTGGCAACAATAGCGGCGGCGGACAACGCGGCGGTGGCGGTGTGAATTTTGGATATTGGTTTAGTGCGGCGAGGAAGTATTC
>JBEBFS010000058.1:0-30099 GCA_040081855.1 Bryobacteraceae bacterium | reverse complement strand
GCCGTCAAAAACACCGCACGCCGAGCGTTTCCCCGTTGCGTAACGTGATGAGCCAGTTCAGGTATGACGATTCGAGCGTGCCGCGGCATTCACTCGATTCGTGCTCTTGGGCCGCGAAACTTCTCTAAAAGAATCGGAAAATGTTTCGCCTGTCCCGCGTTATGCCCCGCGTTATGCCCGCGTTATGCCGCGTTATGCGCGTTATGCCCCGCGTTATGCCGCGTTATGCGGCAATCGGCGACCATCGCGCTTGCGGCGCACGGCCACACTTCCTTCCTGTTGCCCAATACCTTCAGCGTGGCCGCCAACAAGCGAGGCATGGTGGAGTTTATCGTGCCAGCGGGCGGCTCGATCAGCGCCGTGGGTTTGCGCGCCAAGGCCGATGGGACGCTGACGACGGTGCCTGTGCTGGCGAAGTGACACTCTGTCAGAAGCGGTGCCGCTTGGGGGAAGAAGCCTGAGGCCGTGGGTGGTGTGGATTTGCTTCCGTGATTGGTGGCGCGCGGGAAAAACCGGGGAATCCCCTTGCTGACGCGCGGGGCTCGCGGGTGATTAGAGGGTGATAGATGTGCCGCTCGGAAGCACGAATGAAAAAGGACGCCGCTTGGGTGCCCAATGGGGCGCAGTGAGGCTGCGTCGTTGGTGGGCACTCGAAGGTCCGGGCGGGCGGGATGGCCCCTCAAATGTCATGGCGAGCGGAGCCGTGAAACCGTGCTTTCGGATACGGTCCGGCGTTCCGAAATCTAGTGTCCTCGTTCGACCGCTGCCGTGCGAGTCTTACGACTTCCGTGACTTCGCGAGGCGGGCGCGGATACGAAGGGCACCCACGGCGATCAGGCCAAGGCCGGAGAGCACAACACTGCTTGGCTCAGGCACCTGCGAACCCGTGGCAGTGCCGGACAAGAAAAACGCGAACTGGTTTTCAGTGTTAGAGGTCCCAAAGTATCCCGGATTTGTAGCGTTAGCGCCTGTTGTCACCCAAAAGGCGCTGTTACCGCCGCTGGCCCCGCTCAGTTCCAGCCAGTAGGTGGTCCCGGCCGCAGCCACAAATGCTGATGTCAGGTCAAACGTGACCGAATACGCGTTTCCACCGCAACACCATGGCAGGCCAGAGTCGACAGCCAGGAGATTCTGGCCGCTTCCGCTAGCGAGCACCGAACCCGGTTGGCCGGAGCTATCCGCGAGAATCCGGTAGGTGATGTCCTGATTCCAGCCGGCGATTCCGCTGAAATTCTGGAAGTAGAAACCTACACTTGCAATGGTCC
Organism: Bryobacteraceae bacterium; assembly: GCA_040081855.1. GTDB lineage: Bacteria > Acidobacteriota > Terriglobia > Bryobacterales > Bryobacteraceae > Palsa-187. The sequence continues at coordinate 28,834 of JBEBFS010000058.1, read as the reverse complement.
CGCCGCCGCCAATCGAAAAGTCGTCCGCGGTGCCGCTTGAACCATAGATGCTGTAGCCGTCGGTCGTGTTTGGCCCCCCGTTGTCAAAGAGAGTTGTTGCAAACGCCGGTGTGGCAAGAAGCAGGAAACCGACCAGGATCAAAAAATATGCCTTACGGCTACCTCTGGCAATACTAAGCATGCGTAAACTCTCCCTTTAAGGAAAGGTACCACAAAACGCGGCTAGGAAGCTCGGAAGAATCCGGTAACAGAATAGTCCGGTGGCAGGCTATCCTTGTCATTCTTTGGATAGTACGGGATTCGATCGAGTCGTGGTGCGGCGGCAAAGGGGGAAGGGCCGCATGTCAGCGCCCTTCAGTGTTCTTCTGAAGAATCGGAAAATGTTTCGCCTGTCCTGGGTTCCCCCCTGGGTTTCCCCGGGTTCCGGCGTGACCCGTCCGATGTCTTACGACTTCCGTGACTTCGCGAGGCGGGCGCGGATACGAAGGGCCCCTACGGCGATCAGGCCCAGGCTGGAGAGCACAACACTGCTTGGCTCCGGCACCTGCGAACCCGTCGGAGTGTCGGACAGGAAAAACGCGAACTGGTTGCCCGAGTTCTGATACCCAGAGCCCAAATCGTAGAATCCCAAACTTGTCCCGTTGGAGGAAGCCGTCACCCACCAGGCAAAATCAGTGCCTGTGGCCCCAGTCAGTTCGAGCCAGTAGGTGGTCCCGGCCGCGGCCACAAATGCGGATGTCAGGTCAAACGTGACCAAGTACGCGTTTCCGCCGCCGCAACACCACGGCAGACCCGAGTCGACAGCGAGAAGATTCTGACCACTTCCGCTGGCGAGTATCGAACCAGGTTGGCCGCTGCTATCCGCGCGAAAACGGTACGTGATGTCCTGATTCCAGCCGGCGATGCCGCTGTAGTTCTGGAAATAGAAACCTACGCTTGCAATGGTCCCGCCGCCGCCAATCGAAAAGTCGTCGGCGGTGGAGGTTGCGCCGTAGATATTGTAGCCGTTGACTGTGGTTGCCGCGCCGTTGTCAAAGAGAGTTGTTGCAAACGCAGGTGTGGCGAGAAGCAGGAAACCGACCAGGATCAAAGAATATGCCTTACGGCTACCTCTGGCAATAGTAAGCATGCGTAAACTCTCCCTTTAAGGAAAGGTACCACAAAACACGGCTAGGAAGCTCGGAAGAATCCGGTAACAGAATAGTCCGGTGGCAGGCTATCCTTGTCATTCTTTGGATAGTGCGGGATCTGACCGAGTTGCGGTGCTGCGGCAAACGGGAAAGGGCCGCCTGTCACCGTTCTTCAGCGCTCTTCTGAAGAATCGGAAATGTTCCGCCTGTCGCGGGTTTCCGCGGGTTTCCGCGGGTTTCCTGTCGCGGGTTTCCTGCCTGTCGCGGGTTTCCTGCGGGTTCCCCGCACTGCACTGACCTGCACCCCAAATTGAGACAGGGGAAACAGGTGACAGTTCTCCAAAGAAAGGGGTGCGGCGCACTATCCTTTCCCTAATTGGATGGCACAGGATCCGATCGAGTCGTGGTGCGGCGGATAGAATTCAGCGACGGCGGCGGCTGCTGGTGAAGCTTCTTGTGGGTGTGGGTTTCGGCGCGGTGGCCGGGGGCTGGTTGGTGCCCATCGAAGCCAGAAACGCGTCGATGTCCGTTATGAGTCCGATGGGCCGCGGGAGCGACGGCAGGTCGCGAAACTGCACTTGAATCCCGAGCGTACGCTCATAGTTGCGCACATCGGAGCGTTCGCGAGGCGTCACAAAGGTCCAGGAGGCGCCACGTGCGCCGGCGCGGCCTGTGCGTCCGACTCGATGGATGAAGTTTTCCATCTCCTGTGGCAAATCGTAGTTCACGACATGCGCGATGTCGTCCACGTGAATCCCGCGCGCCGCCACGTCGGTGGCGACCAGCACACGGTAGGCGCCGTCTTTGAAACCCTGCAGCGCCTCATTCCGCTGGCTCTGGGAGCGGGCGCCGTGGATGGAGGTCACCTTGTGTCCGCCGCGCTCCAGGAATTTCGTGAGCCTGTCGGCGCCTTCTTTGGTGGCCACGAAGACGAGGAAAGAACCCTTTTCGTTCTTCAGAAGATGCTCGAGGAGATCAAACTTGGAACCCTGAGGGACTTCGTAGCAGAAGAGATCGATCCGGCCTGCCGTTTGTGCGCACGCTTCCACCGCGATCCGCACGGGATTGTGCACGTAACTTGCGACCAGACCCGCCACCGATTGCTCCATCGTCGCGGAGAAAAGCATTGTCTGGCGTTTTGCCGGGAGCTTATCCATGATGATGCGGAGAGCGGGCAGAAAGCCCATATCGAGCATCCGATCGGCTTCGTCGAGAACCACGGTGGCGGCGGTGGAAAGATTGATCAGCCGCCGGTCCAGATAGTCACAGAGACGGCCCGGCGTTGCGATCACCACTTCGGCCCCGGCCTGGATATCGCTCAACTGTTTGTTCTCGCTCATGCCGCCCACAACCACGGCGGTGCGGATGCGCATGCCGTGGGCAAGCTGCCGGAACGCCGCATCGATCTGAATGGCAAGTTCGCGTGTCGGACTGAGGATCAGGACTTTTATCGTCTTGCTGCGCGGAATGGCTGCGAGCGCTTCAATCACCGGAATGGAGAACGCCAGAGTCTTGCCTGTGCCGGTCTGCGCGGTGGCCACGACGTCGCGGCCGTCTAGGAGCGGCGGAATGGCCTGCGCCTGGACGGGCGTCGGCGTGACGAATTCGTTCTTGTCGAGGTTGTTCCGCAACGCGGAGCAAAGATTAAGCTCAGAAAAATGCTGCATCAATTGTGAGCGGTTCGTCCTGCGGCGAACCGGAAGGTTTTCATTCTTCAGGATAGCAGCGTTGGGGCATCCACGAGGCTGGCGACAGGGCGGCTTCGGAAAGTGGAGATCGAGGTTCCGCGCGACCGCAACGGGCGCGTCGAGCCGCAGATCCTGCCGAAACACGAACGACGCTTCACGGGCTTTGACGACAAGATCATCCCCATGTACTCTCGCGGGATATCCACGCGGGATATCCAGGCACACTTAATGGAGATCTACGGCGTCGAAGTGAGTGCGGGGTTCGTCGGCGAAGTCACCGATGCAGCGATGGAAGATGGCGCGCCTGGCAGAGTCGGTCCGTTGGAGCCGAACACGGAAGTGCAGTTGTGCATCGTGCACGTAGTGCGCAACAGCTTGGCGTATGTGAGCTGGAAGGACCGCAAGCGGGTGGCGGCCGACCTGAAACTGATCTATCGAGGGACCACGGCGGAGCAGTGCCAACGCTCCGCGCCTCCGGCGCTCCGCCCGGCCTGTTCAGCTTGGGCACGCCTGCCAGCGGCTGGCTGGAGATGGGGAACTGCCTCTTGCACGCAATTCAAGACAGTACCCAGCGGATTCACAACAAACCCGCCGGGGAATGTTATTCTGGCATCGCAACGTGTTCCACGGGCACCATCGTAAAGTCCGGCTCTTCGTCGGGTTCGCCGACATCGTTCTGACCGCGCTTGCCTTTTGGATCGCTTACACGATCCGCGCATCGCTCGGGGCGCAGCTTCTCCGTTTTGAACATGAATTCTTTCTCACAGGACCCGTGCAGGTCCTGATGCTCGGTGCGGCCGCGTTCGCCTGGGTGTTCCTCGGAGCGTCGTGGAAGATCTATGACCGCGTCGATGCCGCGCACCCGCGCGTCATTTTGCTGGACGCGTTCCGCCAGTGTCTGGTGGGCGGAGCCGCTCTCATCCTTTTTGAATACACGCTGCGGCTTGATATCAGCCGCGCTTTTCTCGGCCTGTTCGTCAGCATTTCCTGGATTCTCCTCAGCGTCTTCCGCCTGAACGCCGGCCGCGTGATGGGCCTGTTCCGCCGCGAGTTCGCCGCGCAGAATCACATCATGGTGGTGGGCACCGGCGAACCCGCCATGCGCATCGCGCGCCAGATTGAAGACGCTGCCGATTATGGCGTGCGCCTCTCCGGCTTCCTGGCCGATTCCGCCGACGAGCGCCGCGAAGAAATCGAAGTCCGCTGCACGTATCCCGTGCGGCCTCTCGCCGAACTGCCTACACTGCTCCGGCAGCACGTGATCGATGAAGTCATCTTCGCTGTCGATAGCCGCAGCCTCGGCGAAATGGAAGAGATACTCTTACTCTGCGAAGAGGAAGGCGTCCGCACCCGCATCGCCGTGGATTTCTTCCCGCATGTGAATAGCCAGGTGTATTTGGATCGCCTGGGCACCTCGCCCCTGCTCACGTTCACCGCCACGCCGCATGATGAAATCCGTCTGTTGCTCAAACGAGCCACCGATATCGTTTTTTCCGCCATCGCACTCATTGTGCTTTCGCCGTTCATGGCGATCACCGTGTTGCTGGTGAAGCTCACCTCGCCCGGACCCGCAATCTTCCGTCAAATTCGCTGCGGTTTGAACGGCCGCAAGTTCGCCTTCTATAAATTCCGCTCCATGTGCGAGAACGCCGAAGAGCTGCGCGATCAGTTGGATCACCTCAACGAAAAACAGGAAGTGGTTTTCAAGATCGCGAAGGACCCGCGCCTTACGCCCGTTGGCCGTTGGCTACGCAAGTTCTCTATCGATGAATGGCCGCAGTTGTGGAACGTGCTCAAAGGCGACATGTCTCTTGTTGGGCCGCGCCCGCCGCTGCCGAGCGAAGTGGAACAATACCAACGCTGGCAGCGCCGCCGCCTCCGCATGCGTCCGGGGCTGACGTGCCTGTGGGCCGTGAAGGGCCGCGACCGCCTCGACTTCGAAACCTGGATGCGGATGGACATGGAATACATCGATAACTGGTCGCTCGCGCTCGATTGGGAGATCATCCTAAAGACGATTCCGCACGTCATTATAGGAAGAGGAGCGCATTAGCGCCGGAGGAACGTACTCATCATGCATCTGATCCCCACCAAGGACGAGCTACTGGACCTGCTGCGCCGCACCGGCGGTCTTCGCACCGGGCACTTTGAATACCCGCGAGGACTGCATTCGAATGAGTACATGCAGGTGGCGCTGACCATGCGCTCCTTTGAAGCCGCGAAGATTTTGAGCGTGGCGCTCAGCCGCTTGTTGCGCGCGAATTCCGAAATCCGCGCCATGATTTCCCAGCTTTCCATCGTCGCTCCCGCAACCGGCGGACTGCCGGTTGCCTACGGCGTGAGCGAAGCCCTTCGCGCCAAGCAGGTGTACTGGGCGGAGCGCGATAACGATGATGAACCTCTCCGCCTGCGCCAGTTCTTCGAAGTGGAACCCGGAGAGAAAGTGCTGCTGGTGGATGACATTGTCCGCACCGGCAAGCGCCTCACCGAACTCCGCCAGTTGATCGAATCGAAAGGCGGGGAGGTGGTGGGCATTGGCGTGGTTGTGTACGATCCTCTGCCCGATGTCGCGAGCTTCGATCCGCTGCCGTTTTATCATTTGCTGGAACTGCGCTCGACGTACTATCCGGATGCGGCCTCGTGCGAACTCTGCAGGAAAGGCGAGCCGCTGACGAAAGTCCTGGTGTGAGTGGAAGTATTCCATCGCGCCGTGCATTTCTTCGCGCCGGACTGTCGTCGCTCGCGGCGGCGCGCATCACCTTTGCGCAAGGCGCGCGTCCCAACGTCATTCTGATTGTTGCCGGCCAGTGGCGGGCGCAAGCCGTTCCGTGGGCGAACGATCCGAATTTCCAGAACCCGGAAATCGACGCGCCGAATCTGAAGAAGTTCGGGGGCGATAGCCTCACCTTCTCACGCGCTTACTCCTGCTATCCGAGTCCGGCCCCCGCGCGCACCGCGATTCTCTCCGGCCGCTTTCCGCACGCACCTGCGGGCCCGCAGATCGGCGCCTTGTTTGGATTGACCGGGTATCGCGCGGCATCATTCACCACGCTGCAGGTAGATGACCTGGTCAGCTTCGTGCACGGACGCGGTCCGTTCTTCGCGCTGTGGGAATGGGCGGAGCCCGGCGGATTCACGCGCCGTCTGGATGCGTCCGCCATGCAACTTCGTCCGAATGTGCCGGCGTCCCTCGAAGTGCGGGCGCGCGAACGGTTGGCCGATTTTTACGGACGCGTGCCTGCGTGGGATCAGGACATCGGCATCCTTCTCGCAGCCCTGGATCGTCCCGAGTTGCAGGACACGATTGTCGTCTTTACGTCCGAGTGTGGCGAACAGATGGGCTCCCAGGATTTGCTCACGGGCGACGCTGCCTATGAAGAATCCGTGCGCGTGCCGCTGGCGATACGCTACCCGAAAGCGTGGCCAAAGGGTTCAAAAAGCGAAGCGCTCGTTTCGCATGCCGATTTGCTGCCGACACTGTTATCGATGTGCGGATTGATGGCGCCCGCCGGCGTGCAGGGCGCGAACCTTGCCCCGTTGCTTGTCGAAGGAAAAGGCGATCGCCCCGATGCTGTGTACGCCGAAGGCCAAGCCGGTTCGCGCTTTGAGTGGCGCATGCTGGTGCATGGCTACGACAAGCTTGTCACGGACGGCGAAGGCCGCGTGACGAATCTCTACAATCTTGCTGACGATCCGTACGAATTGAACAATCTGGCAACCGCATCATCCGAACAACTGAAGCGCGACGCGTTGCTTGCGTTGAAACAGGTGTGGATGAAAAGGCTGCAGGATGGTGTGGATTCGTCCGGCCTGAAAATCCGCCGGGGCTAAATCCCGCCGCCGTTTGTTTCGGCAAACTCGCGGAACGCATCGCAGATCTTCGAAAGCGAGTGTTGCCCGCCCGCGCCGGTGAACTGGCGGTCTGTTACCGAATAATCGAACCAATCCGGATTATGCTTTTCGCCGCCGCGTGCCTCGCCCTGGTGCACGTCAAAGGTCGAATGCGTTTCCATCTCTGCATCTTCAAGCGCCGTTCCGGTGAGATCCACCTTCACCATCCATCCTGGATTATCCAGGGATTCGATGGTGACGCCGTGACGGTGCTCCCATTCCCCATTGCACTGCGCCGCATACCAACGCTGCAGCCACTCGATCGAATTTTGCATCCGCTATCGTCCCGTTCCAATCGGCGGATCGCCCGGCTTGCGCAGCGTCGGAACCTTGCGCTTCGGCGCCGTCTTCTTCTCTTCTTCCTGCCGCTCGGCAGCTTCTTTCGGTGTCATGTTGGCTTTGCGCTCTTCTTTGTCTTTTGTGATTTTGCTTTGCACATCACCGGCGCGCTTACCCATGTCTTCCTGGCTCAGTTCGAAACTGTCTTGTGTGATGTCGATCACGTCATCCAATACAAACTCATACCGGGCAATGTCTTTCGGCTTCGATGCTTTAATCTTCTGCAACTGCGCCAGCATTTCTTTTTCGGAATCGACCACGCCCTTCATGCCGAGCCCGATATCCACCTTGCGGGCCAGCGCGTCATCCGCAACAGCGTCCATCGCCTCAATGATCTTGCCGTAGTCTTCCAGCAGGTCATGAACAATGGCGCTGCGGCCCGCCTTCTCGGTGGCCATCTGCTGCATAATCTGATCCATGCGCTGCCTGGCGAATTGCGAGTAGAGCTTCAGGCGCAAGTTCGGCTCCTGCACCAGACGCACCTGATCGGCCTCATCCTGCGTCAGAAAATCGTGTTGCGCGAAAGCGCATGGCGTAAGCGCCGCGAGGACGACACAAAAGAATATGCGGGAAGCCAGTTTCATAGCGTCTCTACTTCTTATTCTTGCCCATGATACCCGTCAGCAGAGCTTCGTGTATTTCACTCACGCGGTCTTCGGCGGGCTGAATCAGCGGGCGGTCCTGATAACTCATCGCTTCTCGAAACGCATTGATCCGGCGCAACAGTTTGCGTGTGTTCAATTCCGCCTGCTTGAAAAACTTCGGTTTCTTGCGCGCGTCTTTTCCGGTTTTGGCGAGCGATTCGTAGGCGAGATCCACGGATGCCTGCATCTCATCGATGGCTGCTTTGGTCTTTTCGGCCTCGCCCGCATCGTAAGTATTGCGCGCGGCCGTCAGAGAATTATCGGCGTTGGTAAGCGCGAGTTCACTGCGGCGTTCAAGATTTGGCTCTTGGCGGATAGAAGCGAGGTCGGCGGCGAGTATCGCGATCAATAACCATTGCATGTTATCTCCTCTTCAACTCGTTCTCCAGATTCCGAATCCGCTGCCGCGCCTGGAATTCCTGATCGGGAAGTTTCCCCTGGCTGGCCGCAAGAAATTTGTTGTAGCTTTCCATCGCCTCTGGGCGCAACTGTAGATGATCCTGTGCGAGCGCCCGCTGAAACAACTGCCCCGTGGATTCGCCGCCGAGCGCCTTCACCCGGTCGAGCGCAATAAGTCCCTGCGAATACTGTTCACTGATGATCAGCGCCGCAGCCAATTCGTTCCACGCTTCCAGCGCATCGGGCTTGATCTTCGCCGCGGTAATGAACTGGTTGGCGGCATCGCCAAACTTGCGCTGGTCGCGCAGCATGCGGCCGTAGAACATGTGCAACTCGGCGTCGTTCGGAGCCATTTGCACCAACTTCGCTCCCAGGGCCAGCGCTTTCTCGTTCTGCTTGGTTCGCAGGTATGCTTGCGCCAGCGAAACCATGTTCGCGTCGGTGGGCGATTTCGCCATTGCCGCTTCCAGCGCCGGAATTGCGTCTGCGTCTTTGCCCGATGAACTGAGTAGCGCCCCTAATCGCGCCTGTGCCGTTGCGTTCTGCGGAAACTCGCGGTAGATGGCGATGGCCTCGGCGTTTTTGCCGGAGGCTTCATACAGCCCAGCCAATTCCAGAATGGAATCTTTGTATGCTGCATCCATGGTGGCCGCTTTACGGAAGTGCGATTCGGCATCGGCAACCCGCCCCTGACGCGCGAGCGCCACTGCGTATGCCGATTCGGCGGCGGCTGTTGGTTTCTTCGCAAGCGCCGCTTCCAGATGAGGCAGCGCGGCGCTGTCCTCTTTCAATCGCACCAGCGTCACACCCAGGTTCGTCTCGGCTTCGGGAAGTCCAGGCGATGCCTTCAACGCCGCTTCGTAATGGGGAACTGCGTCGAGGTCGCGATTCAGTCCGTTGTAAATTAGCGCGATTTGAAATTCGGGAAACGGATCGGCGGGGTCGGCGGCCGCGGCTTTGGTGAACAGCTCCAGGGCACGGTCGTATTGCTTGGCTTCGAGCGCCTGTGTGCCTTGTTCGGTAAGGTCCGGCGACTGCGCCAGCAAAGCCAAGTAAAGTAGCCAGATCGTCATTGGGGCAGCAACTCGCTATCCAGATTCTACAGCCTCCAACGAAATCGCGCCGGTCACTTGGTCAAGTAGACTGAAAACCTCGTGACATCGCGGAATCCCATGCGGCGGTAGAGCATGTAGCCGGACTCCGTCGATTGCAGCACCACTTTCTCGAAGCCAGTCTCTTTTTTCGTTTGCTCCACCGCCGCGCGCAGCAACGCTTCCGCGTATCCCTTGCGCCGGTACGACGGGTGCGTCGCCAGGGAATAGATACCGATGACGCCCGCGGCAACCACCGTTGCCGTGATCGCCACCGCGCGCCCTTCGGCTGTGGCGATGAGTCCCTGATACTCGCCAAGCCAAGCATGGTCCGGCGTGTAGACGGAAGTTGCAATCGAGTAGGGAATCTCGAAAGAGATCGACGTAATCTCGGCGAACGCGTGGCGATCGGCGGCCGTGGCAACACGGTGGATCTCGATTGGCGGAAGGCTCCTGACGGGCGGTTGCAGTGCGTGCGCGATCATCCCGGGCGGATGCGAAATGGCGCGCAGGCCGAAATCGGCCAGGATTTCGCGGGCACGGCGGCGTGTGACCGTATCGAGCCAATCTTCGCAAAGCCAAAAGGACCAACGCGGCGTCCGTGTCTTGAAATAGCGGGCGGCTTCAGCGACGCGCACTTCGAGGCCGCGTTCTCGCGGCGGATGGTCGGTGAGCATCGCGATGTTGAAGACGCCATAATTCAGGCCCGAGTAGATCGCTTCGACGCCCTGCAGTGTGACGACTTCGCCGGCGCCGGTGGCGCGGCCGAAAAAGCGCATCGCCGTGCGCAGGTTTTCGTCAATGATTTCGTAGTCGCTCATGTTGGCGTTCTAAAGTGTTTTTACAAGCCGCAAGAGAGTCACAAAAGCGTCACCGGGTCCACATCGATCACCAGCGACGTCGCGCCCCACTTTTCCGCGTGCGCAAAGCGGCGGATCTCCGCCATTACGTTTGCGAGCTTCACCCGGCTGGACGCTTTGATCAGCATCTGATAACGGTACTCATTTTTCAACTTCGAGAGCGCCGCCGCCGCCGGACCCAGCACGCGCACACCTTCGGGCGCGGGCTGCAAAAGGCGGCCAAGCGCTCCGCTTTTCGCAAGCGCATCTTCATCGCGCGTGGAGCGAACCAAAATGTTCGCCATAGCGGTGAACGGCGGGTAAGACATCGCACGCCGGAATTCTATTTCTTTTTGATAAAACGCTTCGTAGTTTTGCGCCGCGGCAAACTCGATCGCGTAGTGATCCGGATTGATCGTCTGCAGGTAAACAAGACCCGGAGTGTGTCCGCGGCCCGAGCGTCCCGCAGCCTGCGTCAGCAATTGAAACGTACGCTCGCCTGCGCGGAAATCGGGAAGGCCGAGGCCAATATCGGCGTTGATGATGCCCACCAACGTGACGTTCGGGATATCGTGCCCCTTGGCGATCATCTGCGTGCCCACCAGCATGTCGAAATCGCCGGAGCGGAAACCGGAAAGAATATTCTCGAAGTCGCGCTTGCCGTGGACGGAGTCGCGGTCCAGCCGGGCAATGCGCGCTTTGGGAAAAAGCCCGTGCAGTTCGTCTTCCACGCGCTCCGAACCGAAGCCCACGAACTGGATGTATTCGCTATCGCACTTCGGGCACTTGTCCGGAACGCGTTGAGAGAAGTTGCAATAGTGGCACAACATGCGGCGGTCGCGCCGGTGATAAGTGAGTGTGACCGAACAGTTCGGGCACTCCACGCGCTCTCCGCACGCGCGGCAGGTGACGAAGCTTGAAAAGCCACGGCGATTGAGCAGCAGCATCGTTTGCTCGCCGTTTTCCAGTCGCTCGTCGATGGCTTCGAGAAGTGCGCGCGAAAACGTCCCGTTCTTTTTGGTTTCGAGAAACTCCTGCCGCATATCAACGATGGTGACCTTCGGCAGGGGCCGGTTCTCGATGCGTTCCGGCAGTGCGAGCCGCGTGTACTTTCCTTTTTCGGCGTTGTAGCGCGTTTCCAGGCTCGGCGTGGCGGAACCGAGCACGGCAACTGCTTTGGCATCGCGCGCCCGAACGATGGCGACATCGCGGCCGTGATAGCGCGGCGATTCCTGTTGCTTGTAGCTTTGGTCGTGCTCTTCGTCGATGATCACCAGGCCGAGATCGCGCACCGGAGCAAACACACCGGAGCGAGTGGCGATGACGACGCGCGCGGCTCCGGAACGTATGCGCCGCCACTCCTGCACGCGGTCGGCATCGTGAAACGCCGAGTGCAGAATGGCGACTTTTCCAGGGAAGCGCGCATGAAATTGTCCGGCGACCGCGGGGGTCAGGCCGATTTCAGGAACCAATAGCAGCGCACTTTTGTCGAGGGCGAGAGTGGCATCGATGGCCTTGAGATACACCTCGGTCTTGCCCGAGCCCGTCACGCCTTCGAGCAAATATGCATGGAACTCGCCTTTGTCGAGCGACGTCTTCATAGCCGTGAAGGCCGCTTCTTGATGCGGGTTCAGACGGTGTGGAGCTCGCAGCGGTCCGGACGTAGCATGAATCGGTTCGATGGTCAGCCGCACCAATCCTTTGCGCGCGAGCGAACGGGCCGATGGACTGGCCTTCGGAACACGCTGTTCTACTTCGGCAAGATTGTGGGAGCCGGGATGCAAGGCAAGGTACGCCAGCAGTTCGCGCTCGGGCTTCGGGAGCTTCGGCAACCCGGTGCCTTCGGAACGTGTAAGATCTTCGATGCGCAGACGTTCGGAAGACGCCCGCAGCGGGTCGCGCTCCGCGGCAACGTCTTCGGCTTCGACAAAGCCGCGCTTTTCAAGCGATGTGAGTATCGCCTGGACGCCGGGAAATTTCTGCTTGAGATACGTGGCCGAAAGCGGACGCGATTCCAATGCTCGCAAGACCACGGTTGCCGGATCTTCGGTAGCGCCTTCGCCCGAATCGAGCGAAAGCTGCTTGGCCGCCTCGTGCCCGGATTTGGTCAGCGAGTAGACCTTGCCCCGGCGGACTTCGCCGGAAAGTGGAGCCATCGCGCGCAGCGTTTCGCCCAGGGGTGCGCAATAATAATCAGAGATCCAGCGCCCCAGACGAAGCAGTTCCGCGTCGAAGGCGGGCTCCTCGTCGAGCAGCCGCAGGATGTCCTTGAGCGGGCCAGTGGGCGGATCGTTGTGTGTTCGCAGGACGATGCCGGCCAGCTTTTTCTTGCCGAAGGGAGCCAGGACGCGGGAACCCGCCTGAACGCGGTGCCGCAGCGTCTCCGGCATCTGGTAGGTGAAGCTGTGGTCCAGAGGCACCGGCAGGCTGACATCACAGAAAACGGGCGGTTTATCCAAAGGAAACGGCCCGGATTGGGGAGCGGGCATGGCTGGCTCCTACTACTGTCGCACGAGCCGGGTGGACGAAGGGAAATTGCGGGTGTGTGCGAACCGCACCGTAGTCGCGGCGTACGCGTCTAATGTCGTATAATCTAGAGTTTGGAGGTAAGGAACCGATGAAATTTGCGTTAGTTGGATTGCTCGCACTGAGCGGAATGGCGTTTGCCGCCCCCGATCTGAATGATACCTTTGCTGCCCTGAAGACCGCGACCGAAGGAAAAGACGTGGCTCAGGTGAAGACGCTGGCCCCGCAGGCCGCCAAGGAAGCGAAGGACATCCTTTCCAAGCCGGATGTGCCGATGGATATCGCCGAATTCGCCAAGGGCGCGGCGGAGTACTCGGAATACGCGCTCTCAATCGTCGCGATTGGCTCGGGCGACCCGAAGGTCACCGTCGAGCTGACCGACGTCCTGCTGGAAACGAACAACAAGAGCAAGCACGTGGATACGGTTGCCGCTTCTTATCTGGCGGCTCTAAATAAGGAAAGTGCCGCGAAGGCCACGGCGGGAGCCGGCAAGATTCTGGCGGGCCGTCCGGAAAATGAAGACGCCCTCTTCCAGCAGGCCTCCGGTGGTTCCGGCGCCGCTGCCAACAAGCTGATCACCGTGATGCGCACGAAGCCGAAGCCGGAAGGCGTTGCCGATGCCGATTGGGAAAGAAAAAAGAACGCAATGACCGGCACGGCCTATTATCTGTTGGGCACGCAGGCCGGCCAGGCACAGCGCTGGGCGGATGCGGACCGCAACCTGAAGGCGGCTCTGCCGCTGATCGCCGGCAACAACGCGCTACTGGGGCCGACGTACTTCTTCCTGGGCATCGCCAACTACCAGACGGGCAAGCTGACCCAGGACCGCTCGAAGATGCAAACCGGCATCAATTACACGCAGCAGGCAGCCGGAATCGCCGGTCCCATGCAGGGACAGGCGAACAACAACCTGGCCGCGATGAAAAAGGAAATGGCCGGCCCGGCAACGCGCCGCTAAGCAATTCGGATCGTTCTCTAAAACAGACGGCGAACCGCAAGGTGCGCCGTTTTGCTTTTGTGGGGCGGAGTGGCACTCCGCCTTCGGGGTTTGAGTAAACTGCAACGTTTCGAATAATACGCCAGCGGGATTGCCAATCCCGCGCGGAATTTCATTCCGCTCCGCGGGAAATCGGTCTACACTAGCGGGTATGGAAGTGCGAATTTCTCCGGACGCCGAGGCAAAGCTATTGGAACTATCCGGCAGAACGGGCCGCCCGCCTGCCGAGATCGTGGAAGATGCGCTTGCCGGTTACTCCGCCGAGGTGGACGCCACGCGCATGGAACTTGCTCGCCGCCTTCACGAAGTTCGCGCCGGAAACGTGAAACCCACAGACGCTGCTACCGCATTTTCCGCTCTTCGCCGCAAGAGCGAGGAACGGCGTACGCGGAAACCCTGACCGAAGCAACTCCGAAGATTATCCTGCATCCCGAAGCGGTTGCCGACCTTGGCGACATCTGGGACTATATCGCCGCAGACAACATCGACGCAGCGGATGCATTCCTCGCGGAAATCGAGCGGGCGATACTCTTGATTGGCGAGTTTCCGAAGATGGGCTCTGCGAATAGGAACCTGGGACCGGATTCCATGCGAGTCCACCCGGTGCGCGAGTATCTGATCGTATACGCGATCGACGAGCAGCCTACGCTGGTTCTCGCGGTGCTGCACGGTCGCCGGAATCCGCATCTGATCGGCGCGATCCTTCAAGAACGGGAGCGAAGGCGCTCCTAGCGAGGAACGAGTGGTAACGCAGTGGGGCGGATTGGAAATCCGCGGCGGCGTGGCACTCCGCCTTCGGGGTTTGTATCAACTGCGATGCTGCGAATCATACGCCAGCGGGATTGCCAATCCCGCGCGGAATTCCATTCCGCCCCACGTGTTTCGCTATCGATCCAAAGCTTTGACGCCGGGGAGTTCGATGCCGCCCAGGAACTCTAGGGATGCGCCGCCTCCGGTGGACACGTGGGAGATTTTGTCGGAGACGCCTGCGCTCTTGATGGCTTTTTCCGAATCTCCGCCGCCCACCACGCTGATGGCTCCGTTGGACGATGCGTCGGCAACGGCCTTCGCCAGGGCCACGGTGCCTTTATCGAAGGGAGGCATTTCGAATACGCCCATGGGGCCGTTCCATATGATGGTTTTCGCGCCTTTGATGACGGCTTCGAAGGCTGCGATGGTCTTGGGGCCGATGTCGAGGCCCATCTTGCCATCGGGCACCACGTCGACGATCTCGTTTTCGGCTCCCGCTTTGAATTCAGCCGCCACCACGTGATCCACGGGTAGCATCAGCTTTGCGCCGCTTTCCGCCATCAACTGGCGGGCGAGATCCAGCTTGTCTTCCTCCACCAGGGATTTGCCGATGCCCTCGCCACGCGCTTTGAGGAATGTGTAGGCCATCGCGCCGCCGATCATCAGGCGGTCCACCACCTTCATCAGGTTCTGGATCACTTCAATCTTATCGGAGACCTTCGCGCCACCGAGGATGGCCACGCAGGGGCGTTCGGGGTTGCGCGTCACCTTGTTCAGGTACTCGAGCTCCTTGTTCATCAACAGGCCCGCACCGGCTTCCTTCACGTACTGGATCATGCCCACGGTGGAGGCATGCGCGCGGTGCGCGGTGCCGAAGGCGTCATTGACGTAGACTTCGCACAGGGCGGCGAGTTGCTTTGAGAACTCAGGGTCGTTCTTTTCTTCCTCGGCGTGGAAGCGCAGATTTTCGAGCAGCAGCACTTCGCCGGGCTTCGGCAGCATCGCCTGCACCGCGGGGCCGACGCAATCGGGAGCGAAGGCGACGGGCTTGCCCAGCAGTTGCGAGAGGCGCTCGGCGCAAGGCGCGAGGCTCATCTCCGCGTTCGGCTTGCCCTTGGGGCGGCCCAGGTGACTGGCGAGGATCAACGCCGCGCCCTGTTCCAGTGCGTACTGAATGCTGGGCAACGACGCCTTGATCCGCTTGTCGCTAGTGATTTCCTTGCCGCCGGGAGCGAGCGGAACATTGAAGTCCACCCGCATGAAAACTCGCTTATTACGAAGATCAAGATCGCGTATCGAAAGAGTGCTCATAAATTTCAATATAGCGAGATGGTATAGGCGAGCGCAGCTTGCAGTTGGGGCGATGCGAAAACGTGGGGCGGCCCTTCGGGCAGCAGCCGCGCATCGGCGCGGCATTTATTGGCTCAGCGCTATCGCACGGAAAAACACCTATTCACAATCAGGAATGCGACGCATTCTCCGCGCTTTCGATTTCCTACTTCGTCCGAATGCCCACCACGATAACGGGCGATAACATCATCCCGAGAATGCTAAATACGAGCAAATGTCCCAATCGAGATTCCAGCATTTGGAATGTTGGGTTGGAGTCGATGGGAACGTAGTCCGGCCCGAATCTTGCTAAGACGTTAAACATCAGGGCTGCGTAGAGCAGCACTTCCACGGTGCCGAGAGCCATGAAGACCAGCGTCACCCACTTTACGGTCGGGTCCGTCTTCCAGGCGTCTGCAGGAACGGCAATGGATCGTGGCAACAACAGCGCTGCGACTAAAAGTACTGGGATCGCCACTCTATTCACGAGGCGCGAACCAACGATCAGGTTCGGCTGTAGGTAGCCAAGGATGTGCAGGAACACAATGGTAGCGCCCAGGACCAACAGCACGCCTCGGCGGAGGTTAGTCGATGCCAGGGGCGGGCGGAACATTTTCTGATTTTCGCTCAATGACCTGCGGGTTGAAAGGGGAGCCTTGTCGCCGTTTTTTTGTTACGACGATGCCTCCAGATTGTGTTTGAATGTAGTGTTCCGTGTTTCGAAAGTGAGAGCGCCTGCTAGGGCAAGAAGCATTCCCCCGTGGGAGGGATTAATCTCGAATATTTTGAGTTGGAGCCGGTTAACGTTTGCCAACAGTCGCTCGATCTGCACTCCTCGATCGGGGTCTTGCGGGAGATCATAGAGCTCGGCGATATCCGCTGGTGTAACTTCTGTATGTTCACGTACTAGCACTTCAACAATGATGTTGCCTGGCCTGAATCCTCCGGCCGCGAGTGCCTCTAACTGGTTAGCGCAAGCTATGAAGCCTTTTCCATCCACGGTCCTGAGGAAAACGCGCAATTCTGCGCCTTCCACCTGGAAGCCTTCAAATAACCCGTCGTGAAATTCATGATGGTCTACCATTCTGATTTATTACTCATTCCCGTTGCTGCGGCCTTTCCGACGTGAGCACAATGCACTCAATATAACGAAGTGGGACCACCCAGTGTAGATATGCATGTGGCCAAGTTATAAGCTGCCGGATGTATACTCATTACTCAGGCGCCAGCCCAGGGCTATTTGTTCAATTTGCCGGGTTCGCGGGAAGGTGGGGAATCATGGAGCTAACAACATCGCGGCGTGGATTTCTGGGCGCGTCGGGCGTGGCATTGGCCGCTGCCCGGTTGAACGCGTTTCAGCAGAAACCGAAGCAGCTTTTCGCTTATGTGGGTCGGCACACGACCGGCGGCTTCATTGGACCTCCGGGCAAAGAGGGCGGCATCAACGTATTTCGCGTGAACATGTCTGATGGCTCGCTGACCGAAGTGAGTAAGACGGGCGCTGAGGTGGATGACCTGAATAGCGACGGGATGTGCGTTTCCGCGGATCAGCGTTTTCTCTACAGCATCAACGTCACTCCAAACCTGGGCGGCAAGGGTGGCGTGGGCGGCGGTGTTTCGGCGTTCGCGATCAACCCCGCGGATGGTTCGCTGCGGTACTTGAATACGCAGCTGTCCATGGGAGGCAATCCCACGGCGGTGTTGATCGACAAGACGAACTCGCGCGTTGTGGTGGCCAATCATGGCGCGGTGAACAAAATCGCCGTTATCAAGAAAAGGAATGGCGTTCCGTATGTGGACACACCTACCGACGACGGCACCGTGGCGCTGTTTTCGGTGAAGGCGGATGGATCGCTCGAGTCGCCCCTCGACGTTTCCGTTTTTGAGCAACGGCCTTCCTTGGACGCCGGCCCGGGCGCCGCCTGTCATGGAGTGATTTTTGACCGCACGCAGCGCTGGATCATCGCTTCCGACAACGGCTACGATCACATCTACGTCTTCCCGTTCGATCCGGCTTTGCGCGAACTGAAACCGAAGGCATTTCCGACGCCTCCGGGACGAGCGCCGCGGCATTTCGCCGCGCATCCGCGCGCACCGTTTTTCTTTATGACCAATGAGCGCGAGGCCAGCGTGTCTTCGTTCTCTTTCGATTCGGGGAATGGCGAGGTGCGCCCGGTCCAAACGATTGCGACGGTTCCCGACGGCTACTCCGGACCCCGCGTATCGCCTACGGACATTCGCATCCATCCAAGCGGGAAATTCGTCTACAGCGCCAATCGTGGTGATGACAGCGTGGCCGTCTTTGAGGTGGATGAGAAAACGGGCCGATTGACCCGAGTCGAAGTGACAAAAACCGGAGGGCAGGGACCCCGCGAAATTAATATTGACCCTTCCGGCAAGTTTCTCTTTTCCTGCAATCTGCAAACGAACGACGTCACCTCGTTCGCGTTGGACGCGAACACGGGCAAGATGAAGCAATCCGCCCAACTGAGCGTGCTGCGCGCCGCGGTGATCGATTTCGCTTTACTCTAAGGCTGGCCGAAAGATGTTTCTAGTGTCCGTGTGTGCGGCCTGTTCGCGGCGTCAGAGCTGAAGACGATGCAGGTACACGTTACCGAGGGCGATCTTCTCGATCAGCCCGTAGAAGTGATTGTGAACGCGTGGAACAGAAATATGATTCCCTGGTGGCTATTGTTGCCGCAGGGTGTTTCCGGCGCGATTAAACGCCGCGGGGGAATCCAGCCGTTCCGTGAAGTGGCCCGCCATGGGCCGATTCCACTGGGCGGTGCTGTGCTTACATCGGCCGGTCGTCTTCCTTTTCGCGGCATTATTCACGTCGCTGGAATTGATATGTGGTGGCGCTCCTCTGAATATTCGGTGCGGCACTCGGTTCGGAATACGATGAAACTTGTCTCCCAAATGAATTTTGCCTCGGTGGCGTTTCCTCTCATCGGAGCCGGCTCGGGCGGCGGTTCCGCAGAGGAGGTGCAAGTATTGATGCTGGACGAACTCTCGCGCATTGAGTACTACGGATCGGTTTACGTTGTGCGATTTCGACGCTGAAGGCTCCTGACCTGGCCTTTCCCAGCTACGTAAAAAGTGGAAGAGTAGCCTATCCGCGTATCCCATGTGTTCGTGAAGTCGGTAGCGGCTATTCTTTTGCCCTGGGATCAAGGTGCTTTAATGTACTTCGGCCGTGAGCCTTTCGGTCCACGGCCTTTGTTTTATCCGACCCTAGAGAAAGAGTACTTACGTGGAACTAGGCTTCAGCGGCAGGGGCTTTCGGCGTCATTCCGAAGGCGCTCCAATATTTTTCGGGGAGCCGTGTCGAGCGCATATCGCGGCCGCACCAGATGTGTTTGGTGTAGCCGGTGGCCAGTGTCTTGCCTGTGGTGACGTCCTGGATCACGTAATCGAAGCGAAGCAGCCGGGGACTCGCTCCGGCGACGGTGGTGACGACGCTGATTTCGTCGTCGTACCGCGCCGGTGCCAGATAGCGGCAGTTGGACTCCGCCACGGCTAGGAACACGCCGTCCTGCACTTCTATATCGCGATACCGGATGCCCGCGGCGCGGCAATATTCGACGCGTCCAAGCTCCATCCAGACGAGGTAGTTCGCGTAGTAGACAACGCCCATCTGATCCGTTTCGGCGTAACGCACGCGAAGGCGCGCTTCGATCGAGTGGGGGACGGCGGAGGCTGGCTGCATAGTTTCAGCGTATCGCGGAAGCGAGGTTTTGATATGCAGCGGATGTCTACGCCGGGGCGGTCCTTCCTTTTTACAAAATCTTCACAACTACGTAACCACTCGACCTAATCGCGATTACTAGGATAGACACAGAACAGTTGGATCGGCCCGGTTTTCATGTCCTCGCGGACGTCGGGAGCATTGCGGAACTCCAACGCAGACGAGATCGAAAGGAAACGATGATACTGGATCGCAACTACAGCCACGTTGCTATGAAACTGGAAGGCGCCCGCTCGGGGGCTTGCGGACGCAAGAAAATGATTGTCACTTGCTGGTTGGCGCTGGCCGCCGCGGCCGGATTATCCGCACAAAGCGTGCCGCATTTTGTGGCTCCCGCCAACTATTCTTCGCTGGCTGTGCCTGCCTACAACCCTACGATGTACTGGTCGGCGGCGGGCGATTTCAATGGAGACGGCCGTATGGATGTGGCCGCGTCCGACGGGATTGGCACGAATATCACGGGCGTCACGAATATCAACGGTTTCAGCGTGGCCCTGGCGGACTCGACAGGCGGATACACGGCTCCGATCAGCAAGAGCATTGGCTTATTGATGCAAGGTTTGCAGGCCGCGGATTTCAACCGTGATGGTCTTTGCGATCTCGTATTTGAAGGTGCAGGCGGCGCCGGTGTTCTTCTGGCGACCGGCAACGGAGACTTTGCGGCGCCAATTCTCATTCCAGTACCGTTCACGAGCTATAACGGGGCTGTTGGTGACTTCAATGGCGACGGCAATCCGGACGTCGTGATCACGGGAACCGGCGGATACGCGGTGGCGCTTGGCACGGGGACGGGAGCGATGCAGACTCCGACGCTGCTCCCCATGTCGGTGGGAACCGTTTACGCCGTAGTCGGCGATATCAACAACGACGGTAAGCTCGATTTCGCGGGCAGCGCTACGTTTCTTGGAAATGGCGACGGAAGCTTCCAGGCTCCCGTGAATTCGCCGCTCCCCTACGGCGCGAAGTTGGGCGATTTCAATGGCGACGGTTTCATGGATGCGGTGATGATTCAGACCCAGGCGGGTCCGCAAGATGCTGCACTATACAGGCTCACCATCGCGCGCGGAACCGGCGATGGCAATTTCATTGCATATTTCGATTGGGTTTTCGGCACCAATGCAATTTCCGGCCTCGCGAGCGCCGATTACGACCGCGATGGGCGGCCGGATGTGGCCATTTACGACCGCGGCCTGGGCAAGCTGCGTGTCTTAGCCGGCACGGGCGGCTGGCTGCTAGGCGGCGATTTATATAGTGCAGCTCTTCCCTCGGGAGGCGCTTTCCTCGACGCAGATATGGATGGTAACGGCTCGCCTGACCTTGTTTTAGCGTACTACCGCGAGTACTATGTGCTGCGGAACACGCACGGAAATCCGCCGTTGGTGGCGCAATTGAGGCTGAACCCGGCGTCGTTGATCGGCGGAGCGGCATCCTCCACCGCGACTGTGTCGCTCGGCGGAACCGCTCCGGCGGAAGGCGCAACGGTCACGCTGTCGAGCAGCGACCCTTCGGTGGCGTTCCTGTCTGCGGGCACGACCGTCACGATCCCCGCTGGTGCCAACTCGGCAACTTTCCCGATTTCGACCTCCGCGGTGCCGGGGCCGTCCTTCAGCGACATCACCGCAACGTGGAACGGAGTCGCGCAGTCGGCACGCCTGGATGTGGTGCCAGCCTACTCCCTGTCGGCGTTAACTCTGAATCCAGCCAGTCAGTATGGGATCTTCACGGCGCAGGGTACCGTGACGCTGGATAATCCAGCGGATTCTTCCGCTACGATTGCGGTCACCAGTTCGAATGCTTCGCTGGCGTCGGTGCCGGCAACGGTCACCATTCCGGCGGGCGCTACTTCGGCGAATTTCATGATTACGCTGCAGCCGGTCACCGCAAACACGCCCGTCAGTATCTCCGCCAGTATGGGCGGAGTGGCAAAGGCCGCTTCCTTGACGATCCTGAGGCCGCTTGATTCCGTCGCGATTTCGAAAGCCATCTACACCGCAAAGTCGGTGCAGTTGAAAGTGGAGGCGAGCAGCACAAGCACGGCCACGACAATCACTGTCCACGACGCGAACACGGGAGCGCAGCTGGGCACGCTGGCTAACGCGGGCAGGGGAAAATACAGCGGAACGCTAAACGTGTATATGGGATCGAATACACGCATTACATTGAAAAGCTCCTTGGGCGGGACGGTCACTGGCTCTGTGCAGGTGAAGTAACAATACAAACAAGGCACGAATCAAGTCCCGGGGGAAAGAGGTTTCCTCCGGGACTTTCTTCATTGGTCTTGCGAACGCCGGCGCCGCCGACAGTGTGCTGTCGCACAGTGTCATCTGCCCGGAATGGGGCGTTTCACGCAGCCAGACATATCACTCCCCGCAGCCCACTCTTCGCCCTGCAACGCATTTACTTCCATTTTCAATGCGATGCAACCTTCCGTAAGACTCGGGGGTCCCCCCCGGAAGGGGTCCGTTGCAACTGGTTCCTTGCATGCTAAAGGGACAGTCCTATGCCCGTTCTCTTCGAATTCTGCCAGTGGCTTCAGGAAACGAACATCAGCACTTCGATCCGGGAATCCAACATACTTTTTCCGTTTATTGAGGGCACCCATCTGCTGGGCCTTGGTGTGTCGGCGGGTACGATCGCGATGAGCGATCTGCGACTGCTCGGAGTGTTGATGAAGAAGGAGAAAGCCAGCAAGGTATTCGACGCTTTGCTGCCGTTCACCATGATTGGATTCGTGATTGTATTTGGCACGGGAAGCCTGCTGTTCCTGGCGGAGCCAGCGAAGTCTTACGGCAACTACTGGTTCTGGCTGAAGCTGACGTTCATGGCGCTGGCGGGCGTCAATGCGCTGGTGTATCACACAACGGTCCACAAGCGGATCGCGCAGTGGGACAGCGCAGCCATCACGCCGACGGGCGCGAAAATGGCAGGCGTATTTTCACTGGTGTTCTGGACGATGGTGATCTGGCTGGGGCGGCAGTTTGCCTATAACCATTAGGCTCAAGTGCGCGGAATGCGAATCAGGAGAGGACTCGAACCATGCCGCTAGAATTTACATTCCCCTTTTTCCGATGGTGCGATAGGACCGCGCTCGGAGAGTTCGTGCGCAGCGGGAGCTGGCAGTTTCCGATGATTGAGACGTTTCACATCTTGTCGCTGACCGTGCTGATCGGAACGGTGGTGGTGGTGAATCTGCGGCTGATGGGCGTGCTAATGAAAGGCTGGACGGTATCGGGACTGATGGCCGAGCTGCGGCCGTACTTGAACTGGAGCCTGATCGTTATTCTGTTAAGCGGCGTTTTGCTATTTCTCTCCGAGGCGGAAAAGGCTTTCCCGAACCCGGCCTTCTGGGTGAAGATCTACCTGCTGTTTGCGGCGATCGTCTTCCATTACACGGTGGTGGTCCGCATGACGAAGCACGAACAAGTGTCACGGGCGACGGGAGTGGTGGTCGGCGTGATCTCATTGATCCTGTGGCTCGGCATTGGCTGGGCGGGACGGGCTATTGCGTTCGTTTAGGGACGCGGCTGGTACAGCACGGGGAATCCGCCGAAACCAAAACCACGCAAAACCAGTCTGTTAGTATGACGGGTGTGCGTATTCGTGTCCTCTTTTTTGGAGTTCTGAAAGACATCGTGGGCTGCCGCGAGGAGTCGGTAGAGATTCCTGAGGGTGGCCGTGTGGAGACGGTCTTTGAACTCTACGCCAACCGTTTTCCGCGCCTCCGGGAGGTGGCCGCAAGCACTGTGTTGGCGGTGAATCAACAATTTTCTACTCCCACGGCGCCGCTTTCGGACGGCGATGAAGTGGCGTTTCTGCCTCCCGTGAGTGGCGGTTCGGGCAAATACATTCAGGAAATTCACGATCCCGAAGGCCATCTCTTCGCGTTGACGCGAGAGCCCATTGACGGTACTGCGCTTGCGAAAAAGATGCTGCGCGGCGAGGACGGCGCGTTCGTCAACTTCGAAGGCGTGACGCGCAACAACACCAAAGGGCGGCAGACGCAGTACCTCGAATACGAGTGCTACGAAGGCATGGCCGTGAAGATGATGGCCGAGATTGGCCGCGACATCGCGAGCAGGTACGAGATTGGCCGCATCGCCATCGTGCATCGCCTGGGACGATTGGACGTGAGCGAGACGAGCGTTGCAGTAGTCGTCACGTCCCCGCATCGCCGGGCTGCGTTTGAAGCGGCGCTGGAGGGCATCAATCGCCTGAAGAAGCTGGTGCCGGTGTGGAAGAAAGAATACTTCGTGGATGGCGAAGTGTGGGTGGAAGGGGAATGGGACGAATCCGTCGCCAGGGCGCAGGGGTGACGCGCAGGAGGCAGATGAGGAGGTGCGCGTGCGCGCTTGCCGCGGTGTTGCTTGCCGTGGTGTTGCTTGCGGGTGGAACTGCATTTGCGCAGGAGTCGCCCGTCTTTCGAGTGGACACCCGCCTGGTGCGGTTGCTGGTGACGGTGAAGGATGCCGCAGGCAATTTGTTGGGTTCGCTCAACCCGAAAGACTTTGTGGTGGCTGACAGTGGTGTTGGGCAGGAGATTGCTGTCTTCGAACGACAGACGTCGCAACCGATGTCGGTGGCTTTGTTGTTGGACGTGAGCGCGTCCACGGCAAAGGATTTGAAGTACGAAACTACATCGCTCAGCAAGTTCCTGCAGGCTCTGGTTGGAGAAGGGAACCCGGACGATGCCGCCGCGCTCTATGCATTCAACTATCAGGTGACCCTGCTGAATTCTTACACGCGCCGCCTTGCTCGCCTTGAAGACAGCTTAAGAAGCGTTAAAGCCGAAGCGGGCACAGCCTTTTACGACGCCGTTTATTTAGCGAGCCGCGATCTGCGGAACCGCGATGGCCGCCACGTGATTATCGCTGTTACCGATGGGGGCGATACGGCGAGCAGCCAGAAGTTTCGTGATGCCGAAGCCGCCGCGCACCGTGCGGATGCCGTTTTTTATTCGATCGTGGTAGTTCCCATATCGAACCCCGCGGGCCGCAATCTGGGCGGTGAACATGCGCTGGAGACACTGGCGGCCAACACCGGCGGCCGCGTGTTTCATCCGACGATTGGCGAGTTGGACGGCGCGTTTGCGGAAATTTTGCGCGATTTGCGCACGCAATATTTGCTTGGCTATTACCCGAAAGGTGTTGTCTCGGGTAATGGCGCGTTTCACACGGTGCGCGTGACGCTGCCGGGTCGCAAGGATTTGCGCATCTCGACACGCACTGGCTACTATAGTGATCGATAGCTCGGAAGTGCCAGTGGCAGGAAAAATCAGTCAAATTAAAGCTCCCGGCTGTACCTTCGCGGAAGCTGAGTATTTCGATCAGTTGATCCTAAACAAGGTTCCGCTCCGCGTGCGCCTGTGCGACGGCCAGGACGTGGAAGGCACGATGGAGTTTTACGACTCCCGCTTTATCCGCCTGAATCGCGTGGGGGTTCCGAATCTGTTTCTCTTCAAGCATGAGATCAAGTATCTGCACGAACTGCCGCAGGCGAAGGCCGAGTAGTCTTGGCGTGCCGTTTGCGCCGCTGGGTCCGCGAAAATTCACTCCAGTTAGGAACCTCACTTGGGATCATTCGTTGAAATAGCCTCCACCATTGCCTTGGAAGCCGGGGCGTTGATTTCGGATTACCGCCGGCGGGGCATTGGGTTCGAACTCAAGGGCAAGCATGATTTGGTGACGGAGGCGGACCGCGCGAGTGAGAGGCTGATCGTCGAGCAATTGACCAAGCACTTTCCAACGCACGCCATTGTGGCCGAAGAAGGCGGTGCGGCGGAGGGTTCGTCCGAATATCGCTGGTATGTGGACCCGCTGGATGGCACCACGAATTTCGCGCATGGTTTTCCCGTCTACAACGTGACGCTTGGGCTGGAGCGTGCGGGTGAGTTGATCGCCGGCGTGATCTACGATCCCACGCGCGACGAACTGTTTTCGGCGGAAAAGGGTGCTGGGGCGTTCCTCAATGGCAAGAATATTCAGGTGACGAAAGCAGCGCGCCTTGAGGATTCGCTGGCGGCTACGGGCTTCCCGTCACGCAAGCGCCACGCGAATATCAATATTCATTTTTACTATCAGCTCGCCATGCAATCGCACGGCGTGCGGCGCGCGGGCGCGGCGGCGATTGATCTCGCTTACGTTGCTTGCGGACGGCTCGACCTATTCTGGGAGTTCGCGCTTAACCCCTGGGATATGGCGGCGGGTGTGCTGCTGGTGCAGGAAGCGGGCGGCATTTGCAGCGATATGCGCGGTGAGTCGTTTGATTTGCGCGGGCCGCACCTGCTGGCCGATAACGGCGTACTGCACGAGGAGATTGTCACGCTCTTCAATCGCATTTGGGCGGGGGATGCTCCGGTGCCGTTGCCCGAGATTAAGGGCGAGTCTCCGGCTTAAGCGGGCGACGCATTCACCGGGGCAAATGTCTGTGATCTTGCCGGTGGTCCCCGGGATTGTTCTTCCTTATCCAAAATAAAAAGCGCCGGACGGAAGTCCGGCGCGCCGGGCGAAGCCCCGCCCCACGGGGGGGGCGCCCACTTTTTTGAATAATTCGCTTAGTCGCCGGTGGCGTGGGCTACTTCGGCGCCGGGGACTTTCGTGATTTGGGTCAGCACGGCTTGCGCGTCGGCTTCGGTGAACTCCTGCGTTTTGTTCGAGTGGTTCATCGAGCAGAATTTCGGGCCGCACATGGAGCAGAACGCGGCGTCTTTGAAACCTTCTTCGGGCAGCGTCTCATCGTGATAAGACTTGGCGGTTTCGGGGTCCAGCGCCAGTTCGAACTGCTTATTCCAATCGAAGGCAAAGCGCGCGCGCGATAAAGCATCGTCGCGGTCGCGGGCGCCCGGACGGTGGCGCGCGATGTCCGCGGCGTGTGCTGCGATCTTGTAGGCGATCAGGCCTTGCTTCACGTCCTCGCGGTTGGGCAGGCCCAGATGTTCCTTCGGCGTCACGTAGCAGAGCATCGCCGCGCCGTGCCAGCCGATCATCGCCGCACCGATGGCAGACGTGATGTGATCGAAGCCCGGAGCGAAGTCGGTCACCAGCGGACCCAGCGTGTAGAAGGGAGCCTCAAAGCAAATTTCCTTTTCCTTCTCCACCTGCATCTGGATCTGGTCCAGCGGAATGTGGCCGGGCCCTTCGATCATCACCTGGCAATCGTAATTCCAGGCGATCTTGGTCAATTCGCCGAGCGTCGTCAGTTCAGCGAACTGCGCGGCGTCGCTGGCGTCGGCAAGTGAGCCGGGGCGGAGGCCGTCGCCGAGCGAGAACGTGACGTCGTACTTCTGGAAGATTTTGCAGATTTCGTCGAAGTGCTCGTAGAGCAGATTCTGCTTATGATTTTTCACCATCCACTCGGCAAGGATGGCTCCGCCGCGGCTGACGATGCCGGTGACTCGCTTGGTGGTGAGCGGAATGTATTGCACCAGTACGCCTGCGTGGATGGTCATGTAATCCACACCCTGCGCCGCCTGCTCTTCAATCACTTCCAGCATCACGTTGATGTTGAGGTCTTCCACGCGGCGCACGCGGGAGAGGGCTTCGTAGATGGGCACGGTGCCGATGGGCACGGGCGATTCGGCGATGATCGCTTTGCGAATGCGCGGGATGTCGCCGCCGGTGGAAAGATCCATCACGGTGTCTGCCCCGTATTTCACCGAGTGGCGAAGTTTATCGACTTCTTCCTCGATATTCGACGTGGTTGAGGAATTGCCAATGTTCGCGTTGATTTTGCAAAGGGATGCCACGCCGATGCACATGGGTTCGAGGTTCGTGTGATTGACGTTGGCGGGGATGATCATGCGCCCGCGAGCGACCTCGGAACGGACCAGTTCGGGCTCCAGGCGTTCGCGTTTAGCAACGTATTCCATCTCTTCGGTGATACGTCCCTGCCGCGCGTAATGGATTTGTGTTCGGATCTTGTCGCCGGCGCGTCGCGCCACCCATTCGTTTCTCATAATGCCTTGATTATAAGCGACCGGACGGCCGCTGGCTTCGCCATTTTAGGGCTTTGCCGTTAGGCCCTTTCGCAGCCTGTATTTACGCGTCTGCAACGATACCCTCGATAGAAAGTTTTGATTGGACCGAATTGTTATCGCGCCGTACCCTCTAACTAGGATGAACGCACCGCTTATGGAAACTACTAATTTTGACGCTTCTGTACTGCATCGCGTGAGCGGGATTGTCAGTTCGGAGTTGTCGCTGGATGAGATGCTCGGGGAAATTGTCGGTTTGACGGCGCAGGTATCGGGGTGCGATGCCTGTCTGGTGTACCTGGTCGATTCCTCGACTTCGGAATTTGTTTTAAGAGCCTCCTTATTGCCGCACGCGAAGGATCTGGGGAACCTGCGCATGAAAATGGGCGAGGGCGTAACGGGCTGGGTGGCGGAACACCAGTCGCCTGTGGCACTAAGCTCGAAGGCCGCGGCCGATCCGCGGTCGAAGATTTTTCCAGCGCTTGTCGAGGACACGTATGAGGCGTTTCTGTCGGTGCCTCTGGTGAACAAGGGCAAGGCCATCGGCGTCATCAACGTGCACCACCGCGCGTCGCACGCCCACACGCCGGAAGAGGTTTCGATTATCTCGTTCATCGGCGAGCAGATGGGCGGGGCGATCGGCAAGGCGATTCTGGAAGAAGAGAATGTGCGCCTGTCCGAAGAGACCGCCGAGATGAAGCGGCAGTTGGAAGCGCGCAAGTCGCTGGAACGCGCCAAAGGCATTTTGCAGAAGAGGCACAACCTGACCGAGGAAGAGGCTTACCTGCGCATGCGCAACGAAAGCCGCCGCCTCCGCCGGCCGATGAAGGATCTGGCCGACGCCGTGATTCTTTCCGAGGAGTTGAGCCGCAAGGAAGGGACCGTCGAACAGAAGGAGTATTAAGTAGACTCCGACGACAGTTTTTTACGAGTTTTTTAGATAGTACCTGGACCAGGGGGCAGACGCGCCTTTTCTAGCTGGCCTGCAGTAAAACGCAGGCTAAGAGAGAAGAAGCGTCTGTCCCAATTTTTTTGTTGGCCGCTGTCTACTTACGAAATGAGCTGGGTTGGAAAAGTTGCTTCCAATGCTTGCGGGCGTCGCGGACGCGATCGTAGGAATCTTTGTAGCGCTGCTTGGATGCGGCGTCCTTCGCTTTTACGGTTTCGGCATGAATCGCTTCATGTGCGCTGAGTGCGGCGATTAAGTCCGTTGTTGCTTTCTTGTACTTGTCCATGGTGGCTTAACGGTATCACGGCTTGCCGCGGATGTCTGCCGTGCCGCTGCTGTCTGGACGCTGCTTGAAGAAAGCCGCGTGGAAACGCGGCTGCCGCCCGGATGGGCCGCCCCACATTCTCTGCCGGAGCCAACCGATACGCCCTCGGGTTCTTTCTGCGGCGGTATGCTTGGATTCATGCGCTTATCCCACCACTGCTGGCACCTTATGGAGAAGAGGAACTTATGCCGACTCGCCGAACAATTCTAATGGCTCCTTT
>JBEBFS010000193.1:0-2201 GCA_040081855.1 Bryobacteraceae bacterium | reverse complement strand
CGCATCCAGGCGCCCGCCAAGGCCGGTTTCCACTACCGCCGTGTGCACGCCCATCTTTCGGAATAGCCAAAAAGCCATCGCAGTGACGGTTTCAAAATAGGTGGGGTGGCAATCGAGGCTCAACGATTCGGCGGCTTTGTGTACGGCGTCAAACGCTTCCACGAACTGGCTTTCGGTCACCGGCATGCCGTCGATCTGGATGCGTTCCGTTGGCTCCACAAGGTGAGGTGAGGTGAAGAGTCCCGTGCGGTCGCCGGCGCCGCGCAAACCGGCGTCGATCATCGCGCAGGTGGAGCCTTTCCCGTTGGTCCCAGCGATATGCACCACTCGATAAGCGCGCTCAGGATTCCCCAGCGCCGCGAGCACGGCTTCAATACGTTCGAGACCCAGCTTGGCGGATTTGATTTCGTTCCCCAGCTTGTATAGGAACTGGACGGAGTCGGGATAGTTCATGGAGCGGTCCGCGACGGGCGCGGGATTGCCTCTCAGGTTTTTATTCTCTCAGACCAACGCCCAGTGATTCAAAACCGACAAAATCGCGTGGTGGAAAGTGGGTACCAGTTTGTCGCGTTTTCCTTGCCACGCGACTCTATGTCCCGCACATGTGCAAGTACCGGCGGGCCATACAGACGCGCATAGTCCGGTCACAGAAACCATAACACTTCCGAAATCGACATCGATGGATGCCGTAAATTATTATTGCCTATGCGTTTGGAGGCATCGCCTTCGGGAAGAGAAATCCGTACCGACCCACCCGTGGGGCATTGTTATTCGATTGAAGTTGATATAATCTATTCGCGAGGATACCGGTCGCAATTCTATCGATCGGTGCGTGTGAATCGAGGGAGGCGACACATGCAGGACACCGAGGCTTTGGATATCCAGGAACTAGTCAACATCCATCAAATGTTGATTCACTCTACCGCCACCGACGACGATACTTTCAGTTTGGCTCAGCCATCGCCGCTGAAATATGTTCCGAGCATAACTACGAATCAGAGCGTTCTGAGTTCTGAGGATCGCTTGAATTCTCAGCGATAAATATCGTTGCCGAACTGGGGAGAAGTTCTCAAGGAAATTCAGCAGGAAAGTGTCAAGGGACCGACGGCGCCGGACATCGTACGGCGGCGCTACCTTAAACGTCTCTTTCAGCTCACCAAAAGAAACGTCATTGCATATTATTCCGGTTTTTTGTCGAAGCCGGGAATTCAGTTGCTGGACATAAACGATGAAGACATGAACGGCTTCATGATGGCCGTTCACAAGCTTGATAGGTCTAAAGGCCTTGACCTGATCCTTCATACGCCAGGCGGTAATATTGCGACGACGGAGAGCTTGGTAACATACCTTCACACTATGTTCGAGCGGGATATTCGCGTGATTGTTCCACAAATCGCGATGTCTGCGGGAACAATGATCGCGTGCTCTTCTCGCGAAATTGTACTCGGAAAGCAGTCGAGCTTGGGTCCTATAGATCCTCAGTTTCGTGGCATACCAGCTCAGGGCGTAATCAACGAGTTCAAACAAGCTCTTCTTGAGTACAAGCAGGACCCTGCGTCGTTGCAGGTCTGGCAATCGATTCTTCAGCAATACAGGCCAACTTTCCTTGGGCAGTGTAAACAGGCGATCGAATGGACAAAGTCGTTCGTTAGTGATCAGTTGAGCACCGTCATGTTCGCTGGCGACCCTGATGCGAAGACGAAGGCGGCGACCATTGTGGAAGCTCTCAGCGATACTGATGTACACAAAGCCCACGAACGCCACATCCCGCTGACGAAATGCATTGATCTGGGATTGAAGGTTCGAAAACTTGAAGATGATCCTAAGTTGCAAGATGTGGTCTTGACCGTCCACCACTGCTACATGCATACGCTCATGAACACTTCGGCTTTCAAACTGATCGAGAATCACCTTGGCACTGGTTTTGTAAAACATCAGCTGAACAACCGATCTCCGCAATAGGCCCACCCACAGCGCTCTATTCTCAATAGGCTGGAACGCCCGTAGCTCTACCAAGTTCTGTTCGCGCCGTGAAACAAAGGGAGCTATAGTCGAATCATACGGTTACGGGCAAAACATTTGCCTTCGACTTTTTCCGCCCCCTGGGCGTCTATACAAACGGAGTAAACGTTGATCTTTCGCGAGGTCGAAGATCGCGACCTGATATCGAAAGCACGGCGGGGAGACGTCGAGGCGTATAA
>JBEBFS010000118.1:0-8645 GCA_040081855.1 Bryobacteraceae bacterium | reverse complement strand
AGCTGTCCGCCAAGAACAGGACCGATCACCGCACCGATGCGTCCGATGCCCAAGGCCCAACCTGTTCCCGTGGATCGAATGAACGTGGGATAGAAGGATCCGCAAACCGCGTTCAATCCGATCTGTCCGCCCAATACGCACAGGCCGCAGAAGAAGACGAGCACCATCAGCAATAATCCCGCAGGACTGTTGCCGATCCAAAACACGAGAGGCGCCGCGGTGATGAGCATCGCGGCCAATGCGTTGATGCCGCGGCGATCAAGCAGTTGGCCGATCAGCAGGCTGCCGGCGCTGCCTCCAATTTGAAAGAGAGTGGTGGCGACGGCTGCGTTCTGAATTGAGACATGCGCGCTTACGAGAACCGTGGGCAGCCAACTGGTGAGGAAGTGATGACCAAGCAGGCTGGTCACAAACGTGATCCACAACAAAGAAGTGATCGCGGCGCGGCCGTCGGTGAAAAGATTCCACACAGGAAGTCCGGCTCGGTGGCCTTCGTGGAGGATTAATTCCGCATTGGCGGGGACATCCACCTCGGGCCGCAGCTTGCGGAGAATGGCAACGGCTTGTGCCTGTCGATCGCCGCGCAGCACCAGGAAGCGGATCGATTCGGGCAGTACGAACGCGAGTGCTGTGGCTGCGATCATTGGCACCAAACCGCCAATGTAGAAAAGAATCGGCCAACCAAACTTGGGAAGCCACGTTGCGGAGATGACGCCCGCGATGGCGCTGCCCACGGTATAGCCAACAAACATCACGGTGATGCGCGTGGCGCGGCGCGTGGAGGGGACATATTCGGCGTTCAAGGCGACGATGGTCGGCACCGACGCGCCCAAGCCGATTCCGGCGATGAGGCGAAGCGCAAGCAGTTGCTCGACGGATTGCGCAAAGGCCGTAGCAAGTGTGAAGACCCCGAAGAGCAGCGCGCCCGCGATCACGGTCAACTTGCGCCCGAACCGGTCGGCCAACGATGTCAGAAGCGTCGCGCCGAGCATGTAACCGAAAAGACCTGCGCCGAAGATGGGGCCGAAGGCGGCTTTATTCATTCCCCAGGCCTTGATGATGGCGGGCGCGGCGAAGGAGATCACCTGCATGTCGTAGCCGTCGATGCACATTAACAGGCAGGACCAAATGAGAATGGAGCGCTGGTACCAGCCGGAGCGCTGCTGATCCAGAAACTCCGTGAGATCGATTTGTGGACGTGCGGGCATCGGGGACAGGCGCGAAAGGCGCAGCAGTCATCCTATCACTTCAGAGGGCCGGAAATTGAAGGAGGCCGTGGATCTCTGGCCAGAAGCTAGATGGCGATTTCTTCCAGCTTTCGTCCGCGCGTTTCGATCATCTTCACGGCGACCACGGCGCCGACGATGCTGACGGCGGCGAACAACAGGAACACGGAGCCGACGCCCTTCGCCCCCACCATCAGACCAACCAGCGGAGGCCCTATTGCGGAGGTGAGACGCAGCCAGGAAGTCGCAAGACCGGTGCCAATGGCGCGCATGCGCGTGGGGTAAATCTCCGGTGTGTACAAGTACAGAACCGCATTGGCGGAACCGACGATGCCGTAGGCGACGGTGGCGAGGATCATCACAGACATTACACTGCCGGCTCCGGTGAACCCAAGCACGGCGAGTAAAATGCCGCTGGCGATGAAGGCGGCCACGGTCCAGTGCTTGCGGCCAACACGATCGATTACCAACGCGCATACAAACAGCAGGGCAACTTGGGCGACGTTGGTGAGTGAAGCCGCGCGCAGCGCCTGCTGCAGGGGCAGATGGTAGACGGTATTGTACAGGCTCGGCATCCAGTTATTTAAGCTGTTCGAAACGAAGTAAGCGCACGCCCACAGCGCCCATACGACGATGGTGCGGCCGCGGTAGAACGGCGAGAGCACTTCGCTCCAGCGGGCCCTTTCGATGCGTGGTGCAGATGCCGGTGCCGTCACGGGCTTCCGTTCAACAGGGGGTTGCGGGGACGCCGCTTCCATCTTTTCGATGATCGCTTCGGCTTCCCCCAGCCGCCCCTGCGCAATCAGCCAGCGCGGCGATTCCGGCAGGCGCATCACCATCCATGTGATGAACAAGCCGGGAATGCCGCCGATCAGGAACATGATTTTCCATCCAAAGATGGGAACCAGCAGTGAGCCGATTTGTCCGGTGGCCATCAGGCCGACCGGGAATATCATTTCATACAGCAGGAAGAATTTGCCGCGGCCATGCGCGCGGGAGAGTTCATTGATGTACGTTGCAGCCACAGGCATTTCTCCGCCAACGCCGATACCCTGAATGATCCGGCAGATCAGCAGCATGTTGAAATTGCCCGCAAGCGCACACGCCAGGTTCATCACGGACATAATGGCAACCGCTCCCGCGGCGCTGCGAACGCGTCCGTATTTTTCGGCGAGCCATCCGAAGCCCAAAGCACCCGCCAGTTGGCCGATATAGCTGACGCCCAACAGCAATCCGCTTTGCGCCGGAGTGATGTGCCACAACTTAATGAGCACCGGAAGAGCAAACGCGAGCGACAGCGCATTGTAGGCATCGAAGAACGTCGCACTGCCCATTACGATGCGCGCCTTCATGTGCCATCGCGAAAACGGGGTGCGCTCCATGCGCGCGATCAATTCGGCGGAGTTCGCCGTGGTTTGGGTGGAGTCTCGGCTCACGGGTTCCTAGTTCGCGGCTTTCCGCACGGTGGCGCGTTCGAACAGAGTTACCAATTCAGATGCGACTTTTTCGGGACACTCGATGGGCGTCAGGTGGCGGCCCGGCAGAATGGTCAGAGTCGATCCTGCGATGGACTCATGCATCTGCCTGGCGGCGGCCACCGGGGTTGCGTAGTCCTCCTCACCCACGATCACCGCGACGGGCATGCGGAAACCAGCGAGATACGGACGCAGGTCGGCATCGCCAAGCATCTCGCAAGTGGAGGCGTAACAGTGGAGATCGTTGCCCAGGAAAACATTGGTGGCGCGTTCCACAAGATCCTTGCGGCTGGCGCGAAACGCGTCGCCGAACCAGCGCGTGGTTTGAAACTCGACCATGCCGCCGAGGCCATTCGCTGTGGCCGCGGCCGCGCGCTGGCGCCATTGCGTGGGCGCTTCCGGTCCATACCAGGCGGTGGTGTCGATCAAGCCCAAGCCCACGGCGCGATCGGGAAACAATCCGCCGAATGCTTGCGCCACGCCGCCGCCCATGGAACATCCGGCGACAACAGCAGACGGCCAGCCGATGTGATCCATCAACTGCGCCAGATCACGCGCGAACTGCTCCATCGTGTAGGGACCGGTCACGTGGCTGGAACGCCCGTGGCCGCGGCAATCGTAGGCGAGCACGTTCGCTTTCCCCTGTATCTCCGTCACGACGCCGTCCCAGATAGTGCGATCGAGCGCGAGCGAATGAATCAGCGCCACGCAATTCGGTGAATCGGCCGTGTGTAGAGTGTAGGCGATGGAGCAACCGTCGGACGCTCGAAACGTGGATTCCATTACACGTTCACCGTTTCGACGGGGGCCGCTTCCGCGGGGATCAGCGGCACGTTCCAGGCATCGTAGCCATAGAGCCAACTAGTGTCGTCGTTACCGCCCTTCATCCAGGTATTCGCACTCGATATGGCCTGAATCTTCGCAGTGCGCGGTTTGCGGTTCGCTTCGTACAAACGGAACGAGCCTTCGACGTCGTCGCCTTTCGTGGCTTCAAAGCAGCGGGCCAACACAGCGGCATCTTCAATCGCTGTCGCGGCTCCCTGGGCCATATAAGGCGTCATCGGGTGGCAGGCATCGCCTAACAGCGCGACGCGTCCGAGGCTCCAACGTACCAGCGGCTCACGTTCGAGGATCGCCCATTTGTGGCAATCGGGACAGGCTTCGAGCACGGCACGAACGTCTTCGTGGAATCCTTCATAGGCCGCGCGCAATTCCTTCACATCGCCTTTGGCGGACCACGATTCGCGCGTCACCCATTCGGCCGGTTCGGGAACACTGGTCACGAAGTAAAGCTCACTTTTCGCGCGCGTCGTGTAATAGATGACGATGTGGCGGTCGATACCCCACCACTTGGTGCGCGAGTTGCCGATATCGCGGCCGTTCAGCAGGCTTGACGAGAGGACCGCGCGGTAGGCGATGCGGCCTTTGTGAATGGGGGTCACTGGGCCGACAACGAAATCGCGAACCAGGGAGTGAACGCCATCGGCGCCAATCACCGCATCGGCGTGGACCTTCGAACCATCGGCGAAGGAGAGAGTGACGCCGTTTCCGTTCTGGTCGATGCCCTGCAATTTTTTGCCGGTATGGATGATTTCCCGAGGCAGCACGGAAAGCAAAGCGTCGTGCAGATCGCCGCGATGCATGCACAGGTACGGTGCGCCGAAGAGATCCTCGGGCATGGGCAACTCGCGCATGATTTCGCCGGTATCCCAAACGCGATTCAGGTGCGAATAGGGTTGAAAAGATGACGCGCGGACCTTATCTTCGACGCCGATATGGCGAAGCACTTTCATCGAGTTCGGCATCATCTGGATACCCGCGCCAATGCGGTCAAACTGTCCGGCCTGTTCGTAAACCTGCGGATCGAATCCCGCGCGGCGTAGCGTGGAGGCCAATGCCAATCCACCCATGCCCGCACCCACGATAGCGATGGATAATTTCTTCGTGCTCATGAAAACCCCTGCCCCTAGAAAACTACTTCTGCCGGATGCCGGCCATCTGTCGAAGAATATCAACAACGGCGGCGACATCGTAACCGCCCATACCCATGGAATTTGCCGCCATGAAGAACGGCACGCTGGCGGCGAAAAGCGGCGTGGGGCAGCCTACTTTACGCGCGAAGTCGCCGATGATTTCCAAATCCTTCTGGAAGACGTCGGTCTTCATCATGGGTGTTTGGAAATCGCCCGTTGCCATGATGGGTCCGCGCACATCCAGCATGCGCGAGGTGGCCGCGCTGCCGCGCAGCCATTCGACGGCCTGCACGGGATCGAGTCCTGCTTTTTCCGCCAGCGCGACAGCTTCCGCTGCGGCTAGATTGTGGACGGCAATTAATAGATTCGCAACGTATTTCAGCTTCGACCCGGCGCCAAATGGACCCACACGCAATACCGAGCGAGTGAAATGCGCGACGATGGGCGCGGCTGCATCGCAATCCTCGGCATCCCCGCTGAGGAAGATGGTGATGTCTTTGTTTTTCGCCTGTGATCCGGTGCCGCTGATCGGCGTGTCGATCATCCGGATACCCACTTCGCCTAAACGCGTGCGCGCGCTTTCCTTGGCATCCAGCGGAAACGTGCTGGTTTCGGCGACCAGCAGTCCTTTGTGTTTCGAAGCCGCGATTCCATCGGGTCCAAAGAACGCCGCTTCAAGTGCCTTCACGCTGGGAAGCGAGGTGAGTACGAAGTCCGATTCCGCGGCGACCGCAGCTGCGGATTCTCCGGGGATGACGCCGTTCGCACGGGCGGCCTCCATCATTTCCGGACGAAGGTCAAAGCCAAGAGTGCGGACACCTGCCTCTGCAATGTGGCGAGCGAACTCGCCCCCCATGATTCCGAGGCCAATGACGCCAACCGTTCCGATTCCGTTTTGACTCATCCGTTTCTATCTCCAGTTGACTAGTTTAGAGGTAGAAACGAGGTGTGTGCGCGGAGACCGGCGGCTTTGGCGGCTGCCCGTTTATTTATGTTCCTGCTTGTATTTGAAATACGTCCAGGCGCGT
Source organism: Bryobacteraceae bacterium (assembly GCA_040081855.1). Taxonomy (GTDB): domain Bacteria; phylum Acidobacteriota; class Terriglobia; order Bryobacterales; family Bryobacteraceae; genus Palsa-187. The sequence continues at coordinate 2,943 of JBEBFS010000118.1, read as the reverse complement.
TCAAAGCCGTCCTGGTTGGTGGCCTTCTCGGCTTCCAGTGGATCGAGGAACATGACCTTGCCGTTGCCGAGCGCGAGCGCCTGTGTCTCGGCTTTGGCGTTGACGGTCATGTAATACGCGCGGCCCACGAGAACGTGCAGCGAATCGGCCACTACGACCGCGCCATGGCCGCGCAACAAAGCGGTTGGTTTCGAACCCAACGTATCGGCCAGGGCTTTGCCCAATTCGTTCGAACGGATCAACATATCCGTCATGCCGCCCGTTTTGCGGATCTCAAACATCGGTATCTCCTGCGGGAGGAAGCCGGCCATGTGGATCATCGGCTTCAGCTGCACCTTCGTCACGGTGTAGGGCAGAATGTCCGGCGAATGCAGATGCACAATCGCTTTCACGTCGGGCCGGGCTTTGTAAATTTCGCCGTGGATGAAGCGTTCGGAATAACCGGTGGCTCCTGCGTCGCGCACGGGTTTGGTGTCCATGTCGTACTCAAGAATGTCCGCCGCTGTCACGACGCCCGCCGGAAGGTGCCGGGCCAACAGGAAATGATTCGGATCCTTGCTGCTGCGAACGCTGACATGTCCGTATGCGTCAATGACTCCTTCGCTGGTCAGGATATGGTTCGCCAGCACCAACTCTTCGATCTGCGCGGGATCCGGCAAGTTCGTGGGCGGAGGCACAGGGGGCGTGCGCATGTTCCCGGAGGCGGAGGTCTTCCCTGGCTCCGGTGGCGTTCTCACGGATTGGCCGAAGGAAGGAACCAGAAGGATTGCAGAGACGATAGCGTAGGCGACGAAGCGTGTATTCATGAAGATCAACTCCCCCACTGGACGGCAGACGGACCCCGCCCAGCTTGCAGTTCATTCTCGAACGGGCGTTGGAGCCCGGTCAACCGGGTTCCGCCTGAATTTGTACTAGTGGAACCCCGTACCTGGCGTACGATGAATACGACATGAATACGGCTAACGGCTTCCCACCCGGTCCGGCGTGTGATACAGTTTTCGCGCGGGTCTCCCCCGGGCCGAGGTTGGCCAATGATCCGCGGCCGCAAAGAAACGCGCGGGAATGAGGGAGCATATGAGCACCAGGGTTGCCAGCCCGTTTGACTCGATCGAAAGCGCCCACGACTTCGTCGTGCTTCTTGAGGAAAGCATAGAGGAGGCACTGGCCGAGGTCCAAGACGATTTCAAGGAAGCAAAGCGCACGGACAATGACCGGCGCGCGCACGCCCTGCATCTGGCGATGTACAAGATGAGCCTGCTCGATACGCACATCAAGAAAAGCCGACGGCTGCTCAACGATCTGCGGACGATCCGGCGACTGCTATTTTCCGAGCGCGAATCGGAAACGGTGCGGGCGGTTGGCGCCTGAGCGGCGAGAGCGAATTTCACTCGAATCGTGACCCAGGGAACTGTGCAAAGCAACCCGTTTTCACCGAATGGAGCGAGATCCGCGTCCACCGCCGCACATAACTCTTGTGAATGGAATAACATAGAGAAGCATTCTTTTGGCTTCCGAATTGCACTTATTCGGGCAGCATGACCAGGAAAACGTCCCAACATTCTAAGCCGCGACCCACGCGGGAGGCGTTCCGGAACGTTCACGCCAGGAGGCGTCGATTATGAAGATCTTGGTTGCAGTGGATTTTTCGCACGCAAGTGCCGCCGTTATTGGTTCGCTGGCCGCGCGGCCGTGGCCTGAGGGAACGCGGATGGAGGTGGTGAGCGCGGCCGATATTGAACGGCTGCCTTTCGCCCCTTCGGTGACTACGGAGATTCAGGAGCGTACCGAGGATCTGGTCAACAGCGCGGCCAACCGCCTTCGAGAAGCAGGCATCGCAGCCGAATCGGTCGTCATTACAGGAGATCCGCGCGTGGAGGTGACTCGCCGCGCCGTCGAAACCAAAGCCGATTGGATCGTGGTGGGTCCGCACAGCACGCCGGGCGTTATGGGATTTTTGCTTGGAAGCGTTGCGAAGGAAATCCTGCGGAACGCGCCGTGCTCGGTTGAGATTGTCCGCACGCCAATGCCGCTCCCCGGCCGGGAGGGTATGCGCGTGCTGCTGACGACCGATGGATCGGCGTGCTCGCTGGAAGCCGCGCGGTCTGTCGCCAAAAGCCGTTGGCCGGCGGGGACCGAAGTCAAGGTGCTAAGCGCCGTGGAGTTGAATCCGACGTTCGTGCAGGCAGCGTTTGAACCGCCGTTTGCCGATCCGGAAGGCATGGAGGAAATTCGCGAGGCGGCCATTGGTCGGGCGCAGAACGCGATTGCCGAGGCGCGGAAGACCGTTGAGGATTCCGGCGTCGCGACCAGCGAATCACTTTCCGTGCTGCTCGAGGACCCGAAGAAAATCATTCTGGACGAAGCGCGGGAGTGGAGGGCGGACCTGATTGTCGTTGGATCCCACGGCCGGCACGGTCTGGAGAGATTCCTGATCGGCAGCGTCTCGGAAGCGGTGGCGATGCACGCCGGTTGCTCGGTGGATGTGATCCGCATCAAGGGAGCGTAATAGCGAGATGCGACAACTATCATGAGAAGCGTCTCCTCATGAAAAAGACGTCACTGTTTCGCAAATACATCCAGGACCCCGGGGCATTTCTGATTCCAGGTGTGGCCGATCCGCTCACTGCCAAGATTGCGGAGCGCGCCGGATTCAAGGCCGTTTTCCTCAGCGGCTATGCGGCCAGTGCGGTGCGGCTGGGTGCACCCGATGTCGGGCTATTGACGCTCACGGAGATGGTGGATTGCGCGGCGCGCATCGCCGATGCCGTCGATGTTCCGGTTTTCGCGGACGGCGACAACGGCCACGGCAATGCGACGAATGTGATTCGCGCCATGAAGCAGTTTGAAAAAGCAGGCGTGGCGGCAATCTTCTTCGAGGATCAGGTTTCGCCGAAGCGCTGCGGCCACATGTCCGGCAAGCAGGTGATTCCCAAAGCGGAGATG
>JBEBFS010000117.1:0-8701 GCA_040081855.1 Bryobacteraceae bacterium | reverse complement strand
TTGACTTGCTCTGCTTGTCTTCGTACTCTGTGATTGATCGTTCGCGATCGAGGGATTGACGGGAAGGCGGTGAAAATCCGCCACTGCCCCGCAACTGTAAGCGGCAAGCCGTAGGGCCGTGATGCTCACTGCGCAAGTGGGAAGAGCGTCCGGCGGACCGAAAGGTTCGAACACCCAGCCGTAAGTCAGGAGACCGGGTTCCTCGTTTTCGGCCGAAAACGTTTCGAAGGGGAACGTCCGGACATGCCGCGCTGTCTTTCTTTTCTGCTTTCTTTGGCTCTGTTTGCCGGAGCCTCCTTTGCCGCGCCGCCCGCGCGCATTATTTCCACCGCCCCCAGCATCACAGAAATTCTCTACGCCCTCGGCTTGGGCGACCGCGTCGCCGCCGTTACGCGCTTTTGCCGCTATCCTCCGGAGGCGCAATCGAAGCCAAAGATCGGCGACTACGTCAACCCGAACCTCGAAGCGATGGCGGCGCTGAGGCCCGATCTTGTTGTTATACAAACGAATCCCGTGCGTTTGGCCGACCGATTGAACGCGTTGCGCATGAAATCTCTGGAAGTGGATCAACAAAATTTGCAGGCGATCTACAAGTCGATTCGTGATATCGCCGTGGCAACAGGCTCGGAAAAGCAAGCTGCCGCGCTGATCGGAGCGATGCGAACGAAATTGCGCGCCGTCGGTGATCGCAGCGCGAAACTGCCCCGCGTGAAGACGATGTTCGTCGTAGGCCGTGCGCCAGGACGGCTGGACGGTTTGATCGTCGTCGGCAGCGCGTCGTATCTGAATGAAATGCTGGCGCTTGCGGGCGGCACGAACATTTTCAGCGACGCGATTGCCTCCTATCCGCAGGTGTCGCTCGAAGAAGTGCTCGCACGAAATCCAGACGTCATCATCGACATCGGCGAGATGGGCGATGGGCCGCAAGTGGGCGACGGTGGTCAAGTGATCACCGCGCGCAGGCAATCGATCATCGCGTTGTGGCAGCGCGCCAACACGGTGAAAGCAGTGAAAGAACACCGCGTGTACCCCGTGGGCGCGGACATTTTTGTGGTCCCAGGTCCGCGAGCCGTGAACGCCGCCGAAGAAATTTTTGCGATGCTGCATCCGGCGGAAGGGCGGGGGACCAAATGAGCTTCCGCGCGGACCATCTGGGCTATGAATACGGTTTGGTGGACGCAAGTTTCGCGTTGCCGGATTCCGGTTTTGTCGCGATTGCCGGGCCGAACGGAGCGGGGAAGTCGACGCTTATCGGTATCCTGGCAGGCGTTCGCCGTGGGTACAAGGGTCACGTTTCCTATGAGTCGCGCGAATTGTGCGATTGGGATCGAGCGGCGTTCGCAAGCAAGATTGCGTTCCTGCCGCAAGCCGTGCGTATGGAGTTTCCGTTCACCGTTGAACAAGTGGTCTTGATGGGCCGCACGCCGTTTGGCGGGGGATGGTTTGACACCCAGGAAGACATGAACGCCGCCGAAGAAGCAATGGCGATCACCGATATCACGAGCTTTCGCAATCGCGACTTCCGTTCGCTCTCCGGCGGCGAGCGGCAGCGTGCGCTACTAGCCTCCGCGCTCGCGCAAAAGCCCAAGGTATTGCTGCTCGATGAGCCCGCGACGTTCCTTGATCTGCGGCATGCCCTGGTCATGCAAGGGCTGCTTTCGAAACTGGCTCGCGAGGGGATGCTTGTCGTGGCTGTGACGCACGATCTCAACTTGGCGCTCCGCCACGCGCATCAGGTACTGCTGCTCGATCAGGGCCGCGTGATCGCCGATGGCGCTCCCGAAGACGTGCTGCGGCCGCAATCCATTGAGGCGACGTTTGGTGTGGACGCGGTGATGCAGAACGGTTACCTGCGATTTGGCGAAGGAGCGGGAGCATGAGGTCGGATCTCACGCAAACCGCCGCCGTTGCGCCCGTCGGTATACCCACGGCCATTCCATCGAATCAGACCGGCCCCATGCGGCCCATCGTATTTTCGTCGCTCGCTCTGGTGACCGTTCTAGTGATAGCGCCGTTGATCGGCAGCACGCACGTGGATCTTTCGCGAGCACTACAAGGCGTTTCGCCGGATCACGAAATCCTCTTCTACGCCCGCTTGCCGCGCGTGATTCTCGCCGCGCTCTCCGGGGCGGCGCTTGCGATCACAGGCGTGCTTTTTCAATGTTTGCTGCGCGATCCATTGGCCGAGCCCTACACCTTGGGTGTTTCGAGTGGCGCATCGGTCGGAGCGGTAGTGGCCATCTGCCTCGGGTTCCAGGCGGGCGGGTTGGCATCGCTGGCCGGTGCTGGGGCGGTGCTGTTCCTGGTGCTGGGCATCGCGTGGGAAGGCCGCCGCGTTTCGTCGTTTACGTTGCTCCTGGCAGGCGTGACGATGAACAGCATGTGCTTTGCGGTCATTCTGTTCCTGCATAACCTGGCGAATTTTTCCCAGTCGTTTGCGATTTCCCGCTGGCTGATGGGCGGCATTGATGCGGTGGAGTATTCGACGCTCGGGTGGCTTGCGGCCGCGGTGGTGCCTGTCTCGGTTTTGATCTCGATGAGGGCGAAACAGTGGAACCTGATGGCCGTGGGTGAAGAGTGGGCTTCGTCGAGAGGAATTTCTACAACTATCTACACAACCGCGGGTTATGTGGCCGGAGCGCTGCTCACCGGACTGGCGACCGCGCTCACGGGGCCGATTGGTTTTGTCGGATTGATTGTCCCGCACGCGTTGCGGTTGCGGCTGGGCGCGGATCACCGCGTATTGCTGCCATGCTCTGTTTTGCTGGGAGCCGCCTTTTTAGCTCTATGTGACACATTGTCGCGAACGGTGCTCGCGCCGACGGAAATTCCCGTCGGGGTCATTACGGCACTTTGTGGTGGGCCGTTCTTCATCTGGCTGCTGCGGTCGAAGCGACGAAGTTTGTGGATGTAGCAGAAGGCGTCGACACGAGTCGCGACGCGGCACACTGCGAGCGTGCGCCGCGGTTTTCGCCTATGCGTGCGCGGTTTGCCTGTTTGCCTGGACGTACGCGGCGATGTTTTCAGAAAACGCCGTTTGCAAGCGATCCGTCACTTGACGGCCGCCACGGATGCGCAAGCCCTCCACGGAGATGACGGGTAGCAGTTCTCGCGTGGTGGATGTGATGAACACTTCGTCCGCGGATTCCAGATCAGCGGCCAACAGCGTTCTTTCCCTGACGTCGATTCCGTCCACCTGAATTTCTTCCAGCAAAATCGCGCGCGTGACGCCCGCAAGACACCCGGCCGTGAGCGGCGGCGTGGACACTTTGCTCCCATGCACGGTGAAAACATTCGCGGAGGTACATTCGGAAACCTCGCCGCGTTCGTTGAGAAGGATGACTTCGTCGAGACCCTGATGATGCGCACGCTCATAGCGGGTCAGGTTCTCGGACCAGGAAATGTACTTGGTGCCGGCGAACTCGCTCGCTGCATGACGGGCGTTCGGCACGAATCCCAGCTTCATCGTGGCGGGCCACTTGGTGACATCCGCCGTGAAGCCGATCACATCGTATTCCGGCTTCTCACCGGGGCCTTCCCACAATCCCCCGCGATTGCGGACCACGTACGCGCGCAGGACGGCGTTTGAAGCCTGATTCGCCTCAATCAATTCGACCATCTGCTTCCGGACGCTGTCGCCATCGGCTGGAAACGGCACCAGGAGCCGCGCGGAGTCGCGTTTCATGCGGGCCCAGTGGCGATCCCACTGATAGGGAACGCCATCGTAAATGCGAAGCGTCGAAAATACGCCCCACCCGGCGAGGAACCCGACTTGGCCGGCGGTGAGCGACGGCGTCGCGGAGTCAATAATTTTTCCGTTGTGCAGTTGGAAGCGGTGAATCATGCGTCACTACCAGTGTAGTGCGCAAGGCCCCAGCTGCGGTTAGGTTCCGGAGAGGCCCTAGGCTCCGGCGGAGATCGGCGTGGGCGTGGGCTTCTTGTCTTTGGTCAGCCACATGCGCACGCGAAATAGCATGAGAACAGAGAGGATTCCAAAATACATGAAGGGCTCGCGGACATCCGACTTCACCAGCCAGTAGTAGTGAATGATTCCCGCAAGCGTCGAAAAATAAATCAACCGGTGCAGCCGTTGCCAATACTTCGCGCCCATGCGGCGGACCATGCCCGCGGTGGACGTGATGGCGAGCGGAATCATCATGACCAGGCCCGCGGTACCTACGGTGATGTAGGGGCGCTTGACGACGTCCGCCCAGATGCCTGCGACGTCGAACAACTGATCGAAGATCAGGTACAGCATCAGATGGGAGAAGGCGTAAAAGAATGCGAATAGGCCGAGCATCCGGCGAAAGCGCGTCAGCAGCGGCTGATTGAAAAGTTTCCGCAGCGGCGTTACGGCAAGAGTAATCAGCAGAAAGCGGAGGGCCCAATCGCCCGTGGTGTGTTCCAGATACTCAACCGGATTCGCTGTGAGACGCCCCGCAAAGCCACGCCATACCAGCAGCGAGCCCGGTATCAGGCACAGCAGGAAGAGGGCCCGTTTGGTCCACGGGCTGAAAAAGAATTTCTTGCCCACAGTCGATTCCTAGAACGGTACAAAAATTGGGGACAGACAGCCAATTTCGCCTGGCGGCACTATCCGCCGTTCAAATTCTTCCTCGGCGAAATTGGAGTCAGTCCCCAATTTTGTCAATTTGTCAGTCCCCAATTTTTCCTAGTAGAACTTGCGCAGGTCCATGCTGCTGTAGAGGCTGGCCACCTGATCGCCATAGCCGTTGAACGGCAGCGTCTTAACCTTGAACAGTTCGCCGATGCGGCGCTCGCTCGCCTGGCTCCAGCGCGGGTGATCTACGGCGGGGTTCACGTTCGAAAAGAAGCCGTACTCGCGGGTGTTGGCGATGTTCCACGTTGTGGGCGGCTCTTTGTCGGTCAATGTGATTTTGACGATTGACTTGATGCCCTTAAAGCCGTACTTCCACGGCACCACCAAACGCAACGGAGCGCCATTCTGATTGGGCAGCACGTCGCCATACATGCCGACGGACATTAAGGTCAAGGGGTGCATGGCTTCGTCGAGGCGAAGACCTTCCACGTAGGGCAGTTCGATGCCGGCATATTTGCCGCGCGGCATTTGCTTCGGATCGTAGAGGCTTTGGAATGCGACGTATTTGGCTTTCGGCTGCGGATCCACCTGCTTGAGCAGCGCGGAAAGCGAGAAGCCAACCCACGGGATCACCATGGACCACGCTTCGACGCAACGGTGGCGGTAGACACGCTCTTCGAGCGGGGCGATCTTCAGGAATTCGTCGATGTCGTAAGTCTTCGGCTTGTTCACCAGGCCGCCCACCTGAATCTTCCAAGGGGAGGGGATCAGAGTGTTTGCGTAGTGTGCCGGTTCGTCCTTGCCGGTGCCGAATTCGTAGTAATTGTTGTAGTGCGTGGCGTCTTCTTTGGCAGTCACCTTATCGTTCACGGTGTACGAGCTTTTGGTGATATTGCCAAGTTTCGCGGCCTCGGCGGGCGTGGCTAGCGAGATACCTGCGATTCCGGCGGCTGCGGCCAGCAACTGGCGGCGATTCAGGTACTGGTCCTTCGGCGTGATGTCTGAGTACCGAAGGTCGGCGGCTTTACGAATCAACATAGGTTCAGGCCTCTCTACCTTAGATGGTAGCGCCATCGGGAGTTCACTGGGGTCCGCCCCATACTGCCCGAAAGGACAGAGTCGCAACGGATATCCGCCGGCGGCTAACCGGGTTCCCTCATGTTGGACCGGGGCCGATGGAAAGGTTGCGGCAGCAGGCTAAGAAGCCAGTGGGTCCGTCCACCGGAACTCGGAGAATTTCGCGAAACCTCGATCCGTTGATGCCAGCGACGCACCGTGCTCAATCGCCAGGGCTGCTAATACTGCGTCGGTGAGTTGGGGGCCGTGTACACGATGCCGAACTACAAGTTTTTGGAGCAGTGCCAGGTGCCTTGCCCCGGGTTCTACTGGACTAACATTGGGTTGCGAAATCAGTTCCCTCACAATTTCCAGGGCGTGTTCCGTAGCCAGTGGGGATTGAGTCAGCCTGGGATTGGTGGAAATTCTAACGAATGCCCATAGGCTGACCCAGGGGATCCCGATAATTTCAGGGGCGGCGAATAAAGAGTCCAAGAAACTGCGAACCGCGTCATGGTGGGGTGAGTCGGCGTCGTATGCATAGAGCAGTATATTCGCGTCTAGTATGGTCACCGGTGCAACTCTCCTTCTCCGATTTCGAGAAGGTTCTCGATGTTGTCGTAGCTCAACCCCGGCCGCAAGCCTAAATGCTGCGGCTTGATTCGGAAGTTTCGAGAGGGCTTGGCCGTTTTTTCTGCACGAAGTCCTGCCCGCACCAATTCATTCAGGGCCTGACGAAACGGCAGGCCGTGTGATTTGGAAAAATCCTTGGCGCGCTCGTGAACATCGTCGTCCAGGGTCACTGTTGTTCTGATGCTCATGATGCTTTTATTATAGCGTCATAAGCATCACTTGAATCACTCGATTCGGATAACCGTCCGTCCACGAATCTTCCCCGCCAAAATCTGCTCGCCCAACTCAATGATTCTGTCGAGCGGCTCCTCTTGCGTCATGGAATCGAGCAGTTCTAGGTTCAGGTCCTGGCTCAAACGCTTCCAGATTTCAAGCCGCTCCGGGTAGCTCAACACCACCGAGTTAATACCCAACAGGTTCACTCCGCGGAGGATAAAGGGGAACACGGTGGTATGTAGGTCCGCACCTCCTGCGACGCCGCAGGAGGCAACGCTTGCACCGGTCTTGAGGCTGCGGACAATACCGGCAAGCGCATCGCCGCCGACGGTGTCAAGCGCACCCGCCCAGCGTTCACTCTCCATCGGGCGTTTGGAGGGCGCTGAGAGCACGCTGCGGTCGATGATCTCAGCTGCGCCCAGGGATCGGAGGTAGTCGCTCAACTCGGGCCGGCCTGACGACGCGACCACACGATAGCCCAGTTTCGCGAGAATGGCCACGCCGACGCTGCCGACGCCGCCCGCCGCTCCAGTGACGACGACAGCGCCACTGCCGGGTGTCAGACCGTGACGCTCCAGCGCGATCACGCATTGCATCGCGGTGAATCCGGCCGTACCGATCGCCATGGTCTGCTTCAGCGTCATACCAGCGGGCAGCTGCACGAGGTGCTTGCCATCAATGCGCGCCAGTTCCGCGTAGCCGCCCCACAAGGTTTCCGATAAGCCGCAGCCGGTGACTACCACCTGGTCGCCCGGCTTCCAAGCTGGGTTCGTCGATTCTTCCACGACGCCTGCGAGGTCGATGCCCGGCACCATGGGAAATTGGCGAATGACGCCGGGGCGGCCGGTGACGGCGAGGCCGTCTTTGTAGTTGAGGCTCGAGTACTGCACGCGAATCAGCACTTCGCCCGAAGGAAATGCGGAAGTATCGATCTGCTCGAAGGAGACAGCGGTCTTTTTATCTGTCTGTGTCGCATAGAGTGCTTTGAACGTCGCCATGAAACTCAAGGATATTGGATTTATCCACGCGGGAGAAAGGCTGCGGACAAGTTGCGGACAAGCTGCGGACAAGCCTCTTGTATCCCAGGTGCACTCGTGTCAGGCTACGGGCGGGGGAATCAATGCATGGCCCATGTGCTCCATAAGGACGAAGGGGAAGTTCGCGACTTTCCTTTCCTGCGGAACGACATGAAAGATCACGCGTTCACGATGGACAGGCAGGCGGACGTATCCGATGAACCGGGCAAGGCCGACGCCGAGATTACGGAGGACAAGCCGGAGTGATCATGCGGGCTATTCGCCGGAAAGAAATATAGGCGAGCCACACATCACGCCAACCAAGAACCGCGCGAACTGGGCCGTGGCTCGCTCAGTTTGATATACCGTTTCGCAACCCCAACATTCGCGTAATTTCCGGACACGGGGATCTCGCGTATTTAGGGTTTCGCTACCGCACTACTCCGGCGAGCGGGCTGCTGGCGGAAGCGTACAACTTCTTTGGCATCCGTCCGGCGAGAAACGCCAGGCGTCCGGCTTCCACGCCGAGCTTCATAGCGCTGGCCATTTTCTCGGAGTCTTCGGCCTCGGCGATGGCAGTATTCATTAACACGCCGTCGTAGCCCAACTCCATGGCGATCGTCGCATCGGAGGCGGTGCCGACACCTGCGTCGAGGATGAGAGGCACTTCGGTGATCATTTCGCGCATGATCCGCAGGTTGGTCGCGTTCTGAATACCCAGGCCGCTGCCAATGGGAGCACCCAGCGGCATGACGGCGGCGGCGCCAGCGTCAATTAGACGGCGCGCATTCACCAGGTCGTCATTCGTGTAGGGCAGAACAACAAAACCCTCCTTCACCAGGACGCGCGTTGCTTCCACCAGTCCTTGATTGTCGGGGAACAGCGTCTGTTGGTCGCCGATGACTTCGAGCTTCACCCAGTTGGAAAGACCCACTTCGCGGCCCAGGCGCGCCGTGCGGATGGCTTCGTCGGCCGTGTAGCAGGCGGCCGTATTCGGCAGAAGGAAGAACTTGTCGCGGTCGACATAGTCCAGCAGGGACTCCTTGGTTTTGTCCGTCAGGTTCACCCTTCTGACGGCGACGGTGACAACCTCCGACCCGGAGGCCTCGTGGCAGCGTTTCATTTCGGAAAAGCTGCGATATTTGCCGGTGCCGACAAAGAGGCGTGAATGGAACTGGCGTCCGGCAATGGTTAACGTATCCATAGTTCTATTTTAGGC
>JBEBFS010000116.1:0-8746 GCA_040081855.1 Bryobacteraceae bacterium | reverse complement strand
ACGCTCGCTCGGAGGATGACCGCCGGTGTTGCAGAAGACCGATCTGTATAACAACTCCTACGGTAATTACGCCGCTGAGGCATACAGGCAGGTTCGCCTCGAAACTTACGGCGAGGACTTCGGTCAAACCAGTTGGGTGACGAACGAAGAGTCCCACCAGATTCCGAAGGTTCTGGAACTGACGCCCGAATCGAACGTGCTCGAAATAGGCTGCGGCTCGGGTGCGTATGCATTGCACCTGGCGGAAAGCATCGGTTGCTCGGTGACGGGCCTAGACCTCAATGAAAACGGTGTGCGCAACGCGAGCAGGTTGGCGGAAGAGCGCGGGCTATCGGAAAAGGTCCGCTTTCAACAGTGCGATGCATCGAAGGGGCTGCCTTTTAAAGAGCGCACCTTCGACGCCGTTTTTGCCAACGACGCGTTGTGTCACATTCCCGGGCGTCCGCAATTGCTGGGAGAGATTTACCGCGTCCTGAAGCTGCGCGGCCGCATGTTGTTCAGCGATGCGTTAATTATCGGCGGCATGGTGACGGCGGAGGAAATCGCCACGCGCAGTTCCATCGGTTACTACGTCTACAGCCCACCGGGCGAAAACGTGACGCTGCTCGAAGCGGCTGGTTACGCGAAGATTTCTGCGTCGGATACCACGGAGAGCGCGTCTCTTATCGCAGGCCGCTGGCACGATGCACGGGAAAAACATCGCGAAGCCTTAGTAAACGCGGAAGGCGAAACGAACTTCGAGGGTCTGCAGAAATTCCTCGATCGCGTGCGCACGCTTACCTCTGAACGCCGCCTGCTGCGCCACGTCTATCTGGCGCGGCGTCCGTAATCGCAACTCAGAGCGGACGGATATCTTTCACAATCGCCTGCCAAGGGTCGTACCCACGCGCGGCGGAATACGAGTCATCTTCGATTTGCATCGCGACATCGACGCGCGCTCCCGCGGCAAGGCCATTCAATTTCGCCGCGTAATTCCAAGCCTTTGCGCGAAACGGACGCCCGGTACCTCGGAAGCGGAAGAAGACATGTTTCTCGTTCTTGATCTCCGGATCCGCCGCAAGTTCCAACCCACGCACCGCCAGAACGGGCGCCGAGTTTCCATAACCAAACGGAGCCAGATTCAATAGGTCCGCTACGGCCCGCCCGGCAATTTCGGACAATTCGGCCTCTGCATCAATATCGATCACCGGCTCCAAATCATCCGCCGTCAAACGTGCCGCCGCATACGCGCGGAAGCGTTCGCGGAACTCGTCGACTTTGTTCGCAGGAAGTGTAACGCCCGCGGCCTGTCTGTGGCCTCCGAACTTCGTGAATAGATCGGGCATCGTCTCCAGGGCTTCGAGAAGATGAAACGCCGGGATGCTGCGTCCTGAACCATGTGCGACGCCGGTCTCGGGATCTACCGCCAGCACGATCGCGGGCCGGTGATAGCGTTCCACCACGCGGCTCGCCACAATTCCCACTACGCCGCGGTGCCAGCCGTTGCCAGAAAATATCAGGGCCGCGTCGCTGTCGGTCACGGGTACTTCGGAGCATTGTTCCCAGATCGCCTCCACGATGCCTGCTTCGGTCTGCTGCCGGTCCGTATTCAACTCATGCAACTGCGCGGCGATTTCTCGCGCGCGTGCGTCGTCACTTGTGCAGAAGAGTTCGATCACATCATTGGCGCTCGCCATGCGACCCGCCGCGTTGATACGCGGGCCGATGCGGAAGCCGACGTCACGCGCGCTGGGTACGGCGCCTTCTTCAATCCCCGCAACGGCGAGCAGCGCGCGCAGTCCTGGATTCCGCACATCGCGCAATCCCTCCAGGCCGCGCTTGACGATCACGCGATTCTCGCCCACCAGCGGCACCACATCGGCCACCGTCGCAATCGCAGCGAGCTTCAGTAGGGAATCCACAAATCGCTCGCGCTTCGCCGCCGGCCAACCCAAACGATGTAGCAGCCCTTCGGCCAACTTCAGCGCCACCGCTGCGCCGCACAAATTCTTATCGGGGTAAGGGCAATCCGGCCGGTTCGGATTCAGTACCGCGAGCGCCGGTGGCAACTCCTCTTCCGGCAAGTGATGATCGGTCACGATCACGTCGATGCCGAGGCCCGTCGCGTGCCGCACCACATCGTTCGCGCGTATGCCCGTATCGACGCTCACGATCAGCCGCACACCTTTCGCGTTGGCCTCTTCCACCGCCTCCGCCTTCATTCCGTAACCGTCACGAATGCGATGGGGAACGAAACACGACGTAATCCCTCCGGCCTGTTCCAGCGTCTTCTTCAGCAGGACCACGGCGCTGGTGCCGTCGACGTCGTAATCGCCATAAAGCAGGATGGGTTCTTTGCGTTCCACCGCAAGGGCCAATCGTTCGGCGGCGGCGTCCATGCCCGCCAGCAGGAAAGGATCATGCAGGTCGGCCGCTGAGGGCGAAAGATAGCGGCGTGCCGCGGTTGGGTCGGCATATCCGCGTGCGGCCAAAACCCTGGCGGCTAAGCGCGAAATGCCCAGCGCCGACGCCAAAGCGGCGGATTCTTGGGCGTTCGTGGCTGCAATGTTCCACTTCACGAGGGGATCAAATTGAGGCGGTAACCTTAGGATAGCGGTTTGGCATCAAATCAGTGGTGAGTTTATTCATGAAATATCGTTGGACCCCATGGCCGTTGTGTCTCGTGCTGCTTGTCACTGGCGCGCCGTCGCTGTTTGGCCAAAGCGGAACCGTGAAATCGGGAAATCAACCGATTCCCGGCGCCACTGTTCGGGCCACCCAAGTTGACCGCGTCCTCTCAACGCTCACGGACGCAAATGGCAACTTCACCCTGGACAAAATGACTCCGGGCACATGGCGTGTGGATGTGATCATGTTCGGCTTTGAGCCGACGCGCCGTGACGTCGAGATCGGCGCTGCGCCCTCCCGCATCGACGTTGCATTACAGGTTGGTGCTACGCCCGCTGCGTTCCTTGCAGGCGCCGGTGCAGGTCAACAAGGTCCAGGACCACAAGGTCCAGGACCACAAGGTCCAGGACCACAAGGTCCAGGCCGCGGCGGACGCGGTGGTTTCCCTGGACGCGGCGCTGCAGGTGAACCAGGGCCTGGAGCGGAAGCAGCAGGAGCCGGCGCAGGAAGAGAAGGAAGACCCGCGGGCGAACGCGGCGGCTTCGGACAGCGCGGTGGATTTGAGGGCCGCCCTGGTTTTCCAGGCGGAGGTGGCCGTGCGGGTGCCGGCGGCGCACCGGGTCAGTTGCCCGCCAATGCCAATCCGGCCGTGGCCGGGAATCTGCCGAACGTTCCTCCCACCATTGAAGGCAACGTTGCGGAACCCCAAATGGATGCTGGCGCGGACGCCGGCGCGCCGGTTCAGGCCGATGCCGCGGGCGCGAATGAATCGTTTCTGGTGAATGGCAGCTTAAGCACGGGCCTGAATACGAACGCGGCGGACTTCCGCCCCGGCTTCGGCTTCAACGGCATCGGCGCAACTGCGGCTGCCGGGGGCGCGAACGTCCCAGGAGTGGAAGGCGCGCAGCAAGGTCAGCCCGGTGGAGCGCCTGCCGGATTTCCAGGAGGTGGCGCCGTTCCTGGCCCTCCGCCCGGTGGGTTCGGCGGAGGTGGCGGACCTCCAGGCGGCTTCGGCGGACCTGGACGTGGCGGCGCCGGAGGTGGACCCGGTGGACGTGGGCCCGGTGGACGTGGACCCGGCGGCCCTTTGGGCGACGGCGGTTTCATCGGCAACCGGCGGAACGCAGGACGCACACCCATTCGCGGTTCGTTGTTCTATGCCATCCGCAACTCTGCCGTCGATGCGGCTCCGTATTCCATCAACGGGCAAACTGGAACCAAAGCCGCCTACGCGCAAAATCGATTCGGCGTAAATCTGGGCGGACCGCTTTGGGGCAATACGTTTTTCTTCCTGGATTACACCGGCAACATTCTGCGCAACGGCGCGAACCTTACGGGTACGGTGCCCACCGTCGCCCAGCGCAGCGGCGATTTTTCCGCCAACAACTCCATTCTTTTCGATCCGCAGACCGGGCAGCCGTTTCAAAACAACCAGATTCCATTGAATCGGATCAGTTCCATTGCACAGGGCCTGCTGGCCTACATCCCCGCGCCGAACCAGCCGGGCACCATCAACAACTATCGCTACACGGTCGCCAATCCCACAAACAATCACGCGCTGAATAGCCGCCTGCAGATTCCTTATGGCCGGCGGGACCAGTTCGGCGTGGGCGTGAACTGGCAGACTCGCGATGCCCAGAATGCGCAACTGTTCGGTTTCACCGATAGCACTTCCGGCAGTGGCGTAAACGGCAACCTCAATTGGCGGCATAATTTCGGTAACGCCCGTTTCAATAATGTCAGCGTCACTTTCAATCGCAATACCAGCAACACGAATCCGTATTTCGCGAATGGCCCGAACGTCGCGGCGCAACTTGGCATTCAAGGCACGTCGTCCGATCCCATCAACTTCGGTCCGCCGAATTTGAATTTCACCAACTACGCCGGACTCACCGATGGAAGCGCTTCGCGCAGCGCGGTTACCAGTGTGGGATTTACCGAATCGCTGCTTCTCCGCATGGGCCGTCATAACTGGAATCTCGGCGGCGGATTCACGCGCACGTACAACTACACCGTGACCGATTCGAACGGCCGAGGCACGTTCACCTTCACGGGATTTGGCACCAGCCAGTTGGACGCCAACGGGCAGGCGCTGAACGGGACGGGCCTCGATTTCGCCGACTTCCTGCTGGGCCTGCCGCAGTCGAATTCCATTCGCTATGGCAGCTCGGCCACATACTTCCATTCCGATTCCTGGTTCGCATACGCGCAGGACGATTGGCGGGTGAACTCGAAGCTCACGCTGAACCTGGGGCTTCGCTATGAATTCTTCGTCCCCTGGCAGGAAAAATATGGCCGCATCGCGAATCTGGACATCGCACCCGGATTCACTGCGGCATCCGTCTACACGCCTGGAACTGCGGCTCCGTACTCCGGTGTGAATACACCCGGCCTCATCCAAGCCGATCGCAATAACTTTGGTCCCCGCGGCGCGCTGGCGTTTAAGCCGTGGACGAAACGATCCGCTGTGCTCCGCCTTGGCTATGGCATTTACTACAACCCAGCCATTTACAACCAGTTCATGACGAAGCTCGCGCAGCAGCCTCCCTTTGCGCAATCGACAACGGTGACCAACACGCTTGCGAATCCGTTAACCCTCGCCAGCGGACTTACTGTACTTCCCGCGGGCAAGACGATCCTCAATACGTTCGCCGTGGATCCTCTGTATCGCACCATGTATGCGCAATCGTGGAACGCCGCGATTCAAACGAACCTCGCGGCGGCGTGGGTGATGGAACTCAGCTATCTGGGCACGAAGGGCACGCGCCTCGACGTGCAGGTGAATCCGAATCAGGCGCCACCGGGCTCGCCGCTCACGTCACTGGATCGTACACTCATCGGGAACGCGACCAGTTTTGTTTACGATACGCCGGTCGGCAATTCGATCTATCACGCCGGACAGGTCCGTCTGAATCGCCGCTTCCGCAGGGGCGTATCGGGATCGGTGCAGTACATCCTTGCGAAGTCGATTGACAACTCCTCGACGCTTGGTGGAGCAGGGAACAGCGTTGCGCAGAACTTCTATAACCTGAGCGCCGAACGTGGCCTGTCCAGTTTCGATCGTCGCCACAGTCTCACCGGCAACTTTGTGGTGAACTCGCCCGTTGGCGGACCGAATGGAATCCTGGCGAATAAAGGCGCTTTGACCAAGGCTCTCACGGGGTGGACGATCAATGGCAGCGTGACGCTGCAAACGGGAACTCCGCTGACCGCGCGCGTGCTGGGCAATCAAAGCGATACGGCGGGCACAGGCAATTTCGGCAGCGGGCGCGCCAGCGCAACGGGACTTCCTGTCGACGCCGGCTCCGGCTTTTTCAATCTGGCCGCATTCACATTGCCGGCACCGGGCCAGTATGGAAACGCGGGACGCAATACCATTCCCGGACCTAATTCCTTCACGATGAATGCAAGTCTGCAGCGAACGATTCCATTGAACGAGAAGATTCGAATGCAGGTGCGACTGGAGGCGAATAACGTCACCAATCATGCAAACTTCACGGGATTTGGAACCGTGGTGAACTCGATCAATTACGGAGTTCCCACCTCCGCGTCAGGCATGCGGACGATGATGTTGACTCTGAGGTTTAATTTCTAATGCGGAAGCTGCTTTTTCTGCTTGCGGCATCCACGCTTGCGCAGGATGTCACGTTCACGGTGGATACGAAACTCGTGGTGGTGAATATCACGGTGCGCGACAAGGCCGGCCGTGTTGTCACCAATTTGAAGAAAGAAGATTTTCGAATTATTGAGGACAACGCGCCGCAGACCATTGCCTCTTTCGATCTACAGGAACTGAGCGCCGAACCGATGGCGCCATTGTCCACCACGGGTAGTGCGCAGACGCTGGAGACGCGCAATCCGCAAAACACGCAGACCGCCGCCGTACGCGCCGCGCAGGTGGCTCGCGACATGAAGCAGTATGAAGACCGCAGGTTGATCGGCTTGTTTTTCGACCTCAGTTCCATGGGACCCGCGGAACAAGTTCGCGCCCGCGATGCCGCCATCAAATACTTGCAGACGCAGATGACACGCGCCGATCTGGTCTCCGTTATGACGTTCGGAAACAAATTCCGAGTGCTGGCCGATTTCACCGATGACCGGGAAACATTGATTGCGCTGATCCGCGGCATCGCCACCGGCGAGGGCAGCGATCTTGCGGCCCTGTCCTCCACGGGCGCAGACGCCGATGACGACAGCGGCGCGTTTGCCGCCGACGACACCGAGTTCAACATCTTCAATACGGACCGCAAGCTGACGGCGCTCGAAGACGCCGCCCACAAACTTGCGGTGTACCCCGAAAAGAAGGCGCTCATTTATTTTTCAGGCGGTATTGAGAAAACCGGCATCGAAAATGAGTCTCAATTGAAGGCCACGGTGAACGCCGCCGTGCGTGCCAACGTTTCCGTGTACGCCGTGGACACGCGCGGCCTCGTCGCCAGCGCGCCCGGTGGCGATGCCTCGTCGGCGTCGCCGCGCGGAACCAGTATTTTGAGCGGAACTCGCCAAAGGAGCGACCGCGCCAGTATGGAGGCTTCGCAGGATTCTCTGTTCGCTCTGGCCGCCGATACCGGCGGAAAGGCATTGTTCGACACCAACGATTTGACGCTTGTGATGAAACAGGCGCAGGACGATATCCGCAGCTATTACACGCTCACTTACACGTCCACGAACACGGCGGAAGATGGCCGTTACCGGCGCATTCGCGTGCAGTTGGTGAACTCGGCATACAAGGATTACAAGCTCGATTACCGCAACGGGTATTACGCCAACAAGCAGTTCAAAAACTTCACGTCCGCCGATAAAGAACGGCAACTGGAAGAAGCGTTGACGTTGGGCGATCCCGTCAGTGAATTGCCGTTGGCGCTGGAAGTCGATTATTTCCGGGTCGCGAAAGACCGCTACTTCGTCCCGATTTCGGTGAAGATGCCTGGCTCCACGCTGCTTCTGGCGAAGAAGGGTGGCAAGCAAAGTGCGGACCTCGATTTCATCGGACAGGTTCGGGATTCGAGCGGGCGCCTGGTGGGAGGAGTGCGCGACAAGATCACCATCAACCTCACAAACTCCGATGCCGAAAAACTGGATCAACGCCATCTGCAGTACGATACCGGCCTGACGCTGAGCCCCGGCACCTATAACCTGGTGTTCCTCGCGCGCGAAGGGCAGACCGGCAAGATGGGCACGTTTGAAACGAAGTTCGAGATTCCGGACTTGAACTCTGTTAAATCCATGCGCCTCAGTTCGGTGATCCTCAGCAGCCAAAAAGAAGCGGTGAGTGCGGCTGTGGGCGCTGCGGACAACAACAAGAAGCTGATGGCAAATCATCCCCTGGTGCAGGATGGCCAGAAGATTGTACCCAGCATCACGCGAGTATTCCGTAAGGATCAAACGCTGCATGTGTACTTCGAGGTCTACGATCCTACGACGGATGTGGAGCGCAAGACACCGAATCTCTTCGCCACGGTGGACCTGCTCCAGGGGGCTCGGAAGGCATTTACCTCGGCTCCGGTGCGCGTCAATCAGTTGCTCCCGTCGCGTCCAGGCGTGGCTGCGTTTCAATTGGAAGTGCCGATGGCGCGCATCAATCCAGGAGAGTACACCTCGCAGGTGAATGTCATCGATCCGCTTGGCCAGAAGTTTTCGTTTCCGCGAAATACGTTGGTCGTTCTTCCTTAGTTCCACGTGGCATCCGTTGTGTGAAAAATCACCCAATTATGCGCATGCACTCGAATACCATCCTGATCACGGGGGCGGAACCGGTACTGGCCGGGGACTGGCGGAGGCCTTTCATAAACTGGGCAACCAGGTGATCATCACCGGGCGCACAGAGGCGACACTGCAGGAAGCCTGCGACGCGAATCCCGGCATGCTCTATTACGTCCTCGATTGCACCGACGGCGCCGCGATTCAAGCGAGCGCGAAGCAAATGGTGACTGATTATCCAGCGCTGAACGTTGTGATCAACAATGCCGGTGTTCAGATCGGGCACGACTTCGGCGGCGATACGGAACCGGAGTGGGCCTTGATCGATGCGGAAATTTCCACCAACCTGTTGGGTGTCATCCGCACGTCGCTCGCGTTCCTGCCGCATTTGAAGAAGCAGGAAGGGGCGGCATTGATCAATGTGACTTCGGGCCTCGCT
>JBEBFS010000192.1:0-2250 GCA_040081855.1 Bryobacteraceae bacterium | reverse complement strand
TCTGCAGCACCAGGATGGCCAGAGCCCGCTATTCTTCAGCGCGGTTCCCACCTGCGCCGTCTACGATCCTGCTTACGGTTTTGAACTCGCCGTCATCATCCAGGACGGCATCCGCCGGATGTATCAGGAGAACGAAGACCGCTTCTATTACATCTGTGTCTACAACGAAAACTATGTGCAGCCGCCGGTCCCGGGCGGAGAACTCGCTGTCAGCGAAGACCTGCGCCGCGGCATCCTGAACGGTATCTACAAGTATCGCGCTGCCGAAAATGGTCCGGCTGTCGCACAATTGTTTGGCAGCGGCTCCATTCTGAACGAAGCGTTGAAGGCCCAGCAGATTCTTGCCGACCGTTACCAGGTCGCCGCCGATGTCTGGTCGGTTACCAGCTATAACGAGCTTCGTCGCGATGGTTTGGCGGCGGATCGCTGGAACCGCCTGCATCCCACCGAATCGCCGCGCACGCCGTATATCTTACGCGCGCTTGAAGGCTCGAACGGCCCCATCATCGCCTCCAGCGATTACATGAAAGCCGTTGCCGACCAGCTTTCGCCGTGGCTCGGTTCGCGGCTCCATTCCCTGGGAACCGATGGCTTCGGCCGCAGCGAAAACCGCGAGTATCTCCGGAAGTTCTTTGAAATTTCGGCGGAGGCAATTGTGCAGGCGACGCTTGCCTCCCTCGCACGCGAAGGCAAGATCGACGCGCAGTTGGCGCAAACGGCCATCCGGGAACTCGGATTCGATCCCGAGAGTCCGGACCCGGTGAAGCAGTAGCCGCTTTCGTATCCGACACGTTATTCTCAGGAGCCGGCGGACTTGGAACTCATACATGCTTTAGAAAGCAGCCGGGATGAGTTCTGTTCCGCCGCCTCTGAACTTACCTCCCACCAGCAAAACACCCGCCCCGCGCCCGGCCGCTGGAGTGTGCTCGATTGCGCGGAGCATCTCGTCATCGTCGAAGGGCGCTTCCTCGGTTGGCTTGAAAACGCTGCCAAGGCAGGTGCACCCGCGGCCAATCCGGAAAAAGAAGTGCATCTAGCTCGCATCATGTCGAACCGGCAGCGGAAGGTGACGGCTCCTGATCCAGCCTGTCCTACCGGCCGGTACTCTTCGGTGGCCGAAGCTTTGAGCGATTTCCATGCAGCTCGCACACGAATGATCCATTTCGTCCAGGAGCAGGGCGATCGCATTTACGGGCTCGCCGCGCAGCATCCGTTCCTGGGTTCTTTGAACGGCGCGGAGTTGGTGGTGGTGCTCGCAAGCCACACGCGACGGCACCTGCAGCAGGTCGAGGAAATCAAATCTCAACTGTGCGCCGAATAGGGCGCCGGCGAACTTTCGCAGCCCTACTCCGCCGCAGTAGACTGGACAGTAATGCTTCAGATCACGGAAAACCAGGTTAAAGAAGTCTTGTCGATGAAGGAATGCGTTCGCCTCATGCGCGAAACGTTCCAGGCACTGCGCGCCAAGCAGGCAACGAACCAATCGCGGCGCCGCATTGTGCTCGAAACCGGCACCACGCTGCACAGCATGGGCGGCTCCCACGGAAAGTATTTGGGAACGAAATTCTATTCCACAAACCCCAAGCACGGCTCACACTTTTTCTTTTTCCTGTTCGATGCGGAGACGGCGACGCCACTCGCGCAGTTCGAAGCCAACTGGCTGGGCCAGATTCGCACCGGCGCGGCATCCGGCTACGCGACCGATTTGCTGGCAGCGCCCGGCCCAGCCGTTGTGGGTGTGATCGGCACCGGTTTCCAGGCGGAGTCGCAGATCGCAGCCATTCGGGAAGTGCGTGAGATCAAGGAAATCCGCGTCTGGAGCCGAACGGAGCGCAAGCGCGATGTCTTCTCGCAAATGGTGGGCGCGCGCGCCGCGAAATCGGCAGAAGAAGCCGTGAGCGGTGCCGACATCGTCGTGACCGCAACCTTCGCCGGTGATCCCGTGGTCGAAAGCGCGTGGATCAAGGACGGCGCTCACGTAAATGCCATGGGCTCGAACCGGGCCAACCGCCGCGAGATTCCTTCCGACCTGGTGGCGCGCGCCAACCTGATTGCCTGCGATTCCATCGAACAGGCGAAGATCGAAGCCGGCGACTTAATCATGGCGCCGGTCGATTGGAACGATCCGCGGATCGTCGAACTATCCGCGATCGAACAACGTCCCACGGGGAATCCGGTGACGATTTTTGAATCACTGGGCTTGGGCGTCGAAGACGTGGTAGCCGCAGCTTGGGTTTACGAGAAGCTGAA
>JBEBFS010000057.1:0-31177 GCA_040081855.1 Bryobacteraceae bacterium | reverse complement strand
GGCCGGGCAGGTTCAAAAAATATTAGCCCGGCAGTCCGGGGAACAGGGAAAGACAATGGCAAAAAAAGTAACAGCAATGGTGAAGTTGCAGATTCCGGCCGGCAAGGCCACGCCGGCGCCTCCGGTGGGTACCGCACTCGGTCCCCAGGGCGTCAACATCATGGAATTCTGCAAGGCGTTCAACGCGAAGACGTCGGCGAAGGACCAGGAAGGCCTGATCATCCCCGTGGTGATCACGATCTACTCGGACCGTTCGTTCACGTTCATCACGAAGACCCCGCCGGTGCCGGTGCTGATCAAGCGCGCCGTCAACCTGGCCAAGGGCTCGGCCGAACCGAACAAGAACCGTGTGGGCAAGATTACCTTGAAGCAGATCGAAGAGATTGCCAAGATCAAAATGCCCGACCTGAACTGCTTCAGCGTGGAATCCGCGATGAACTCGGTCAAAGGCACCGCCCGTTCGATGGGCGTGGACGTCGTCTAGTTCAGCAACAGTTTCGTTTTACAGGCCCTCCGGTGCGCAAGCGCTGGAGGGTTTTGTTTTTGGTGGGGCGGGCCGCCCGGCCGGCGCGCGACCGCCGGGTCGCGCAGTGGTGGTGTCACAAAATTTGCGACGGCGGGACCGCCAGAGAAGAATTAGATTCCTAAGAAATGCATTGTTTGGACCCCAGTCTCACGCCTGGGGCCATGGGCCGCGCCTTCAACTCCTGGCATCCAGCTGCTGCATTCTGTCTCCTACTCCTAACTCCTACCCCTGATTTTCTTTCGGAAGCGCTTCCTGTGCGCTGTTCGCTCGCTGCTCTCGGCTCATCGCTCTTCGTTACGGTCGCCGATGGTGACTCGAGTACTCATCGACGCGACGTGGCCCGGTTTCCGACGGCTGAACCCGAACTCTGCTTATGGTGTAGCAGGGGTGCGGCTCGCAGGTTGGGTAATTTTCGGCGATGTGATTGAAAGCCAGCAGAATTAAGGCTGCGGAAGCTGAGTGATGGAGCAAACTTTTCGGTGATGTTACCTGAGTTTTGCAGCGTCGCGCTTTGCTTGGTCCATGATGATTGGTGCTAGATTGTTCCATTCCTCCGGCAATCGAACGGCAAGGTGCGTCATATCGGGATTTGTTCCGGTGAGTATGACAACACCTTCTATGGCGAGGCGGTCTGCTCGGAGGAGTTGCGTTCCCAGTCCCTCCGTATCGGCGGGCGTTCGGTATTCGACAACTGTGGCACCGCGGCGAATGATACGGTCCGTTTTGAACGGGCCCAGTTTGAAGTTGCCTGTTCCTTCAGGCTCAGCTTTCATTAAGCCCTGAACCCTGGCGTTGTACCGAGGAAACAGCAGCGACATCAGTCGAACCACTTCGTAACCTCCGGAACCCTGCCCTGTCGTGAATGCGAGGCGGATTCCCGGACCAGTGAATGCTCCCCACGTGTCGAAGGGATTTGGACGAACAGTGAGGAGATCTCCGCTGGATCCATAGAGGGTGGAACAATGCCAGCCCGCCGGAGCAAGGACTCCCATGCCGTTTTCGAAGGATGAGTACCACGCCACTTTTCGGCCGAACACCTTGGGTATGGGAAGCGTGACGGGCTTGCCTTGAGGAGCCGCGACTGGACACGCTTGACCGTCCGACGGACAGCCGACGAATGGGACGGTGACTTGCGCGTGCATAGAAGATGCGAGACCGAGGGAAACCCAAAGGGAGGCAATCCTGGTCAGTCGCCAGCAGAGGTGATGTCGGGCGGGCATCCGCTTTCTACCGTACTGCGGCGGGCGTTTGTTGACTGAGCGAGTGCATCCCCGCTCTCACGAGCGGGGTCCGAGTGCTGGCGGTCGTGCGCTGGCCGGGTGGCCCGCCCTACTGGCTGCGTCCGTCCATGCGATCGTCGTCGCGGTCTCGATCATAGCCGCGCTCGCGGAGTTCGTGCGGGGGAGGCAGCGGGGGACCGCTCACGGTTTGGGCTTTTTCGGCTTTGTGGCGGAGGATTTGGTCGATGACCAAACCGCCTGCGGTTCCGACTAGGGCTCCTATTAAGAGGCCTTTTTCGGAATGCGTCATCGCTCCGATGGCGACACCGGCTCCGGCTCCTGCGCCCATGATGGCGGCGGTGCGGGCCAGGGTGCGGCGCTGGCGTTCGACGGGCGGGAGGTAGGCGTCCTGATCTCGGCCGGCGAAGGTTTGTTCAAGCTGCATATTCCTCACCACGTCGTGCATGTTGGTGGCGCTACGCAGCATTTCGCCCAGGAACTGGACGTTAATGTCTTGAGAGGGCAATGCTTGCGGGGGCAATGCTGGCTGTGACGAGATCGGTGGACGGGGCGGGGCTTGCGCATGGAGCGCCGCGCCGGCCAACAGCGTGGCTAGGAGTGATTTCTGGACAAAAGTTCGTTTCATCGTGTTGGTCTCCGCACTCAAGGGTGAGATGCGGCCAGGGGGCTTTGCGTTGCGGGTGGGAGATTAAGGTTTTGCAAAATTTCCAGGGCGGGCCGGATGGGGAGACAGCGGGTGGGAAAAGACGGGCTGGAAAACCGGGGAATCCACCCTCACGGTCAGCACGCCCAAGGGGTGGGAGTTCCGGGCTTATGCCCCGATTTACGAAACGGTACCGAACGAACAGGAGCGGTGCTAGAATAACCGAACACCGGAAGTCGCCGGGAGGAGGTGGAGATGGATCCGCGCCGTTCACTTTTCGCTCTAGGTTCTCTTTCGCTCGGCGCCCTTGGGTTATTGCTTGCCGCGCTGGCGTTGCCGGCCGCCGAGTCGCCATCGCCTGATCTCTTCGCCGCGCTGAAGTCCTCGGATGCCAACGCGGTGAAACGGCTGCTCACGGGCGGCGTGGATGCCAACGCGGTGGATGCCGACGGCACGCCCGCGCTGATGAACGCGGTCCTTTACTCTGGCGCCGACGCCGTGAAGCTTCTGCTGGAGCATCACGCCAATCCGAATGCGAGGAACAAAACCGGAGCCACCGCGCTCATGTGGGCGGTTCCGGATCTCGCAAAGACTCGTCTGTTGGTCGAAGCCGGTGCTGAGGTGGACGGCCGCGCAACGAATACGCAGCGCACGCCCTTTCTGATCGCCGCCAGCTACCCGCGGTCGGTGGCTGTGCTGCAATTTCTGCTGGACCACGGTGCCGATATCCACGCGAAAGACCGCGTCGGCGTACACGCCTTGGGCCGCGCGACACTTTCCGCGGATGTGGACGTGGTCCGCTTCCTCGTCGAGCATGGCTGCGATCCGAACGAGCCGGGCTACGGAACGATGGTCCGCTATGCGCGGCAATATTTGCCTTCCCTCGAATACCTGCTGTCCAAAGGCGCGAAGGCGGAGCCGAACGCTATCGCCAACGCTCCGCACTGGCAGGACCCAAGCCTGGTGGCCAAGTGGATTGAACGCGGAGCCGACGTCAATTTTGCCGAAGGGTCTTACAAGCGGACCGCTCTGATGATCGCAGCGTCCAGCGAACAATCGGGCGCTCCCATGCTGAAGCTGCTGCTCGAAAAGGGCGCCAATCCGAATGCTGAGGACAGCGACGGCGAGCGGCCTCTCGATTGGGCCATCTATCGCAACGACAAAGAAAAGATCGCCGTGCTGCAACAATTCGGAGCCACGCGCGGACACGGTCCCCGGCAGAAAACGTATCCGCCGCCCGCCGAAGGTGGCATCAAAGACCCGCGCGTCTCCGTGGAGAAGGCCGTCAACCTTCTGCTGCCCGCCGCTCCCGCAGCGTTTGAAAAACGCGGCTGCATCAGCTGTCACAGCCAGTCCATCGTCGCCGTGGCCGCGGCAGAGGCCCGCGCCAAAGGCATCGCCATCAACGAAAAGGCCGAGGCGGTCAACCTGCAACAAATGGAGACGGCGTATAAACGGTTCGGCGATCTCGGCATGCAGGGCGATCAGCCCGGCGGCAACATCATCGCGATGGGTTACGTGATGATGGGCTTCGCGGCCGAAAAACATCCGCTCGACGCACTCACTGCGCAGATGGTTCACCTGGCGCTGGGGCTGCAACTTCCTGACGGCACGTGGACGCCCAACGGCGTGTCGCGTCCTCCCATCGAAGATACGCTTGTGACCGCGGTGGCCATGGGCATTCGCACACTGACGGCGATTCCGGTTCCTGGTTACAAAGCCGAAACCGCGGTGGCGCTTGAACGTGCCCGGAAATGGCTGCAAGCCACCAAAGTCCGTTCCGCCGAAGATCGTGCGATGAAGCTGATGGGCCTGGTTTGGAGCAACGCGCCCAAATCCGATATCGATGCAGAAGTTCGCGCCATCCTCGGCTCCCAGCGCGAACAAGGCGGCTGGGCGCAACGCGACGACATGCAACCCGACGCCTACGCCACCGGCATACTGCTCTACGCCATGCACGTCGCCGGAGTGCCCGCGAGCAACCATGCCTATCGAAAAGGCGTCACCTACCTGCTGCGCAGCCAGTATCAGGACGGCGCGTGGTTCGTGCGCACGCGCGCCTACCCCACGCAAATCTACTTTGAAAGCGGCTACCCCTTCGGCAACAACCAGTTCTTATCCGCAGGCGCCGCAAGCTGGAGCTCCCTTGCGATCACGGCAACGCTGCCGGAGCGGGTTGTGGCGAAGCGGTAACCCTCCGCTCTCCCGTCCTACGTCCGAGTGCCATCGTTTCCATGTACTTTAGAACGAGCAGCTCTAAAGGGCATTACGATCGTCGTTCAACGGAGGAAAATTCCAGCTATGAGGAAGATATTCATTGGCGCGCTGTCCGCCATCGGCGTCATGATCGCGATCGCCGCGCACGCCCAGGGTCCTGCCGCTGCGCAGTCGCCTCGACCTATGATCGGCGCCACCATTCCTGTGGTGGATGACCTCGCGAAGAGCATACATTTCTATCACGATCTGCTTGGTCTGCAGGGAAGAGATGGCGATCCCAGAGTAAATCTGGGCTGGTATCCTACCGTCCCGGTTCTTGAAGATATGTACGGTGCCGTTGGTGGACAGCTTCGTAATGTCGCCTTACTCATACCGGGGTCCGAGCTTAGGGTGGAGGCCGATGAATGGCAAAACGCCAAGGGAAAGGCGCTCCATCCTCGACTCCAGGATTCGGGTGCCTCGCGATTGATTCTGCGCGTGAGAAATCTGGATAAGCTGGCCGGCTACCTGAAAGACGGCGGCGCGAAAGTGGTGACGACGGGCGGCGCGCCGGTTACGGTCACCGACGCGGCCGGAACAAGCCGCGCCATAATTTTCGAGGACGGGAATGGTTTTTTCGTGGAGCTGGTGGAGCCCGCCACGCCACCGGTTCCGGGCCGCGGCAACGGGCCGCCGCAGTTCATTTACGGCGGGGACGTCACGGTGACCGTCGCCGATCTGGACAAGAGCGCCAAATTCCTGCATGACGTGTTCGGCGTCGACGTGAAGCCCGACGCGTCGGTCCACGCGGATGCGAGTCACCTGCAGTTGTTCGGCATGAAGGGCGCTCAGTACCGTGAAGCGGACGTGGTTTGGCCCGATAAGACCCCGCAGCTGCGCCTGATTCAGTTCACCGGCATCGACCAGAAGACGCTGACGCCGCTGGCCGCGGATCCGAACGCGAACCTCATTCGCCTGTTTGTCCGTGACATGGACAGCACCCTGGAAAAAGTGAAGGCGTTTCCGGATGCAAAGATCATGAACGTATCCGGCGCTCCAGTAAAACTGGGAAATTTTCCGTTCCTGGTCGTCCGGCTACCTGGCGGCAGCACCTACCTGCAGATCGGCGCATTGCCGACGGGCCGGATTGGATAATAGCCGAATCCAATCGATTCCGGGAACTTTTTTGTGTTTAGCGCATGGTGTTTAGCGCATGGTGTTTAGCGCATGGTGTTTAGCGCATGGTGTTTAGCGCATGGTGTTTAGCGCATGGTGTCTATTCTTGGACGAACAAATCCAAAGAAATCAAATAATTGTCCAAAGACACGCTGGGAGGAAATTTGGCGTCCCCAGGGGGATTCGAACCCCCGTTACCGCCGTGAAAGGGCGATGTCCTAGGCCGGCTAGACGATGGGGACGTGCGGAAAGGACTCCTTCTACTGTAGCATTCGAGGGTGCTTGAAGGCCAGCGGCGGGAGCAATTTTTTGTGAGGAAAGCCGCCCGCGCGCGGGCACAGGCGGCCGGAACTCACTAGAGGGTCTTGAGGTAAGCGACCAGGTCGTCTTTTTCCGCCGGCTTCAGCGTATCGCCGAAGGGAGGCATCACGTCGCCACCCTTGTTGATCAGGTCGCGGACCGCAGCTTCGTTCAGGGCCTTGCCGTTTGCCAGCTTGGCCCTCTTGAACAAGCCCTTGAGGCCCGGGCCAACCAATGCTTCCGTGCTGCTCGCCATGTGGCAGGAACCGCAGCTTTCGTCGAAGGTGGCCTTGCCCTTCTTGGCGTCCGGGGCGAACGCGGTCATCGGGAGGCCGATCGCCAGCAGCGCGGCCGTTACTCCGGCGGCCAGGGTAGCCGATTTCAGGAAAGATTTGTTGAATGCCATAGCACTCTCCAGTCTACAATCTTGACGTATGGTACTTCAAATTGGTGACACAGCACCCCCCATTAAAATCCCTGAATTTGATCTGGCGAAGTTTCGTGGCCAAAAGGTAGTGCTGTTCTTCTACCCGAAATCGGACACTCCCGGCTGCACCACCGAAGCCTGCGAGTTCCGCGATGCCGCCCAGACGTTTGCCAAGAAAGACACGGTGATCGTGGGCCTATCCCCCGATAAAGCCCCCGCCCAGCAGAAGTTCGCAACCAAATACGGCTTGCCCTTCACGCTGGTCCCCGACCCCGAACACGCCATCGCCGAGGCCTACGGCGTATGGAAGGAAAAAAGTATGTACGGCCGCAAGTACATGGGCATCGAGCGCACCACCTTCATCGTGGACGAAAAAGGCAAGATCGCCCACGTGTTCGCCAAGGTGAAACCCAAAGGCCACGCGGCGGAGGTGCTGGAGGCGCTGGGGTAGGCGGGATCTACCAGATCCCGATCAGCTTCCAATACCCAAACCCGATGGTCGTCCAGATAATCAGGTTCACCACGCTGATCACCGCGCCGACTTTCCACCACTCTTTTAGGGTGACGTAGCCGTCAGCATAGAAGATGGGGCCGGGCGTGGTGCCGAAGTGCGTCAGCGCGGCGGCCAGGTTTGTGAAGCAGGCGAATCCGTAAACCACCAAGCCCGGAGGCGCGCCCTTGGCGAGCAACACGGCGAGGAACGGCGGGAACATCGAGACCATGTGGGACGTGATGCTGGCAAAGCCATAATGCGCGTAGTAGTAAATGACCAGCGCGATGCCGAACAGCGCTGGCCAACCCAGATCGCCGAACTTCATCGCTACGCCATCGGCAAACGCGCGCGTCACACCGGCGTCATTCAGAGCGGAGCCCAGGCGGAAAAGGCCGCCAAACCAGATGAAGACGTCCCATGCGGCTTTCTCACTTTTGATGTCTTCCCAGGAAAGCACGCCCGTGACTAGAAGAAGCGCTCCGCCCAGTAGCGCCGTCGCCGTAATATCCACTTTGGTCCACGACGACGAAACCCACATGGAACAAACAACCGTAAAAACCGCGGCAACGATGTGTTCGTTCCGCGCCATCGGACCCATCTTGCGCAGCTCGCCTTTTGCGAAATCGGCGGCTTCCGGCGTTTCCTTGATCTCGGGCGGGTTTAACTTCATGGTGATCCATGGAATCACCGCCAGCGAAACCGCGCCAGGAACAATTGCAGCCACAAACCAACTGAGCCACGTCACGTTATATCCGTACCCGGCAGCGAAACGCGCGGCTAAAGGATTGCTAGCCTGGCCCGTGTAGAACATTGCCGTCGAAACGCAAACGGATTGATAGACCGCTGTGTATAAGTACGAACCCAACTTGCTCGCCGTCGGCCCTGGCGTCGAGCCATAGATTTCGGCAATCGCCTTACCAATAGGCCGGATCACGCCACCGGCTCTGGCGCCGTTGGCGGGAATCATGCCCGCGAGCACGAAATCAGAGAGGCCAAGCGAATAGCAGACGCCGAGCGACGTTCGCCCAAACAGCCGCACGAAGTTGAGCGCGATACGCCGGGCAAGTCCGGTGTTGATCAAACCGCGCGAAAGAAAGAACGCTGTCATCACCAGCCAGACGGTGCCGTCGGAGTAACCGGCCAGCGCCTGGCCCATCGTCATCACCCCGGTGAGCCCCGCGAGCGTGACGGCGATCAGCACCAGTGCCGCGGCGGGGATGGGCTCGATAACGGAGCCGACGATCGTCGCCAAAAACAGGCCCGCGACCTTAGGCCCTTCGGGCTTGATCGAGGCGGGCCAATGGATTCCGTAAACCACCAGCGCGTACACGGCGGCGAGCAATGCAAAGCCCCGCAGCATACGTACGGGTTGGAATGTTTGCGCACCGCTCGACTGCGGAGTCACCGGTGCTTGCGTAACGGCCATTGGGTCAAGGATATTCGATTTCGTGTGCGCTGCGCAGCGGGCATTCAGATTAGGCGCAAGTAGGCCATGTTCCGTTGCAGAGCAACGCGCGGTTGTGTCTCACGCGTTATTTTTTCCGGGCGAAGCGGTAATTGCCGGAAACGTGTTTGACGAACAACTGCTCCACGGGCGCGTCGCCATTTTGCGTGAACTCCACGCCCAAGCCGTAGAGGCCTGAGAACTCTTTTTCAGACATCCCAATCAGCGGTGTTTTGCCACGGCCATCCATGTCACCGTACAGTTCCCCTTCATAGATGGAAACCTCCACAACGCGCGCCACAGTGCGCCACAGTTTGGGCTGCTCCACGAAGGTGCCCACGTAGCTGGTCATCACATCTGGAGAGACCTGGAAAGCGCCTTTGCGCTCATCGGACGCCTTGCCCACCCAATGCTGAATGGGCTTAGCTGCGTTCTCGCCGCACACCCACTCGAGCATCTCGGTATCCGGCGCGAAGACTGCGCTCACCTTGATAGTGAATGGCTTCGCGTACACGCCCGGATCGGAGACGGCGATCTCCAAATCGATGTTGCCGAAGTTGCGGCGGCGATAACGCTCCGTCATGCGAAGCTGCTCGCTGTGCGGATGGCCATCGTGATCGAGCCACGTTTTATCGTTGTAGCCCGCACTCTCCACCACCAGCGTGTCGCCATCCCAGCGTCCCACCGAGTAACCCATCCAATTCGGATTCGGCGACTCTTCGAGCTTCCGGCCGTCCATGAACACCTGGCGATAGGTGAGATCTGGATTGAGAATCAGGATAAGGTTGGGCGTCTGAACAATCTTCATCATCTCCGCGCCCGTGCTATCGCCCGCCGCTGAGTAGCCCGGACCCAGTGGAACGCAGAGCACGTTCATATACTCGCGGCCAAGATTTTCGATGCGTTCTTTTACCAGCGTCTCAGCCCACGGCGCGACATCGCCAGCCTTGAGATCGGCGGCAATGTTGCGAGCGTATTTCGGCGACACGCGCGTCCACAGGCCTGAGAAATCCGGATGGCCGTCCGGCGTGCGTGGTGTCTGGGCGTTGAGATCGGCTTTACCGTTTGGAAGCCGGGGAATGCCCGGAGTTGGCTGCCGCAGCCACTGCGCGGCCAAAGGCGCACAGACCAGGGCGGATATCACCGCCAATTTCCAAGCTTTCATCGAACCCACCTCCCCTGGGGCTGCGCCCGCCTTGGAAGATTCTATCCAATTTCAGAGGGCCGCTTCGACAGGGCGGAAAGGCATTGCCATCAAAGTGCCAGCTTCGGCGGGCGCGATGAGATTACGAGCCCTGCTTCTCGCCCTCGATTTCCGCTTCTTCCGCGCCCGCAGGTCCGGCGGCTAGCGCATCGGCGATGATCTGGCGCGCAGTGTCGGCATCGGCACGGGCGACGCGGATCTCCTCTGCGAAATTAGGCATGGGCGAATCGCCCACCAGCACCGTCTGAATGCCGTTCGATTCCAGCAACTGCTGCACGGTAACGATTTCCGCTTCTTCCACTCCGCCTTCGCTCAAGCGGAAAACGGTAACTAAATCCAATTCATGAGATGAGTTCGGGGACGTCATGTCTAGAGAGTAACCCGGCGGTAGAATAAAGTCATGGCTCAAGATAACGGCGATCGTTTGATTTGGTTTCTGACCGGCGCGGCATTGGGCGCCTCGGTGGCATTGCTGTACGCACCGCAGTCCGGCGACAAGACGCGGCGCTTGATTGGCCGCAAAGTCCGCGAACGCGGCGAAGTCATCGGCGACGGTGGACGTGAACTGATGGAAAAAGGCCGCGAGTTCTACGAGCAAGGCCGCAAGGTTGCCGACGAAGCCGCCGATCTATTCGAGCGCGGCCGCCGCATGGTGGAAGGCTAACGGAAGAGCGAGTGACGACGGTGACGTCTGCTCTGCCGGCTTTCGCCAACGAACCGTTCCACGATTTCTCGGACCCAGGCGTTTGGGCCGCGGCGCAAGACGCGTATGCGCGCGTGCGCTCGGAGTATGGCCGCGAGTACGAACTGTGGATCGCGGGCGCTCCGCAGCACACCGGGGATCTGCTCACGAGCATTGATCCATCGCATCCGAGCGAAATCGTAGGGCGTCATCACAAAGCCACAGCCGAGTTGGCGCGGCGTGCCGTCGAAGACGCCTACGCGTTCTATCCGGAGTGGTCGCGAACATCGCCGCATGAGCGTGCAGGATACTTGCTGCGCACGGCCGAAATCATCCGCGAGCGCAAACTGGAGTTCGACGCATGGCTGGTCGCCGAAGCCGGCAAAACTTGGGCCGAAGCTGACGCCGACGTCAGCGAAGCCATCGATTTTTGCGAATACTACGCGCGGGAAGCTTTGCGCTACGCCGCTCCGCCGTCGCTCCTGCAACTTCCCGGCGAACGCGACGAACTGACCTACATTCCGCTCGGCGTCGGCGTCATTATTCCACCATGGAATTTTCCACTGGCGATTCTGGTCGGCATGACGGTCGCCGCATTGGTCTGCGGCAACACGGTCGTCATCAAGCCATCCAGCGAAACGCCCACCATCGCGCACAAGTTCGCCAATGTCCTCCGCGCCGCCGGATTCCCTGCACGCAGTTTTCATCTGTGCGTGGGCAGCGGCTCCGCGATTGGCGATCTTCTGGTCGAGCACCCCAAGACTCGATTTATTTCGTTCACTGGTTCGCGGGAGGTCGGCCTGCGCATCAATGAATTGGCCGCAAAGCGCACGCCAGGGCAGAAGTGGATCAAACGCGTCGTCGCCGAAATGGGAGGCAAGGACGCCATCATCGTGGACCGTGAAGCCGACCTCGATAGCGCCGTCGCAGGCGTCGCGCAATCGGCGTTTGGCTACCAGGGACAAAAGTGTTCCGCCTGCTCCCGCGCCATTATTGATGATTCTCTCTATGACGATTTCCTCGAGAAGCTCACCGCGCGCGTGGCGCAAATCAAAGTAGGCCCCGCCGAAGACCGTGGCAATTTCATGGGTCCAGTTGTTAGCGCCGGTGCCCGCTCCACGATTCTCAACTACGTCAACATAGGCAAAAGCGAAGCGCGTTTGATCGCAGGAGGAGGTGCCGCTCCGGGCGACGGTTATTTCCTGCAGCCCACCATCTTCGCAGGCGTAGACGCCGAAGCGCGCATTTTTCAGGAGGAAATCTTCGGACCCGTACTCGCCGTAACTCGCGCACGCGATTTCGTGGATGCCCTTGAATTAGCCAACGATTCCGAATACGGGCTGACCGGCGCTGTCTACACGCGCAACCCGGAAAAAATTCAGCAGGCGAAGCGCGAGTTCTTCGCGGGCAACCTCTACATCAACCGCAAGTGCACGGGCGCGATGGTCGGTGCGCACCCATTCGGCGGTTTTAATATGTCGGGCACAGACTCCAAGGCCGGCGGCCCCGACTACCTGTTGCAGTTCCTGCAAGCCAAGTCGATCGCCGAAAAACTGTAGCGCGATCTATTTCACCAGCATCGGGATCGTCGTTAACGTACCGTCCGCTTTCGCGCGCAAGCCGATAACGGCAATCTGCGCTCCGGAGGGAACCGTGAACTCCACGGTACCGCGTTTGTTCTGCGCGGCGGCGAAGTTATTTGGCAACAAGAAAGACACGTGCCCATGTCCGCCCAGCGTGATGCCCGTAGTCTGTAGCGTTGCGCCCGTATCGTCGTTAATCTTCACGGGAATGTTGACCGAATTGGCGCTGACGACGGACAGAGCAACACCGGTCGTCAAATCGTTCGTGTTATCGAAAGCCAGCACAAAACTGGTGGGCGTCCGCGTCTCCAGCGGCACCGACGCCTCCTGCCCGAACGTGGTCCAGCGGAAAATCTCGAATCCACTGACCGTGCCGGTGGTCGCGAGAATCGCCGAGCCCGAAACCGTCGGCAGCGTTTCCTGAGAAACCGTATCCACCTCCAGCATCGCGCCCGCAGCAAGCGTTCGTGTCAACGTGGGCCCCGCCGTCGAGAATGCCGTTTGTGGCAGATACATCGGCACCGATAATGGACTGCCATCTTCCGCGTAGTAGCTGATCGTGAACTGCGCCGGAGCCGCGCCCGTGTTCACCAAGTAGATGCTGCTGGTGAATCCGCTGTTAAAAGTGACGTGCGCAATGGAACCGCCGGACGTAGCGCCGTTCGCCAGCACCGGTAGCGTCGTCAACGCGGGTCCATTTGCGCGTAAGCCTAGAACGCTGATCCTCCCGCTCGCGGGAGCCACGAATTCCACTGTGCCGCGCTTCGATGCCGTTATGGGGAACCTATCGTTCAACAAAAACGACGTGTGACCCTGCGATTCCAGCGTGACCTTGCCCGTGCCGATCTGCGCTCCGCTATCGTCCCGAATGATAATGTTCACGTCACCGCCCTGCGTGATCATGCTGACGGCCACGCCTGTAGCCAGTAAGCCGGTATTATCGAACGCCAGATAGTAAGAACTCGCGCCGCGGGTCTCGAGCGGAACCACTGCCTCCCAATTGAAGGCAGGATACTTGAAGATACCGAAGCCGTCCACTTTGCCTGACGTCAGTAGTTGAGCCCACCCAGTCAACTGCGATGCGCTCGCATCGCCCGAACTCTCTACAAGAAACGATGCACCGGGAGCAATGTCCCGGCTCAAATACGGCGTAGGAGCGATGCCCGCCCCGGCGCCCGGCAGGCCCTGCGGAAAGGTAAACGGCAGATGCAGCGTCGCGCCGTCATCGCCGTAAAAGCTCAATTGTGCGTTGGCCGTGCTCGTTCCGTTGTTCACCAGCGTGAACCGGGTGGCCCAACCGCCTCGAATCGCCACCTGCGCCATCGAGCCAGAAGACGTAATGGCATTCGGCGCCACGGGCGCCTGAACCCGGGTGCTGATATCCAGGCTTGTACACGGCGGACCGTCATCTATGCAAAAGCCATTCGTAAGCAAGGCACCCGTACCCGCAACCGCGTTGTTCGCGGTCACCGAAAATCCAAATGCGTGATGAGTGTCTCCGTAGTTGCCCGTACCGCCACTATTTTGCGTCCATACGACCGTCGTTCCACCGCCCTGCACCGAAGCCACCCACGCAAGCTCGGTTTCCGATGCCAGGCTACCCGCCGGAAAATCCGTCGAGGTGGGACCGGTGGCGCTGACCACACCGGAAAGCCCACTGAGCGTAATCGTCACCGGACTGCGGTAATTGTCCAGGGAATCGTAGGTCAGCGTGTACGTCCACTTGCTCCCGTTCACCGAAGCCAGCCGGAACTGTACCGCATACGCGCTGCTGGCGAAGCCAACGGCCAACATCAAGAACGCAAACCGATTCCACTTGGTCCTCACGAGACCCTCCTATTGATTTAGGCGCAAAAAGAATTAGATCGGCTCAAAAACGCCCTGGCATTAAGGTTGGCTTACTCAAATCAAGGCGCGGCCGGTCGTTGCGGCTGGTGTACCGCCAAAGTGAGGAAAAAGCCTACCACCAGCATCCCGGCCAGGAGCTGCAAGGGATAGTCGTAATTCCGGGTCATGCCTACCGACACTCCGCTTTGCGAAAGTTCCGTGATGATCGCAGGCCCGGCAATTGCAGCCGCGCTCCATGCCGTGAGAATCGCCCCGTGAATGGCGCCTACGTTATCGGTCCCGTAGAGATCAGCCAGATACGCTGGAATGGTCGCAAACCCGCCGCCGTACATGGTGAAGATGATGTACAGAGCCGCCTGGAAGAGAATCCATTCACCCCGATGATCGAATTCCTTGACGCCGAAAAAAAGGGCGACCTGCGCGGCGAAAAAGATCAAATACGTATTGCGGCGTCCAATGTAATCCGAGCACGATGCCCAAAAAAAACGCCCGCAAGCGTTGAAGATGCTAATGACGGACACCACGGCGGCGGCCTCCGCTGGCGTTTTTTTAAACATATCCTGCATCATCGGGGAGGCCTGGGCCAGGATGCCAATGCCTGCCGTGATGTTGATGAACAGCATCCCCCACAACAGGTAAAACGGAACGGTGCGAATCGCCTGATTGCGCGTGAAACTCGGCGCGGACGTCTTGGCGGCCATCGCAGGATTCCAATTCGGCGGCTTCCATCCCTCCGGAGGACGGTGCAGAACGCGCGCCCCCGCGGTCATGATGCCGAAGTAAACCACGCCAAGCGCAATCAGCGTCGTCTCCACCCCCAGCAGTCCCATCAGATAAACGTTCAGATATCCAGCCAGAAACGCCCCGCCGCCGAAGCCCATGATGGCCATGCCCGTCGCCATGCCTCGATGGTCGGGAAACCACTTCACCAGCGTGCTCACGGGAGAAATATAACCGAGCCCACAGCCCATGCCGCCGATGACGCCCATTCCGAGAAACACGAGAACCGCCTGATGCAGCAGCAATCCGATGCCGCCCACCACGAGTCCCGAGCCAAAGAGCATCGCCGCTGCGCTCGCCGCCGCGCGCGGACCACGCCGCTCCACCCACGGACCTCCGAACGCCGCACTCAATCCGAGAAGCACAAGCGCGGTGCTAAATGTCGAATACGGCGGACTCAATAGCGGCGGCGAATTCGGAATCAACGCCTGAATCGGACGGTTGAACGTGCTCCAGGCATACACCGATCCAATGCAAATATGTACGGCAACCGCAGCAATGGGGATTTTCCAACGATTCTCGCTAGCCGCTGCATGTTCCTTTACCGCTGCCGTGTTGTGCTCGCTCAAGGCTTCTCGCAATTCTCCGCGCCAGTGCGGTGCTTCATTTTACAGAGTTCCTTTCCGTGGGACAACGGATGGAACACTTCGACGTACCACACACGGCTAAAATAGAAAGGAACACCATCGCTCCTACGAGGAATCATCTTGAGCCGAATTTCCGACGCATTCAGCAGTTTCTTTTCCATCCTGTTCAGCGGACAGCTTTCGCCCGAAGTGGCGCGCACCTACGGTTACATTAAGGCAGGCACCGTGTCCAAGCCTGCCGCCGCGACTTCTCCCGCAGCCGCCGCTTCATCGAAGCCGCAAGCCGGACCCGCCGATGGCGCCGTGCAGTTCATGGCGCTGTTGCAGCGCGACGCGCGGCTGGTGGATTTCCTGATGGAAGACATCTCCGCTTACTCCGACGATCAGGTGGGTGCCGCGGTTCGCGACGTCCAAACTAACTCGCGCCAGGTGCTGACGCGCCACCTGAAGCTCGCCGCCGTGCTCGATGGCGTCGAAGGCGATTACGCCAAGACGCAAGGCCTCCCGGCGAATTCGTATCGCCTGATCGGCAACGTGCCTCCCAACGGAAAAGCCCCGGGCGGCCTGCTGCGCCACAAGGGATGGAAGGCGGAAAAAGTCGATCTCCCCGCGAGCGGTCCCAGCGACCTGGTCGCGCCCGCGGAAATCGAAGTTGAGTAAGCTCCGATGAACATCGGCATCGACCTCGGCACCACCAACTCCGCGCTCGCCTACATTGACCCGAAGCCGGACACCGATAACCCCGAGATTCACGTACTCGACGTCCCTCAGTACGTGGCGCAAGGGCAGATGGAGAACCGGCGCACGCTTCCGTCGTTTCTTTATCTGGGCGATCAGGAGTACATCGGCGTCTACGCGCGCGAACAAGGCGCCGTGGTTCCCACGAAATCCGTTCATTCGGCAAAGAGCTGGCTCTCAAATCCCGAAGTCGATCGCAACGCAAAGATCCTGCCGTGGGATGCCCAGGAAGGCGGCCGTGTGCTGTCTCCCGTGGAAGTGTCCACTCGCATCGTCCAGCATTTGGCCGACGCCTGGCAGAAAACCAACGGCACGCCGATTTCCGAACACGACGTTGTGCTGACCGTTCCCGCCAGCTTCGACGAAGAAGCGCGCGAGTTGACCGTAGCCGCAGCGCGCGACGCCGGCATTCAGAAACTGACGCTGCTCGAAGAACCAGCCGCCGCGTTCTACTCGTGGATCGCGAACGATCTGTCGCGTTCGCAGAAAAGTTTGTTCGACGGACAAACCGTCCTCGTCTGCGACGTAGGCGGCGGCACCAGTGACTTCACTTTGATCCGCGTCGCCCGCGATGGCGACCGCATTGATTTCACACGCACCGCCGTCG
Source organism: Bryobacteraceae bacterium (assembly GCA_040081855.1). Taxonomy (GTDB): domain Bacteria; phylum Acidobacteriota; class Terriglobia; order Bryobacterales; family Bryobacteraceae; genus Palsa-187. The sequence goes on along the minus strand of JBEBFS010000057.1, from coordinate 14,702 downwards.
GCAAACACCTGCTGCTCGGCGGCGATAACTTAGACCTCACACTGGCCTGGCTGGTGGAATCGAAGCTCGGCAAAACGCTTTCCGTGCGCCAGCGCAGTGGCTTGCGCCGCCAATGCGCGTCGGCGAAAGAGCGCCTTCTGGCCGATGCCAATTTGAAGAGCGTCGAGATCACCGTGCTCGGCGGCGGTTCGTCGCTGGTGGGCGGCACCTTGCGCACCGAGATTTTGCGCGAAGAAGCGCTGGAATTGGCGCTCGACGGCTTCCTCCCCATCTGCGAACGCGGCGATCTTCCCAACGAGGAAGAAAAGAGTCCGTTCCGCGAACTCGGCCTGCCGCTGGTTTCCGATCCGGCGATCACTCGTCACCTTTCTGCCTTCCTTGCCTCCGCAGGCAACGCGACGCCCGATGCGATTCTCTTCAATGGCGGCTTCTTCATCCCCGAAATTCTGCGGCAGCGCGTCGCCGACGTGATGGAGCATTGGTACGGCAAGCGCCCCGTAATCCTGGACAATCGCGATCTCGATCTCGCCGTCGCCGTCGGTGCTGCCTATTACTCATTCGTTCGAGCCACCGGCCAGGGCTTGCTGGTGCGCGGAGGCCTCCCTCGCGCTTATTTCATTGGCCTCGCCTCGGGCGACACCGAAAAGACCCGAGCCATGTGCCTTGTGCCGCGCGGCGCCGAAGAAGGCTCCACCGTGGATCTGGATCCCGGCAATCTCCAATTAGTCGCCAACAAGCCGGTTTCCTTCCGCCTCTACAGTTCCCGCATCCGCACGGAGGACAAACCAGGTGACGTCGTGGATTTCACCCGTACCGCGGATTCCGACGACCTGCACCTGCACGCGCCATTAAACGCTGTGCTCCGCTTCGGCAAAACGGGCGAACGTTTGGTTCCCGTGAAACTTGGGGCAAAGCTCACCGAAGTGGGCACGCTTGAAATTTGGGCGGATTCCAAAGAAACCGATCACCGCTGGCGTCTGCAATTCGAACTTCGCAAAAGCGCGCAACAAGCCTCCGCCAAACCCGCCGCCGTCGTGAGCGACGAAGCCATCGCCGCCGCAGAGGCCCTGATCACGCAAACTTTTGAAAGCGACGCGATCGAACCCACGCAACTTCCCGCGCGGCTCGAACAAATCATGTCGCTCGGCCGCGGCTCCTGGCCTCTTTCCGCGATCCGTCGATTGGCCGACCGTTTCCTCGCCCTCGCCGCAGGCCGCAAACGCAGCGCCGCGCACGAGCTCCGCTGGCTGAACCTGTGCGGGCTCTGCCTCCGCCCCGGCTTCGGCTTCCCCGGCGACGATTACCGCATTGAGCAGGCCCGCCGCGTTTACGCCGAAGGTCTGACGTTCGCCAACCAGATCCAAAACGAAATCGAGTGGTGGATCTTCTCCGGCCGCATCGCGGGCGGTTTGAACCGCAATCAACAGACGGACATTTTCCAGCGCCTGTCGCCGTCCCTGTTGCCCCGCAATTCCAAAAAGCCTATGCGCTTGAATCCCGCTCTCCATCGCGAAATGGCCCGTGCGGCGGCCAGCCTGGAACTATTGCCCGCCATGACCAAGACGCAGCTCGGCGACGAGTGGGTGTCGCGCATCCGCAAGGGCGAGTTCGTCGAAACCGGCCTGTGGTGTGTCACGCGTCTCGGCGCCCGCAAGCTCTTCTACGGACCCATCAATCAGGTGCTGCCCGCGACGACAGCATCGCGCTGGATCGATGGCCTTCTCAAAATGCCCCCGGCCGAAGACTGCATCGCTTCTCTCGCGCGCCGCACAGGCGACGCCACTCGGGACCTGCCACCCAACGTGCTGGAAGCGGTGCGCCGGGCGTTCCCGGAGATCGACCTCGAGGCCGAAGCGAAAGGCGACCTGGCGGCCATGGGCAAAATTTTCGGCGAAGAACTGCCTGCAGGTCTGGTGTTTACCGAATCGGCGTAGGGCCACGTGGCATTTCTGCCGCTACAGTGAGAAAAGGCATGAACGAACTCGCGCTGGTCGAAATGCTCCGCAAGATGGCGGAGCGCAGCATGCCCAAAAAATCGCCGGGCGGCGCCGGCCTCATCCTCGGCATCGGCGACGATTGCGCCATTTTCCGCCCGCGCCCCGGCGTTGATCTCCTCTTCAAATCCGACCAAGCGATGGAAGACGTGCACTTCCGTCGCGCACAGTCCGCACGCATCACCGGCCAGCGCGCACTCGCTCGTGCTCTAAGCGATATCGCCTCCATGGGCGGAGACCCTCTCGTGTGCCTGGTGTCTCTTTCCATTCCGGCAACGCTTGCCAATAGCTGGATTCGCGATTTTTACAAAGGCTTGCTCTCCGTTGCGAAGACAACAGGCACGGCACTGTGCGGCGGCGATCTCGGCCACAGCGAAAAAATCTATTGCGATATCGCGCTGTGCGGCTCCGTGCCGCGCGGAAAAGCCCTGCGGCGTGATGGCGCAAAAATCGGCGACGCCATCTACGTCTCCGGCACTCTCGGCAAACCGTGGGATCAGCTCATCTCGCCGCGCTTGGAATTAGGGAGGAAACTGCGGGGCAGAACAACCTCCTGCATGGACCTCAGCGACGGCATTGCGCTCGATCTGCACCGCCTCGCAAAAGCCTCCGGCGTGGCAGCCGAACTCGATAGCGTGCCCGTCCACCAAGGCGCCACGCTTCAACGCGCACTGCACGGCGGTGAGGACTACGAACTGTTATTCACCCTGCCCGCCAATCGCCGCGCACCCGCGGACTGCATCCGCGTCGGCACCATCGTTAAGGGCAAACCGGGCGCCGTCCGTTTTCAAGGCAAGCCGCTGCCCGCAAAAGGTTACGAACACTTCTAACCCGGTACGGCGGAGCGCCAGCTCGGCATCTGGGCGCCTGCCCGGCTAGTCGCGTCCTCACAATCTGACTCACTATTCGGTCCATCCAAATTCTTCAAGAGCCGACGCCCCTAACGCTACAATAGAAAAGAAAAGGGATCCTCCGCCCGCTGCCGCTACTCGCCCCCATTGCCGTTACCTTAATCGCTGTGCTCAGCGCCGCGCTCGGAGTGTGGCTGGAATCCCTGCGCTCGCTATCGCGCAAAATGGTCCCGTTCGGCGGAGGCATCCTGGTCGGCGTCGCACTCTTTTGGGTGTTGCCCGAGATGGCCGAATTTCTCCATTGGGCGAGTGCCCTCGCGTGGATCGCCGCCGGTTCAGCGATTCTCTGGTTCATCGATAAGCGCGTCTATCCCGTGTGTCCCGCGTGTTCACACACGCACTCGCAGGATCATGACCACTGCTCATCGGAGTTGCACGGCTTTGCGCCGCCGCTGCTCATCGCCGTTGGCTTGCACGCCGCGCTCGATGGCTGGAGCGTCGTGGCCGCCGATGGCTCTGCCACCCTGGGCACTCCCCTGGTGCTGGCTATTGCTATCCACAAGATCGCGGAAGGCCTAGCGCTCGGTGTCATCGTGCGCGCCTCGCTCGATTCTCGCGGAGCGGCGCTTGCGTGGTGCGCACTTGCGGAAGCGTCAACCCTTGCCGGCGCCATGCTCGAATCGTTCCTTGAGCCGCACCTGAGTCCGTACACGCTGCACGCATTCCTCGCGCTGGCCGGTGGAAGCTTCCTCTATCTGGGCGGACACGCGGTCCACGGCGCTTGGCGTAAAGCAGGATTAACCGCCGCGTTCGCACCCGCCGCTACCGGCATCGCCGCGCCCAGCCTGATCCGCTTACTTCACTTTCTCAGATAACACTTGAGCTACACCTTCGGGTGCTTACGGTGCCAGTCCGTCGCTTCTTGAAACGCGCGGCCCACGCCGATCACATGATTATCGAAGAACGGCCGCCCGATAAACGATATCCCCACCGGCAGCCCGTCCGCGAATCCGCACGGCAGCGAAATCGCAGGCAGACCCGCAAGATTTCCTGCGGGAATAATGCCGTCGAGTCCGCGCGAAGCTGACACCGGCGCGCCCACCGCCCGATTCGCCCGCAGCGATCCCGTAGCGGGAGGCGCAGGCGTCATTCGCGACGGAGCCAACAGCATGTCCACGTCATAGAACATCTCGCGAAACGCGCGCCGCACCAGCGATCGAATTCTTTGCGCCTTCAGATAATCCACAGATGGAATCTCGAGAGCCTCCCGCAGCGTCGCGGCCTGCGACTGGTCGGCCATCTGCGAAATTTCACCGCTGCGGATCTTATCTTCAAAGATCGACGCCGCTTCCGCGCCGATGATCGTCTCCACCAAAGCCCCGTACGGGAAATCCGGAATTTCCACTTCCTTCCACTTCACGCCCAACTTCTTCACCGCGTCCAGCGCCGCATTTAACGCCGGCCTGGCCTCGGGCACCGCGCGCTCCCAGTCTGACGGCGCATAGCCAATAGTGAAATCCGAAACCTTGCGATCGAACTGGGGCGTATACGCAAATCCCTTGCGGGCCGACGCCGGATCATCCGGATCGCCACCCGCGATCTCATGCAACACAATCCCGCAATCATCGGCCGAGCGGCAAATAGGCCCGATCTTGTCCAACGACCACGCCAGCGCCATCGCGCCATGCCGGCTCACCAACCCATACGTGGGGCGGAATCCCGTCACGCCGCAAAATGCGCTTGGCGTGATGATCGAGCCCGACGTCTCCGATCCCAGCGCGAACGCCGTCAGCCCGGCAGCCACTGCGATTCCAGACCCGCTCGACGATCCGCCCGACCACCGCGTGCGATCCCACGGATTCAGCCCCGGCCCCTGCAGCGACGCGCCCGCCGAGTCATAGCTCACGCCCCCGGCAAGCTCTACCATCGCCAGCTTCCCGGCGAGAATCGCGCCCGTCTTCTCCAACTTCATCACCACGGTCGCGTCTTCGTCGAACGCCTGCGCCGCAAACATCCGCGAGCCCCACGTCGTCGGCTGCTTCTTCACGGCCAGCAGATCCTTCGCGCCGTACGGAATACCTTGCAGCAATCCGCGCGTGCGCCCGCGCTTCAAATCGCCGTCCACGTCCTTGGCTTGTTTGATCGCCGCATCGCGCATGGAATGCGCCAGTGCGTTGTGCGTTGCGCCGATTTTTTCCAGCCGGTCGCAGTAGGCGCGCGTCAGTTCCACCGCCGAAAATTCCCTGGAGCGCAGCTTTGCCGAAAGCTCGCGAATAGTGAGAAAGAAAACGTCTCCGGAAAAATCCGCCATAGTCGCGCCTCTCTCAGGCCTCAAACCGCATCGCAGGTTCCGTCGCGCGTGGAAGCTTCACTTTTTCCATAGCGAAAGCCGCGGCGCTTCGTACGGAAGCATGCACCGCAGGCGGCGGAGGCGCCTGCGCCTCGCCTTTTTGGGGAATCGTTGCGGCAGCCGATGCCACGGCAGCCAAACGCGCAAGCCCGCGTCGCGTCACTTTCATACGGTCATTATAGTTTGCCGCGGTAACGCCACAGGAAGTGGCGAACCATCGCGTGGAGACGAAGAAACTTACTTGTAGTTGCCCAGCGCTTCCATCGCCGCTTTTTCCATCACGCTGCGTGGAGCCGATTCGCCCGTAAAAATCTCAAACTGCCGCGAAGCCTGCTCGATAAACATCTCAAGCCCCGTGATCACTTCCGACCCCTGCGCCTTCGCCTGCTTCAGCAGCAGCGTCTCCAGCGGGTTGTACACCATATCGAAGACCAGCTTCGCCGGAATGCGCTTGTTAAAGAAGCACTGATCCACCTTCGGCGTCATGCCTAGCGGCGTCGCGTGTACCAATAAATCAAAGTCGCGGGCCTCCGCCTGATCGCGCGTCAGCAGTTCCGCGTTGCAGGCCTTCGCCAGCACACGAACGCGGTCCACGTTGCGCCCAGTAATCGCAAGCTTCGCCCCGGCCGATGCCAGCGCATAAGCCGCGCCTCGCGCCGCGCCACCATTGCCCACCACCAGCGCCGTCGATTTTCCCACGCGCAATCGCCGTTCCAGCGGAACCAGCACGCCATCGGCGTCCGTATTGGTGCCGCGCCACTTCCCCGCCTTGCGCCAAACCGTATTCACCGCGCCGATCCGTCGCGCCAGCGGCTCCACATGATCCAGGTAACGAATCACCTTTTGCTTGTGTGGAATGGTCACGCAGAATCCCGAGAGCGGCAGCTTTTCCGCGGCGATGAAGAAATCCTTCAACTGCACCGGATGCACCAGAAACGGCAGGAAGATTGAATCGATCCGCCTGGCCTGAAACGCGCGGTTATGCACGGCTGGTGAAATCGAATGCCGCACCGGGTCGGCAATCACACCGTAAATCTTGGCATCGCGCGAAACCTTGTCCACACGGTACAGGTTCCGCAACTGCTTCGCCGAAATCTGCCCCGTGGCAGTCCCCTCGGCGGCATTCGGAGCCGCATACGTGTACATCCCGCCAAACGACGGTGAAAGCACACGCGTCGGAAAACCCGTCTCTCCCATCGCCAACACCACGGTCGGCACCTTCGGATGGGATCGCGCCAAATCCAGCACGCGCACACTGTCGGAAGGCTTCTTCGCCGTGGTCACAATCTTGTACCCATCAGCCGGAATCTTCTGCATGCGCCGCAGAATGCCTTCCACGGGAGGCGTTCCCCCGTAGTTGTGGTACGACAGCAGCAAATACGTCCGCGCGCGCAGCGGTTCCAGCTTCGGAACACAGTTTTCCGCGCTTTCAATTTCGATATCGATCGCCTGCGCCCCCGCAGTGATCGCGTCGCTCAAAATTCGCAACTGCTCTTCGATGCTGCCGTTAAACCGGCCCATATTCTGGTGCCGGCGGCACGTCGCAAGAATGGTGCAATCGGGATGGCGACTCAGAAACTTGCGGATCGCCGCCACACCTTGGCCCGGGTTCGGCAGGTGGTCTAACCGGAATTCAAAAAAGCGTTCGCCCGCATCATACTCCGCCCGCGCGTGCGCCAGCAGCGCCTCCGCGTTCGGAAATCCGAGTGCAATACAAATATTGGGGAAAGTGTTCCGCCGAGCCATTAGAGCCTGATTAGAATAACACGGGGGATGGGGGGCTTTGTAAGTCCCGAACGGCGCAACCGTGCAAGGAAACGTTTCAGCTCCGCATTCACCCTGCCGGAGCACCTGTGCCCAGGCACATGATAGTCGAAGCGTCGCCTTACAAGTAGAAGTGAGACACCGCTAGCAGACATTTCGGAGTACAGAAAATCACTTTCCGGCTCGGCCAACCCAGTGCGGATGGCGAAGAACCCGGGAGTGGCCCCAGCAAACAAGCGCCACCACCACGCCCACACCCACCGCCGTCAGCCGGACGCCGCGGTGCGAAAATCCCGATTGCGCCAGTGTGTACCAGCCCCAAAGAATAATCGCCCCTGCAAAAACTGCGTTGACGGCGAACCCCCACCTCAGCTCCTTCTCCCTGTCCTCGTTGATGTGCTGGTTCCACGCCGAGACCTCCGACAGCGCGTTCAACTGTACCGTCATCCAGAAAAACAACAAACGGCTGCAAGCCAGCACCGCCGCGGCCGACACCACCACCGCGTCCCGATCGAAGTCGGACGGCTGGGAAAGCATCAGCCTTGCCATTCGATCCGAAAATCCCACCAGCGTCAGAAACGCTGCGATCAGCGTAGTGGCCGCGCTGATCGCCACAGCCTCCAGACCAAACATGGGGCGAACGTTGTCGCAGAACGTTTCGTACTCAAACCCCTTGATCCGGAGGAAATGCCCAATCGTCATCATGCGCATGTTCTGATGACTGCAGACGATGTCGACATACAAACAGGCAAGCGGTATCAGCGCCAACAAAGAAGGGACACCCGCCCGGGACCCGGCCGCGTTCTTCTCCCCCAAACCCAGAGCCGCCGCGCCGATCGCCGCCACCAAAATCACCTTCCACTTGGTGAGCTCGGCCCGCGCCTTCTGGGACTCAATAATTTCATCGCGAAATTTCCCAATGATGTTCGCATCCAAACTCATGTCATCCTCGTTCATGGCGATGCGCCGCTAACGCTTCGCGAGCTTCGTGCTCTCGATCATGGCATGAAGCGCCACCATCAAGTTCGCTTGCGCCCATTGCAAAGGAAGATGCGGATTCGGGGCATAGGCACCGCGCCGCAAATAGTAAAGTTCGGGACATCTCCAAGGGGGACCTGGGTCATCTGCCGCCGTAATCTGCTCCAACGCACGATTCAAATAAGCCGTCTGCTGCTCCAAGTCCTCTGGATCCCTGCCCAGTGCATACCGGCTTCCATAAAATGCCGAGAGCATCGAATCGAAGATGCACCATTGCGCTTCCTGCCCAATCGCCGGCAACATCGCATCCCGAAAGGCCATGTCTTCGCTGAAATCCCGCGTCCGTTCCCCTGCCGTCAACTTCAGATCGTAGTCGGGAGCCCAGTAGGAATCGCCCACATACCTGCGGAATCCGAAATCACCCTTCAAGTGCTGTTCGCAATTGCTAACAATCTGCGACCCCAAATTCCCGGTAACCACTTGTAGCGGGTAAAGCAAAAACAACAACGCCGCATCCACGGTCCGATTCTTTGCCGGATCGGATTGAATACATTCGTTGGGCAAGATTTTCTCCAACGCGCCTCTGCCCTTGGCCGCAAGCTCGAGAACCGCATCGATATCACACCCGCGATTGGCGACCGCGGGCCGCGCGACGAATTTGCCCCGTAAGACTTCCGCCCACGCCTCCAGCGCCGCAACCACCACCCCGATGCTCGACGCCGAAACCTTGCGAACCTCTTCCCAATGCCCGCTGTCTTCGTCTTCCCAATAGCGAATGGCTTCGAAATAGCGGGGAAAAAGGCTTAGCGTCTCCCACTCCCGGGAGGAACCGGGGAGCGCCCCGTTCCGCAGCAGCTTCGCGGCAAACCACAGCACATACCCCAGCGCGTCATTCTGCGCGTGAGCCCATCGCTGCGAAGAGATTTCAGTAAGCGTACTTCCATCGAATCGGACATGCGGGCGTTGACCGGGATCCCCTGGGTTCGCGTCCCCGGCGATGATGGCCTCAAACCGCGCCGAATATTTCAAGTAAAACGCAAGCAGCGCCCGCGCAACCCCAGTTGCGCTTTCCGTGTCGCCCGAAACCCAATGCGCCCAGCCAACATACACGTTGTCCCGCGCCCACACATATTGGTATCCGGAAGAAGTATCCGTACCTTCCAGATTCGCCGCCGGGTACAGGCCACTCGGCAGCCGTACAAACGACAAAGTGCAACGTGCGTCGAGCAAAGCCTGAATTCGTAGAACCACCTCCATGCCGTAGCTTCCGCTCATCAGCGTACGGAGTAAGTGTGGTGCCACGTTGGTAGTTTAACAATCCATAAGCGAAAAACGGTGACATGAAAATGGGGGCGGAACCCGGGGGAAACCCGGGGGGAAACCCGTTGACGTGCACCCCGAAGTTGAGGCGGCGAAAATAGGTGACAGTTCTTTGAAGAAAGGAACTGTTACGAGATGGAGCGAATAGAGTATAGCGGGAGCTCAGGATGGCGCACAGGGGCGCACAGGGACAGACGGACATTCTTCTCACTTTTTTGGCTCCTTCCCGCAACCAACTTTTAGTCACTCACACCAAATCCCCGAACTCAATCTCCCCCCTTTTCAGCCACATCCAACTTCGCCTCGCACGAAACCTGCACGTCCACCCCTTACAACATAGGCAAGGAGTTTGTGCGTTCCTCCAGCAGAGAGCCAAATCGACCAAGAGCGACGTCCTAGGTAACTCGTAGCGGGTCTGCGTGTGTTGGAAGGATGACTGTCTTTATAGTTCCTGTGCCGTGTGCAGGTAACAATCACGGACCGGGCCGCCGTACCGGTTCATTCGGTCTCTTGGCCACTGAGTGTGTGTCAGTGGTTGCTTTGCCGTTGAGTAAGTTTCCAGCGGTCTCTTCGTCGTTGAGTGTATGTCAGCGGCAACAAAGAGCGCTCTTTTGTTTTTTTGAAAGGAAAGTACGTGAAAAACTTCCGCAAGTCCGGTCCGCGAGTGGCGAAGCTGATAAGCTGAATAGAGTCCCACCCGCGGGCGGTTAGCTCAGCCGGTTAGAGCGCCTGCCTTACAAGCAGGAGGTCCACAGTTCGATCCTGTGACCGCCCACCAACCAAATCGCCGGAATGCAACCAGAAGACGCGTTGTCTGTGCCCGTGACGTGGCGTTGAAGGTACGGCAATGGTTTTTCCATGCCGATGACTCCACCGCTCTCGTTTGTGTTTCCCTATTGAGCGAGGTGCGTCCGCCAGCGGGAAGTGTGCGGCCGGAACGCACAACGCATTGTTCGCAAAACTGGTTTAATCAAAGAACCGTGCGTCCTCCCTGTCTGGTGTTTCAAGCCAATGCGGCCGGCCTTGCCAATCGTTTGCGTGCACTGGTTGGGTATCAGGCGCTCAGCGAGTTTTTGGAATTGCCGTTTTATCTCGTTTGGAAACGCAACGCTGACTGCAATGCGGAGTTTCAGGAACTATTTCAGACCGAAATACAGATTGCCCGGGAATCGGATGTCCCACAGAGCGATCCGAACACTCTTGTGTACGAGAGCTTGGCCTGGTTTTCGGAAATATGGCGTGAGCGATTGGAGGGCAAGGTTCCGCGCGATGAATTTTTAAGACGAGTGCGCGTGCACCTGGACCGGCTTACCCCCGTGCGCTCCATTCAGGAGAGAGTGGATTCGTTTGCTGCTGCTCATGGCATCTCGGGCACGCTAGGGGTTCACATCCGGCACACGGATAATGTGGTTGCGTATCCGAGCCTTGCGGGGTCGGCATCGTATTTCGAGCTAGACCGCGTGTCGGCGCTGTCGGGATTTCTGCAGGAAATGGATGTTCATGCGGTCCAGAGGACCATCTTACTTGCGACGGACAATTCAAGAGTGGAACAAATGTGCGCCCGCCGTTACGGCGCAAGGATGATCCGTTATGAAAAGCGATATTTTTCGCACACTCTGCGTACCAGCAGCGTGGAAGATGCGCTGATCGAATTACTTTTGTTGGGACGGTGTGAGCAGATTCTGGGTACCTACTACAGCAGCTTTAGCCAGCTGGCGGCCATTTGGAGCGGAAGGCCATATCGCGAAATGGTTGGAACAAAGGCTGAGACGAGCCGTTTTGTGGATAAGATGCAAAGCGCCATGCGGAGCACTTAAGTAGAGGGTCCGGACTCGATTATGTATTCGATTGCCCGCGTCGAATCCAGTCTGCGGCCATGCGCAGCGCGAGTCCAGGGAGTCGCGCATTCGAGTGGACGCTCCAGCGTGCGCGCAAATACGGGAGTAGGCCGGCGATTTGATTCTCCCGTGCTTCATGCACGGCTGCGTAATCGTGACGGATGGAACTTAGTTTGGAACGGTGCGGTGGCGGCGTGACGGGGATGCTGCGGCCGCTTTCCGCCTCTAGTATTTTTGTTCGGGACAGCGCGGGTTGGGGCGATTCCGACCAGTAAAACGCGCACTGCAAATGATCCCAATCCACGCCGCATTCGAGCAGGAACCAGGCCCGGCGCAGCCAGGATTGCCGCGAGGATTGCGTTAATGCGTAGGCCAAGAGCCAGGCTGGATCGGCAACCGTTTGTGGAGCGCCCATGTATTCGAGTTCGATCTTTGGGATGGCAGCGTATTCAGACGCAACCGAGGGCGGTGTGGAGAGGAGACGCCAGCGTATGGTGCAGACGTCGTTTTGTGCGTCCGCGAGATAGATTTGCGAGATGGAATTTCGAACGGCAGGTTCCTTCGATTGCCAGCCAACGGCGCGCAAAGTCTCGATTGCGGCGGGAATGTCCTGTACAGGAAGAAGAAGATCGAGCTTCGATAATCGAGGAATTCCCAGGGAAATGCCGGTTTGCGCGCGGTTGGCAAGCAACGCCGCCGCCGGTGTTCCGGTAATGACGGGATGCAGGTTCCGCGACTTTAGCTGGCCGCAAACACGGACCAGTTTGCCGAGCAGTGTCTGGTTGCGGCTCCATGCCTGCTTACAAATGCCAAGCAAAATCGCTTTGGAAGAATCGTTTTCGATCCAGGGAGCGAGACGGCGGCTCAACAGTGGAAGTGTGGCGAAATCTTCTGGACTGAAGGCGTTTAGATCGACGCTGCCGCGCCAATGAATCCATTCCTGGTGGGCCTTACTCTCGTTGCGCTCAAAAGCGGCGCGGAGAAGAGGGGTGCTCATTGGTTTTGTCCGGAGCGGCGCCTTTCGTCCAGAGCGCGTTTGGCTGCGATGAGGTAATCGCGGTGGTGGCGCTGCTGTACCCGGCTGAAATTGCTGAGGTGGACGCGCCGGAATAGTACGGGACGTCCGATCTGTGCGGCTTTGATTCCGAGATCTCTCGCTTTCGCCAACCACGGCAGAAAATCACCGAAAAGCACGCTTGCGTCGAACGTGCCGGTACGAAGGAAGGCTTCCCGGCGCGCGAGGATCGTTCCTGTCATTGCTCCGCCCTGCATTGGCTCCGTGACAAATTTCACTTGATCCCGCAAGGATGGGTCGAGTTCCGGACTGAAGAAGTTTTGTACCTCTCCCGTGACCAGTTCCAGTTCCGGGTCGCGAGCGAACTCGGCCATTTGCCAGGCCAGCTTTTCTTTGGCCCACAGGTCGTCCGCGTCAAGGAAGGAAAGAAAGCTGCCGCCGCAATGCTCCAGGCCCAAATTTCGGGCGGCCCCCGGCCCTGCGTGTTCCTGCCTGAGAAGCACGATGGAAATGGCTTCCGACGTGTTGCGCCGTTGGAATTCCTGGGCAATGGAATGTGTGCTGTCCGTGGAGCCATCGTCGATCAACACGAGTTCCGATGGCAGATGGGTTTGCGCGAGGATGCTATCGAGAGCGGCTTCCAGATACTTCTCCGCATTAAACATGGGCACAATAACCGAGATTTGGCTCATTTGAGAAATGACAGGATCTCCTCGCCCACGGGTTGAAAGCGGCCATCGTCATAGGAGAGGGGAGGCTCGCCGCAATACTCGCGCAAACCTTCGCCGCGAACGGCGGCGGCATCCAACAACCCGTCCCGGATGCGATCTCTGCGGCGTTTGTAGACTTGCACGACGCCGAGTTGCTGCAGGCTTTTCTGTGCCGTCATGTTCCCGCCGTGGCGATGGTAGTAAAGCGAGACATCTGGGTAGATGCGCTTCGCGATATGGTGTTCATAACAGCGGATAAAGAAATCGGAGTCCTCTCCGAAGCGCAATGAGGAATCGAGCAAGCCCACCTTATCGAACACGCTGTGGCGATATACGGAACTGCAGAGCATGGTGAAGCGGTAGGGGTCCGTGCAATAGGAAGGCCCGCGCTCGCGCCCGCTTCTCCAGTTTCTGGTCCAGCTTTGGACAATTCCCAGGCTGGGGTCCTCTTGAAACAGACGAACCGATCTGGCCAAGTGATGCTTACTCCATAAGTCGTCCGCGTCTAGGAATGCGACGATTTCCCCCTGGGCGATTTTCAGGGCGGAATTGCGCGCGGCCGCGGGACCTTGGGAATTCTGATGACGGTAACGAATCGGGCCGTCGAAAGATTGAACGACGCGGGCCGTTTCATCCTCTGACCCGTCATCGACGACCCAGACTTCCAGATTCGAGTACGACTGACTCAGGATGTTCCGCAAGGTCATGCCTATGTGGGCAGCGGCGTTGTGAGCCGGAACGATTACGCTGACCAGCGGTTCGTTCAAGACACGACCTCCACGGGCGCGGCATTCAGAATACGCTCGATCGCATCCGGAATTTGAGAAAGGTCGGTCCCCAGTTCGAGAACGAACACTGGAGCCGAATGAACGATTTCTTTCATCGTGCGAAGATCCTGGGCGTCCGAGCTTGGCAATTGCGCAAGAGTTGTGGGCGCCAGCGCCGTCAGCGCTTCCATGCGTGTGCCGGGACGGAGCGCCGTATTCCGCTTTCCTGTCACCTGGGGAATGAGGATTGCCTGGACTGTGCCGCATCTGCCAAGACGCTCTGGCCAATGTTCTTGCAGAAAAACAGTAGCCTTGTCATCGGAGGCGCGCTCCCGGTTCCATACGCGCTGGGCCAAGCCAGGAAAGCGTTCGAGATCGGCTTCGCCCACGAGCTTACAAGTGTTGTAGAGGCTGTGCACCGTGGGCTCGGGATTCACCGCGACAACGCAGTAATCGTCGCCGAGGTACTGTAATCCTGCGTTCAGGCATACGAGAGCGCTGGTGGATTTTCCCGATCCGCCTTTGCCCACCAAAAGGACTCCACGGCCGTTTGCACCCACAGAAGCCGCGTGGACAAACTGCATGCCGCGCGCGCGGAACCACCAGTGCAGCATCGTGCGGAATGGAGATCCGGCCTCGTAGTAAGGCAGCGGATTCGCGGCATTACGCCAATAGAGGCCGGTGTTTGAGCTTAAATCCAAGACGCTGAGCACCTGCGAACCGGGATGATAGGCAGCCATGAAAGGCGGTTTGTGAAAGTCCAGGAGCTGTCCACGCGGATTGACGAAATCCCACCAATCGTGAGTGACAGCGGCCAAGTAGGCTTTGAGCAGAAAGGAATCGGGCTTATGGTTGGTGGAATCCCAAACGCAGATGGTGAGTTCCGGATCGAGTTGGGACGGGGCCGTGAGGTGCGCGAGGGCGCGAGTGAGCGTGTGTCCCAAGTCAGCGCCGGCGAAGTTCATTCGAATGCGCTTGCCGCCGATTTCAAAATCGCGGGTCTCCGAGCCTTTGCGCGCCACGGCGTCATCGAAATGGCTGCGCATTTCGGCGAATAGCCACGTCCGCCATTCATCGGGACGATCTTCGAATCGACCCGCGGGGGGCAAGGAAGC
>JBEBFS010000056.1:0-31250 GCA_040081855.1 Bryobacteraceae bacterium | reverse complement strand
ATATCTTCGGCTAACACCTTGCCCGTAGGACCGATGGCTTTACTCAGATACGGAATCATGTAGCCGACGCCAGTGCCGACATCGGCGACGGTCATCCCGGGTTTCAGACCCAGAGCGTTGGTGACCACGTCCGGCTTCTGCGTTTTGTCGCGGGCAGGGTTGGTGAGGGTCTTGACCACATTCGCGCGGCCTTCCTTGGTTTGATAACCCTTATTGGCTTCCGCGGCCACTTGCGCCAAAACGGTGGACGCGAGAAGCGAAGAGCAGACGAGCGACAAGACCAGTCTCATGTGTTTCATTGTAGTTTCCCCAACGGGTGCTTGGCGTGAGACGTCTACAGACCGTAGACATAAATGACCGGTTTGCCCACAGTATCGAAAATGCGATTCTGCATTCCCGCTGCCACGGCAATTCGCTGTTGTTTGGCAACTTCGTAGGTGACCACTCCACCGCCCATCGGCTGGCCGGTGCTGATTTTATGCAGAATCTTGCCGCTGGCCGCATCGAAGGCGAAGAAATCTCCGTTCAGATCTCCGGTGAATAGCAGCCCGCTGCCGGTGACCGCGATTCCGGCGACAAGCGGGGCGGTGTTTTCGTACTTCCACTTCACGGCGCCCGAATCGGCGTCGATGGCCTGCACCCAGCCCACCTTGCGCTTATCCTTGCAGCAAAAGCCTTGCGCGGAACCGAGGAACTCTTTGCCCTCGGCGAATTCGGGAATTTTCGTATCCAGCTTGATGGTGGAGCACCAGTCCACGCTGTTCACGAAAACCAGATTGGTTTTGGGCGAATACGCCGGACCGTTCCACTGCACGCCGCCCGATGTGCCGGGGCAGAAGTGAGTGCCTTCGGGTGTCAGCGGGGCCTCGATATTGTCGATGGTTGTCACCGGCACTTTAAACACGATTTTTCCCGTGTCGGTATCGATGCTATGCAGAAAGCCGTCCTTGCCGGCGGCCATCGCGCGCTTCTTCCCGTTTTTTGTTTGAATCAACGTGGGCGCTGCGGCCTGATCGTAATCGTGGACGTCATGCGGCACCAGTTGATACCAGGTCTTCAGCGTGCCCGTCTTCGCTTCCAAAACGACAACAGAACCCGTGTACAAGTTGGCGCCGGGCCGGTAGGCTCCTGAAAAATCGGGACCTGGATTTCCAGTGGGGATGTAAACGAGGCCTTTGGACGGATCGATGCTAACACTGGTCCAGATGGAGCCGCCGCCCACATGCACATCCTTCGGCCATGTCTCCGCGCCGGGCGCGTTGCCGGTGGGCACCAGCGCGAAAGTCCACAGGACTTTGCCGGTATTCGCATCCAGTGCGGCGAGGATGCAGCCGCAAGCGCGCTCCGCTCCCGAGGTGCCGATGAAGACGATATCCTGCCAGACCATCGGAGACGCCGCGATGGCGGCGGGCCTTCCGTCGGGTTCGGTGATATTGGTGGTCCACAGAAGCTCACCGTTGCGGACGTCGTAGGCTGCCATCAGGCCGTCGCGGAATCCGCGAAACAGGCGTGTGCCGGAGATCGCGACGCCGCGCACAATGCCGGGATTCTTCATTTCATGACGCACGCGCCACTTGAGCGCGCACGTTCCCGCATCGACGGCGTATGTGTACTCAGGAGTGGTGAAGTACAGGATGCCAGAGATCGTCACCAGGCTGCTTTCAAACGTGACGGCTTCGGGGATTTCGTACGAGCAGATCTGATGGAGCTTCGTGACGTTGGACGGATTCAAGGCCGTAAGCGGCGAAAATCCCGTGGAGCGAAAATCGCGGCTGTACATCGGCCAGTCTGCGGGCGCGGGGTTCTGCCCCAAGGCCACCCAGGGAGCCACAAGAGCAAGTGCCAGCACGTAACGAAAACGCATCTTCCAGAGGATACAACGCCGTGCGGGCACGGTGCGGGGGCAGGTGCTATAGTCCAATTTGGAAGATGAGAGTCCCGAAAAAAGTGGCGTTCGTGGTACTTGGCGCGTTGAGTTTGGCCGCCGGCCTAGGTGCGTTCCAACGGGATTTCCGCGTTTACACAAGCCTGGAACCCTACGATAACGTTCCGCTTCCACCGGATTGGAAAGTACCGGCGGAGTGGGTGTTCGGCCGGCTGATGTACCCGCCGCACCCGCGCGCCCGGTTCAGCCGTCCATTTCGATACGGTGGTTCCATTGACTGGCGCAACGGCGGCACCAGTTGGGCGCAGGATTATCCGCGCGCCGACCGCCATTTCTCACAAGCCCTGCTGCGTCTGACACGTATCAACGCACGCAGCGTAGAGCAGCCAGTGAATCTGGACGATGACGACGACGTCTACAACTGGCCCTGGCTGTGCGCCGGCGAGATGGGCGATTGGAAACTGACTCCCACGCAGGCGACGCGCCTTCGTGATTACCTGCTTCGCGGCGGTTTCCTGATGCTGGACGATTTCTGGGGCACCGAGGAGTGGGATCGCTTCGAAGAAAGCATGAAATTGGTTTTCCCGGACCGGCCCTCCGTCGAGATCGACAACGCCGACCCCATCTTTCACTCGGTCTACGATCTGGATGACCGCTACCAGATTCCCGGCCAGTGGGCTCTGATGAGAGGAACGACGTATCGCAACGACGGCTATGTGGCTCGCTGGCGCGGGATCTACGACGACAACGGGCGATTGATGGTGGCGATGTGCTTCAACTCAGATCTGGGCGATTCCTGGGAATGGGCCGACGATCCGCACTACATGGAGAAGTACTCGGCGCTGGGCATCCGGATCGGCGTCAACTACGTGGTTTACTCACTCACCCACTAGCGGAGCGGCCACGCGGCGGCTCACAGCTCCTGGTTCGTGCCGCCCACCACCGCAGCTTTGCGGAGCTTGCTCAGCTCGCGCCGCGCAACGGCGGACCAGTCGCTGGTAGGATCGATGCGCAAATATTCCGTCCAGTGCCGGACGGCTTTCATCGGCTGATTCGTTCCCTGATAAAGCAGAGCCAGGTTGTAGTGTGCGTCGCCATAATTCGGGGCGATGCGTAGTGCTTCCTGATAGTGAGTAAGCGCCTTGGCCCGATCGCCGCGTTCGTCGTAAAGATTCGCCAGGTCGAAATGCGCGAGTGCGTAATTCAGATCCACGGCAATCGCTGCCTTGTAGTGCTTCTCGGCCTGCAGCCAGTTGCGGGCGTTGTAGAAAACGGTGCCCAGGTTCACGAGTGCGCCCGCGGATCGAGGATCGAACTCGAGAGCCTTCTGGTACGCCTCAATCACCTGCGAAGCGGGAGCGCCGGAGTGTTCCAGCTCCAGGCCGCGTTCAAACCAATGCTCGGCGTCGACGCGCCGCGTCATCTCGGACTTGACGTCCTGCTTGGCGCGGAATTCGAGCAGGCGATTGAGTTCAGCGGGACGAAAATCGAGCAGCAACTGGCCGGATTCGGCCTCCATGGCGCGGCCGTCGATTTCCACGCGGACTCTTTTGCCGTCGGCGTAGAGCTTCAGATCGGTCAGCGGATTCGAGACGTGCTTCAGCTTGCGGGAAAGCGCGTGCAGCGCAAGGCGGATCTTCTGCGGAGAGACGCGATCCTTACGTAGCTTGATCAGCGTGCGGATGGCAAGGAGTTCGCGGAAACCGTAGGTTTCCACCGGCGCGACAAGTTTCTGCTTTTCCCAGCTACTAAGTTGGGCTTCAGTGATGCGGAGCAGGCGGCGTGCCTCTCTGCGCGAATACGTTGGACTGGTCGCGGGCACCGCCACGCTCAGATTCTAACAAGTTCGAAGCAAAGGTCCTAGCGTTTTCGGGAGAAAGCGTCAGGATTGAAACATTGAGATCGCAGCCACGCCCGCCGCTCCAGCGTCCACGCAGTTTTGCGCGTTCTCCTCAGCGATTCCACCCAGCGCGAGTAGGGGAATTTTCACGGAGCGCGCGGCCGCGCTCAATCCGACAAGTCCGCGCGGGGTGAGATCGCTGGTCTTGGAACGCGGTGCAAACACAGGACCAAAAACTGCGTAGTGGGCGCCTTCGTCCTGTGCGCGATGCAGTTCCGAAAGTGTGTGGCAAGAAACGCCAAACTGAAACCCCGCGGGCGCGATCCGCTTCCAAGAGGAGGGCGGGGGCGAATTCACCGGAAGATGAGCGCCGTCGGCCCCGGCTGCGAGCGCTACGTCCACGCGGGTGTTGACCAGAATTTTCGCTCCGGCCGGGCGCGGCAGGGCGACGGCGCGGGCAACCAAATCATAGAGTTCGCGAGTGGAGAGATCCTTCTCGCGAATCTGAATCCATTCGACACCGGCTTGCAGATTGCGGGCAATCACATCGAGCAAATTCAGACCCGCGGGCAACAATTTTCGATCGGTGATGTAGCAACGGAGCACGTTACTAGTTTAATCGGCGGGTCTGTGCTATAACGGTGTCCGGTTGCGTAGATGTGCATCGCAACGCAAGAACATGATTGACGAACGCGCGTTTTACCGGGAATCCAAAACCACGAAGCCGGCCCTCTTGAACTGCCCGTGGTGCAGAACCCAGGACACCTACGAACTGCAGTGGTTGGTCCGCAAGAAAGTGGAGCAGCTTCCGCGCGGGGCCGATGAACGCGACCGCGCAAAATTCGCCAAGGCCCAAAGCTACATTGTGCTGCTGGACGACAAAACCATGTGCAAGAACATGCGGTGCCGGAAGCGCTTCGACATTTCCGGAATTAAAACGACCGCGTTTATTTAAGATTTTCCGCAGCCAACTCAATTGCGCTAGGGCCGCTTGCTCGCGCATTTGCAATCCCCCCCGCAGGCTACTGCAAGCTCTTGCGCTGGGTGGCCAGCGCCATGCACTCGCCAACTTCCAGCCAACCGTTTGCGGGAATAGTCACCGCGGGCAAACCGTTGTGCGAAAGGTGCAAGCGAACACGGTGACCGGAAAGCGGGGCTTTCAATTCGATCACCCTTCCCCGGGCAATTTCGGCATCGACGAAGCCGGTGTCGAACTCCACTTGAATATCGACGTCATCGGCTCCGTCGAGGCGCATCGCCAGCATTTCACCGTCGCAGCCGAAGTAAAGATCGCGGACCACAGGATTGCCGCCGTGCATCGCTCCGGAGCGCAGGTCCGGCCGGTAACGGCCTGCGCCCATCCATTCGAAATACGAAGTGACTTCGCCATCGAGCGTGACGTGGATTTGATTCCGGGGAGCGTCCAAGATTTCGCCGTGCTGTTCGTGCGTAAGGATCGGGTGAAAGAGCGCTTCGGGGGGCACTAACCCAAGCGCGCGGTAAACGTTCGTCAAGTGATCGCGATACAACTGATCGAACTCCGGACGATTATCGGAGCCGTGCTCGGGTCCGTACCACCAATTCCAATCGCTACCCTCTGCGATCAGCAATTCTTCGTAAGCGAGCTGACGCGCCGGCGCTGGCACATCCGGCGTCTCGTCATAGGCTCGGCGCGCGGCCAGCAGCAACTCCCAGGCCCGGTTGTCTTCCTCGGCGCCGATCCAAATATTGAAATTGGCGTTGATCCAGGAGCCGGGGAAAATGCCTTGGAGCGGCTCGGCTTCGAACTTGCGCAAAGCCTCGGTTACGGTGAGCGCTTCCAGTTCCGGATCTTCCTCAATGCGGCGGTAGAGCTCACGCAGGAAGGGGCGGCCGTTGGCATCGTACCACTCCCATGCGTTCTCGCCGTCCAGAATTACGGGGACTAGCGCGTTGTCACTCCCGTTTGTATTTTCCTTGATGCGATGAATGAAGTGCGCCGCGGCATCGGCGGCGTTCATACGCGAATATTCGAAGCCGATGAGGTCGCTCAAGTAATGATCGCGGAAGATCATTTTGATCTCGCGTCCACCCTGCTGCCAAACATACGGGCGATACGTTTCCTGCACGCCAGCCTCGCGGCCGAGCGTGCGCGCGAGCACGCCGTTATCGCTGGCCGCCCACTGGAATCCGCAATCGGAAGCGAGCGCCAACGCATGGTCTGAAACCGAACCCTCCGATGGCCACAACCCGGCGGCAACTACGCCGAACACCTCTTCGACATAGGAATAGGCCCGTTCCAGTTGATGCCGTGCGTCCTGCGGATAATGAAACCGCGGAGGCAAAGGCAGACCATGCTGCGAGACCGCGCCCATGTCGGAATCGCAGATCAAGGGCAGAATCGGGTGATAAAACGGTGTGGTGGAAATTTCGATCTGCCCGCGCGCGGCGAACTGGCGATAAATGGGTAAGACACGCTCCAGCGCCCACTTCTGTTTGCGCGCCATCAACGCCTGATCTTCACGGTTAAAGTCGCGGCCCTTGCGAATCAGCTCAATCAATTCTTCATCGCGCGCGAGTATATCTTCATCGAACCATGCGATCTGGCTCAGAATCTGCAGATCGCGAAAATCCTGCGAGGAAAAAGTGTCGTGCTTTTCGCGGAGTTCCCGATAGCGAGGGTAGCGGCATATGATCTTGTCGTAATTTGCCTGGAAGAAGTATTTACGGATGAAGCTACGCTGCGCCTCACTCAATTCCTCAGCGGGCGAGAGAGCGCAATCGAGAAACGGGTCGGAAGCCGTGCCTTGCGCGTAGTCGTCGATCTGCAACACCATCGACGGCACCATGTTGAAGGTCTGATGCACGTTTGGAAAATCGCCGAGGATTTCGACCATGCCCGCGTAATCTTTCAAGGCATGGAGACGGGTCCACGGCAGTTTGTATTCGCCGCTCCATAGGTCCTTGTAGAACGGTTGATGCATGTGCCAGAGGAAGCACAAAGTGGTCATTGGGCGGCTCCATCGCCCACAGCGTCATGCAACGTCGTGGGACGCAATCCGAGAAGCGCACGAGCGCGGTGCGGGTCACTTTCGACGACTTGCGTGCTGGCTCGAAAGCGCGTTTTGCCGATGGCGTCGCGAACGCTGGCGGCGTCATCGGTTTGAATCAGAATAAAGCGCGGCATCTGGCCGCTGGCTTCAAATATTTTCAGATCATCCAGGAACGCAGCGGCAGGCTTCGAATACGGAGCCAAGGCTGCATCCAGCACCTTGCCATTGCGCTGAAACACACCGTAGTTCTGTATGGCGATTCCTGCAGCCAGCGCGTTCGTCCAGAGATACCCGGCAGGCGGCAGATTCGCAGAGTCCGAGAGATCAAGGGCCTTCTCGCGAGCAAGTTTCACCGTGAAATCGGGAACAAAGCCAGCGACCGCGTGCATAATTTCCACGGGCGACGTGCTTTTGACGATGTAGACGACGTGCTCTGCTGGTTGCCCCGAAAGTGTGGCGTCCGGCGGAGCGACCCAATCTTTGGCGGATTCGAGATCGACGACCGCGAGCGAATTCCCGCGTGCGAGGGCAACAGCGGCGCGGTCCTTTCCGAGGGCGCGAATCGCAATGGGATACGCCCCGGTTTCAACCAAAGCTTCACCTGCGGCGCGGACGTCGGACACATCGAAAACGGCAACCGCGTTTGCATCCGAGCAGGCGACGTAGAGCCGCTTCTGATCCGCCGTGAGGGCTAGCGCGCTGGGCGTCATGCCCAGGGGCGTCAACGCCGCCGGAGCCACACTCAGAGTATCCACCAATCGCATCGTTTTGTTTTCGTTGATGCCAATGGCAAAAACATTGTTGGTGTTTGCCGCGGTGACGAAAAGACGATAGCGCCAGGTGAGCGGCGCTTGCCCTTCTTCTACTGTGGGGCGATAACCGCTAATCACCATGTCCGTTGGATGTTGGGCAAAGCGAAGGCGGCCGATCTCTTCGCCATTCGCGACGTTGTACTGATACACGGTTGCGTCCGCCCAGCTCGACACGAAATACGATTTGCCGTCAGGATGGAACACGATGCGGTACGGACGGCGGCCTGTTTTGAACTGATCGATAACGCGGCCGGATTGTGGATTCACTACGACGACCACATTTTTGAAGAGATCCGCTGCGTAGATCAGGTGGCCATCGGGAGAGAGCGTCACGTCGCCGATGAAGTCCGATGCTTTCCATTCATGCGTCTGCTTCAACTCGCCGTTGGGCGAAACGCTGAACTCGTAGACCGAGCCGCGCGAGCCTCCACCTGCGTAAAGCGTTTTCCCGTCCGGCGCGAAAGTGAGACCTAGCCACGCGCCGTCCAAAGTTACGCGCGAGACTTCCTTCATGTTCGCGGCGTTGTATGAGGTGACGGAAGCCTTGGCGCCCGCGCTTAACACCGCGATAACCTGCGCGCCGGGCGTCAATGCCGGTGACGATGCGAGCGACATCGGGAAATCGAGGCCGGTCTGCGCGAATCCGGTTACCACAACGGTAGCGAAGAGAAGCCACTTCATCCCGCGAACCTCTGTGCGATAGGCATGCGGCGGCCGATGCCGAAGGCCTTGGTGGTCACCTTCAGTCCTGGCGCGGCCTGGTGGCGCTTGTATTCGTTGTGATCCACCTTGCTGACGATGCTCCTGACGAGATCGAGCGGCAGGTTCAAGTTCGTCGCGATTTGCGCCGGCGCCATGTACTGCTCGATGTAAGCTTCGAGAATTGGATCGAGCACCTCATAGGGGGGCAGCGAATCGGTGTCCTTCTGGTCCGGCCGCAATTCGGCGGAAGGCGGCTTGACGAAAACATTTTCGGGAATTGCGTTGTTCAAGCGTTTGTTGGCGAGCCGCGAGAGTTCATAGACCAGTGACTTCGGAAGGTCGCTGATTACGGCAAGCCCGCCGCACATGTCTCCGTAAAGCGTGCAGTAGCCGACAGCAAGTTCGCTTTTGTTGCCCGTGGTTAACACCAGGGCGCCCGTCTTATTCGACATCGCCATCAACGTGACGCCGCGCAGTCGCGATTGCAGATTTTCTTCCGTGACATCCTGTTTGCGACCGGCGAATAGTGGAGTCAGGCTGTCGAGAAAACGCTCATAGACGCCGTTGATCGAGACAACCTCAAAGCGAATGCCAAGGTTTTCGGCCATGACGCGAGCATCGGCCAGACTGTGATCGGACGAGTACGGGCCCGGCATACCGATTCCGGTGACGTTCTCTTTGCCCACGGCTTCGACAGCAATCGCGGCAACCAGCGAGGAATCGATGCCACCGCTCAGGCCGATGAGGACGCGCGAGAAGCCGCACTTGCGAATGTAATCGCGCGTGCCCAACACCAGGGCTTCGTAACTCGCCTCGTTTTCGTCGGAGAGATTTTCGTGATTGTCGCCAGTGCCAGCATCCGTATCGCAGAAGACCAGATCTTCGGCAAACGAGCGGGCGGCCGCGATAACTTCGCCTTGGGCATTCAGCGCGAAGCTGGAACCATCGAACACAAGCTGATCGTTGCCGCCCACCTGGTTCACATAGACGACGGGTTTGCCGTAACGGCGGGCCATGGCGCCGAAGATGTCGCGGCGAATGGCGCGCTTACCCATGTTGTACGGGGACGCGTTAATGGAAATCAGAATCTGCCCACCAGCGGCGAACAGTTCCTCGACAGGATCGCGTTGATAGAGGCGCTGCCTCCAAAACTGGCGGTCGTTCCAGGCGTCTTCGCAAATGGTAAGCGCAATGGGCACGTCGCCAAGTTGAAAGAGCGATTCGCGCTCTGACGGGCGGAAATAGCGGCCTTCATCGAAGACGTC
The DNA here is from genome assembly GCA_040081855.1 of Bryobacteraceae bacterium. GTDB lineage: Bacteria > Acidobacteriota > Terriglobia > Bryobacterales > Bryobacteraceae > Palsa-187. The sequence continues at coordinate 21,714 of JBEBFS010000056.1, read as the reverse complement.
GTAGGTGGGCAGCAGCATCTTGCTCTGCTTGAAGATGATTTTTCCGTGATCGATGACGGCAGCGTTATTGAAAGCGTGTTTTCCGGTTTCGGCGTGCGAGTGGGCTACGTAGCCGCAAATAATGGTGGTGGGTAGATCCGCGGTTTCGCGTTCCAAACGCAGCAGAGCGTCTTCGCTGGCTTCAATAAAGCTTGGCTTTTCTACCAGATCGCGCGGGGGGTAGCCGGTGACGGAGAGCTCGGGAAACGCGACGACGTTCGCGCCGCCGGCTGCGGCTTTGCGCGCGTAGGCCACAATGCGATCGACGTTCCCTGTCAGATCGCCGACCGTAGGATTGATTTGCGCGAGAGCGATGCGCATGGAATCTATATTGTAACGTGGAGGGGCCCCGCGGAGCGATGCGATTGTTGATGCCCTGCAGCGGTCCGGCGCTACTGCTGATTCGAGGAATCCACGTATTCGACGCCGGGTGGCGGAGTGAATCGGAACAAGGTTTCGGGTAACGGCGGGTTGCGTTTTTCGTTCTCAAAAGCGAACTGCAAAATGGAATTGTCCTGCGCCTTGACCTCCAAACGGCGAATCGTCGAATCAGGCATCGCGAGGAAAGAGACTTCGGAATAAGGCAATTTGTCAGACTTCGGAATTGCCGTGATGTAGAGTCCCTCGCCTTCAGGATGCGAACGGTACTCACGAAAATCATCGGCAAAGTGCAAGCGGCCCAGCAGAAAGGCAAGCGGAGCCCGCATGTCGTCCGCTTCCTTCAGCTTCATTTTCTCCGCGCGATTGTCTTGCGGAGTGTAGGTATAAATAAATTTGCCGTCTGAAACGAACAGTTTTCCGGCTGGAGCCGCGTACTGCCAGCGCATCTTACCCGGCTTACGAAGAAAGAGTTCGCCTTTTTCGACGCGCGCCCGGCCGCGTTGGGTATACGTCTCCGTGAAGGAAAGCTGCAGCGTTTGCGAATTGTTGTAGCGCTCTTCCAGGCCTTTCAGCACTTGGGAGATGTCCGCAGCCTCCGCCCGCAATCCCGATAGAAGACACGCTGCAAACGCGAACCACTGCCGTCGATGGAATCGGTGACGCACGTTAGGGGGACAGTCTTTCGATGATCCAAGTATTGCCGCGGCGCCGGTAGCGGATACGGTCGTGCATCCGGTGATGGCCTTGCTGCCAGAATTCGATCTCATCGGGCTGGACACAATACCCTCCCCAATGGGTTGGACGCGACGGGTCTTCCTCGGAGTACCGTTGAACCGTGGCCGCGTAGGCGGCGTCCAACTCTGCGCGCGAGGCGAGAACCGTGCTCTGCTTCGAGGTGATCGCGGCCAGGCGGCTGCCGATCGGCCTGCTGCGGAAATATTCGTCGGACTCCTCAGCGGACACTTTCACCACGCGGCCCGTCACTCGCACCTGGCGATTCAATTCGCGCCAGTAAAACGCCAAACCCGCGCGGCGCTTGGCTCTTAGCTCCCCCGCTTTGCGGCTTTCATAGTTGGTGAAGAAGACAAAGCCGCGATCATCCACGCCTTTCATCAACACCATGCGGACGGATGGTTGTCCCGAGGCACTGACCGTCGCGAGCGCCATCGCGTTTGCCTCGATGATTCCAGCCCGTTCAGCGGCGCGGAACCAGCGGCGGAAATGCTGGATGGGATCCGCGGGAAAGTCTTTTTCGCGAAGTGGTTTGAAGGTCAAACTTCAGTGTACGAGGATACACCCGGAACCACCAAGCGGCCGGATTCGCGAACTTCGGCTACTCTGGAGGTGCTATGGAAAAGATGAAGAAATCCGAAGCGGAATGGCAAAGCAAACTTACTCCGGAGCAGTATCGCGTGGCGCGCCAGAAGGGCACCGAACCGGCGTTCACCGGGAAGTACTGGGATAACCACGAGGAAGGTGTTTACTCGTGCGCATGCTGCGGAACGCCTCTATTCGATTCCACCACTAAATACGAATCCGGCACTGGCTGGCCCAGCTTCTACGCACCGGTGGACGCGCAGCATGTGGCTACGGAAGAAGACACCACACACGGCATGCGCCGCGTCGAAGCGATGTGCGCCAAGTGCGATGCACACTTGGGCCATGTGTTTCCCGATGGCCCACGCCCAACAGGGGTGCGTTTCTGCATGAACTCGGCTTCGCTGAATTTTAAGAAGAAGGCCGAGTAGCGGCCTACTTCCAATCCGCGGAAAAAATATTGAACTCGTAGTTCGACTTGCTCTGATAGCTTGATGAGAAGATGATCTTCTTGCCGTCGGGCGAAAACTCGGGGAACGATGTGAACTTGCCGAAGTCAGTCACCTGCTCCAGGCCCGTGCCGTCGGCATTGATCAGGTAGAGCTCAAACAGACTGGAATCGCATTTGTGTTTGTTGGAAGCGAATAGAATCTTCTTGCCATCGGGCGTAAAGGTGGGCGCGAAGCTAGCGCAGCCGAAATTGGTGATCTGGTTGGCGTTTTTGCCCTCTCCATCCGCCACCCACAGTTCCATCTTCATCGGCGCGGTCAGATTTTCTTTGAGCAATGACTGATAGGTTGCCTTCTTCTCCGGAGTGTCCGGATGATAGGCCCGCCACACCATTTTCTTGCCATCGCGCGAAAACGTGGGGCCGCCGTCGTAGCCTTCGGTGCGCGTGATCTGCTTCTTGCCGCTACCGTCTTCGTTCATCGTCCACAGCTCCAAATCACCTGACGCCACCGAGGTGTAGAAAATCTTCTTGTTCTTAAAATTTACGGTCGCCTCGGCATCGTAGCCGGTGGTGTCCGTCAGTTTCTTGACGATTTTGCCGTCGTCCGTCGCCAGATAAATATCGAACGTGGGGTGAACCGCCCACACATATCCCTTGCTGTGATCCGGCGCCGCCGGGCACTTCGGATTGCCTTCATGGGTGGATGCGTACACGATGTGCTTGTTGTCGCTCAAGAAGTAGCCGCACGTGGTCGCGCCCATGCCGGTGGACACCAGATGCTGGTTCGATCCATCGGCGTTCATGATGTATTCCTGATCGCACTGCGAACCATCGCGCGTCGATTGGAAGATGATGCGCTTGCCGTCCGGCGCCCAATAGGACTCGCCATTCGAGCCTCCATTGGTCAGAGCCTTGATGTTCTGTAGATGCGGCGACGTCTGGGCAAATAGCGCGAGAGGCAGGAAAAAGAGCGACAGCTTCTTCATGACCTCATTCTATTACCCTATGTGGTGGGAGTCTCAAGGAATGCGGATTCAGCAAACGGCTCAGTGGATCAGGTTCGCGGCGGCGCTGGCACTGTCGCCAAGCATATTCGGGCAGGGGCCCGTGGCGTCGGAAGGAAGCACGGAACTCGGCTTCCGCGTATTTCAATCGAAATGCATGACGTGCCACGGCAATCCAAACGTGGAGCGCGCGCCATCACCCTCCGCTATTCGCGAGATGACGCCCGAGCGCATTTATGAGGCCCTCAACAGCGGTGTGATGAAAACGCAGGGGTCCTCGCTGAGCGAAGATGAGCGCCGGAAAGTGGCGTTGTTCATGAGCGGCCGTCCGATGGGCAGTATGCAATCGGGCGATGCGAAAAACATGCCGAACCGCTGCGCGGCGAATCCTCCGCTTGCCGATCCCGCATCCAGCGCGGCCTGGAACGGTTGGGGCGCGGACGTAGCCAACACGCGATTCCAGAACGCAAAGGCCGCGGGGCTTTCCGCGGCGGATATTCCCAAGCTCAAACTCAAGTGGGCGTTCGGCTTCCCCACCGGCATTTCCGCATTTGGACAACCTTCGGTGGTTTCCGGGCGGGTGTTCGTCGGCTCCGATACGGGTTATGTTTATTCGCTCGATGCCAAGACCGGGTGCGTGTACTGGTCTTATCAAACAAAAGGTTCCGTGCGGAACGCGATGACGGTGGCACCCGTGAAGACCGCATCGGCGAAATATGGCGTCTTCTTCGGCGACGCCCACGCGAACGCGTATGGTATTGACGCCCAAACCGGCGCCGAGTTGTGGGTAAAGAAGGTGGATGACCACTTCACCTCCCGCATCACGGCCGCGCCCACGTATTACGGCGGGAGGCTTTACGTGCCGGTTTCGTCGTCGGAAGAATTTTCCGCGGCAACGCTCGATTACCCGTGCTGCACTTCGCGCGGCAGCGTCGTGGCTCTGAACGCAAACACCGGCGCACAGGTGTGGAAGACTTACGTGGTGGAGGAGCCGAAACCAACGAAAAAGAATTCGAAGGGCGTGCAATTATACGCGCCCGCAGGCGGCTCCGTGTGGAACTCGCCCACCGTGGATTCCAAGCGCAGGGCCGTCTATTTCGGCACAGGCGATTCAGAAACCGAGCCCGCCGCCAGCACTTCAGATTCGATCATGGCCGTGAATATGGACACCGGCAAGGTGTTGTGGGTTTACCAGGCGCAGGAGGGCGATGCCTACCTGAGCTTGTGCGCAACGGCCAAGACGGAAAATTGTCCTGAGAACGTCGGGCCCGATCTGGATATCGGCAATTCGCCCGTCTTGCGGACGCTGCGCAATGGCAAGAGCGTGGTCGTCGCCGGAACCAAGGACGGCAACGTGTTCGCGCTCGATCCCGATAAAAAAGGGGCGGTGGTGTGGAAGACCGTGGTCGTGAAGAACGGCTCGGTTACGAACCCGGGCGCGCTGAATGGAATTGTGTGGGGAGGCGCGGCGGATGCGCAGAACATTTACTATGGCCTCTCCGGCGGTGGGGTGGCAGCGTTGCAACTCGCCACAGGAGAGAAGTTGTGGCACACCACATTCGACAACGGAGGCAGGCGCGTCTCGAACGCGGCGGCGGCTTCCGCAATACCTGGCGCGATCTTCGTGGGCGGCGTTGACGGTAAGCTCCGCGCCCTTTCCGCCGCCGATGGCAAGACGATTTGGGAAATCGAAACGGCGTCCACGTTTGAAACCGTCAATAAGGTTCCCGCCAAGGGCGGCTCCATTAGCGCGCCCGGAGCCACGATTGCGAACGGCATGGTGTTCGTCGGGTCAGGTTACAGCACCGTGGGCGGGACCCCCGGCAACGTCCTGCTGGCCTACGGGATCGAGTAGAGTAAGCCGCGAACGCGCGGCTGGTGCGGGCTTTGCGCTTGTCTCGCGTGCAAGAATGAAGAATGAAGCTAGGAATCGATTTCGGCACCACACGCATTGTGGTTGCAGCCGTCGATCGCGGTAATTATCCACTGGTTCCTTTTGAAGCGACGGAAGGAATTTACGATTGGTTTCCATCGCTCGCGGCGATTCGAACGGACGGCGACACGGCGGAATCCCGCTTCGGTTGGGACGCGTGGGACGTGCAGAACGAACCCGGCTGGACCACGGTTCGCTCCCTCAAACGCTACATCGAGGTCGCGGGACCAAGTTCGCTTGTGGCCGTTGGCAAGCAATACATTCCATTGGCGGATCTACTCACGGGGCTCACCCAATCTCTTCAACTCACATTGAGCACCCAGTACGGCGAGAAGCTTGAGGTAATGCTGGGAGTGCCCGCCCATGCCAACAGCAATCAACGTTTTCTCACGGTGGACGCGTTCCGCCGCGCGGGCTTTGAAGTGCTGGGGCTGATCAACGAACCCTCGGCTGCGGCCATCGAATACGGACATCGGCAAAAAACCAAGGGCAAGATTCTGGTGTACGATTTGGGCGGTGGAACTTTTGACGCTTCGCTGGTCGACGTGGAAGGCGGGCAGCACACGGTGGTGGCCAGCGACGGAATCTCAAACCTGGGCGGCGACGATTTCGATCACGTTCTCGCTGAACTGGCGATGGCCGGAGTCTCCACGGGCGCGGACGAAGGCGAGGGCCTTTACGGGCTGCAACTCGCCGAATACTTTCATCTGCTCGAAGAGTGCCGGCGTCAAAAAGAAGCGCTGCATCCGAACTCGCGACGCATCGTGCTGGATCTCGACGGCGTGCGCGAGGGCCTGGGCCAGGCCACGATCAACGTCACGGATTTCTACGAACGCTGCCGTCCTCTGCTGGATGCTTCACTGCGGGCGACCGCCCGGCTCGCCGAGGGCCAAAACATCGACACGTTTTATGTCACGGGCGGCGGCAGCGAATTGCCCTTGGTGGCACGCGTGCTGCGCGATGAATTCGGCCGCAAAGTAAAGCGCAGCGAATACACCCGTTCGGCTACAGCGATTGGCCTGGCGATTCACGCCGACGACTCCTCAGGGTACAAACTTCGCGAGATGTTCACGCGCAACTTTGGCGTGTGGCGCGAAACCGACGGCGGCCAGCGGCTGGTATTCGACGCGATTTTTCCATACGGCACACAGCTCCCCGCCGCTGATTCACCACCCGAAACGATGACGCGCCGTTATTATCCGATGCATAACATCGGCCATTTCCGTTACCTGGAAGCGAATCACGTCGGCGAAAGTCAGCAGCCGGAAGGCGACATCACGCTGTGGGATGACATCCAGTTTCCCTTCGATCCTTCGCTTGCCGCCGCTGAATCATTGGCGGAGATTCCAGTGGCGCATTCACCCGCGGCCCAATCGCAGGAGATTGAGGAGCACTACGCCTGCGATGCCACCGGCTGTGTGACGGTCACCATCCGTAACCTGACTTCCGGCTACTCGCGGGAATATCGACTAGGGCGCTGGAGCCCGAAGACAGAAGTGATCAAGCCGGGCGCACGGCGCAAGAAGAAGTAAGCGGGTTAGCGGGCGGGCTTCGCAGGGGCAAAGATGCTGACCGATTCGCTGGTGTGCATCTTGGTCGCGAAGATGATCTGATACGTGTGCCCAGTGAAGTGCGTGATGACGTGGGTGATGAGCGCGAAGGCACTGGAAGGTGCGCGACCCGGCGGTGCCACCTGCTCAGTCAACTTGGTTTCCGGATAATTGCGGATGACCTCCGACGCCTGCTCGACGCGGGAGCGCAGCAGTGCGCGGAGTTCCTCCGGCGTCTGATCGCCGCGCGCGGAAAATTCGGCATCGCGGAGGCGGACGTCAGGCTCACCCGCCAGCGTGGCGATGACCTGCTGGCGGAGGTTCCCCGCGAGATGCAGCAGCAGATTGCCGATGGCGTTTTCTTTTTCCGAGTGCCGCGCCCAGATCTGCTCCCTTGTCAGTTTGGCGACGCAGGTTTCAATCGCCTTCATGTTGTTCAGAAGGCGGCTGGCGGAATCGTCAAGGAACTCGCGTTCAATCATGGGTTGTCTTACGAAGCTTTGACGTGGGCTTCATGCATTCGATCGGCCCAGTGCAGAAAGCGGAGCAACTGGCGGCGATTTTCCCACACGAACTTCCAGAATAGATCCGGCGTGATCTTTTCCGCGTGCCAGCCCTGGAAGGTTTCAATGCGCCAGAGCAAATACGGACTACGCCACGGGCACAGCCGGTAGCCTTTCGAGAGCCGCCAGAGAGCGCCGATCATTCGCGTCGTTACTTTCCTGCCGCCGTCGCGTAGTAACCGTTGCGCGTGCGGACGGTCGGCTTGCCGGAGGCATTCACCGTAACCGCGATCCGGCGGAAGCTACCGTCGAGCGCGTCATTGGTGGGCTTATAGGCGAGCGTGTATTGGTTGCGGATCTCGCGCGCCACTTCGGGAGTGATCTTGTCGACCTCGGCCAGATCCTTGGGAAAGTACGTGTAGCCGCCGGAGGCGGTCGCAAGGTCCTTCAGCGCGCGCTGGGCCTTTTTCGCTTCGCGCGGCTCTTCTTCGCTCAGGATGCCGATGGAATAGATGAGAACGCCGCTCTGCTGCGCCTTGCGGACCAGTTCCTCAAGGTTGAGGCTGCTGGTGTTGTCGTTGCCATCGGTGACAACAACAAGGACTTTCTTATCTTTCTTGGCCTTGTCCTTCACGTAGTCCATCGAAGCGCTGATAGCGTCGCGCATGGCGGTGCCACCGCGGGTCTTGTATTGTTCGAGCGCGGCTTCCAGCTTCTTCACGTCATTGGTGAAGGGCTGATCCAAGTAATAGTCGTCGTTAAAATTCACGACGAAAATTTCGTCCTGCGGGTTCGAGGCGCGGATCAGGTCCAGCGCAGCGGCGGCCACCTTGGCCTGCTTGTCGCGCATGCTGCCGCTGTTGTCAATGATGATGCCCATCGAAACAGGAACGTCTTCGCGGCGGAAAAGGGTGATCGCCTGATCCACTCCATTTTCCTGCACTTTGAACGACGATTGGGGCAGGTTCGTGATCAACTTTCCGTTACGGTCGAGCACGCTGGCATGGACCACCACCAGTCGTGTGTCCGCCACGAACGTGGGCACTTCATCTTCGGCCGGGGGAGGCGGAGCGATTTGAGCAATCGCCCAGGCCGACGCAAGCACTGTCAACACAACGAGCTTGGCGGCCATCCTATTGAGTGGGAGCATAATATCCGGTTCGATACATCGGACGCAGAGGCGGCAGGCCCGCCGTTTTCACCAGTTTGACCTGTACGCGGCGATACTTACCATCGCGCGTGGCGTTTTTCGGCGTGTAGCCAAGTACATATTCGTTGCGAAGTTCGATGCCGATCTTTGCGGCTACGTCGGGCAGCTCGGCCAAGTTGTCCACAGTAAAGTGCCGCCCGCCGGTTTGTTCGGAAATCTCAGAAAGCATGCCCGGGCCGTGCATTTCTTCGGCCGTTCGGGTGCGGGCCGAAACCGGCTCAAAGATGCCGATCGCGTAGATCTGCACATCGGCCTCGCGCACTGCGTTGCGCACTTCGGTTTCGGTGTAACGGCTGGAGTTGTCGCCGCCATCGGAGATGATCAGAATCGCCTTGCGGGGGTTGCGCGCCTTTTTCATCTGGCTCATCGCCATGTAGACGCCATCGAGCAGCGCAGTGCGTCCGCGCGCTTGCGTAAACGTCAGGCGGTTCTGAATTTCTTCGGTTTCCTTGGTGAAGCCTTGCACCAGCTCGGGACGGTCGTTGAACTGAATGAGAAAGAACTCGTCCTGGGGATTCGCCGTCTTCATGAACTGCGCGACGGCCTGCCGCGATTTCTGCAGCTTCGCACCCATGCTTCCGCTGGTGTCGAACACAATGCCCACGGAAAGCGGCGCGTCTTCGCTCGAAAACTGCGTAATCTCCTGCTCGACTTTGTCTTCCCAGAGCTTGAAGTTTTCTTTGTCCAGGCCCGTCACAAAGCGGCTCATCGGATCGGTCACAGATACGGGGATCAGGACCAAAGTCGTGTCGATTCGGATGTCCGCCTGGCGGTCGGCGATCGTTTCCTGGGCGTCCGGCGCCTTGCCGCGGATGCGCGGGGTGATCTGAACGTTGGGTTCGGAGCCGCCCGGGCGTGGAGGAGGCTGATCTGCGATCAACATCGTCAACGGCAGCATTGAACCTAGCAAGATAGCAGCGTGAATTCGCGTCATCCCCGCAACTCCGCCCCTAGTATAACAGTGCCGAATGGAATGCAAGATGGAGGAACTTCTTGCCGTCAGGGAGGTGGGAGTAAAAAAGCCGGTGAGTACTCGGAGGAAGATACTCACCGGCCGGCATTCTATCTCGGAAGAGTATAGCGTGCCGAACTTTTTGGCTATTCCAGGAGACCCGGAAAAGACCAATAAGAGAAAGAGACGCGGTGGAGCACCGAAGTGCTCCACAACTGGACGGACACAGAATATCACGCACTATTTCCCATGTATAGGGGATACCCCCCAAAAAGTGAGGCTCTCCTACTCCGTATTAAGGTATTTTTAGTGAAGTTGGTTATTCAGGACCTGGGCAAGCCGATAACCCGCAAGCGCGATACGCCTTTTGGCGATCGCTTGGGTTCGCTCCGCGTACCCGTCCGGAAGAGTGAGCGGCGTTTCCCGGCTGCCCGTCACGGGACCAAAACTGTAAACAACTGTTTTCACGAGAGCATAACTCTCATCGATCCAGTCATTTGGGCGCAAAGAAAGGCGCCAGGGCCGCGAGTGCTGCTGGGTCATGATCGCACCATATTGGACTCGTTGCTGGTCGTTCAGCTCTGTTCCGGCCGCATCGTCCCAATAAGCATGCAAGGGTTTACCGGGCACCACCCAAACGAAATTGCCTCCGGCGTCGCCCTTGGGTTGGGACTTCAGGTAGCGGCTGGTTGCGTGCAGCGGCTGGTGCACATCGCCGACCAGATGCTCAATCCACGGCAGATCGTAGGCGGCCAAGGCGTCATCCTTCGTGCTTCCGATCTCGGGAATCAAGCGCTGCAGTTCGCTGAGGGCATTGGGCGGTGGAGTCGATTCGCCGGGCGTACCATCGGGCGAGTACGGAATGTCATAGTAATGCCAAGTCGGATGCTTTTTTGATTCCGGAAAGCCCGGAATCGGCGGCGTGGGTGCGGCGTCGGCCCGCATCTCGTCATAGAAGCGGGCGTCACCCCGGATCATATCCGGCCAAGCTGCGGCATTCATGAAGGCGTAGCGGGCACGAGCAGTGGGGTCGGCGGGCGCGTCCTTTGTCAGCAGAGTTTCGTAGTCCGGATGCTTGCGAATGAGAGCGTCGACGCGGGCGCGCGTGTTCGGCTTCAGGCGGGCATACGCAATTCCCGCGATAATGCGATGGCCGTCCAGATTCCACCCGAACGCGGGAAGCGAAATCGAAAAAAGGGCTAAGCCGACGAGCGCGCGGGGGAATCGCATGAGACTATTTTATGGGTTCCGCCGTGACGGATTCATGAACATTCGCCGCAGAGTATTATTCCGCGGCAATCTTCATGAGGCGTTCGGCATGGCGAAGCGCCTCAGGGGTGACGCGCTCCCCGGAAAGCATGCGGCCGATTTCGCGGGTTCTCGATGCCGCGTCCAACTCTTCCACCGTGGTCAAGGTGCGGCCTCGCTCGCTTTGCTTCTCGACGTAATAATGATGATCGGCGAATCCGGCAATCTGCGGGAGGTGCGTCACGCACAAAACCTGGCTGGAGGCCGAAAGCTTCTTCAAACGGCGGCCCACAGCTTCCGCAGCGCTGCCTCCGACACCGGCATCCACTTCGTCAAAAACCAGAGTGCGGGGAATTGCCGGAGCTTTTGCGGGCGCGGCACTGGTTTTCAGCGCCAAGGCAACGCGCGATAACTCGCCGCCGGATGCGATCTTTTCAAGCGGCTTGGGCTCTTCGCCCACGTTGGGCGAAATCAGAATATCGACCCTATCGCAGCCTTCCGGAGACCAATCTGCTGGAGATACGCGAATCTCGACGCGCGTTTTCTCCATGGCGAGCGACGCCAGTTCCGTTTCCACCTTCTTCGAGAGCTTGCGCGCGGCTTCTTTTCTCGCCGTAGACAAGTTGGCCGCCGCTTGCTCAAAACGCTTGGCCAATACGCCTACGTCCTTGCGCAGCGATTCGCGACGCTCGCCCGAGTTTTCGACGGTGGCCAACTGATTCGCCACCTCTTCCCGGAACGCTACCACTTCTTCCAGCGAGCTGCCGTACTTCCGCTTCAATTTTTCGAGCGCAGCGAGACGGGATTCGACTTCTTCGAGCCGCCCTGGGTCGGCTTCGAGCTTGCCCAAATAGTGCCGGAGCGCGTGCGCAGCCTCCTCGACAGCGATCGAGGCGGGCTGCAGCGCGGTTACGATCTCGTCAGCACTCGAATCGATTCGCGACAAATCTTCCAAGCGTTTTAAGATGCTGCGCAGTTGGATGGAAACACTTTCCGGATCTTCGTCAAGCGCGTTGTAGGCTTGGGACGCCGTTTCCTCCAGCTTCACCACGTTACGTAAAACACGGCGCTCGTTTTCCAATTGCTCGTCTTCGCCGGTAAACGGCGCGACGGCGTCAATCTCGTTTTTCTGGAAGCTCCACAGATCGGCTTGCCGGAGCCGTTCCTGTGCCGTGCGGTCCAATTCGGCAAGTTCCGCGGAAGACGTGCGCCACTGCGTGTACAGTTCGCGGACCTGTTTCAGGAATGCGCCCGCATCGGCGAACGCATCCAGCATGTCGCGCTGCGAATCGGGAGAAAAAAGCTGTTGCTGATCGTGCTGCCCATGAATGTCGCCCAACAGAGACGCCAGCTCCTTGAGGAGCGCCGCAGTGACCACGCGTCCACCCGCGAAGGCTCGCGACTTGCCGTTCGAAAGGATTTCCCGCTCGACAATAAGTTCACCGTCTTCCGCTTCCAGTCCTTCAGGCAACGCCAGTTCGCCCACTTCGAAAATGCCGGCAATCCGGGCGCGTGTCGCTCCGGTGCGCACCATTTCGGCGGAGGCGCGCCCGCCGAAGAGCAGACCGAGCGCATCCACCACGATGGACTTACCGCTGCCGGTTTCGCCCGTCAGCAGATTCAGTCCGTGATGAAAGCGCACACGAACTTTTTCCACAACGGCGTAATTTTCGACGGTGAGCTCAACGAGCATTGACTGAATTATAGGACGCGCGGCGCACAAGCGAAAAGTCTCATCGGGAAAGAGACCAGACCCTCCACCCGCGCATACGCGTCCGGAGGTGATAGAATCCCACCGTGCGCGTTATCCTTCGCGTTGGATTCTTGGTCACGCTCGGCGCGTTCGCGCCCACGGTTGAGGCGCAGTGGCTAAGCCACCCAACGACCGGCATTCCCCGGAACGCCGACGGCAAGCCGAACCTAAAGGCACCCGCGCCCCGCACAAAAGAAGGCAAGCCTGAATTTTCCGGCATGTGGCAGCCCGCCAACCGTTTGCCTTGTAACGGTGTCACGCTCGTCTGCGGCGATCTTCCCGCCAGCAAGCAGTTCCTCAACATCGGCGCGGAAAACGCCGAGCCGGTTCCGTATCGTCCGGCGTCGCTTGAAAAAATGAAGGGCTACGGACTCGCCGACGATCCGTACTTGAACTGCATCACTCCGGGCGGACCGCGCATGCATCTGCTGCCGACGATGAAGAAAGTGATCCAGACGCCGGGGCTGCTGGCGATTCTGGACGAATACAACGCAAGCTTCCGCCAGATTTTCCTCGATGGCCGCCCGTTCCCCGAAGATCCGCAGCCAAGTTATGCGGGCTATTCGGTGGGCAAGTGGGAAGGCGACACGCTGGTGGTCCAGTCCATCGGATACCGCGACGACCAGTGGCTGGACGTCCAGGGCAGCCCGCTAACGAACGACGCAAAGGTCACCGAAAAGTTCCGCCGCCCCAACTTCGGCAGCCTGGAAATCGAAGTGACCATCGAAGACTTGAAGTCTTACACCAAGCCGTGGACATTCCTGGTCAAACAGGACGCCGTCCTCGATACCGAGATGCTGGATGCCATCTGTCTCGAAAACGAGAAGGACGCCGCTCACATGAAGAATCTGAAAAAGTAACGCGCCCTAGGTTTTGGCATTCCCCGTGGAAGGTCTGAAACATTTCATCGCCTTTCTGTTTCCTATAGCTATTGGGATTACAATGAAGTACGGATGCTGCCCCCGCGGAGGGCCATCCTCGAAGCCTACGCCAGGAGACGGGAACTGTTGATGCCAGAAATCTGGATCGCGCAAGTGAACTTTTGGGATTTGGTCGCCACCAGGGAACCAATCCCGCTGGTTGTGATGGTGTTCCTGATTGCCTTTTCCCTGTTCTCCTGGACCATCATCTTTTCCAAGTGGACAATGTTCCGCAAATGCACGGCGGCAAACCGTCAGTTTCTACGCGCATTCCGCAAAGCGGATTCCCTGGCTTCGGTGATGCCTATCGCGCAACAGCATGCCGATGCGCCTCTCAGCGCCGTATTCGATTTTGGCTACTCCGAAGTCAGTCGCCAAGTGCATGCGCGAGGCAAGATTACCAACGCCGTCGCCGTGGAACGCACGCTGCAATTGGGCGTGGGCGAAGAGATCGCACAACTCGAACGCAACATGAGCTGGTTGGCAACAACGGCCACCGTCACGCCGTTCATCGGACTGTTTGGCACCGTCTGGGGCATCATCGGCGCATTCCAGGCTCTGGGACTCACCGGCTCCACCAGCATGCGCACGGTGGCCCCGGGCATTGCGAACGCGTTGATTGCGACAGCGCTGGGCCTGGGCGCGGCCATCCCGGCGGCTGTTTTCTACAACCACTTCGGCAACATCATTAAAGAAATGACCGCGCGCATGGAAGATTTTTCGCTCGAGTTCCTGAACCTGACGGAACGCACGTTCGAGGGCTAACACATGGCATTCTCCGTAAACGGATCGAGCGGAGTGGGACGCAGGCGCTCCCGCACTGGCGGATCGTTGGCTGAAATCAACATCGTGCCGCTGGTGGACGTCGTGCTGGTGCTGCTGATCATCTTTATGCTGACGGCGCACGTCATGGAGTTCGGCATGGAAGTGAATGTGCCTGAGGTGAAAAACACGCAGGACTCCGCCGAAGAGCTTCCGGTGGTCAGCATCTCGCGCGCCGGCAATTTGTACCTCAACGAAAAGCCGGTGAACATCAACAACGTCGCCGACGAGATCAGCACCAAGTTCAAAGGGCAAAAGGCCGTGTATCTGCGCGCGGACAAAGCGACTCCGTTTGATCCCATCGCGCAGGTGATGGACGCGCTGAACAAGAAGTTTCAGATCCGAGTGGTGGTGAAGCCGGAGGACACCTCCGCGCGCCGTTAACGTACGCGGGCTGCGCTTTTCCCCATGAACCAGCACGCCGACATCCTCGACCAGCAGGATCCGCTCAAAAAGCCGTTCGTTGCGGCCGTGGTGCTGCACGCGGTTGTCATCAGCGGCGTCGGAGTGTTTGGCTGGATCAGCAACCATCGAGACAGCTTCGGCGCCCCGAACGCGGGCGGCGGGGCCATCGGCATTCAAGCGGTAGAAACGATCCCGCTTGCGCATAGCGGTATGGCGAATCCGCTGGCAAACGATAGCCAGTCGATGGTGCCGCAGCAGCCGCCCAAGCCGGAAAAGAAGCCGCAGGACAAGGAATCTCCGAACGCCGTTAAGCTCAAGGGCCGCGAGCGGAAGCGGCTCACCGATGTGGCGAGCGAAAAGCAGCGCTTCCGTCCGTTCAAGGAACTGGATCAAAATCAGGTGTTCGCAAAACAAGCACCGCAGGTTTCGAATCCTCTGTATTCCGCGATGCCGGGCTCGGGACGCATCGGCACGGGCGCCAATACAACCCTCGGCACGCGCTTCGGGGCCTACGCCCAGCAGATCCAGCAATTGGTCGCCCAAAGGTGGCACACCAACGACGTAGATGCGCGCGTCCAATCCGCGCCCACCATCATTGCGACGTTCGACCTGATGCGCGATGGAACCATCCGGAACGTGAAAGTTTTGCAGCAAAGCGGCGTATCCACGTTGGACTATTCCGTCCAGCGAGCGATCATGGAAGCGAGCCCATTTCCGCCGATACCTCCGGGATTTGACCGAGACTCGGCGAAGGTGGAATTCTGGTTCGAGTTAAAACGATGAAGGCCAAACAAACTGCGATCATTCTGGGCACACTGGCGCTGCTGGCCGCGGGCGCCACTCTGCTCACCGGGCAACAGCAGAAAGAAATCACCGGCACGATCACCTCCGGCGAGCGGCCTGCAATCGCCATTGTCGACCTGCGCGGCACGGGCGATGCCCAGAAGTATATGGACACCTTCAATTCCGCTCTATGGGACGAGGTGTCTAACGCGGGCATTCTAAAGATGATCGGCAAGGGCTTTTACCCAACCGACGTTCCACAGCGTCCACAGGACTTCCAGCCGCCGACAATGCCGACCACGCCCGCGCGCCGCGGACAACCGCCGCCCAAGCCAACCCGCAACGGTCCGTGGCTGACCGATTGGTCCGGACCTCCTGTGAGCGCCAACTATTTGGCCTTTGGATACACGGGAGTGCAGGATGGGCGCCTGGTGCTTTTCGGCTGGTTGTTCAATGTGGGCCAACCGGAGGTTGCCAGTGCGCAGGTGATCGGCAAATTGTACTTTGGAACGCTGGACGCCGAAGGCGCCCGCAAAGTCGCGCGCGAGTTCGCTGCCGACATTCTGCAACAGTTCGGCGCGAAGAGCCTGGCTGGATCGAAAATCTACTTCGCCTCCGACCGCAGCGGGCACCGCGAGATCTGGTCGATGGATTACGACGGCAGGAACCAGAAGCAACTAACGCAATACGGATCGACATCTGGCATGCCTGTGGTATCCCCAGATGGCAAGATGTTCGCATTCACAACCTACGCCGGGGGGAACCCGCATATCCGGATTCATTCGAGCGAGACCGGGCGGCGGCTGGCGTTCTATAACCCCGTCTCGTCTGTAGTGGAGACACCCGAATTTACTCCCGATGGGAAACAGCTTTTGTTCGCGTCCGCCATCGACGGCTGGGTGCAGTTATGTATCGCCAACATCGACGGCAGCGCCTTCCGCCGGATCTCCAACGTTCGCGCCATTGAGGTGTCGCCCAGGGTTAATCCGAGAACCGGCTCCGAAATGCTGTTCATTTCCGGGCGCAGCGGCCACCAGCAACTTTGGCGCAGTACCCTGGAGGGCACCGACCTGCAACGCCTGACCAGCGGCGAAGGCGACGTGGCAAATCCGTCGTGGTCGCCCAGCGGCAAGTTGATCGCCTTTGCCTGGACCCGCGGCTACGAGCCCGGAAACTTCAACATCTTCGTTATGGATGTGGCCACACAGCAGCCCATTCAGTTGACTCAGGGAACCGGCCGCAATGAGAATCCGTGGTGGGCTCCCGACGGGGTCCATTTGGTGTTTACGTCCAAACGAGGGAGCTCAACCCATATCTACACGATGCTCGCCGACGGAACAAACGTCCAGCAGTTGACGACGCAAGGAAATAATATCCAACCGGTATGGGCAAACGCGACAAATTAGAGCATAATCTTGTATTGACGTTCATTCTGTAGGTGTCGCCCAAGGAGGCAGATCATAATGCGATTGAATCAGAGAACACTGACCACCGCGGTGTTCGCCGTCGTCCTGGCACTATCGGTCACGGCCTGTAAGAAGAAGGTAGCTCCCCCGCCGCCGCCACCACCGCCGGCGGCGAAGGTTGAGCCACCACCGCCACCGCCGCCTGCTGCGGCTCGGATCAACAGCTTCACGGCTGAGCCGACGTCGATTCAACGCGGCCAGGCTGCTACGTTGGCCTGGTCTGTTGCCAACGCGACCGACATTGCCCTTGACAACGGCGTTGGCGCGGTAAACGCCAACGGCAATCGCCAGGTGTTCCCGAACAATACGACTACCTACACGCTTACGGCCCGTGGCGCGGGTGGGAACGATACGCGCACGGTCACTGTAACGGTCACGCAGCCTCCGCCTCCTCCGCCGCCTCCTCCACCGGCTCCGAAGGTGTCCGGCCGGCAGATCTTCGATCAGGAGATCGCCAACGGCGGTGACGCTCTTTTCGATTACGATAAGAGCGACATCCGCGATGACGCCCGCCAGATCCTGACGCGTAACGCCGATGCTTTGAAGCGTGCGTTTGCCGCGGATCCCAGCTTCAACGTGAGCCTGGAAGGCCATTGCGACGAGCGTGGCTCGGCCGAGTACAACCTCGGCTTGGGCGACCGCCGGTCGACGTCCGCCAAGGACTTCCTGGTTCAGTTGGGCGTTCCGGCCGACCGTATAAAGACGATCAGCTACGGCAAAGACCGTCCGGTCTGCACCGAGGCTGACGAGGCCTGCTACCAGAAGAACCGCCGCGCCCACTTGGCGCCGGCACAATAAGTCCCGGCGCATAAGCGTCGAAACGGGGGGCGGCCCAAAACCGTCCCCCATTCGTAGCCCTTCGCAAGGAGACGAGAATGAACGTTCGGCGGCTTGTCGTTTTAGTTGTGCTCGGCGCCGGTCTGCCCGCACTGATGCTCGCCCAAAAGCGAGAAGATTTTCTTTCCATTCAACGAGATGTAGCCCAGGTTCAGGACCAGTTGAAGCAGATGCAGGCTTCGCAGGACCAGAAAATGGACGCGATTCAGAATGCGCTTAAACAGGCGCTAGAGGAATCGGCCAAGCTCTCTGCGGCGCTTGCCGTGCTGCAGACAAACATCAATGACCGGTTGGCCGACCAACAGGCGAAGGTGGTTGCGCCCGTGGCAACCCTGGGCTCGAAGGTAGACGAACTCGCCACCGACACTCGTGCCGTACGCGAGAACGTCGCCGACCTCGGTGCCCGCCTCGGCAAGCTGGATAACAAGCTGGAAGATATTTCGAGCGCGGTGCGGACGTTGAATACGCCCACCTCGGTCGCTCCTCCGCCGCCCGCGGGCGCGCCGCCAGGAACCGCAGCGGGTCCGCCACCTCCTCCGGGAGTATCGGCCGATAGCCTCTGGCAAAACGCGCTGCGTGACCGCTCCAGCGGCAAAGACGAGCTCGCCATGAACGAGTTCAGCGATTTTGTGAAGTACTTCCCCATGTCGGAGAATGCGCCGATCGCGCAATACTACATTGGCGATCTCTACGACCGCGCCAAGCAGTATGAGGACGCCGTGCAGGCCTTCGACGCGGTCTTGGAGCGTTATCCCGAGAATTCACGGACGCCGGACGCGTTGTACATGAAGGGCGTTGACCTGATGAAAGCCGGACGCCGCACCGACTCGGCCACCGAGTTCAAGGACTTTCTGGAACGCTACCCAACACACGCATTGGCTCCAAAGGCGCAGGCCCACCTGAAGGAACTGGGTGTCGGCGCAGCGAAGCCCGCGGCTCCGCGAGCCAAGAAGAAAGCCAACTAGCCGCGCCTCGCAAGCGCCAAAGTTGCGAATTTTAGAGGCAGTGGACCGAGGGGTCCGCTGCCTTTTACTTTGTCGCCAACAATTCCAACAGAGCGTCCGAAACGGCGTCCGGGCGCTGCCTGGGCAGAAAGTGCCCTGCTCCGGTCACAACGCGACGCGCCACCAGATTCGGAAACATGGCGCGCTCGCCGGGGTTGTCGGCGGGAGGCTTGGCAATGCCGTCATCGGCTCCGTGGAGAACAATTGCCGGACTCGTGATCTTCGGGCGCAATGCCAACCTGCGCTCCATCGCGTCGTAGCGCGGGTCGCCGGGGGCATTGCCATGGCGGTGCTTGTAGGAGTGAATCACGGCATCCACGAAATCCGGGTTGTCGAACGACGGCGCGGTGCGGTTGAACGTCTCGTCGGTGAAATTCCAGGTGGGCGACCACTGCTTCCACAGCAGTTTACAAAACGCGCGGCGATTGTTCATCAGCGTGAGACGGCCACGCTCCATGTTGAGATACCACTGATACCAGCTCGCGTATTCTGCTTCTGGTGCTGCGGGCTGCGCTGGCGCGAAAACGTCCTGAATGTTGTAGCCGCCGATGAAGACTCCGGCGCGGATACGTTCCGGATAAAGCGCCGCCGCCACGTTCATGGCGCGAGCGCCCCAATCGTAGCCGGTGATGGCGAACTGACGGATGTTCAGTGCATCAGCGAAATCAATGACGTCTTGGCCGATTGCGGCTTGCTCCGCACCCTTCATCTGGCCGTCGCGGAAACGAGTGAGACCATGCCCTCTCACATACGGAGCCAGCACACGGTAGCCCGCCTTCACCAGCGGCGGCGCTACTTCATCCCACACACGAACGTCGTCGGGAAATCCGTGCAGCAGGATAACCGGAAATCCGTCGCGCGGGCCGCGCTCTTCGTAGCCAATGTTCAGCACAGCCGTCTGGACTGTAGCGACCGCGGGCGCCTGGGCGCGGGCCTGCTGGACAAATGCTGCTGCTCCCGCGGCGAAAAATGTGTTTTTAAGAAGCGTTCTACGTGTGTGCATCGGTCTTAATCAGAATATCGAGCCTGGGCGCAATACGCACACAGGGAGCCCCAAACATCGCAAGGCAGAAGCAATTACTTCTTTTCCCGCTCCGCCAGCCAGTCATACAAGTGGCGCATGCCGCGGACTTCCGCGCCGGGGCCTTTGATTTCCGTGAACACCTTGACATGGTTCGTCATGTCGATCTTTTTCGCGGCGTCTTCGGCGGAAACGCCCTGTTTGCGCAGCGCCGCGGCCTTGGGGACGATGTCCTTAAGGTAGTCTTGCTGGGCGGTAATTATGCTCTTATCGCTGAATGGCACCCCGTGTCCCGGTAGGGCCAGCCTGAAATCGACTTGCTTCAGTTTTTCAAGCGTGGTCACCCATTCGTCAAACAGCGCGTCTCCCATATAGGCGAGCCGCGTCCCTTCGTCTTCGTCGCCGGTACAGACGATCTTTTCCTGCGGCAGATAGACGAACGTGTCGCCCTGCGTGTGGCCGCGGCCCAGGAAAAGCAGGTCGATTTCACGCTTGCCCTTGTGTAAAACGAGCTTCGAATCGTACACCTTATTCGGCGGCACGGCCTTCATCGTCTTCAAGCCGTTCACTGTCTCCTGCGCCACGGTCAACTGCTTCTGTAACGCCGCTCGTTTTGCGGGATCCTTTTCTGCCGCAAGCTCTTTTTGCGCCGCCGCAACTTCACCGGGATAACGCACGGCGGCGGCTGTCTTGTAGGGCTCTTTCTTGAAAACATCAGGATCGGAGATGGCTTTGCGGACAAATTCGTGGCCGATGATCTGGACCTCCGGTCCAAAGATCTCATTGCCGCCGGTGTGGTCGTAATGGAAGTGCGTGTTGATCACCGTGCGCACCGGCTTCGGCGTCAGCAGTTTGATATCGGCAAGAAACGCGCGCGCCGCAGCGGGAGTCACGCCGTTATCGACGATCAGCACATCGTCATCATTCACAATCACTACGTTGTTGCTGCCCGCGCCGCCCGAAGCGTAATAAACGCCTTCAGCGACTTTCTCGAACTTGTAGGACTTGCCCTGGGTGACCGGGTAGGTTTGCGCGAGGGCTAGACTCGAGGCGATTGCGAAAAATACAAATGTTCGCGCCAACAATTTATCACTGCGATTCATGAATGTCTCCTGGCATGGGCTCAACTGCCCCAGAACGGATTACCGCAACGCTCTTATTACGCACCACGCGGAACGAGTTAAATGCCAACCGCGATCTAACAATTTCAACTCCCGAGTAACCCGCCAGCGCCGCGGTTACTTTTTCGGTAGTCGTCGTACACAATGGCCCCAGAATAACCTTGACTAGCCGGAGTTGATCACCGAAGTTGTAAAAGTACAGTCCAGTACCATCTCGGGTTTCGAGGTTCAAGACCCACCGAATTTCCTGCTCATAACTCCATCCCGAAAACTTCGTCGTCCACAATCGTAGCGCCAAGTTTAGATCGATTGTTTTCAGTCTTGGTCGTTTCGCCACATACTTCACTGGCTGCACAAGCCTGTCGTCAATGTCGAAGCCAAGGCAGATCCCCTTGTGCTTATCGGCGTAATGACCCCACAGCAACGGATTCCGCCAACTCCGGCAAAAGCAAACGAGCCCGTACCGTGTCGCCATATCGTTCTTGAATCCCTGAAAGGCCCGTCGCAATTGCGGGTTCGGTTGGGACACGCCCCACAATTCGAACGGATCGTTCAGGTCATTGAAGGTAGAAATCTTCAATCGGCGACGAGCCAAATCGTCCAACGCCCACGGCTCCGCCAGGAAATGGTAAACGCGCATCGCGAGTGCAATTACTTTCGATCCGGTAACTCAAACACGTAAATCGCGTTCCCCGTCGCCGGGTGGTGAACGTCGGGCAAAATGGTTGCGGGAACCTGCCGCGGACTGCCGCCGCCGAGGCCCGTCGAAACGGCCAGATATTGTTTCCCGCCCACGGTGAATGTTGTTGGGAAACCCTGCACTGATGTGCCCAGCGTTGTTTCCCACAGCACTTTGCCCGTCTTCACATCCACGGCGCGGAACTTGCGGTCCAGGTCGCCGACGAACGCCACGCCGCCGCCGGTGGAAAGCACCGAGGTCAGGAAGCTCGCGCGCTGTTCCAGCTTCCACATTTCCTTCATCGTGCGGACGTCA
>JBEBFS010000055.1:0-31522 GCA_040081855.1 Bryobacteraceae bacterium | reverse complement strand
ACTTCTTCTCTACGAGGCGTGAAACCTGTTGGAGGATCTCCTGCTTTTGGCTTTCGTCAACGATCATGCCCATTACTCCGAAAAGTTGATGTGTTTCGAACCGTCTCCAACCATAGTGAAACCTGCCCAGAAGAACGGCGCTGCGTCATCACCAAATTGTTCGATGAGGTCGAGCTTCGCCTTCTGCAAAGCAGCACCTCTATCGATGCCCTTTGCCAAGTTCGCATAGAACCGTTTCATGAGCGAGGTCGTAAACGCATCATCTGCGGCCCAGATACTTGCGACGACGCTGCGGGCTCCGGCGTAAAGGAAGGATCGCACTAGGTTCACGATACCTTCCTGCCCTACGAGTCGCCCGGCGCCAGTATCACACGCTGATAGCGTCACAAGTTCGGCCGCAAGATCCATTTCGGCGATTTCTCTCGCTTGCAGCAGCCCGTCCTCCTCGTCGTTGGCGCCGCGACCCAGTACTAGGGCGGCACGTTCGGGTGCCGCCCTACTGGAAATTCCGTGGACAGCCAGATGCAGCACTCGCACCTTCTCAAGGGGCTGCGATCGGAAACCGACCTCAGTAGCCGTTGGCCCCGCCAGGACGATGCTGCGAGCACCCGCAATGGCAGCGATCGATTGCACCTCTTCGGCGGTACCAGGCAACGGAGGAAGCTTTTCGCCTGTCAGATCGTAAAGACCCCTCGTGGGGGAGGAGGTAGCCTTACCGCGCCCACTGTTGCTTGCGACCACGTTTCTTTTGTCACCATATGGCACGTCCCCTATTGCCAAGAGAGGCACTTGCGTAGCTCTATTCGTGGGCTGAGTTTTCAAGAGGTGAAGCACCGTGGCAGAGGGCGCATAGGTGACGACATGACTCTTGAGGACATAGTCGCCTTTCTCATTGATCAAGGCGTCGAACGGCAACACGTGAAGCTTTCCGTCGGGGACCACGATTAGCCGGGTCTTCGAAACATCAGTGTTAAGTGGCCCAAGCAGAATCGAGTGGAGTTCTTTCGCAACTCCGGCCATATTCTTCTTCGCGCGAACCTGCGCGAGGTATGAATCGACGAGCGACTCGATACGACTACCACTTGTGAGAGGAATGATGCGGATCGTCTTGCTATCGATCACCAAGCAGTAGGAACCCGGTTCCCCCAGAGCGTATTCCAGGACCAACTCATCGGGCCGCAGGCTTCGTTGCAGTTCTGACAGTTCGACAGGTTTGCCCTGTTTCATCAGTCGCGGCACATCACGCAGCTTGGTCCCCGATAGTCCTTGTTCTTCGTCAAACAGTTTTTCAAGTATTTGCCGACGATCAACCGGCGTGGATGCCCGCATGAGACGAATCTGAAGGCGAGCGATCTCACGCTCGTGTGCGGATTGAATACCAGTGCTTTTGCGCGGAATCGACTCTTTGTTTCGCAAGATGTCCGCAGCTGTTCGGCCGCGAGCCCTCTCAAGGACTGCGAGCGCTCTAATCGGATCGTTGATGCGATCAGCCGCGAGCGCGAAGTGATCGATGTAGATCTGACTCATCGCCCCAATCAGTGATGTCCGGGTACCAGGGCTCGCCACCGATACTAATAATCCATCGACAACATCTTCTGCCTGCTCATAAAGCCGATCCGATTCCTCGAATTTGCCGCGGTCAGACCGAAGTCTTGCCAGGAACGCCAACCGCGCCGGCAATTCGTAGGTCTCTCCAACCTTCTGACTCGCCTCAACACCTTTGGCCGCTCTGTCTTCCGCTTTTTGGAGGTCGCCGGCGTCTCGGTATAGCTTGGCCAACCCGAACATCGCCATCGCCGTGACACGGTGGAGTTCGCTGCCGGCAGCTAGCGTGGCGGCCTCTTCGTAAAATTCTATCGCGCGGGAACGCTCTCCCGCCTGGCTACTAACCTTTCCGAGTTCGGTCAAGATCGAAGCGGCCAGCCCGCGACGATTCCTAAGGCGTGCACGATCAAGCGTCTCCTGGAAGAGTTTTTCCGCCTCAGGTCGCTTTTTCAGCGCGATGAGGGCCTTCGCTTTGCCTGCCACCGCCATCACGGAGGTGTCCAACTCGGGCGTCGATCGCACCAATTGGAGTGCGCGGTCATAGTAGCGGATCGCATCCTCCGGTCGGCCAAACAGCGTGAGGCCGTTTCCCATCAAGTTCAGATATCGAATGTGAGCACCAACATCCTTCAGTTCGATGGATGTCCTGAGTGCCTCCCCCAGCAGTTGCATCGCGTCGCCGGTTCCGCCATCCAGAAAGGCGATGATGCCTAACTCGCCGGATGCTCGTGCCTCTCGCGCCTTGTCCCCAAGTTTCCGCGCAAGTTCTCGGGTCTCTTCGTACACTTGGCGGGCGGAAGCGACGTTGACTTCCAGATCCAGCGCACCCTTTGCGTCGAGAATCCAGAGACGGAGCTGCGGATCCTTTTGGACCAAGGGAGATTCGAGTTCCGTCGCCAAATACTCCGAGACCTCGGGGAAGGACATTGTTTCCCATTCGGATCGGAGCCGGCCAATCTTCGCATAGAGCGCGTTACGAGAATCGCCGGCGTGCTCAAACTGCATTTCGGCCTCAGCGTATATCGGTCCGGCGAGATACCAGTTGTAAAGCCAAGCGAGTCGGTCGGCCTTCTCAATCAGGCGTTTGGGGTTGGACTCGGGTGGACGCGATTGGGCGGCAAGAGGGGCGCACAGGAACGCCACAGCGGCAGCGACCGGCAAGGCTGAAAATGCGGCCAGGCCCATGAAGAAATCGTACTGCATATTGCGGTCGCCTGGTTATCCCTGCCTCTATTGCAAATATTCCTTCGGTTCTCAGAGTATACGGTTAACGGGTCTTCATTACGCCCCTAAGGCCGTCAAACGGCATCAAGACAACTCATTTGGTGGAATTCAAAACATGCCGTACAACAGGGCATGCGCGAAGCTCTCCCCCAAAACAATTCGCTCGGTAAGATGCCCACCAGGATCACGTTCGCTCGTGAAGAGCTTCCGCTCAGAGTCCGTGAAGCTGCGGTGTACTTGGGCGTCAGCGTCCAAACGGTGTATCTTTGGGTTGAGCGAAAGCAGATTCCCCATCTCCGCGTGATGGGCCGAAACATTCGATTCCTCAAATCGGATCTGGAGCCCTTCCGCGCAACTTTCAAGCAGGAGGTGGGAATTGGCAAGACCGAGTAAACACGATGGCTCCATATATCCGCGCAAAGACGGCAAGGTCCTATGGATGGTCTATCGAGACCGGGGCGGTAAGCGCATCCGGGAATCAACGTTCACGGAAGACTGGCAGGAGGCGCAGAAGAAACTGCGGGAACGACTCCAGTCCAGAGACGACAGGATCCTCGACGTCGTCCGGAAAGGAGAGCAGCTACAGTTCTCGGATTGGGCGGATTTCTTTTTGGAGAACTACTCCAAGCCGCCGATTCGGGCAGAGAAGACCCACGAAGCCAACGAACGTGGATGCTTGCACCTCAAGCAGGCGTTCGGGAAGCGGGCGGTGGGAGACATCACCGTCGATGACATCGAGCTGTATCTTCGAAAGCGGCTTCAGACGCGAGTTCAGGTCCGGACCGCTGGCGGTGTCATTGAAAAAGACCGGCTCAAGCCGGCAACGGTCCATCAGGAATTGCGGATTCTTCGCCGTATGATGAATGTCGCAGTTCGCAAGAAGTTGCTGCCCGCCAATCCCTGTGCGGGAGTGGAGTTTCCCGTGAAGGTCAAGGGATTGTTCCGCCCTCATTACATGGCATGGTCCGAACAGCAGCGGATCGAGTTCCAGGCGCCCGAGTATTTGCGCAATATCATCCGGATCATCAGCGAGACCGGACTTCGGGTGTACAAGGAATTGATGCCGATGAAGAAGGAGCAAGTGGACCTGCAAAACGCTGTGGTGTGGATTCCCGATTCGAAGACGCCGAACGGGATCGCCGAAGTGCCTCTGACGGATCTGGCTCGAGACGCGTTTCAAGACCAGATTCGAATCGCCGGACCGGGAACCTGGTTGTTTCCGAGCGACGCGAATCCGACGGGGCATCAGAAGACACTGAAGACGGTTTGGCACGCAGCCCTGCGAAGGGCAAAAGTGCCATACTTCCGGATCTACGATCTGCGCTCTACCTATGCGACTCGCTTAAGCGCGGGTGGCGTAGCGGACGAGTGGGTCACGCAATTGCTTCGGCAGGGAGACGCAAAGGTGTTCAAGAAGTACTCGCAAATGAAGTTGCAGATGAAACGGGAGGCTCTGCAGAAGTTGAACCGGAAGGCCAATGAGGACGGTCCGGGTTTTGACACGGTGAGGCCCAACTGATGGGGTTTTGTCACGGTTTTGCCACGGTCGAGGGTGTTTTGGCTCGATTTGGGCAGGCGGGACAGTATCGGAAACTTCGAAAGTGGTTTAGAATCAAAGAAGCAGCAAATGTCGGGGCGTAGCGCAGCCTGGTAGCGCACCTGCCTTGGGCGCAGGGGGTCGGGCGTTCGAATCGCCCCGCCCCGACCAATAAAATCAAGCTGATATCGGCGTTCCCACAGCCCTGAAGGATACCTGCCTCGATTAAGGGATATCCTACCCCCGGATCAGGCGATGTGCCTTTGTATCTTTGGGCGCATCGATAAGTGCCACATTTGGGTTGGTCTGAACTTCTAACTGAATGCGGCGGCGTTACGGCTTAGTCCAAGCGACCAGTGTGTTCGGTCGCCGCATTCCCTGTAAATGGAGTGTCATCATCCATTTAACGCCGGTTGTGTTCCCGGTCGTGGCGGTAGGAATCATTATATCGACGCTCATCGCGGACATTCTTATCGCGATCCCACTGGTGATTGTGGTCGAAATGGTCGTTCCTCGAACCATTCCAATAGCCCTCGTAGTACATTCCTCTTTCATAACGTGGGGCGACCCAAGAGGAACCCGCATAGGGCGGACGGGTCCAATACCCGTCGTGCCAGCTGTAGCGGTTTCCCTGCGGATACCAGTAGCCGTCCACGAAGTTATAACCGGCGCCTGGGCTGGGTGGCCGGACGCGCACGACGCGCGGGGCGGGCGGCTGGCCGATTTGGATCCCGAAGGACACTTGTCCGAACATCGACCCGGCGGCCAACAAAATTACAGCAATGAGTTTCATATCAACCTTCCTCGTTCCATCCCAAACTTTCATCCAGAAGCGCCCTGTATTTTCGCCGGCCCCTCACCGGGGAGCTCGGCGTAACGCTTGCAGATGCGCGAATGAACGTCTCTGCCATGGACATAAGGGCAACCGGAACTCCAAATCCTGAATTCTTTAGACTCATACGTCTGCGGGCACGGGGCCTGCTGACAGCACGGTTTTCGCTGTCCCTGCGACCGCAGGGGGTCGTTTGAACCGGAAGCAAGCACCGCGCCGCAAACGGGGCGATTGGTTATCGCCCATACGGTAGAGCCGGATTAGCATCGTAATACTGCTGCGTGGGCGGATACTGTCCCTGGTTGGGATAGTAGTTCTGCTGGGGTTGTTGATATTGCGGATACTGCTGTTGATCGGAATAGCAGTTGGGATCGGCAATCCATGTACCATACGAATCGTAATAACCCTGTGCGCAAGCCTGCGGCACGGGTGCCGGGGCATACGAATAGCCAGGATCGTAGGCGTAACCGGAGCCGTAAAACGCGCCCGAATCGTAAGCGTAGCCGTATGGATAAGGTGCGCCGTAACCCAAGTAGAGGCCTCCGCCGTAATATTGCCGGCGGACGGGCGGCCCATACGAACGCGGAGCAACGTAGGTGCGCCCGGAGTAACTAGGGCCGCCTGCGAACCCGCGGGGGCTCACGAAACTCTGTCTATCGGAGTACCGGGCTCCTCCGGAGAATCCACGCTGGGAGGGGAAGGATTGTCGGCCAGAGTCGCGTCGGCCGGAGTCGCGTTGGCCGGAATACGATGGTCCTCCGCCCCCGCGCTGGCCGGACCCGCGATCGTTGCCCGAAAAGCGTCGATCGCCTCCAGAGCGGTTTGCGCCAGCACCGCGCCCATCGCGACCCTGAGCAAATGCGGAATTTGGACTGACGAGTACGAATCCGCCAGCCATCAATGCGAAAAGTGCGAACTTAATTGAAATCCGTGTGAGCTTCATGGAACCTCCAGGTTCGCTTGCAGTAGAAGCAGCCGAATGGCCGAACCATAACTTACTGATAACGCGAGCCCTGTTGGGTTTCTCCCTGGCTCATTACCACCGCTTCCGGTCTACTGGAACCAACGGCGCAGTTGAAATAACAGGAACTTCATTGACACAACCAAAGAGGAAAAGCAGTGAATGCCCTTTCCACATATGCGCTACGGCAGCCCTGTGGCCATGCAAAAAATCCGTGGAAACGATGAAGCTGCAAGCACGGAGGCCGCAGTAGCGTCATCGCGCTCATGAGCTTTGTGCCGCTTCCCGCTCGGCGACAATTGTGACCTGCATGTCGCGCGCCAGTTGGACGATTCGTTGGGCGAGGCTGCGGCTCAAGGGATTTCGCCGTTCATGTTCTTTCGGGCGAGCCATGAACAGTTGCGTGATTCCATTGCGGCGGGCGAAATCCACTAAGGTTTCCGCTACGTCGGTACCTTCGATCACGCGGGTCTCGACGTGAAGATTGCGAGCAAAGTTGAGATGCCGTTCTAACAGTTCCCGCTCCTCAGCATTTCTGCTTTTTCCTGCTTCCGGCTCCACGGCGACGGCGAAACAATCCGCCTGCAGGTAATCGGCAACGCGCTTAGCACGGCGAATCACCATGGCGCTGGAGGGTTCGCTGGTCACGTGCACCAGAATGCGTTCGCTGTGGCCTGTGATAAAAGTCTCCAGCCGCTCCTCTGCCGGACTGTCACCTGCGGGCAGGTCTTCGAGATCTGTTTGACGGATTTCCACTTCATGAGCGGTTTGCCGCAAGGCGAGTTCCCGAAGCGCCACCAAGGTTGATTCCTTGAAGAAGTGCTCCATCGCTTTTTGCGCTTTGTCTGGCGCGTAAACAACGCCGCGAATCAGACGATTCAGGAGCGCACGCGGCGTGAGGTCCACCATGATGACCTGCTCCGCTTGTTGCATCACCCAATCCGGAATTGTTTCGCGTACACGAATGCCGCTGATCGCGTGGACCTGATCGTTCAAACTCTCCAGGTGCTGAATGTTCATTGTGGTGAGCACATCGATTCCAGCATCGAGCAGAACCTGCACGTCCTGCCAACGCTTCGGACGCTCAGACCCCGGCACGTTTGTGTGCGGAAACTCGTCTACGACGCAAACCGAGGGCTTGCGCGCGAGGATGGCGTCCGCATCCATCTCTTCGAACTGCGCACCACGGTAATCGACTTTGCGGCGCGGCACCGTTTCGAGCCCGCGAGTTTTCCCGATCGTGTCGGCACGTGCGTGAGGCTCGAAATAGCCGATCACCACGTCACGCCCGGCATCACGCAACTGCCTTGCGTCTTCGAGCATTTGATAGGTTTTGCCAACCCCGGCGGCGTAGCCAAGATAGATCCGCAGGTGGCCCGGTGGCGCTTCCGGCATATGCCTAGATGTTGTCACAATCGGGAAATGGCCACAGGCGAGATTCCATGAAGACTAATGGGGAAAGATACGGACATCGATGCCTTGCGAACGCTCGATGAGGCGATCCACATGATTGCTCTTGAACCGCTGCCACCATTTTGTTTGCAGCGTATGGCCCACGAAAATCTGCGTCACGCCACGGTTTCGCGCGAAATCGAGAAGCGCGCGAATTGGATCTTCGCCTTGAAGAATTTCAACGGATGCGCCCAGCGCCCGGGCATCAGACAGATTTTTTTCCAACCCTGCTTCGTCTTCAGGCGACAAATAGCCTTGTTTTACGTAGGCGACCATGAGCTCTCCATGGAAGCGATTTGCGTTTCTCCGGCCGCTGGCGATCATCGCCTTTGCGTTCGCACGCGGAGTCACGCAGACGAGAATGCGTTCCTGTGTTCCGAAGGATTGCGCCAGGCCGTTACGTCCCAGATACGCTTCGAGCTGATGATCCACTACATCCGCCGCAAAGAGCAGTGCGATTTCTCTCAGCTCAGAGAGCCGGCGAGCGGCTTGCGCCGCTTCATCCAGTTCTCCTTCCGGTGAACGCGTCATGCACGCATCCGGTGGAACATCGACGACGACAATCTCTTCCGCCGAATACAGAAATTCTTGCGGTACGGTTGCGGCGACGCGTTTTGCTGTCAGCGTGGCAACTCGCTCGCTCAGTTCGGAGATGTACTGGATGTTGATGGAAGTGATGACGTCGATTCCGGCCCGCAATAGTTCGTCGACATCGCTCCATCGTGTGGCATTGCGTGATCCAGGCGGGTTATCGTAGGCGAGTCCATCGACTAGGCAGACGGAAGGCCGTCGCGCCAGAATTGCGGCGACATCCATCACCGGCATGCCGTTCACTAGATGAACTGGCGCAACTTCCAGTTTGGAGAGGAGAGCTTCGACGTCGTGCGAGCTGGCCGGTTGAACCGCGCCGATTATCACATCTTCGCCGCGCTCTTTGCGACGCCGGCCCTCGTCAAACATTCGGAACGACTTCCCGACGCCCGATGCGTATCCCAGAAACACTTTCAGCTTTCCGGTGCGTTTCTGCGCGTCCTCCTCGGCCTGGGCCTGCAGAAGCAGTTCTTCGGGTGTGCGTCTGGCGCTCATTTTGCTTGCACGGGAAACTTCTGGTCCAAGTCCAGATTCAGCAGCAAAACATTCACACGCGGCTCACCGAGGAAACCAAGGTCCGGGGTTTCTGTGTGATTCCGGACCAACGTTTGAATCGCATCGACGGCCGCGCCACGTGCCTTGGCGATGCGATTCGCTTGTGCGTCCGCGGCGGCCGGACTGATCTCGGGGTCCAATCCGCTGGCGGATGTGGTCAATAGATCCGCGGGAACGTCGCCTTCGAAAGTGGGGTTATCCGCACGGAACTGTTGAATGGATTGCTTCATTCGATCCACCAATTTTTTGTTCGTGGGGCCCAGGTTCGACCCGCCCGACGCCATTGCGTCGTAGCCGTCGCTGCCAGCCGCCGAGAGGCGCGGATGAAAATATTCCTGCTTCGAAAAGTTTTGCCCGATCAGCGTCGAACCGATCACTTTACCGTCTTTTTCGATCAGGCTCCCATTGGCCGGCTTTGAAAAGATCCCTTGCGCGATACCCGTGATCGCAAGTGGATAAACAATTCCCGTTAAGACTGTCATCAGCGCCGTCATTCGGAATGCGGGCATGAGTTGTTGCCACATTGTTGTTCTCCTACACCAATTTCGCCAGTACCAGCAGTTGATCGATTAGCCAGATTCCCGGGAACGGAGCAATAACGCCACCTACTCCATAAACCAGAAGATTGCGCCGCAATAAAGCCGCAGCTCCTTCTGGACGGTACTTCACTCCCCGCAGCGCAAGGGGCACCAGCGCGATGATGATGAGCGCGTTGAAGATTACGGCGGAGAGGATCGCACTTTGCGAAGTGTGCAGATGCATGATGTTCAGGGCACCCAAGGCGGGATACGTAGTCATGAACATTGCCGGGATAATCGCGAAATACTTCGCGACATCGTTGGCGATCGAAAAGGTGGTGAGGGCCCCGCGTGTGATGAGAAGCTGTTTGCCGATGGCAACCACTTCAATCAGCTTCGTGGGATTGCTATCGAGATCCACCATGTTGCCCGCTTCTTTCGCGGCCATCGTACCGGTATTCATGGCGAGACCGACATCGGCTTGGGCCAGCGCCGGTGCATCGTTGGTGCCATCGCCTGTCATCGCGACCAAACGGCCTTCGCTCTGCTCGCGTTTGATGTACTCCAGTTTGTCTTTTGGAGTCGCCTGGGCAAGGAAGTCGTCCACGCCGGCTTCAGCCGCAATCGCGGCCGCGGTCAGAGGGTTGTCACCGGTAATCATCACGGAACGGATACCCATCTGGCGAAGTTGTCCGATGCGCTCCTTCATGCCGCCTTTGACGACGTCTTTCAAATGGATCACACCCAGCACGCGAGGGCCATCCGCGACCGCTAAAGGAGTACCGCCCATGCGCGCGATTCGATCGGCAATCTCCGCAAGCTGCGCGGGAGCGGTGCCGTGATTTTCCTTGACGAACGCGGCGACAGAATCCGTGGCGCCTTTGCGGAGCAGACGGCCGTCCACGTCCACGCCGCTCATGCGCGTGTAGGCGGAGAAAGGAATAAACGTCGCCTCATGCGTGCCAAGTTCGCGCCCGCGCAGTCCATACTTCTCCTTGGCAAGCACCACCACGGACCGACCCTCCGGCGTTTCATCGGCGAGACTCGACAATTGCGCTGCGTCCGCCAAGTCACCTTCAGAAACACCTTCGACGGGCAGGAACTCGACGGCTTGACGATTGCCGAGCGTGATTGTGCCCGTTTTGTCCAACAACAGAGTATTGACGTCCCCCGACGCTTCGACTGCTTTCCCGCTCATTGCCAGTACGTTGTGCTGCATCACGCGATCCATACCCGCAATGCCTATGGCAGAGAGCAGGCCGCCAATGGTCGTCGGTATCAGGCAGACCAGCAAGGAGACTAACACCGCGACAGATGGGATGCTGCCCTGTCCGGCCGACTGCACCGCGAACGCCGAGAAGGGCTGCAGGCTGACGACTGCGAGCAGGAAGATGAGTGTTAATCCTGCAATTAAAATGTTCAATGCCACTTCATTGGGCGTCTTCTTCCGTTCCGCACCTTCCACCAGGGCGATCATCCGATCGAGGAATGTTTCCCCAGGGTTGGAGGTGATCTTGATCTTGATCCAGTCTGAGAGCACCTTGGTGCCGCCGGTTACGGCGCTTCGGTCGCCGCCGGATTCGCGAATCACGGGGGCGCTTTCGCCGGTGATCACGGACTCATCCACAGTTGCGATGCCGTCGATCACGTCGCCATCACCGGGAATTGTGTCGCTCGCTTCGCAGATGACGATGTCGCCGGCCCGAAGCTTCGATGCGGGGACGCTTTCCATGGAGCCGTTGGGCAGAATCTTTTTCGCGATGCTGTCGGTTTTGGTTTTTCGAAGCGTGTCGGCCTGGGCCTTGCCTCGCGCCTCCGCCATCGCTTCGGCGAAGTTCGCAAACAGGACGGTGAACCATAGCCACAGCGCGATCTGCAGTGTGAAGCCAGTAGCAGAGCTGCTCGCGGCCAAGTCCCGAATATAGAGGCCGGTTGTCATTGCGGCGCCAACTTCGACCACGAAGATCACTGGATTTTTGGCCAACGCGGCCGGGTTCAGCTTCTTGAAGGATTCCACAACCGCCCGGTTTATGATTTCCGGATCGTAGAGCGGCCGAGATTTGGCCAATTTCTTCGGCAAAAGCGAGGTTGCGTCGTTCATCTCGGAGACGTTGGTTCGGGGAGGGGTGCTCGGTGGTGGCATTGTGGTGGGCATTAGAGTACCTGGCCTCCATGCATCATGTAATGTTCAACAATCGGCCCTAAGGAGAGAGCCGGGAAGAACGTCAGCGCGCCGATGATAAGGATGGTGCCGATCAACAGGCCGACAAACAAGGGCCCGTCCGTGGGAAATGTACCGCTTGTCGCCACCAGTTTCTTCTTCGCCGCCAGGCTTCCCGCTGCGGCCAACAGTGGCAGCAGGAATAGAAAACGTCCGACGAGCATCGCGATTCCGATGGTGAGGTTGTACCAAGGCGTGTTCACGCTTATTCCCGCGAACGCGCTGCCGTTGTTTCCAGCGCCGCTGGTGTAGGCGTACAAGATCTCACTGAATCCGTGCGGGCCATTATTGTTCAAGTTGGCCGTGGTTGCGCCGGGCGAATTCCAATAGCCTTTTTCCGTGAACTGCGCGACATCGCTGATGCCCGTGAACACAAGAATGGCCGCCGCGGTGGCGACCACCGCAAGCATCGCCATTTTCACTTCTTTTTGCTCAATTTTCTTACCAAGATATTCCGGCGTGCGGCCCACCATCAGCCCGGCGATGAATACCGCCTTGATAGCGAACAGTAGTATCCCGTACAAGCCAGCGCCCACACCGCCGAAAATCACTTCACCCGTCATCATGTTGAACATGGGGACCATGCCGCCCAGGGGCGTGAAACTGTCGTGCATGCCGATCACCGCACCGCAGCTTGCGTCGGTGGTGATGGTCGCAAACAGTGCCGTTGCGGCGATGCCGAAGCGAGTCTCTTTGCCTTCCATGTTCCCGCCGGCTTGCCCTGCGGTCGCATGACTTTCGATCCCGAGCTTTGCCAGAATCGGATTGCCGGATTGCTCCGCCCAATACGCCACAAAAGCGCCCGCGAGGAACAAGATGCTCATGGCCGCGAAGATTGCCCAGCCTTGCCGCGTGTCGCCCACCATTTTCCCGAACGTGTAGGTCAATCCCGCCGGGATGATGAAGATCATCAGCATTTGAACGAAGTTGGTGAGCGGAGTGGGATTCTCATAGGGATGCGCGGAGTTCGCATTGAGGAACCCACCGCCGTTGGTGCCAATCATCTTGATTGCTTCCTGCGAAGCAATTGGCCCTTGGGGAATCGTTTGCGTCGCGCCTTCTACCGTCGTCACTTTCTCGTAAGGCTTGAGGTTCTGAATGACACCTTGGGAAGCGAGAAAGAGCGAGCCAACAATGGATAGCGGAAGCAGAATATAGACGACTGCGCGAGTAAGGTCCACCCAAAAGCTGCCGATGGTTTTCGATTGCTGCCGCGCGAATCCACGCACCAGGGCGATCGCAATCGCGATTCCTGCGGCAGCCGATACAAAGTTCTGCACCGTCAACGCCGCCATCTGCACCAGATAGCTGAGTGTGGATTCGCCGCTATATGCCTGCCAGTTCGTGTTCGTCGTGAAACTGACCGCCGTATTGAAGGCCAGGTCGGGAGCTACATTTCCTGCCCCAAGTCCCTGCGGGTTCAACGGCAGCACTGCCTGCAAGCGCTGAATTGCGTAGGTGAAGGCGAAGCTGAACAGGCTGAGCGCGATGAGCGATCCGGCATAGCGCGTCCAGTGCTGTTCTTCGTCTTCTCGCACGCCTGTGACTTTGTAGGTCAATGTTTCCAGCCAGCGAAAGACCGGGGACAAAAACGTCCGCTGGCCTTGAAAGACGCGCGCCATGAAGGCGCCCATCGGCTTTGTGAGCGCGAGGATGGCTATAAAATAAATCAGAATTTGAAAAACACCGCGTGGCGTCATAAACTCCTCAAAAGCGCTCCGGCCGTAACAGCGCGTACATCAAGAAACCGAACATCAAGACGGCCCCAATTCCTGCAATTGCGTAGTCCATGTGAACCTCAAAGGCGGTCAAATGCTTTTACTAAGCTCCAGGAGACAAGGAAGAAGAAAGCTCCGGCCAACACGTAAACGGCATCAAGCATGGTGCACCTCTTTCGAATTGTGGTCCGGGACGAGTATGACCTCATGCCCTTGCCGCCGCAACCGTCGGGCAAGGGCCGCTTCGTGCGTTGGCCACCATCGCCGGCGTCGCGCGATCACAACCGCCGCATTTTCCGGCAGTAGCTGTCCCAAAAGCACGTCGACATCCCGGCAGAGGTACATCTCCACGGAAGTCTGCACTTGCTGTTGGGCCGCGATCGTCTCAAGTTGATGCTGGTTGAATTCGCGCAGCACCTGCGGGTGTTCCAGATCCAGCGGATATGGAACAACCTGCGGCACGATCAACCGGATTCGTCCGTGTAGATCCCGCGCCCAGTCGGCGGCCCTCTTGAGGGCCAGCAACGTGCGCGTGACGTCCGTAAAGACTACAAACACTTCGAGCTGCGATCGGACGCCGAGCCCCCCCGGCCCGGCTAGCGCAGCCGTACGGGTTAACGGGCTTTTGCGCGCCAGAATTGCTTTGTTATTGTCTGCCATACCTACCACCCAGCACGATGTTAGGTTTTTCGGTATTAGGAAGTAATAGAAAAGGCGTGAGGATTCTATAAAGATTTTGGCGTTGGCCGTATAGGTATTTGACGGACGCCGTGGCTTTACGCCGGGAGAGCCAGCCGGTAGCCAACCCAGGGTTCGGTGAGAAGGAACTCGGGCGCGTCCGGGTGAATCTCGATCTTCTTCCGCAGCTGTTTCATGAACACCCGGAGATATTCGACTTGATCGCCGTAGTCAGGACCCCACACGGCTTGGAGCAGTTCGCGATGCGGGAGAACGCGGTTCGGATGCAAGACCAAGTAGCGCAGCAAGTCAAATTCCTTGGGAGTCAGGCGGACATCCTTACCGTGAAGAATGACTTTTCTTGTTTGAAAATTCACTTTTGCCGCGCCCAACATGATTTCGCTGTCCCCCGTTTCCGGCTGCATGGGGGCCCGGCGCAGCGCAGCGCGGATGCGCGCTAGTAATTCGGGAGTACTGAAAGGCTTCGTGATGAAATCATCCGCACCCGCGTCCAGCGCGGCGATCTTGTCTTCATCGCTGTCGCGAACCGTAAGCATAATGATCACGATCTCCGAACTTCGGCGAACCGCTTTGCACGTCTCGAATCCGCCCATGCCCGGCATGTTCATATCGAGCAGCATCAGATCGTACCGGGTTTCGCGAAGTTTCAGTTCGGCCTCTTCACCGGTTTTCGCGTCACTGACCTCGTAGCCTTCTCCGCTGAGTGTGATCTTCAGAACGCGGCGGATCTGAGGATCGTCGTCAACAATGAGAATTCGTCCGGCGCTCACGTTTTTTCCTCTACGGGCAGCGTAATCGAAAACATGGCGCCTTTTCCAGGTTCGCTCTCGACGCTGATCTTTCCGGAGTGGGCATGTACGATCGTCTGCGCGATCGCCAGCCCCAAACCGGAGCCTGAAATCGTGTCTCGCCCCGGCTGTCCGCGATAGAACTTCTCGAAAACGTGGGGAAGATCTGAGGCGGCGATCCCTCGTCCATGATCGCGAACGCAAAGTGTGACGGTGCGATCGGCCGAACGAGCCGTGATTTCGATGGGCGAATCGGCGGACGAGTATTTCACGGCGTTATCGATTAGCTGTCGAATTGCCAGTGCCATCAGATCCGGATCCACGGCACAATCGGGTAATTGCGCAGGCATATCGACGCTCACAATGCGGTCCTGGAGGATCGTACGCTTTGCGCCAACAGCGGCCTCCACCAGTGCCGATGGCTGCACGTGCTGCAGATTCAGCTGCACTCTGCCGGCCTCAATGCGAGCCATCTGGAGGGCATCCGAGACAAGCGAGCTGAGGCGCTGTGTCTCCTCATCGATTAAATGAATCAGATCCTTTTGGTCCTCCTCGGAAACCGGCTTGCCCGAAAGCATTGCGCTGCTGGCCGCTTTGATGGTGGTTAACGGCGTCTGAAACTCATGAGCGATGGCATCCAGCAGCATCGACTTCAGTTCGTCGCTTTGCCGTGCTACTTCTGCCTTCGTTGCCGTCTCTTGCGCGTGAGCGCGCTCCAGGCCAATAGCGGCGAGATTCGCCAGGCTCTGCAAAGCCGAGTCCGTGAGATTCACTCCGCTGATCCCGATGCTGCCGATGGGTTCGCCACCCAAGCGGATCGCGGTAATCCAGAGGCTCTCCTGGTGAAATTGGCTGGCATCGGTGGCCGATTCCAACAGTTTCTGATCAACTGCGGCGAAATCTTCCGCACCGGCTCTATGATACTGATGATCGGCGCGCGTGAACACAACCACCGATGAGGCGCTGAAAATCTGTGCTATTTGGGTTGCGATCTGTTTCGCAACGGCTTCGCCCGGCTGAATCAACAGCATCGACCTGCTCAACGTGTACAAGCGCTCGATCTCTTCCCTCCTGTTGACGATTTCGGTCGCTCTATTTTTGAGCTGGGCAGAAAGCCGGCTGCCCGTGATTGCCGTAATGAGGAATGCGAGCAAGGCGATCCAGTTCTGCGGATCTTGAATTGTGAACGTGCCCACGGGCGGCAAAAAGAAAAAGTTGAAGCAGGCTACGGCGGCGATGGATGCTACGACGGCTTCGGTGAGCCCCCATCTGGTCGCGATGAAAAGCACGACGATCAGATAAAAGAAGCCCTGTGTCGTCGCATTGAAGGGCAGAATGCGATCGCCGAGATACGTGGCCGCAGCGACCACCAGGACGCTAATCACGGGGCGCCACATCAATTTCGTTCGGCGCGGTTCATCCGCAGACATGTTCCCAATCTTACGCCTGCACGGAACTATTTGGGGCGATGGCGTTCGCTCGACACCTTAGGCAGCGCGGCGGGAGTTAGCCACTACGGTGAGGCTCGACAGCACCATGGCGCCCGCAGCAAGGAGTGGGTTCAGGATTCCGGCGGCGGCTAGACCGATGCCAAGCGTGTTGTAGAAAAACGCCCAAAACAGGTTTTGCGACACGATGCGGCGGGTCTTCCCGGCGAGACGGAGTGCGGCCGTAATCCTCAACAAAGACGGGCTTATCAGAACCACGGGCGCCGTGTAGGCGGCCAGGTCGGTTCCGGACCCCATCGCAATGCCAATGTCGGCCGCAGCGAGGGCGGGCGCATCGTTGATGCCATCGCCCATCATCGCGACGGAGCGGCCCTGCTGGCGATACTCGTCAATGGTCGTTAGTTTCTCCGAGGGTAGGACTTCGCCGCGGAATTGCTCGATGCCCAGCCGGGCGGCGATGCGGGCCGTGGTGACCTTGGAATCGCCGGAAAGCAGCACGGGCTGAATTCCCATGCCGCGCAGTTCATCGACGAACGCTTTCGCGTCAGACCGTAGCGCGTCGCCAAGAGCAATCGCGCCAGCCAGTTCGCCTTCGATCGAACCATAGACGACGGTGAGCCCGTCCTGCTCCCAACCACTGGCGAGGTTCCGCAGAGGTTCTTCGAGGAACGGCGCGATAAAGGACTGGCTGCCGACGGCGATGGACAGTCCATCGACTATGCCGCGAATGCCTCTGCCTTCGAGGACTTCGATGTGTTGCGGATGATGTTGCAAGGGCGCGTTGCCTGCGATGGCTTTCCCAATCGGGTGCTCAGAGACCGATTCGAGCGCGGCAAACAACTGCGGACCGCGCCCGGACCAGCGCGCAGACCACCATGTCTCCTGAACGCGAAATTTGCCCTCGGTCACAGTG
This sequence comes from Bryobacteraceae bacterium, assembly GCA_040081855.1. GTDB lineage: Bacteria > Acidobacteriota > Terriglobia > Bryobacterales > Bryobacteraceae > Palsa-187. The sequence goes on along the minus strand of JBEBFS010000055.1, from coordinate 14,520 downwards.
CCGGTCTTATCGAGCACCATCCAGTTGAGTTTGTGCGCGGCTTCCAGAATAGAGGGGTCTCGAACCAGAACGCCAATGCGCGATGCGGCTCCAATCGCGTTTGTCGTGGCAAGAGGCGTTGCAATCCCTAACGCGCAGGGGCACGCAATGACCAGCACGGCGATTGCGCGCATAAGGGATTCGGCAACGGGAACGCCGACAACAACGCAGACGATTGCGGTGGCAATCGCAAGGGCCATGACCACGGGCACAAAGATTCGAGAGAGGCGATCCACGGAGCGGTCCAGCGCGGTACGTGTCGCAAGCGCATTTTCAACGGACTGAACGATTTGGGCAAGAACGCTTTGTTTAGCCGTGCGCGTCACCCGAACTTCGATGACACCGGCGCCGTTAAGACTGCCGCCGCTCACCTCATCCCCCATGTTCTTGCGGCGCGGAACCGACTCACCCGTTAGCAGCGATTCGTCCGCCGCCGTTTCACCTCTGACGATCAGGCCATCGGCAGGGATTCTTTCGCCGGGCTTGACGCGAAAGATCATTTCCGGAGCGAGAGCGTCGACGCTGACGAAGCGTTCGCGATTGTCATTAACAGGATTGCTTTCGACAATGCGAGCTTTAGACGGCATCATCTGATGCAGCAATGCGAGCGAGCTTCTTGTGCGTTCTTTCGCGCCTTGTTCCAGTGCTTTGCCGGCTAGAACGAGAGTGACGATGGCACAGGCAGTGTCAAAGTAAAAGTGCTTTCCGCCCAGGAAGATTTGGCTGGCGCTGTAAATGTAGGCGGCGAGGATGCCTGTGCTCACCAGCGTCTCCATGCGAATCGCGCCGTTTTTCAGGCCAATCCACGCGGCGCGCAAAATGGGCTTGCCGGAGTAGAAGATCGCTGGCGTTGCAAGCGCCATCAGAATGGGCGGAATCGCGCGCTGCGCCCACGGGGAGATTTTTTCGAAATAGCTGGCGTAGACGACCAGACTGAACAGCATCACGTTCATCCATAGAAACGCCGCGATGCCGGTGCGCAGCAGCAAGTCGCGCCGCGCGGCAGCGGCGGGCGCTGTATCGCCGGTAGAAGTTTCCGCGTGATATCCAAGCGATTCCACGCGCGAGGCGATGCGGCCAGTGACGACGTATTGCGGATAGTAGCGAACGCGAAGCAGGTCTGAGGTAAACGAGACGTCGGCGGAGAGGATGCCCGGCTCCGAGCACAGCGCATGTTCTATCAACCATCCGCAGGAGTTGCACCATAGGCCGCTCAACCGGTAGACAGACTCGCGAACCTCGGTGCCCTCAGGGACGTTTAATGTGGGCGCGGCATGCTCGGTGGGATTCGAGATCAAGCCCATTTTCAGGCTCGATTGATAAAGCTCAGAATTGCGGAAATCGCCCTGAATTACGCCGCTCTGCTCAAAGATCTCGTAGACATTTGCGCAGCCGGCGCAGCAGAACTTGTGCGAGCCGCGCGCGATGGTGCCCGCTGCGGTGGAAAGGCCGCAGAGATCGCACGTGACGCTGCTCGTAACACCGGCCGCGGTGGATGACACCTACTCGCTCTCCTGCCGCACCTGCCCGTGCTCATCAAGAATGATTGGGTTGGCTCTCTTGGACTCAACATAGGAGAACACGAGGATGCCGCAGAACAGCATGATGACGCAGGCAAAGAATACCGGGAAGAACCAAGGCGATGCCGGTTTCCGTTTGCGGTCAGGGTTTCGGCGCATGAGCAGCGGCTCCTTTCTCAACGGGAAGAATAAAAGTCATTTCAAAGGATTGGGACTTACCGCCACCAACCGCAGCGACGAACCGGAAATGATTCACGTCGCTCGAACCCGGCCAGGGGCGCGTCCGTAGCTCAAAGGTTGTCTGCATCGTTCTACCGGGTTCCAAACGTTGCGCGTCTTCGGGAAGGGTGAATTCGACTCCGGGCAGTCCTTCCACCAGATAGCGCATGGATGCAGCTTGTTTCCCGCGATTCGCTACCGTGATGCGGAAGAGATTCGCGATTCTTCCGTCCTCCAGTGTCCGATAGAGCACTGTGCGGTCCGGTGCCACACGCACCAAGACAGGTTGCCGCAAACTGAGGGCGACGGCAAGGCCGGCCAGATAGGCCGTGAGAACAAAGACGATGACGGCGCGTTTCATATCGCGGAAGCCCCAGCGGAGGTACCAGGATTCGGCGCGGCCGGCTCCACCTTTTTCACCCCAATCGTAGTGGATCAACCCGGGTTTCCCGATGCGGCGCAAAACGTCCTCGCAGGCATCGACGCATTCACCGCAGTGAACACACTCGATCTGATAGGGAGACTTGCGGATATCGATTCCCATTTCGCAGACGCGGACACATTTTCCGCACTCGATGCAATTTTTCTGGGCGTCTTTGCCATCGCGGTAAATAACGAGCAGCGTTTGTTTATCCTGCAGCATGCCTTGCAAATAACCGTAGGGGCAGATGGTTGTGCAAAAATGCTGGCGGATAAACGCGAAATCGAGAAAGGTGATCAACGTGACCGCCGCTCCGGTGATGCCGCCGGCGGTCCGAATATCGAGATGCAGCAAGCGCGTGAGGAGATCACGGGGCTCGACGAAATAAGAGGTGAAAAAGAAGGCAAGGAACACGGACGCAATTGCGATGATCGCGTAGAATAAGCCCTTCGATGCAGCGCCGCGCGCATTCGGAGGCAGGCCACTGAAGCGTTTCGTTACTTCTTTCTTAATGCGCGCTTCGAGACTCCAGCTCCATTCGCTGAAAATCATCTGCGGGCAGGCGTAGCCGCAGTAAATGCGTCCATAGAGCAGCGCCATCGCGACCACCACGAACATCAGGAACATCATTGAGAGAAGAATGATGGCGAATTCGCTGATCCACAACTCTACCCCCGCGAAGTAGAAGCGCTGGTGGGGAATATCAAACCGCATCACATCAAAGAACGGGAGCGACAGGAAAATCAGGAAAAAGAGAAGGTGAATGCGCTTGCGAATGCGGTGATAGTTCTCCGGTGCCGGCGGTAACGGAGGCAGCCGTTGAATCTTCGGCCTGGGGCGTGTGTCAGAGGAGGTGGCCATGATGGTGCCCCATTTGCAACAACGGCGATGACAGGCCCCGCCAGAGTAGGACCGCGCCAAGGAAAAGAACAGACGCGGCCGCAAGGATGTGTGAGTGCCGGCCCAGGCGGGACGTAATCGATGTCGAAAAATATCCGATGGAGAGCAGCGCGCCTGCCGTGCCCAGGCCAAAGGCCAGCATGCTGGCGGCTCCACCGGCGATGGAGCCTGCGTCGATTGATTTGAGCAATGCGGCGTAGACCAATCCGCACGGAAGAAATCCCAGCGTCAGGCCTAGCGCGAATTTTCCGGCCGCGCCTCCTGAGTTCAACAGACGCCCGGCAATTCTTGAGAAACTCTGCGGCATGGAGCCGCCGATCTGGATCAACCTTGCGCTGACGCTGCTTGACAACTGGCCGACTAGAAGGAGCCCCGCAACAACGAGGGAAAGTCCGGAGAAAACGGAGGCAGCGCGTTCGACACCAACGAGGCTCCCGAGTTCGATCAGCCGTCCACCGGCAAGTCCTGCGATCGCGCCCAGAAAAGAGTACGTGATGAGCCGCCCGCCGTTATAAGCGATGTGGCTTAGTCTCGCACCGCGGTTGGCGGTACGGTCCGCCATGCTATAGGCGAGCACGATGGGTCCACACATCTGCGAGCAGTGCAGACTGGACACTACGCCCAGCAGGAACGATGTGCTTAGACTGACTGCGTCCATTGCAGGCTTTATCCCACTCGCACAGGATACAGAATCTTGGGGTTCGGTGACGGCACCGCGACGCATTCCCGGTAAAATTCGAACTTCTGCATCGTGATGGCGTTCGTCGGGCAGCGGGTCGCACACAAAGAGCAGCGGATGCAGGTGCTTTCGTCCTTGAGCATGACGCCGCCAAGTTCGTCGCGCTCGGCCGCGGTGAGTTTGCGATACTCTTCGAGGCTGAATTGTGCCCCTGCTGCTTGGAGACGCGTGAACGCGTCTTCATCCGCCATCAGGCTGAGGCCAACCAGTTTGATCAGATTCTCGGGGCAAACATCCACGCAGCCATTGCAGGCGATGCAGAGGTCTGTGTTAAACACCGTGTTGACGTTGCAGCGGAGGCAACGATTCGCTTGCGCGCGCGCGGCGGTTTCGGTGTAACACAGTTCGACATTTTCGTTCGATGACGCGCGGCGGGCGCTCTCGACCGTGGACGGATTGACGCGCGGTTCGTGGTGCCAGTTTTCGGTCATCGTGTACGCAGCGGGCTTCCAGTGTTTGCGGATAACAATGTCGGTGCGCGTACCGCGGAGGAAGTCATGCATCGAACGGGCGGCGATTTGCGCGCTCGCGATCGCGTCGATAAACAGGCGCGGGCCGTGGGCGATATCGCCGCAAGCAAAGATATCCGGAGCCGTTGTTTGGTACGTTTCCGGATTCACTTTGATCAGGCCGCGCACGGATTCGACGCCGTCTTCGGGAGCCAGGAACGAAAGATCGGAGGATTGTCCAATGGCGAAGATGACGGAATCGGCGGAGATGTCTTCAAGCGCGGAGGGATCGAATTGCGGATCGAAGCGGCCTTCGCCGTTAAACACCGATAGGCAAACGTTTGTGCGCAAGCCGGAGACGCGGCCATTTTCGAAGATGACTTCCTTGGGTCCGCGGCGGTTGTGCAGATGGATGCCTTCTTCTTCACCTTCGAGAATCTCTATCTCATCGGCGGGCATTTCTTCTTTCGATTCCAGGCAGACGACGTGGATTTCTTTGTCGCCGCTCATACGCAGCGCGGAGCGCGCGACGTCGTAAGCCACCTGCTCGCCGCGCCCCATATGTTCGAGCGCTTCCTGTTTCCCGAAGGATTCGATGGGCCGCAGCGCGGAGCGCGCGACGTCATAGGCAACATTACCGCCGCCGATGACGACAACACGGCGGCCTAAAGGCATCGGCGTTCCTTCGTTGAAGGCGCGGAGGAACTCCATGCCGTCGTACACACCCTCGGCGTCGGCGCCGGGAATCGCAAGCTTGCGGCCTTTCGGCAAGCCAATGCCAAGGAAGATGGCCTTATAGCCGTCCTTGCGAAGACTCTCGATTGTGAAATCGCGCCCCAGACGCATATTGCAGCGCAGATCCACGCCAAGCGAGAGAATCGCCTGAATTTCGTGCCGGACCAGATCACGGGGCAGACGAAATACCGGCACGCCGACCGTCATCATGCCGCCGGGTTCGGAGTTCGCTTCAAAAACGGTGACTTTGTAGCCGATGCGCACCAAGTCATGCGCCACCGTTAAGCCGGAAACGCCGCCGCCGATGACCGCAATGCGTTCGTAATCGCCGCGGCCGGGCGGAAGCATGCGCACATCTGCGCCCTGGCGGTGAAGATCGTAATTGCCCTTTTCCGGGCCATAGTTTTCCGCGACAAAGCGCTTTAACGCACGGATGGAGACGGCTTCGTCCACCGTCGCGCGGCGGCAATTGGCCTCACACGGAGCGCCGCAGACGCGGCCGCAAATAGACGCAAAAGGGTTGGTGGCTCGCGCGATGCGGTAAGCCTCTTCGTAACGGCCTTCGGCAATGGCGTTGACATATCCGCACGCGTTCGTCTTCACGGGACACGCGTGCTGGCACTTTACCATTTCGATCCAATACTGCGAATCGTCGGGGACGCGGAGTTGCCAAGTATTATCCACTCTACTGTGCCTTGTGACGTTTTAGTCGTGATTCTTGGATTTACTAATCGCAAAGAGAACGGTGGCGGCAACGTATACCAGGCCCAGCGCGGCCACGATGTACATGAACGTACTCGACGACTCCGTGGCGGCGTTAAACTGACGGACCAGCACACCGCGCTCGGCGTGATTCACTTCGCCGTTCATATAGACGATGAGATAGGTCACGCACGAAAGACCGATGACGACGTAGGCAGCTTTCAAAAACGGCGGCACATCGGTGTTTTTCCGTTCGACCATCCACCCGCCGGCGTATTCCTTCAGGTCTTCCGTCTTGTCCGGATTGTCTGGTTTCGTTTCACTCATGGCGTGGTCCTTTCGCGGCCGAATGATTGAGGTCCCCGTACACTGCGTCGTCCTGAAACACCTGGTATTTCACGTCTTCGGCATCGCGGCCCCAATAGCCGTCCTTGAACGACCGGATGAAGAAGAAGAGGGTCAACAGGACCGATACAGCGAAGAAGCCGTAGGCAAGCGCCATGGAGGGATACATGTAGTCCATAACAAGCCTCACTGTTCGTAATCGTTCGTGGGACGCCAGTTCTTGGCACGGCCCAGCGTCTGTAGATAAGCAACCATCGCTTTGAACTCCTCGGGATTATCGACAATCCAGGGGAATGGCGGCATGATGGAGCCGGGCACCAGATCGCGCGGATTACGGAAGTGGGTGCGATGCCACTGCTCGTCATACTTGCCGCCTACGCGCGAGAGATCCGGGCCTGTGCGCTTGGTGCCGAACAGATGCGGCGCGTCATAGACAAACTCATCCGGTGTGGAAACCGGAGAATCCACGCCGCGCCAACCGGAGCGTTTTGTATCCGCAAGCAACGTGCGGGTTTGCTGCGTGTGGCAGTACCAGCAGCCTTCGCGCACGTAGATCGCGCGGCCTTTTAACTCCAACGGCGTGTAGGGTTTCAGCTTGCCGGTGGGACCCTTTGATGGATCGTTATTTTCAAAGGGCCTCGCCCAAGTGGTGTCGATAAGCGGGGGTGCCACGGTAGTGAGAATGCCGCCAATCGCGAACAACCCGAGCGCGCCGCCAAGGGCCCAAATCGCGCTGGTATCGGCTTTACCCAACATGGCTGACTCCTTCCCGCTCCGCGCCCGTTCCCAAAGCGGTTGCCAGAACGTTATAGGCGAACAACGCGATGCCTGTAAACATCAGAAAGCCGGAGCCGAGACGAATGGCCCACACGGGCCTCAACGCGACCACCGTATCGATGAACGGAATTGCCGGATTGTTCCACTGCCATCCTTGCCAGAACCCGCCCAGCCACAAAGTGACGAAGAAGCCGAGGCCGCCGATCATGAACATCCAGTAGCTCCAGTTCGCAAGAGCCTGTGAGAACAGCGGGCGTCCGAATAGCGAAGGCAGGGTGTAATACGTACCCGCGATGGCGAAGAAGCTAAATGCGCCCAGTACAGCCATGTGCGCGTGTCCGGGGATCCAGTCCGTCTTCGAAACGATCGCGTTCACTACGCGAAGGCTGTGCATCGGTCCCTGGAAGCAGGTGAGCAGATAAAAGACAACGCCGGACATCAGGAACTTTAGCGGGACGTTGTCGCGAAGCTGGTGCCATTGGCCCTTGATGGTGGCGAAAAAGTTGTAGACGGCCGACCACACGGGAATCAACAGCATGACGGAAAAGGCGATCGAGATGGTCTGTAGCCATTGGGAGATCGGCCCGTGCAGCATGTGGTGAGCGCCCGTCCAGACGTAGACGAAAGCGAGCGACCAGAAGCCGATCATCGACAGCTTGTGAGAGTAAAGCGGCGCACCGGAGGATTTCGGAATGAAATAATACGCCAGCGCCAGACCGATGGGCGTGAAGATCAGCCCCACGGCGTTGTGCACATACATCCAGTTCAAGTTCGCCTGATTGACGCCGGTGGTAAATAAGGTGGCGAAGTTTCCGGTGAGATACACAAACGCGGTCCATAGCACGGTGCCCATCACATACCAGATGGAGACGTACATCGCGGCGTACTTCCGATTCGCGACGGTCATCAAAAGATTCGCGCCGTACATGATCCAGGCGACAACCACAAGTATGTCGAGCGGCATCGGCAACTCGGCGTATTCGAGCCCCTGGGTATAGCCGAGCGGCAAGGAAACCACCGCGCCCAACACGATCACATTCCACAGAATCGCGGTGGCGATGCCCAGCTTTTCGCTCCACAACTTGACACCGCACAGGCGCGGAATCAAGTAATAGGTCAGTGACATATCGCAGGCCAGCAGCCAGCCGAACAGCATTCCGTTGACGTGCAGCGGCCGCAACCGGCCGTAGGTAAGCCACGGAACTGTACCCATCAAGTCCGGGATCACGAACTTCGCCGCGATGATCAATGCGATGATCCCCACGATAAAGAAGTAGCTGACACTACTCAACAGGAACAGGCGCGACGTGGTGTCTTCGTGGACCAGGGCACCTTCCGCCGCTTTGCCGGACAACTCGCGGCGGCTAATTTGAGCCAGCATTCGAACCTCCCTCACGGACCTCCCGCTGCGCTGTCTTCGCGGGCGGCACATTCAAGCTATGGATAAAATTCACCAAATCACCCACATCGTTATTGGACAACCCATAGTCAATCCACGGCGGCATTGCGGTGCCTTGCACACCGTAAAGGATGGATTCAAAAAGCCGGTGATCGTCCAGAGAATTCACAAAGAACGAGTTGCGCAGATTGCGGGGCCGCGGCTGGATATCCACCGAGTTCGGTCCTTTGCCGTCCGCTTTCGTGCCGTGGCAGCCCGAACAGCGTTGCACGAACATTGCCTGTCCGCGCGCAATCGAATCGGCACTGGAGGCCACCGGATTCGATGCCGGTACGGTTCTCGCCTTCAACTCGCGGCGCGGTTCCTTCGTAAAGGTGGTAAGCACATAGTCGAGCACCGCACGGGCCTGCTGGTCGTTAAGGATGTTGCCCCACGCGGGCATCGACGTCCCGCCGATACCTTCGCGGATCGACTTCACCAGCCGGTCGTACGACTTAGAATTCATGAAGCCCGCCTTGGTGAGATCCCGGGGATATGGATCCAGATAGATGGCGATCTTACCCTGCCCGTCACCCTTTTCGCCGTGGCAACGCTCACACAAATTCTTGTACGTTTCGGCGGGCGAACCGACCGACGGGAGAGTCTTAAGGCCCGCGAGGTACATACTCATCGCCCCAAATTCGGCGGTGGTGTAGCGGAATCCGGGCATGTTCGAATCGGGCTCGCGTGAGCGTGGATTTTCAAAGTGCGTTTGCAGCCACGCGCTGTCCTTGATCAGGCCCTCATAGGTCAGATCCGGTGCAATTCCACCATCGTCCGGACCGAGTTTGTGACAGGCGGTGCAGTGACGATCCTTCACCAGGTTCTCGCCTGCATCGCGCTCCCGTCCCGGGGCAACCGTCACGGGCTTCACCGTCGTTTGAATCAGCTCGGCACCGCCGGCTTGATGCAGGCGGAACCGCTGCAACGCGGTTTCTCCCAGATTGCTTCCCTTCCGGCTCTTCAGGAAGATAACCATTGCGCGGATATCATCGGAGGGGAGGTTGTATCGGGGCATTACCGAAGTCGCGCTGTTTGCCCGTGGATCGTCAATCGACTCCCATAGATAATCGACCTTGAACTTTGTGCCGGCCTCAGTCAGATCGGGCCCGATGGTTCCGTCCGATAGGCCTTCAATGCGGTGACAGCCGAAGCAATTCTTGGAAAAGAAGAGATCCTTGCCGCGGCGGACCGTTGCCGTGCCCGCGAAGTTATCGTCGGTGTGGCACTGGGCACAGTTGGCCTCCATGAAGACTTTTCCTTTAAGGAACGAGTCATACTTGTGGCGCCAGTTCGCTTGGATGACCGAGCCGAGCAGCGGCGTGGGCCAATACTCGTCGTTGCCGTGCGCGTACTCAGGCTCAAGTCCGCGGCCCTGGCCGTCGTGACAGACCGTGCAGCCGAACTCCGAGAATTTATGGCGGCGCTCACTGCGGGCGCCCTTTTGGTAATCCCCCAGCGCGGCCGAGTAGGGATGAGACTTCAGCGGGTGCGCGTACTTTTCAAAGCGCGGGTCGTCGGAAGCGATGTGGCACGTCGTGCAGCGATCGACACGCTCTTCGCCGAAGTTCAAAATGATGTGTTGCTCGATGCGAGGAGATCGGTCGGCAACGGCGGCGCGCTCGGCGTCGGTCTTTGCAAGGCCGCGCGCCTGATCGAAGTATGCGGTTTGATGCCGCTCCCAGTCATGGAAGAACTGGTTGTAAAAAACGGCCCCGTGAATCGCCAGGATCACCAGAGCGCCGATGGTCAGTGCAAGTCGCATAGGATCACCAGGGGGTTACGAAGCTCCAATTCGGTCCTCGGAAGAATGTGCCGATGACGATAAAGCCCAGGTTCACCAGCAGAAACGTGAGAAAGATTGTGTTCGCCAACAGGCGCTCTTTGGAGAACCACTTTCCAACGCCTTTCGTCGAACGATCTATGTAAGGCGTGATCATCAGCAGCAAAACGTAGATGCCCGGAACGCCGACACCTCCCCAAAACGCCGAGTAACTCACCATTTCCTGCAAACCCAGGAAGTACCACGGGGCCTTCGCGGGATTCGGCGGGTGAAGCGCGTTCGCCGGCTCTTCGAGGGGCGCATCGAACACCAGCGCGAGCACAAGAATAATGGAAAGCGTCACGACGAAAACGAACAGCTCGGCCAACAGCAGGTTCGGCCAGGAGAACACCGATTGATCCGGTACGTTGCCGGTCTTAACTAGCGGCCCTCGTACCAGACCCTGGAGTCCATAAGTCTTGTTCGGTTCGAGCGCGACGGCCTTCACGGTGACGGGAGCACCTGGAGCCGAAACCACCAGCGCAGGCCTGACTTCTGCTTCGGCTGGTCGAGAGAGTCCGCCGTCTTTGCGGATACGCCAGAAGTGAATGGAAATCAGCAAAGTCAGAATGGCCGGCAGCACGGCGACGTGCAGAACATAGAAACGAAGCAGCGCTTCTTGGCCGACGTTGACGTCACCCAGCAGCAGGAAGCGCAGTTGTTCACCGATCACGGGCGCGTATCCTGCAATGGACGTGCCTACCGTGATGGCCCAAAATGCCAATTGATCCCACGGCAAGAGATACCCGGTGAAACTCAGGAACAACGTCAACAGGAAAAGAACGACGCCGATCACCCAGTTGAATTCGCGCGGGCGTTTATAGGAGCCGGTGAAGAATACGCGGCACAGGTGAAGGAAAACTACTGCGACCATGCCGTGCGCCGACCACCGGTGCATATTGCGCAGCACCGTACCAAAAGCCACCGAGCCGCGAAGGTCGAGCATGCGGTTATACGCCTGCGCGGTCGAAGGCACATAGTAAAACATCAACAGGATGCCGGTCAGCACCAGCACTACGAACAAGAACAGCGAGAACAAACCGAGCCCCAGGGTGTAAATGGGGCGCAACGTGTTCTTGTGCACCTTTACCGGATGAATGTGCAGGAAGAAGTTGGTGAAGCTGGTGGCGGAACGCTCAACGTCGTTCTGCGGCAGGGGATTTCGGAAGATGGACGACCAAATATTGCCCGGCAGCCCCTTCAGCGTGCGTGTCAGGGTACTCATACGTTGAGGTAGCTTCCCGGCTCTACCTCGACGTTTTTGTCTACTTCCACTTCTCCATTGGGCGCGAGGGACACTTTATACCAGGGCAGGGCGCGCGGCGCGGGGCCTCCGGTGACCTTGCCATCCTGATCATAGAGAGAGCCGTGGCAGGGACAGGCAAAACCCGTGTCGCTCAATCCCACTGTGCAGCCCAAGTGGGTGCATGTCGTTGAGATAGCGCCCAACTTTGTGCCATCACGCACAATGCAGACGCGCTGAGATTCCAAGGTGATGCGTGTTCCTTCGGGGTAATCGGCCGGCTGGCCGGCGGTGAACCGCTGGGGAGCGCCATAGGTGGCGCGCGGCTTAAAAAAGACAAAATTCGAAAAGGCACTGAGCAGTCCGGAACCGCTCAGCGAGATGCCGGTCAACCACGCCAACAATCGCCTGCGCGTGGCAAGACCCGCCTCCTCTTCCGTCGATCTACTGTTTCTCTTGAGATTGATGCCCATCGTGACTCCGCTTCGAATTCACCATCTCCTCCAGATCAGACCAGAAGACCTGATACTTGGCGTCCTCGATGTCCTTCAGCCAGTCCATTCGTACGGCAAAGTAGAACAGCAACGCGGCACCCAACCCCATTGCGAGGCTTGCGGCAATGGTCACCCATGTGAGTTCCAAGGTTCGGCTCTCCCGTCGCCGTATCGGCGCTGGGGGAATCGGTTGCAAGCACCTTTCCAAAACACGTTTGCCAATGATTTGAGGAAGTTAATGAAAAATTCTCGTGCCTTGCGCGAAAAAGTTGGGGAATTTCGCCCAAATTTCGCGCAGGGCAAAATGTTCAGTAGGTCAGATGACTACCGCGAGTTTATCGATGGGATAAGAGGACTACGAGCCTGGCGAGTCATCATCCGGCGTATCGATCGACGACAGCAGCACTGCTTGCGCCGGGATTGCCGGGCGTGTGTAAATAGAGTGCTCGGCGTACCGGCGAACACCGGGCGTTTCTATCTATCTGAAGGATGAACATCCGAATGGTCCCGACCTCTAACGCGGCTACGGCCGCTCCGTGGTACCGCGAGCTGAATGCCGGTCACTGGCGCGTATTGGCCGCGGCTTTCCTGGGCTGGATCTTCGATGGCTACGAAACGTACGCGCTGCTGCTGGTGTTAACCCCGGGCTTGCGGCAGTTGCTGGATCCCAGCGCAATGGCGGATCTGTCGCGCTACGCCGGTCTTGTGGTGGCGATCACCCTGTTCGGATGGGCGTTGGGCGGCGTGATTGGTGGAATTGTCGCCGACTACATCGGCCGCAAGCGCACCATGATGCTGACCATCCTCATTTACGCCGTTTTCAGCGGCTTAACTGCGTTTGTGCAAAATTGGCAGGAACTTGCGGCGTGCCGCCTGTTCACGGGCATCGGTCTCGGAGCCGAGTGGGCCACGGGGGCGACGTTGATCGCTGAAAGCTGGCCGGACCGGGCGCGCGCCAAGGGCCAGGGGATGATGCAATCGGCGTTCGGCTGGGGATCGCTGCTCGCGGCGGGCGTCTGGTATTTTCTAGCGTCCATGGGTCCATCGGCCTGGCGATATATGTTTTTGGTGGGTGCTGTGCCCGCGCTGTTCGTCCTCTTTATTCGCCGGAATCTGAATGAATCCGAAAAGTGGATTGAAAAAAACAACGAGCGCAAGCTGCTGCGGCAGCGGCGGAGTTCGGGTGCCCAACTCTCAGCGGAGCAGGCCGTCGCGGTGGACTTCACGCTGTCTGTCGTCTTGAAGAACCCGCGGCTGAGGCGGCTGGGCTTTCTGTGTACCATGATGTCGCTTGCGACAACCGTGGGCTATTGGGCCATCGCCACATGGATTCCGTCTTACACGGAGTCCGTGGCAAAGGCTGCATCGGCACCGAATCCCGCACAGTGGGCCGCGATTGCGGGCTTGCTGTACAACATGGGAGCGATCGTTGGCTATCTGGCCGGGGGATTTTTGGCCGACCTCATTGGCCGGCGGTGGCTCCTGGTTTTCTTCTTCTGCGGCTCTCTGCTGGCAACGCCCCTGGTGTACCGCTGGTCGCATACGCCCGAAACGATTGTGCTTTCGGCAATGGCGAGCGGCGTTTTCAGCCTGGGGCAGTTTGTTTGGATGGCGATTTATCCGCCGGAGCTATTTCCAACCGCCGTCCGTGGGACAGCCGTTAGCATGATTTTCAACTTTTCCCGCTTCCTCTCATCATTGGGTCCGTTGGTGGCCGGAGTGCTGATACCGAAGTTGGGTGGCTATAGTTCGACCGCATTGGCGTTTAGCCTGATCTACTTCCTCGGGTTGGCAGCAGTGCCTTTCCTGCCGGAGACCAAAGGCAAACCACTGCCTGCCTAGCCCGGGTTCCAGCGTGGGCGCAATCACGCTAGGATAATCCCATGCGACTGCTTATTCTCTCCACGATGCTTGCTTCGGCAGCCCTTCCCATCCTTGCCCAAACTCCGGCGGCACCAGCGCCGCCCGCAATGACCATGACAGTTGCGGGATTCCCCGACGGCGGACAATTTCCCGTGAAATTCAGCCAAGCCGCTCCAGGAGTTGCGGTTGGCGAAGGCACGTCACCGGCGATCACCTGGGCGAACGTTCCGGCAGGGACGCAAAGCTTCTTCCTGCATATGCACGACTTGGACCTGGCGCGAAACAAGACCACGGACGATCAGGCGCATTGGATTGTCTGGAACATTCCGGCGAGCGCCACGGGATTACCCGAGGGCGTTCCGAAAGGACTGCAACTGGCGGACGGCAGCTACCAGATGAGCGCCACCGGACCCATGTATCGGGGCCCCGGCGCAGGCGCGAATGGCCCCTTCCACCACTATGTCTTTGAACTGTTCGCCTTGGATACGAAGCTCGACGTGAAACCGGCGGGCGACGCGTTTGAGACTCGCGTGAACTTGATGAAAGCCGTTCAGGGCCACATTCTCGGCAAAGCGGTGTACGGCGGATTGTTCCGTCGCCCGCAGTAGTCCTCTTTCACGACGATCACGGCACCGGCCACCAGGCAAAGCGACGTCGCGGATTATCTCCGCAACACCGCCTCCGATGGAGCAATCGACGGTGCCGTCGTTTTTTTCTTCCGCACCCAAATCAAAAAGCCCGTGACCGCAAGCGCGGGCACGGATAGCCCTAACAGTACCCAAAACAATTTGACGATGACTCCGCCGAAAACGCC
>JBEBFS010000054.1:0-31610 GCA_040081855.1 Bryobacteraceae bacterium | reverse complement strand
CGCCCTTTTTCTTGCCTTCCTTCTTCTTGCCATCTTCCTGCGCGGACGACACGGTGGCAACGCCCAGCAACAGCGACAGGCCCAGCATAACGCTCATGATTTTCTTCATTAGTGATTTCTCCTTGTCAGTTCTGACGACCTTGGGCCGTCATCGATGTAGTCTTCTCTATTTTGACACGGAAACCTCCGGCACTGTCAAGGCGGCGCGGAAGCCGGGGCGGCACCTGTCGGAAACATCTGTAGCCGGCAAACGAGTACATCCGCAAGCATTGCTCCATCGAACGGTCCGGGGCTACACTTGTACCAGACAAGCAATTGCAAGGTTGCGGTTCCCGGGCCCGCCACATGGGCTGGTCATTCACCCGTAACTAATTGATTTAAAGGGCGCGTAGCTCAGGTGGATAGAGCATCAGCCTTCTAAGCTGAGGGTCGCAGGTTCGAGTCCTGCCGCGCCTACCAATCTCCCGAAAACGGAGATGGTTCCCACGCATAGACTTAGAGACGTTTTTGGGCCGACCGCAAGCCGCCGACCGCGTCCCCGTTTAGTGCACGCTGAGTAGGGGCCGCAGCCGGTAGAGGTACTCCGGACGACGAAGACGCTTCAGAGCCTGCACTTCGATCTGCCGGATACGCTCGCGGCTGACGTTGAACACCTGGGCAATCGCTTCCAACTTGTGTTCCTGGTCGTAGCCGATACCGAATCGCATCCGGACGATCTTTTCTTCGGTGGGCGTCAGCACCTTCAGCGCTTCACGGGTTTCCTGGTGGAGGGAGCCATCCAGCATGCGGTCGATCAAAGCGCCGGCTGCGCGATCTTCGATCAGATCGCCGAGCACGGACTCGCCGTCCTTGCCCACGGGAATGTCGAGCGACACAGGATCGCGGTTAATGGCCTTCAGCTCCCGCACCCTTTCTTCGGAAAGCCCCATGCGGTGGCCGATCTCTTCATCGGTCGGGGTGCGGTTCATCTCTTTTTCGAGCTGGCGCGAGATCATCGAAAACTTGGTCAGCGTTTCATTGACATGAACCGGCACACGAATCATGCGCGATTGGTCGGCGATGGCGCGAGAGATCGACTGCCGGATCCACCACGTCGCGTAGGTCGAGAACTTGTAGCCCAGCTTGTAGTCGAACTTATCGGCCGCTCGCATGAGGCCGATGTTGCCCTCCTGGATCAAGTCCAGTAGGTGCAGGCCGCGATTGGCGTATTTCTTCGCGATCGAAACCACCAGGCGCAGGTTCGCCTCCACCAGGGACTTCTTCGCCTGTTCGGCTTCGGCATTGGCGATCTGCACACGCTTGGCGCAGTGACGGAGTGCGGCGGAAGAAGTACCGGCCGAAGCCTCGCGCTCCCGGATTTTGCCCCGCAACTCGCGGGCCACGGAGTGCATTTTCCTGGCCGAGCACTTCTCGGCTTCCGCTTCCAGAACGGCGATTTCACTCGCAGACTGGCGAGCCGCACCTGCGAATCGGCCCCAAACTGGCACAGTGAAAGGAACGGCCCGCAGAGCTTGCGCCGCCTTCAAACGCTTGCGGAACAATTCGCGGCTCAACTCCGCCCGAACACGCGAGTGGCGCTCTGGCGTCGATTGCAGTTTCAAGTCCAGGGCTTCCACTTCGCGACACAACCTTGCCATTTTCGCCAGCAGCTTGGTGGCTTCCGCGCGGGAATTCTTCGCCGCAGCTTCGTCAGCTCCACCCACGTCGACCAATTCTTCAAATTTCGTGACGCCCTTGCGGGCGTCTTCGTAGGCCGCCATTGCCATCCGCTGAACCAGCGCCAAGCGGGACAAAGACTTCCGTGCCAGTAACTTGCCGCGTTCCATACGGCGAGCCAGCTCCACTTCGCCCTGCCGGGTGAGCAACCGCACCGTACCCATTTCGCGGAGGTATACGCGGACTGGATCGTCTGAGGAGTCAGAGCCTTCCGCCGCCGCACTCTCCTCGCCCGGCTCCAGCTCCAGTTCTTCCAGTTCGGCTGACTCCGGAGATTCGTCCGTCAAGAAATTCGCCGTCTCCGCCGAACTTGCCAAATTTTGTCCGTCAAAGTGTTCCATGTGTATAGGCCTCCGCAGCGCCTGGGCTGTTCATCGCCCTTAGCTGATTGCTCTTTATTTTGTTTGGGTTATCGCCAAGAGCCTAGCAAATGAACGAACCCGGGAAAGATCGGCGCAGCAGCTTCTGTGTAGTTGGATGCAATTAGACACCCAAAAGTTCCAAAAGCTCAATTGGATAGACGAAGCAAGAGGTGGTTGGTGCCGGAGCGTCTCTACTTTGTTGAATTGGTGGACTTCATGCCAAGATGGATCCCCTGAAGGGCCTTACGTCGCGCTCAAATCCCCTCATCGCGAAGATCTTTTGCCGGGAGGGTAGCGCGTAAAGCGTTGACCACGGCGACGAAGTCTATGACTTCCTGCGTTACCGCGCCTGCCACCGGAGAGAGCAGTCCCGCTGCGGCAAAGCCCATGCCGACCATACTGAGCGCCATGCCGCCCACCGCGCTCTGCAAACCGATGCGGCGCATGCGCCGGCCGATGTGAATCAGTTCGTCGACCTTGCCAAGCGACGCCTCCATCACCACCGCGTCGGCGGCCTCGGCGGTGATATCGCTGCCTTGGCCAAACGCAACGCCGACCGTCGCGGCCTGCATGGCGGGGGCGTCATTGATACCGTCTCCCAGGAACAGCGTCGGTCCTTTGGCGGATTCCGCGCGTACAATCGCCACTTTCTCCTCGGGACTCTTGCCGAACAGAATGTCGCTGATGCCGACTGCACCAGCGAGGTACCGAACTTCGGCTTCCCGATCTCCGGAAACCAGCATGACCTTCTTCACGTTGTGGTGCGGTGCCAGGTGCCCCACAAACGCGCTGCTCTCCTTGCGGGGAGCGTCATGAAAGCGCAACGCGGCGGCGAATTGCCCTTCGACCAGGACAATGCACTCCATACCGGGCAGAGCGGGTGGAAGCGCGGCGGCTGCGGCCCCGCCTGCCGCAATTACCGCGTTCCTTCCAGTTACCTGCACCCAGGAATCGCGAATCCTTCCGCTCAAACCCTGCCCGGGTTTTTCGCTGATTTCCGACGCGGAAACCAGGTTGATTTTTTCCTCATGCGCGGCCTCAAGAACGCTCGAGGCCAGCGGGTGCTTCGAATACTGCTCGAGGCCTGCGGCCATTTCGAGCACAGTTGCGCGATCCATATTTCCCGCGCACACTATCTCGGTCAGCGCCGGCTTTCCGTAGGTAAGAGTTCCGGTCTTATCGAAGATCACTGTCCGGCATGTGTCGATTAGCTCCAGAGCTGCGGGATTCTTGATAATGATGCCCCGGCTGGCCGCGACGGAGATCGAACCGATGATCGCCACCGGAATCGCCAGCAGCAAAGGGCAAGGCGTCGCAATGACCAGCACCGCCAGAAATCGTGTGGGATCTTTGCCGATGTACCAGCCGAATACCGCCACCGCCAAGCCAACGACGGTATACCACGCGCCCAGGCGATCCGCGATCCTCCGCATCGTCGGGCGATTCGCTTCGGCAGCCTGCATCACCTGCATGATCTTTGCGTAACGCGAATCCACGGGAAGCTTTAACGCCTCGACTTCGAGCGCACTTTCGCCATTCACCGCGCCGGACAGCACGTCGGCACCGGGGACCTTCGCGATCAAGAAAGGCTCGCCCGTCAGGTAAGCCTCGTCCATCGTCCCCCGCCCGTCGAGAACCGTGCCGTCCACCGGGCAGATCTCATGCGGAAAAACGACAACGCGATCCCCAACCCGGACTTCATCGAGATCTACATCCACAATGCCGCCATCCAGCTTGCGATGCGCAATCCTGGGCATTCGTTTTGACAAAGCTTCCAGTACCGCCGATGCGCGGCGCGTGGCGTAGTTCTCCAGTGCAGCACCACCCGACAGCATCAAGACAATCACGGATCCCGCCAGGTATTCGCCCAGCGCAATGGAAGCCACGATGGAGATGCCGGCCAGAAGGTCCGAACCAAACTCTCTCCGAAGCGCCTTCCGCAGCAAATCCCAAATCAGGGGGAGCCCGCCCAGGGCCAGCGTCACCAGCAGCGGCCACTTTGCCGCCGTATCCGGCACGCCGAACATGTGCTTGCCGATGAGGTGCAGCGCAATCGCCGCCACGGCGAAGATCGCTATATAAGTTTCCTTGGACCACCTGGAGTTCGACTTACCGGACTCGGCCGGAACATGCCGTCTGAGCGCGCTGGGCGCGTCCGCCTTCTCTGCAACCTGTTGCTCTTCTAGCTGGCTCATGGATCCCCGGTTCGTATCCCGTTTAACTGCACGTGCAGTACCAAGCATTTCGCCCAGTCACTGCCATAACTTTACACGTTCCATAACCGCGGCTTAGGGGATTCCCCGCATGCCGTTCCACCCGCACCGCTGCCGATAGTCAGCACAGTGCCCTGGTTCGCGCAGAGAACGAAACGCTGGAACACCCGGGACATCCTTGTCTTGTACAACCGCTGCGGGCAGCAACGGATGCACCGGAGGAAACCCATGAAGATCTGCAGCCGACTATTGTGGAAAGCCATAGCCTTGGCCTGTCTTGCAAGCCCCGCCTATGCGGTGCATTTCACCCTGGCTTCGGTCGCCGGTAGTACCTGGACCTACACGCTTACGCTCGATCCTTTGGACAATTATTGCGTACAGGGAGGTTCGTGCACCGCGACGATTCGTCTCTCCGGCCTCTCCGGGGTTGTATCCGCCACCACACCCACTTCGAGCGACGCCGGCGGCGGGAGTGCCGGAAATTTGCGCTGGCTGCCGGCCGTTGAAAATGGCGGCACGGGCGTCGTCTGGCAGATGACAAATGGCGGCACTGGAAATCTCTCGAACGCCGTCCACGTTTTCGGATTCTCCGTGACGGCGCCCGGAGCGGTCACCGGCGTCGCTTCCGTGATCACCAGCCAGTTCTGCCGCGATAACGGAACGCCTTGTACCGATCTAAACATCGACGCCGCAGTCGCAGGTCCTGTCGACCCGGCCGTCGGCAGCGCGGCTGGCTCCATGGCGCAGACCGTTTCCGCGGGCGGTTGGGGAACGCTTTATACGCTGGTCAATACCGGCTCAAATCCGGCAAACGCATCCCTGAACTTTTTCGCGAATGCCGGAACAGCCATGGATACGTCGTTCAGCGTGCTTTCCTCGGCTACGTCCTCGGTCAATGCAACATTGAACCCCGGAGCCTCCGTGGTGATCGATACAAATGATCCGGGCCCCACGCAGAACGAAGGATGGGCGCAACTCGCCGCCACGGGCCTCGTTTCGGGTTTCGGCATTTTCCGTTTCCCTGCATCGAAATGGGAGGCTGTTGTCCCGCTCGAAACACGGAATGCCGATCGCTACATTCTCGCGTTCGACAACACGGGCGTGCTGGCCACGGGCGTCGCCGTCGCCACTCTTTCCGCGCAGCCGGCGAATATCCCCGTGATCATCCGCGATGAAATGGGCGCGGAGTTGGGAACGGCAACAATTGCGCTGGCGGGCCGCGGCCATACGTCTTTTCTGTTAAATGCCAAGTATTCCGCAACCATTGGCCGCCGCGGGACAATCGAGTTCGATACGCCCGGCTTCGGCACGGCCAATGCCCGGCAAATCAGCGTGCTCGGCTTACGCGCCAACGGCCCGGCACTGACCACGCTACCGGTTTTCGCGAACGTCGATAGTTCGGGCGGCTCCATCGCGCACACCACGTTTCATGGCGAATTCAGCAGCACGTTCTACGTCGTGAATACGGGGTCCGCCGCCGCGCCCTTCACTTTGAATTTTTACGACGAACTGGGGAATGTGTTGCCGGTTCCGTTGACGCTCCCACAATCGGGAAACTCCACGACGACATCTTCTCTGACACAAACACTGAACGCGGGCGCCATGATGGCGATCGAAACAGCTTCCCAACCGGCATTGGCAGGCGTGGTGGGTTCCGCGCAGTTATTAACCACCGGCAACGTCAGCGCCTTTGAAGTTTTTAAATGGCTAACGTACGGGCAGGAGGCCTCCGTGCCCCTGGAAACGCGCACTCCGAACGCCTTTTTGTTGCCCTTTGACAACACCAATGGCTTAACCACCGGTGTCGCCATCGCCAACCTCGGGCCATTCATCAGCGGCGTCACAATGAATCTGCGTGACGCCAGCGGCGCGGTTTTCTTTACCACGGCGATCAGCGTCGTTCCGCGCGGCCATACGTCCTTCATGCTGCCCGTGAATTTTCCCGCCGCAGCCAATCGCAGGGGCGTCGCGGAGTTCCTGGTGCCCAGCATTCCTCTTGGGCAGAAGATCAGCGTCATCGGTCTTCGCGCGAAGGCGGACGGCACCCTGACGACGATTCCGTTGTTAACAAAATAGTGGTGGACAAACCCGCTAGCGCCGCGTCACCACAACGCTGCGCCACGAGGAGTTTCCGGCGGCGTCAAACGCTTTCACGGTGATCGTGTTCGACCCGATCAACAGCGGCACCACCGCCGACCACGTGTTCGTGCCGCTGGCGGTGCCGGATGCGCCAAACGCGGTGGCCCAAGTTACGGATTGAACGCCCACGCTGTCGGAGGCGCTTCCGGAGATCGTGATTGAGCTTGCCGAGGTGGAGACCGTGGTGCTTGAAGGCGAAAGTACGGCGATCGCCGGCGCGGTGGAATCCGGCGAGGCGGGGGGCGGCAGCGTGATGGTTCTCGCGATGGTCAACGATTTTACGGCCTGCGCGGCCCCGGAATAGGCGGTCACCGTAATGGTGTTCGTTCCGATGACGAGAGGAACACTCGCGATCGTCCAGGAAGTGGACGTCACCACAGCGGTGCCGGACGCTCCCGAACTCGATGACCACGACACGGAAACCGGCGAGGAGCCGCCCGTTACCGCGCCAGCCAAAGCCGTTGCCGTTAATAGCGTGCTGGACGGGTACGCATTCACCGCAATCGACAACGCCGCGGGGACCGTCGTATCCTGCCCGGCATACATCGTTAGCACCGTGCTTTTGTCCACGGGCGCCAGACCGGTGACCTTGCGGTAATACGGGTACATAACCGCCGCCGGATCGTCCGAGTGCCCCAAACCCAACGCATGCCCCAGCTCATGAAGGGCCACGCTGAAAATATCGGTATCGACACCCACGCGCCAACGCTCGGCGTCATCCAGGTGCATGTCGCCGGCAAGCGGCTCTGCGTTCGGCGGCGCCGGATAAAACGTGTGTGCCAGCACACCGCCCTGGCCATCGAAGGCAAAGCCATCGCCGTGATTGCCTGTTGCCCACAGAATGTTAACCGTGCGGGAAGCGGTGGCCGAAGAACCTGGTTTCCAGGAAATTTTCACTACTTTCGCCCATTCCGCCATCGCCCGCTGGACCTCAGATCGGGCGAAGCCCGGATCTACTTGCGTGGTGAGGTTACCAAATACATAATTGAGGGCCGCAGCGCCTAACCCCGG
Source organism: Bryobacteraceae bacterium (assembly GCA_040081855.1). Lineage (GTDB taxonomy): Bacteria > Acidobacteriota > Terriglobia > Bryobacterales > Bryobacteraceae > Palsa-187. Next base: position 24,169 of record JBEBFS010000054.1, on the reverse strand, counting down.
CCCATCCCATCCATCTCCGTAGGTGGCAATCGATTGCGGGACGGCTCCATTGAGGGTCAAGGCTCCGCCGCAAGGCTGCACGGGCACGCCATCGCGTAGCGCATCGGAGGCGGGAAAAATGTAGTTCACTTCGCCAAGCGACGCGATTTTCCCTACCGCCGCCGCAGGCTGGTTCGCTGGCAGCCGGACCATCAGTTGGCGTTCGTGCAGATCTGCATTCTCCTGAAGCTCCATGCCCAAGCCCAACAGCAGACCGCGAGCCAGGTTTCCGTCCACATCCGCGTGGAACTCGACCAACACGTAAGACCGGGCGAGCAGGCTTGATCCGGCCAAAAGCGGGCTGATCTTGTCAGAGGAAAGCAACGGCGTGCGGAATCGAATGGCCAGTCCCCGCAATGAAGTCGGTCGCTGAATAGAGACGAGCAGGCCATTATCAGGCACATCCGCAAGCACTGCTACGCCTCGGTCGGCCAAATCCTGGAGGACGGCCGCGGATGGCGGCTCCTCGAACTGCAGCAGCAAGCGCCCCGGACCGTTCGTAACTCCGCCGGCCAGATTCGAGACACGAGGGGTGGCATCAGTATCGATCCACCGCGTTTTCAGCCGCAGAGGAGTCTGGCTATAGGCTGCACCCAATGTGAGCAGCATGGAAACTGAGAGGCGTAGTAGTCGGCCCATGCCTACCCTCATCGCCTTTTCTGAGAGAAGTTTTCCGATTTCCCTCCACTCAATTGGTACAAGGATATTGCTTATGCCCATCTGTCGCCCGAGACGAGAACACATAGCTTTAGGCATAGTTCTTTGGCTGTGCACGGGCTACCCCGCCCTCGCACAGGGATATAAGATCAGCACAATTGCAGGAAGTACACGATCCGGGGACGGAGGCTCTTCGCTCGACGCCATCTTAAAGCAGCCGCAGGGGATCGCCGTGGGTTGGGATGGCAGCGTGTACATCGCCGAAGCCGCGGGCCATCGCATCCGGCGGATCGCAGACGGCGTGATCACCACCTTCGCGGGCACTGGAATCGCCGGGTTCAGTGGAGACGGTGGTCCCGCACAAGAGGCGCAACTAGACTCGCCCTACGGAGTGGCGGCCGATGTTTTTGGCAACGTCTTCGTGGCGGATCTGGGTAATTCCCGGGTGCGCAAAATTGCGCCGGACGGAACCATGAGCACGGTTGCAGGCGGCGGCGACCTGGCAGCGGGAGGGGAAAACGAAGGAAAGCCCGGCACATCCATCGCGCTGAGCGGGCCCCGAAACGTCCTCGCCACCACGGACGGCAACGTCTACATTTCCGACTTCACCGGCCACCGGGTTTTCCAACTGGCATCGAACGGCGCGCTCACCACGGTTGCCGGAACGGGCAAAGCCGGTTTCTCTGGAGATGGCGGACCGTCTGGGAAAGCGCAACTCCATCATCCCGCGGGACTCGCCTGGAGCTATACGGGCCTGTACATTGCCGACAGCCAGAACGGCGTCATCCGGCGTATCACGCCAGCCGGAAACATCGAAACGTTCGCGCACGTAACCACGCCGACCGGGCTGAGCTTCGACAATCTGGGTGCGCTTCGCGCTGCGGATGCGTCGACGGGAATGCTTGCGAAGATTGCACCGGCGGGAACCGTCGGCACCAGTCTACTTCCCGCCAATGAAGCGGCGATGAACCTGGACGCAACCTTGTGGGTGACCGACGCAGCCGCCGGCGTGGTCCGCAGCGTGGCTCTGAACGGCTCCGTACAAATTGTGGCGGGCTCGGAGAGCAGCGCTGCACCCGATGGGACCCCTGCGAAAGAGGCAGTCTTGCAGCAACCGGCCAGCACAGCTATGGACGCGCAGGGCAACCTCTATATCGCCGAGCGAGGGGCCCGTAAGGTGAGAAAAATCGGCACGGATGGAATCATGACCACCGTCAGCAGTGGCGACGTTCCTTTCTTATCACCCACACATGTGAGCCTGGACGCGAATGGCAAAATGCTCGTAACGGATTCCGGCGCGAATTGCGTTTACGAGATTTCCGCAGCGAACGGAACGCGAATCATCGCCGGCAACGGCACGTCTGGCTACGCCGGTGACAACGACCTCGCGGCTGCCTCCCAACTGCACGCCCCGGCCGCCGCGGTTTCCGATGGCAATGGCAACGTGTACATCGCAGACAACGGCAACGGACGCATTCGTCAGGTGGATTCCACGGGCGTTATTCGCACGCTGCTCGCGGGACTATCCGGTCCCCGCGGCCTAGCGCTCGATGGCTTGGGGAATCTCTATTTTTCCGAAGAAGACGCCGCGCGCGTCTCGCGCATGAATCTGGCGACGGGAACGGTAGACGCGCTTGCAAACGGAACGTGGAAACTCCCTCGCGGGCTCGCCACCGGTTTTAGCAATGGCGTTCCAAGCGGAGAAGTTTTTGTGGCTGACACCGGGCGCCAGCAAATCGTGCAGGTGAGCACGTCCGGCCAGACAAACGTTATCGCGGGAACAGGCAACGTCGGGCCAACCGGCGATGGGGGCCCGGCAACCGAAGCCCAGTTGAGCTACCCGTGGGATGTCGCCACCGGCCTCGACGGACGTATTTACATCACCGAAATCGAAAGCGGAACCGTGCGCCGGTTGGATACCGAATTGTCCGCATCGTCAGCGAACATTGTTGTCGTCAATGCGGCGAGCCGCCAACAAGGGTCCATCGCCGCCGGCATGCAGGCCGCGATTTTGAATAGCGGTCTCACCACATCCGATGCAGGATCCGCGATGGTGCTTGTGAACTCCACGCCAGCGCAAATTCTGAGCATCGACAACGGCGTCATCATCGTATTCATCCCCACAAGCACGGACACGAACGGCCCCGTCGAGTTCGTCATCGCCTCGGCGAGCGGGATCGCCGGCGTTACCAGTGTTCCTGGCGGGCCGGTTGCGCCGGGAATATTCTCGGACGCTTCGGGGCACGTCATCGCCACGAATGAGCGCGGACTCATCTCCCCGGACCATCCGGCGCAGCGCGGGTCGATCATATCCGTTCTAGCTACGGGGCTTGGCGTGGTGGACTTCCCGGTCAGCGCGGTTATCGGCGGAACAAGCGCGGAAGTCGTCTCCGTATCGCCGTCAGCAGCGCCGGGAGCATCCCTCATTTCGGTCCGAATCCCCGATAGCGGTACGCCTGGATCGGCCAGCATGCAATTGATGGTGGGAAACACAGCGACGCAATTGGGCGTTAACGTAGTGGTGGAGTAAACAGGGAATAGGACCTTCATGCGGAACAGCACGGGCCAAGACTTGGGGCTTGTGCGCTCCCCAGTACCGTGCAATGGCACGGTCACGGCCACCTCGCGTTGCGTCATTGAATTGCCGCGCCGCGAACCAGGGTCAACGAACTTCCTCCATCGGCTGAATATCCCGCAGATAACGCGTAAGGTTATCAATTCTCACTCGCCCCAGGTCCAGATCGTCGCGCGTCACCTGCGAAAAGACGGGCCCCCACACCGGCATCGCGCGAGTACCGTGTCCGGAAGGAAGCTGCTGTTCGCCGGCGATAATCTTCTGCATCCGCGCGAACGGAAACGTGCTGTTGTTTCTTTCGGAGATTCGCGTTAAGTCAGACGGCCTTACTTTCAGCGACGCTGCCATCGGTCCGTTTCCTTTTGCGTCCACACCGTGGCATGAGGCGCAATAGGCACGGAACAGATCCGCACCTTTTATCGAATTGATCAACGGCGTTTCGTTCGCGGCATCCGGCCTTCTCCGCTTCCCGGATTGCGCTGTAGGCTCAGATTTCCCCACCGTCTGCGCGACCACCCACACCGTACCACCCGCGGACAAAAGCGCGAATGCGCAGGCCCAAACCCATCGCAAAGCGCTGTATTTGCTAACTGTCCAGTTCGCCATGGCCTTTGCTCCTTGTCGTCTTTATTGGTGCAACTGAATGGCCCAATGCGTGCATTTCACATTCGCGTGAACGGGAGGGAAAAAGCCATGACGGCTACTCCGAGTACCAAGCTGCAACTGCTAGAACCTGAAAATATCCAAAATTTGTCCAGGGTGAGTGGACCATGCGTCACTATTAAGGTTCCCGGTTTCCATCCCGGCGAATCGGCCGGGACAAGAGCGGCGCTATTGCGCCAATTGGCCCAAAGAGCCGAGGTGGACCTGGGTGAATTCAGTCGCTCCCCTGCAGCAGCGGAAACCGCGCAAGCGATCCACAACTTGATCGGCGCGGTAAACGAAGGACACGGCGGACCTGGATTGACGCTGTTCTGCGCTCCAGGGTTTGAGGCCGCCTATCTTACCCCCCAGGTGACCGAGCAGACCACGGTGGGCAACCACTTTCATCTGGTTCCCGTAATCCGCGTGGCCAGGGCGGCACATGACATTTGCATCCTTGGAATCAGCCAGAAGCGTGTCCGAATCTGGCGGGCCACCTCCACGGGCGTCACGGAGGTTCCACTTCCAACCGGCGTTCCAGCAAGCCTGGAGGCAGCAGGTGCGTTTGACCGTCCGGACCACACGCTCGAAAACCGCTCGGCGGCCACATCGTCCTCAAAGCGCGGTATCCGGTTCGGGACCACGTCCGACCACGACGACGCCAACGAATACTTACACAAATTTATGCTCCTGATCGCGCAAGGAATTCACGGAGCCTACCGCAATATGCCCATCTTTTTGATTGGCGTACGCGAGGAGTTGATGGAGTTCCGCAATGCGACCAAAGACGCAACCGTCTTTGACGCCGAGTGGCACACCAACCCCGAACATTGTTCGCTGGCTGAGGTGGAAGCCCATGCCCGCGCGGGAGCGAACCACGAGTACTACAAACAGGGCGACGCCCTGGCCCGCGATATGGCCAAAATGCGGGGCCGGGTGCTGAGCGACCCCATGGAGATCCTGACCGCCGCCCGTGAAGGCCGGATCCATCGCGTGTTCGTCGCCGAACAGGCAACCGTCACTGCCGACACTCCGCCCGAGTCCGGGGTTCATAAAGGCGAGGATCTTCTCAATCTGGCGGCCGTGGAGGCGATGTCCAAGGGGGCTGAAGTCTGGACGTTCCCCGGATCCTCGTTAGCGGCACTGGGTTTCCCGGAAAGCGCCATTACAGCAGTGCCCCGGTATTAGGTAGGCCCCAGCAGCAGTCTGAGGGCAGGTATCTTCCTGGTTACGGTTTTCTAGCTGCCCCAGGCGGGAAATCTGCCTTCCGCTCTGCGTAGGGGGGTTGACATGTTCGCCTTTTATTCCCTATACTAGCTAAAGGCGAAGATATAGCGAATAGGAATATTCCCATGTCGATTGAAACGTCCACCTCCCTTTACATCGGAACCGCCGGTTGGTCTTACCCGCATTGGAACGGGGTTGTTTACCCGAAGCACCACACCGGCGGTTTCCACGCGTTAGATGTGTTGGCCAAGCAGGTCAACGTCGTGGAAGTAAACAGCTCCTTCTACCAGTTCCTGAAGCCGGAACTCGCCACACTTTGGCTGCGCCGGACGGACTTTAATCCCGATTTCCGGTTCACCGCGAAACTGCACCAGCGATTCACTCACGCCCGGATCATCGACGATTCCGAAGTACGTTTGTTTAAAGAAGGCCTATGGCCTTTGCTGCGAGCGCGCAAATTGGGTGCACTGCTGATGCAGTTCCCCTGGTCGTTCCGTTTCACCGCGGAAAATCAGGAGGTTCTGATCCGCCTGCGCCGCGCGTTTCATGAATTTCCGTTAGTCGCCGAAATGCGCCACGCCAGTTGGCTGGCCGAAGACGCGCAGGGAACGTTCCTTGACTACAAAATCGGCTTCTGCAATATCGATCAGCCGGCCTACACCAGTGCCATGCCGCCTACCGCGATTTTGACCAGCGGCATTGGCTACGTACGGTTACACGGCCGCAATCCGCAGAACGCACTGGGCGCGTTTGATCGTCAGGCGAGCGGCGAGACCTCGACCCGACTCAAGCAGCACGATTACTTGTACACGCCCGAAGAACTCGATGCCTGGGCGTCCCGCATCAGCCGCATCCGTAAATTCGCGGACGCCACCTACGTGATCTTCAACAACGATGCCGCCGGCAAGAGCGTAGTGAATGCGCTGGAGTTGCAGGAAAAAATGCTGGACATTCATCCTGCCGCGCCCAGAGAACTGCGCCGCCGCTATCCCGCGGAGTTGGGCCGCTTCCGCCCCATGTACGCCGAGCAGGAACTGCTCTTCCCGGCCGCATAGCTTGGCTGGCATTCAATTTGCGATAGATCCTCGATAAAGTAGAAGCCATGAAGCTTCCGCTTTATAAGGTCGATACCTTCATCAGCGAAAGGTTCCGCGGAAACCAGCCGCAGTCTGTCCGCTCGGGCAATGGCTACCGGATGGTGCGAGGATCTGGGCGACCGCGTCCGCATTTCCGGCCACACAACCAGTTATCTTGAAGGTACGATCACGGTTTGACGCCATGGACGACCATGTACCGTCCGCCGGGAACCAGAACATCACGAACTATGACGAAACTGTTACCCGTTTTTGCTTTATTCGCAACCAGCACTCTGTGGGCGCAGTCGGGAGAGCTTTGGTTTAGCGCTGGAAAATCTGTCCTTGCCAACCGAGGAATCGGCTCCTCCAGCGCGCTGGGCGCGAAGGATGACTACCAGTTAAAGGACGGTTTTCGTTTCGGATTCCGCACAACGTTTAACACCGGCACGCGGACGGGCTGGGAACTCGGCTACGCCTACAACCGCACCCACCTGGAGCTACAGGGCGCCGATCAAGGCGGCATGGGCATTCATCAGGTGGGCGGCAATTACCTGCTCTATGCGACGAAGGAAGGTTCCCGCGTCCGACCTTTTGCCACCGGCGGCGTCCATTTTGCGAACTTCGTTCCTCCTGGATCCTCGGTCACCCGTGGCGGCGGAAGCACGAAATTCGGATTAAATTACGGCGGCGGCGTGAAAGTGGCATTGAACAGCATCTGGGCCCTGCGCTTCGATTTGCGCCGTTACGAAACGCTGAAGCCGTTCGATCTTACCCTAAAAGAAGGCTGGTTGCATCAAACCGAAGTGAGCGCCGGTATCGGCATCCAGTTCTAGCGCGAGCTATTTCCCGGGCTCGGAGCCAACCACAAGCACTGCCGACGAAACTTCATGCCGCACGGCATCGATGGTGTTTCCAAAGATGATGTCCTTGATTCCGCGATGTCCGTGTGCGCCCATGACGATCAGATCCGGCTGCAGGCTTTTCGCCGCCGCGACGATTGCTTTCCGCGGGTCAAGTCCGTGTTCGATGGTCATTTCCGCGCGCACTCCGTTTGCGGCCAACGAAGCAACGATCCCCTGAAAGTAGGTCACGCCCGCCTCAATTTCTTCGGTTGACGAGAGCTGCCCGAACAGGCGGCTGGTGGCGCCCTCCTCCACGTGGAGCAGGTGCAACGTCGCTCCTCCGGCGAGCGCCATGGCGCAAGCGTGCGCGATGGCGGCGCGGTCGCGATTCGAGTGATCGAGTGGCACCAGAATGCGGCGGAAGACGGGCGCCGGAAGGTTGGAGGCTACCGCCGTGCCATCCCCCAGCGGCAAATGTTCCAGCACAGCGGCTTCAAAGAATGTCACGCGCGCCAACAGCGCGAGGATCGCAATAATCAATGGAGTGGCCAGCAAGATGTGCCACGCCGATTCCATCATCCAAGGCCCAAGCGTGCTCGCCACCAGCCAGAAATTCAACCCGACGATCACCGCAGCCGTCAGCCACGCCAGCGTTTTCACCCAAGGCCGGTTCGCAAATTCCCCCATGCGCCTGTGATCGCTCGTAAACCGGATCAGCGGAATTACCGCGAACGGTAATTGCATACTGAGAATCACCTGGCTCAAGATGAGGAGCTTGTACGTGCTGCCATCGCCATACCAGACAATCGCGATGATCGCCGGCACGATCGCCACCGTCCGCGTGACCAAACGTCTCATCCACGGCCGCATCCGGAGATTGAGAAAACCCTCCATCACAATTTGTCCGGCGAAGGTGCCGGTCAGCGTGGAGGATTGTCCGCTTGCCAAGAGCGCAATCGCAAACAGGACGCTCGCGCCGGCCGTTCCAAGCAGCGGAGAGAGCAGCAGATGCGCTTGTTCAATTTCGTTGACAGCAATTCCCTGGCGGAAGAAAACAGCAGCGGCCAGGATTAGAATGGCCGCGTTCACAATCAGCGCTCCGTTCAATGCGAGAACCGAATCGACAAGGTTAAAGCGGCAGGCTTCGCGGCGCTCCTCGGCGCCTTTTCCGAACCGCCGGGTTTGCACCAGCGCCGAATGCAGATACAAATTGTGCGGCATCACGGTCGCGCCCAGAATGCCGATCGCGACATACAGGCTTTCACTATTCAGGCGCGGCACCAGGCCAGAGAACATTTCCGAAACCACCGGCTTCGCCCAAAATAATTCCACGAGGAAACAGACGGTGACAATGCCGATGAGGGAAAGGATCATCGCTTCAATCATGCGGATGCCATAGCGCGAGAGCCACAAAACAAGGAAGGTATCCAGCGCCGTCAGCAGCACACCGGTGATCAAAGGAATCTGGAAGAGTAACCGCAGCGCGATCGCCGCTCCCAAAACTTCCGCAAGATCGCAGGCGGCAATGGCAATCTCACACAGCACCCACAGGGAAATTCGAACCGCCGGAGGATAAGACTCGCGGCACGCCTGCGCCAGATCGCGTCCGGCCACAATTCCCAGCCGCGCCGACAGCGTCTGCAGAAGGATCGCCATCATATTCGACAGCACCAGCACCCACAGCAGGCCGTATCCGAAGCGTGCGCCGCCTTCCAGATCCGTGGCCCAGTTGCCGGGGTCCATGTACCCGACGCTTACCAGATACGCCGGGCCGGCAAACGCCAGCATCCGCCGCAGCATGGTCGGCTTGGCAATATGCACGGAGCCGTGCACTTCAGGCAGCGAGGAGGCCGACGACGTTGGTAGCTCCACTTTCATACTTCGTGTTAACTATAGTTTATGGGATACCGCCTACAATGGGCAACTGAGGCGTTTTGTCCTCAGTTTATTGGAACTTAGCCGCCTCGGGCCCCGTAGAATGAGACAGGAGTATCCATGCGCCAATTCGTCGTACCCGCGCTATTTTTGTCCCTTGCGGCCTACCCGCTGCAGGCGGCCATCGACCCTGCTTTGCTGGACCTGACTCCTCCCGGGACAAAGGTTCTTGTGGGGATGAACGTCGAGCAGTCGATGCAATCCTCGTTCGGTCAATTCGCGTTATCGAAGCTACCGGAAAACCACGATCTGCAGCAGTTTATCGCAGCCACCGGCTTCGATTTCCGGCGTGACCTCCGCCAGATTCTCATCGCGAGCGACGGCTCGAATTCTCCGACTACCGGGAGAGCGCTGGTTTCCGTGCGCGGCCGCTTTCAACCGGGAAAGGTCATGGGCATTGCCGGCCTTTCCGGAGCCAAATCAACCGATTACGGCGGAATCGCGGTGGTCAACTTCGGCGCGGTCAATCAGCAGGTTTCCACCGGCGCATTCCTCGATGCGGATACCCTGGTCCTGGGAAATGAAGATGTCGTTAAAGCCGCAATCGACCAACGTGCCAGCGGCACACATTACATGGGTGCGCTCGCAAAGAAGGCCCAAGACGCCAGCGGCCAATACGATATTTGGGTAGCCACAACCGCCCCGCTCTCTTCCTTCACGCTGCCGCAATTAGGAGGTCTGCCCGGCGGTGCTGCTGGAGCGGCGCTCTCTTCCATTTTGGCCGCCGCTGCAGGCATCCGCTTCGATGCCGATGGAGCGAATGTCACCGGTGAATTGATCGCGGCCAGTAGTCAGGATGCGCAGTCCCTAGCAGGCATGGCGCAACTGATTCTAGCTTTGGCGCAGTCAAGCAAAGCGCAGGGCGCACAGCAAGGGGCGGCGCTGCTCAAAAGCGCGCGCGTCTCCTCCGACGGTAGCTCTGTCCGGTTGCAGCTTATGATTCCTGAACAGCAGTTGGAGCAAATGTTGAACACACCCAGTACAAGGAAGATCACGCAGCCGGCCCAGTAGCGGCGCAGGCGCGCAAGGTTCTAACGCTGGCCAGCGGTGATATTCAAACGCGTCTGCAGGATGGTGAGGGTGCGCTCCAGTTGCTGAATACGCGCGGCCTGGTCAGAGTTCTGTATTCTGAGGCGCGTGACTTCGTCCTGCAGCGACGCTTTCTCAAGTTGCATGACGTCTGCCTCACTCGCATCCACTCGCGCGGGCTCCGCACCCAGGAAATGAGAGGCTTCCTGATTGGAAGAGCCACGCGCGTCGCGCACTTCCAGGCGGACCTGCACGTCACCGCTCTTTCGCGCGTAGGTGAAGCTGCCCTTCGCCAAATCGGCTGAAGATAGAGGGACCTTGCGGCTGTCCGATCCGTCCACGAATTCGAGTACACCGCTCGAAGCGTCCAGAACCGTCCGTGATGTGTGACTCCATTGCACCTGCAGTTGGCCGTCGCGCTCCAGGACATTTAGACCGATCGGTTCACGATTCATCTGCGGCGCGAAGTAACGGAGCCCGAAGGGAGCCGCGCCGGCCACGGCAATTACGACAGCGGCAACCCACATCCACTGGCGTGACTTTCGCCGCTCGGGATAGGGCTGCGGAACCGAAGTGTCGTACTGGCCAAACGCGGGGGCATCGTAGGACAACGGGGCGTCCGCCGGGGCTTCGTAGCCGTTTCCAACTTGCTGCAGAGCTCGAGGCACCGGCAGGTTTTCATACGACAGCGGCCTTCTCTCCCCGCGTTCTCGCGGAGCAGCAGGCGCGCGATCCGGCAGATTGAACTCTTGATAACTTTTCTCGGCAAACACGGTTCCATCGGCCTCACGCACGAAGAAACCCGCGCGAATCGCATTCATGCGGCCCGGCTTTAGGACCATGGCCACTTGCCATGGCTCCGGAAACATTTCGGCGTACAGCTCTATATCGGTGGGCGTAAGATTGATCTCACCGCGCGTGTGCGAACAAAACCAGCCGACAGGGAGAAACCCGGTCAATCGTTCGTCTTCTTTGTCACGCTCGAGATTTTCCAGCAAGACATGTTTATCGTTCTCAGACAGTTGGAAAGATGGACCTAACGCGTGCTCGCATGAAATTTCGCGAACGGCGAATACCCGCGTGACACCGTTTTCGTACGTACCGTAGAGGATGCCGCCCACTTCGATACCGCCGCGGGAGAACTTCTGAAAGCCTTCCGTCACCGCCTGGCGAATCTCTTCGATCGCCACCATGGAGTATTCCACCGCGACCGGCGAACCTTCCGGTTGCCACGCTCCAATCTTTGCGTCCGTCATTTGTGTCCACCCAATCCGGCGTTCGCACTCATCGCGGACATGCCCGGCACGGATAACAGCAGTGCCGTCGTGTCCAAGGGCTCTTCGTTATCCATGTCTGCTTCGTGCATGTGGTAGTAATACGTCAACGTACCCATCGCCGCCGTCAAAAGCAAGCCCAACACAACGTATACGATGACAGTCCGGTTCCAGACCTGTTTCTGGCTCACTGCCGCAGCGGTCCCCATTACCGTAACCCAGCTCAACGAAACACTCAGCAGGAGCTTCGCGTACCAGGGCATCAGGTCCAGATGTCCCTGTCCACCCACTTGGCTCCACACCGTCCACACCGTGAGCATTGCCAGCAGAAATAGGGCTACATACGCGAGGCGTAGCAAGTACGGAGGCATTTATACCGTTACCATTGTACTTAACAGGCAGTTCGAACTTTTGCTCCAGGGAAGGGACCGGTTTAACACACGCAAGGGTGGTGTGAAGTCTCGCGAGGTAGGCAGCTCCTCCCGTAGAAATAGAGAAAGGGCCGGGGATAAATCCCCGACCCTTCCGTTTCAAGCTTAACTTAGATTAGGCGCGACGGTAGCGCTTGAAGGCGGCAACCGCACCCAAGCCCGCGATCATCATCGCGTAGGTCGCCGGCTCCGGCACACCAGTCGGATTCGCATTCACCGAACCCGTCAGGGAGAGGCCCGTCGGACCGCCGATGGTTTGAACGACGAAGAGCAGCGTATTCGTGCCCGCGTTCAAGTTCGCTTGGTTCAGGCCGATGGAGCCCGTGTTGGTTTGCGAGTTGTAGCAGTTACCGCAAGCACCAGTAGAATAGATTTGGTTGGAGAGCGAGTTCAAATAGACGGTGAGGTAGTCGTCCACCAGGAAGCTCAAGCTCAGGGTGACGCCCGACGTCTGGAAGTTGGTCAAAGAGAACGTCGTCGTGTAAGTGGTGCTGCCCGCGAAGCTATTGGTAGCGCGGGGCGGGTTGCCCTGGTTTGCATTCGGGCCAATCCAATTGGAACCGCTTACTGCGGTGCCCCAACCGGGTCCCAGCGTCGTGACAACCGAGGCATTCGTCGGAGGCGTAGCTTCGCCCGTCGAATCTGCGGTGATCAGCCACGTCGAGTCCGTCGGCGTCAGCAGAATGGTTGCACCGTGTGCGAACGTCGCGCCAAACAGGAGCGCACCCATCAATCCAAGCTTCTTGACCATATTACCGTTCCTCCTCCTAAACACATCCCAGCAACTTACTGATGTTTGATTGAGGATAGCATAGGTGTATACGTGTGTCTAGATATAAGTTAGGAATTTGTGTTGCGGTTGCCGCTAGTACTATGAAGGGAAAAGTTCTTCCTGGGGACACTGGCACCCAGGCTACGGGGCAGGCCGGTATACTCCATGTATTCAATTAGATAAAATGTAGGGGTTCGATTTTCGCGTGCCATCGGTGGTAGTATATGCGGAACCTCCAGGCGGAGACGTTCAAGGTCCGAAAATTTCACTGGGGCGCATGCCACTCCATCTGGAAAGCAGCGGTCAACTTTGTGGTTTTGTCTCAATCTGCCTTATCCGGGTGTAGGATGAATCGCCTAAGTCTTTTCTTATGAGTCATTACTTATGAGCGAAGCGAAAACGGGGCTGCCCCCGGGTCCGGGACCAAATCCCCTGGTTTGCGTCGTTATCCCGGAAGGCGCCGACCCGCCGGAGCAGACTATTAAAGAGGTTTCGTGCGTTGCCCAAGTCGCGGCGGGCGATGGCGGGTCAACATCATCTTCCATTCGATCCTTCCTATTTCCTAATGGACCGCACCTGGACACTAACTCTGCCGAGCTTGCTGCACTCGGTGTGTGGTGCGGGCTTCGTGCGGTTCGGCTGCCGGATGGCTCCGTGGCCGTATCGAGCGATGTCACCGCAAAGCTGCAGACATTACCGGAGGTACTGGCCAAAGCCGCGCGATTGCTCCCGAAAAAAAGAGAAAAATCGCTAGGTTCGAACAGACTGCTGCAACATTTGTCGAACGCGGGATTATTGTCCTGGAGTTCCTGGCTGTTTCATCCCTTGCGATCGCTATCCCGCACCATACCGTTGCGGGTCAAGCAGGAGATCAACCGCACGACCGGCTCGGCCTTGTTTGATCTTTCTTTTTATGTTCAGTTTCAGCCCCAGTTTGTGCAGTTTGAGCGGCAGTCTCTTAATGTGAACGACGCCGGGTTCCAGCCGCTTCGCTATTCGCCCAAGTTCGACGCCGGAAAGCAGCGGGTAGCCATCGTCATTCCCCAACTTGGGCCCGGAGGAGCGGAATCCGTCCTTCTGGACATCGTATCCGCGTTGGACCGGAACCGTTTCGAAATTCTAATTCTGGCAACACATTCGGAGGATGATCGCTGGCGCGCCCGCTGGGAGGCATGCGCCGATCACGTCTACGATCTGGCGCCCGCGGTTCCAGCCGCATACATGACCGGGGCGCTCTATTCGCTGATCACGAACTGGAAGTGCGGCATCGTGCTGGTGCAGAACACGATGTATGGATATGCAATCTTGCCGGCCATCAAACGAGCGCGGCCCAACACCCAAACGCTAGACGTGGTTCATGCCATCGACGAACAGTGGAATCAGGCGGACTACACGGCCCCCTTCGACTCCTCTATCGATTTACGCCTGGCGATGTCGGCGAAGGCACATACAGCGCTGCTCACGACCGGCACGACCGCGGAACGCTTGAAACTTTTGCGCGCCGCCGTCCCGCTGGATCGCTTTGCACCGGCGTGTGTACGAAATGGGGAAACCCGGCAGATTCTTTACGCGGGACGCCTCGACGCCTTCAAGCGGCCGCTCCTGCTGGTGGAGATCGCTGCGCGTTTGCGTGAGATGCGAGGCAGGCTCGATTTTCAGTTCGTTATTGCAGGCGATGGCCCCGAAAAAGCACGCTTTCTCACCGCCATACAAAGAAAAGATCTTGGGCGGGCATTCCGGTTCCTCGGCCTGGTTGCGGACCTGGCTCCCGTCTATGCTGCAGCGGATGTTGTCATTCTCCCCTCGCGAACCGAGGGATTGCCACTTGTGCTCATCGAAGCCCTGGCGTGTGGGCGGCCGGTAGTTGCGTCGAATGTGGGCGACATACCAGAATTGCTCGATTCCTGCGGCATCGTGATCGACATTGCCCCCGGCGAGGTGGAGAAATACGCGGAAAGCTTGAACCTGCTCCTGAACGATCCCAATCTGCGTCACTCACTAGGCGAGGCCGGCAGAAAAAAGGTGGTGGAGCGCCATGATCCTGCCATTGCGACAGCGGCATACCGCGCGATTTTTGAGGGGTTTCAAGCGAGCGGCTAACGACTAAAAGCGGAAGGACGGGCAAGTTCCAAAGGCGGAGTACGCTAGGGAAACTGGGCGGCAGCAGCAAACGCCGCCGCCCAAGGAGGAAGCTACGCCGCGCTCTTGGCCGCTGCCAGGGCTGCGTCGTAATCGGGGTGATCGCCCACTTCCTTCACATACTCCGCGTGGCAGACGACGTTGTCCTTATCCACCACGAAGATCGCGCGGCTCAGGATGCGCAGTTCCTTGATCAACGTGCCGTAGGACTCGCCGAAGGAGCCCGTGCGGTGGTCGGAAACCATCTTCACGTGATCCACGCCGAAAGCTCCGCACCAGCGCTTCTGGGCGAAGGGCAGATCCATGCTGAACGTGTAAATGCTCAGGTTCGGCAATTTGCCGGCTTCCTCATTGAACCGCTTGGTCTGCATGTCGCAAACCGGGGTATCGAGGGACGGCACCACGCTAAAAATTCGAATGCCATTACCGGTGCTGGCCAAAGTAACCGGTTTGAGGGCATTGTCCACAGCCTCGAACTCGGGAGCCTTATCGCCCGCCCTAAGTTCAGAGCCAAGAAGAGTCATCGGATTACCGCGAAGGGTTGTTGCGCCAAGTCTTTCCATGCCGCTTATTCTAGCAATCCGGATAGCTCCGCGGCACTGGTAACAGGCATCTTGCACGCGAAATTTTCACACACGTAAACCGTTGCCGCGCCATTCACCGCAGGCATGGGGCGCCCGCATTCTTCGGCGCGGAGGATCACCGCTCCGGGCAGGAAACGGCGCCGGATCGCCCCAAGAATTTCCGGATCGGCCGGGCCCGCCAAGACGATTTCCATCGGGGTGCCAAGAGCGAATTGCAAAGCCACCAGCATTTGAGGAAGTCCCGTAGCCGCCTCTTCGAGCCGTGCAGCGAACGCGCGGAACACGCTCTCCGCCGAGGCGCGGAAATCTTCGCGATCCGTCATTCTGGCCAGGCGTAGCAGCAGCATAACGACTGCCGAGTTGCCCGACGGTTCGGCGCCATCGTAATCGTCTTTCAAGCGCAGAATCAAATCGGAATTTGCAGAATTGAAGTAGCCGCCGTTTTCGGGGTCTTCAAACCGTTCCATTGCGCGCTCCGCCAGACGCGCCGCGAAGGCGAAGTCGGAAGCAGAAAATGTCGTCTCGTACAGATCGAGGAATGCAAGACCGCAGAAAGCGTAGTCATCCAAAACGCCTTCGCCAGCGGCCTGTCCTTCGCGATAGCGCCGGATCAGCGCTTGCCCGCTCTCATTCCACAGATGACGTCGCACGAAGGCGGCCGCGCCGGTTGCTGCTTTCTCATAACGCGGCTCACCTAAAATTTGCGCGGCCTTTGCGAACGCCGAAATCATCATTCCGTTCCATGCCGCCAGCACTTTGTCGTCGCGGAGCGGACGAAGGCGATTTGCTCGCACTTCCAAGAGCTTTCTCGCGGAAGCGCTCAAACTGGCGCGGCAATCATCGACCGATATTCCGGCATGCGCCGCCGTCTCTTCGACGGTGCGCGCCTGGAATAAAATATTGCGCCCGCGGAACTCGCCATGCGGATCTTCCTCGACATTGCCGCTGCGTGCGACGCCGAAGCGGTAACCGAAAATCTCCGCATCCTTCTCGCCCACCGCCTCGTGCAGCTCTTCGTAGGACCAAATGTAAAATGCTCCTTCGCCTTTTTCCTTTGGTTTTTCGGCGTCCCCGGCGCTATCGGCATCTTCAGCCGAATAGAACCCGCCCGCCGGATCGGTCATATCGCGCAGAACGTAATCGAGGATGTCCCGCGCGGCTTCGGCATACTGGCCATCGCGCGTGATTTGAAAGGTTTCCAAATACGACACCGCCAGTTGCGCCTGATCGTACAGCATCTTCTCAAAGTGCGGCACGAACCAGCGCGCGTCGACGGAATAGCGATGGAAGCCTCCGCCGATCTGATCGTTCATACCACCCTTGACCATCGCCTCCAGCGTTGCCTGCACCATTTCGAGTGCATCCGATTTTGGATTCGCCGCATGGTGGCGCACCAGGAAGTTGTGCACGCTGGGCCGTGGAAATTTGGGCGCGGGACCGAATCCGCCCAGGTCCCCGTCAAAGGCTCTGCGGAAGCCGAAGTAGGCGCGCTCGAACACTTCTTTACCGGGAATGTGCTTGCCTGCGCCGCCGAGGCTACCGTGTTCGGCGAGCTGCTCCATCGTCTTTGCCGACATGCCGTCGATCTTCGCCCGGTCGTTACGCCACGCCTCAGCCAATCTTTCGAGCACAACCTTAAATCCCACGCGTCCCCATCGATTGTCTGGAGGGAAATAAGTCCCGCCGAAAAACGGCTTCCGGTCCGGCGTCAGCCACACCGACATCGGCCAGCCTCCACCGCCCGTCGACGCCTGCACAAACAACATGTAAACCCGATCCACGTCGGGACGTTCTTCGCGGTCCACTTTGATGGCAACGAACTCCTTGTTCAGGAGCGCCGCAATCTCTTCACTTTCAAAGGATTCGCGCTCCATCACGTGGCACCAATGACAGGTGGAATAACCGATGGACAAAAAAACCGGCTTGTCTTCCCGCTTGGCCTTCTCAAACGCTTCGTCGCTCCAGGGATACCAGTCCACCGGATTATGGGCGTGTTGCAAAAGGTAGGGGCTTTTCTCGTTGGCTAGGCGATTGGTAGGCATGGAAACTTATAGTGTCGCGCGTCTGACGGCCAAGCGCGTAGATAGACCGCAACAAGTCAGATTTCTGCTCACAAAGCCGTTTTTTTACAAGCTTCAGAGATAGCGTGGCGCTGTAGTATAAATATGAGGTTGACTCGCTTCTGCATCGCAACCTCTGCGTCAACCGGCGTGTACCAGCAAGGAGAACCCATCATGGCGACCGTACCGAATCCGCCCTCCGCTCCGGCGGCAGGCTCCCGCAGCAAACCGTATACCGGGCAGGAGTACCTGGAAAGTTTACGAGACGGCCGCGAAATTTGGATTTACGGCGAGCGCGTCAAAGACGTCACCACGCATCCGGCATTCCGCAACACTGCCCGTATGCTGGCGCGCCTGTACGATGCTTTGCACGATCCCAAGCACCACGACACGCTTTGCACCCCGACGGAGACGGGCAACGGCGGCTACACGCACAAATTCTTCAAAGCGCCTCGCAATGCCGAGGAACTGCTGGGCAGCCGCGATGCCATCGCCGAGTGGGCTCGCCTCACCTATGGCTTCATGGGCCGCAGCCCCGATTACAAAGCGGCCTTCCTGGCCACACTGGGCGCGAACCCCGAGTTCTATCAGCCGTTCGAAGCGAACGCGCGCCACTGGTACAAGAAAGTTCTTGAGGAAGTCACCTTTGTTAACCATGCCATCGTGAATCCGCCGGTGGACCGCAATAAACAACTGGAAGACGTCCGCGACGTGTACATGCACGTCGAAAAAGAAACCGATGCCGGCCTGATCATCAGTGGCGCCAAAGTGGTGGCGACAACGTCCACGCTAACGCACTACAACTTCATCGCCAACAATGGCCTGCTGCCGATCAAGACGAAGGATTTCGCCTTCGTCTGCATCGTGCCCAACGATTCCCCCGGTCTGAAGCTGTTCTGCCGCCCGTCCTATGAATACACGTCCACCGTGATGGGCAGCCCCTTCGATTACCCTTTGTCTAGCCGGCTGGACGAAAACGATTCCATCATTGTTTTCGACAAAGTCTTCGTGCCGTACGAAAACGTGTTTGCCTATGGCGACATCGACAAGGTGAACAACTTCTTCCCACGCTCCGGCTTCCTGCCGCGCTTCATGTTCCACGGCTGCACCCGCTTGGCCGTGAAACTGGACTTCATGGCCGGCCTGCTTCTCAAGGGCATTGAAGCCACTGGCTCCAAGGATTTCCGCGGGGTTCAGGCTGCTGTCGGCGAAGTGCTCAGCTACCGCAACATGATCTGGGCACTTTCGGAAGCCATGGCGCGTAAGATTACCCCCTGGACGCCCGGCTATGTTTCGCCCGACCTCGAAGCCGGTCTCGCCTATCGCGTTGCAGCCAACAACCTGTTCACCAAACTCCGCGAGATTGTCGAGAACGTGCTCGCCAGCGCGCTCATTTATCTGCCATCGCACTCAACCGACATGCTCAATCCGGAAATTCGCAAGTACCTCGATCCCTACGTCCGCGGCTCCAACGGCTACGATGCGGAAAACCGCATTAAGTTAATGAAGCTGATTTGGGACGCCTTCGGAACGGAGTTCGGCGGACGCCACAATCTGTACGAGCGGAACTACTTCGGCAACAACGAAAACATCCGCACCGAAGTCATGATGGCGGCCGAGCACATGGGCGAAGCGCAAAAGCTGAAGGGCTTCGCCGAACAATGTATGGCCGAATACGACCTCAACGGCTGGACCGTGCCGGATCTTATCAATCCGGACGACTTCAGCGCCGTGCTCAAAAAGGGAAAGTAGTTGCAGCCGCTAAAATCGGAGAGGAGGATATCGTGAGTCAAGCCGCCCCTTCTCCGTTCGATCCGAAACAGTTTCGCAACGCACTAGGCCGTTTCGCCAGTGGCATCACCATCGTGACCACGCATCACGAAGGGAACACCTACGGGATGACGGCCAATGCGTTCGTATCCGTTTCCATGAACCCGCCGCTGGTGCTGGTTTCCATCGACCATCGCGCGGCGATGCACGCGTATCTGCCGGAATCGAAGCGCTACGGTGTCAGTATTCTGGCCGAAGGCCAGGAGACGCTGAGCAATCATTTCGCCGGCCGTAGCGTCGATGGGCTCCAGGTTCCTTTCGTCGAACGCAGCGGAATGCCTTTGATTGAAGGCGCTGTCGCTTACTTCGTTGTCAATGTGGTGGACGCGCATCTTGCCGGAGACCATACGCTGTACATTGGCGAAGTGGAGTATTTCGAAGCCGCCGAGAGCCTGCCGCTGCTGTTCTACTCCGGCCGCTATCAGCAATTGAAGCCCCAATCTTAGCCACCGCGCGCCCGATTTCCGTTCGCAAGTTTTCTTGCATTTTGTCGAAAAACAACCATTGACAAAATCATCGTTCAGGCGCATATATGAGCTAGAAGATGTCTCTGAAACGTACCGGCCGCGATGGCCGGGCGAGGTGAAAGGAGGCCAGTTGGACAGTCCACCGAACCACCGAAAGGGCGGCAACGCTTGAGACGCTCCCCAGCATTTTGGGGTCACTAACGGCCGGAGACAAAGGCTGAATGCCTGGTGCTTAGAGCACAAAGTGATGGCGCGATGTGATCCTTAGGAGAACGCCCAGCGGAACCGCCCTCTCGTATTTCCGTAGTCGCCTACCGTTGTTGTTCCCTTCTCTTCCCTTCCTTTTTCTTCCGCGTAATTCCTGCGGCACCGTCGTTGAATTTTGTTGATAAAATGGCTCCGCGTTCCGGGCTTCAAGTCCGAAGAAGTTGCCGTGGAGGAAAAGATGAAACAACGTTCGATCCTGCTGACACTCGTGTGCATTCTCGCCGTGGCTCCTGCAGCAACTTCGCAAACCGCCGCTCCTCCAAAGCCGACGGCCGACCCCTACGCAAATAATCCAGATCCCGGCAAATTGCAGTTCCCTCTTGCGGCTCCCGCGGGGAAGGACACCGGAGCCATCACCACTGCTCCCGCAAATGCCGTCAATCAGGGTCCGTTCGACGCGGCGAAGTGGAAGTACGGCCCAGCGTGGAATCCACCGGCCAATGCAAAGATCTGGAATCCTGTGAAGATCAAGATGATGGAAGGCGGCAAAGTGACGGGCGGCACACTATTTAGCTCCACCGATCCCGCGACGTATTGCGCCATGGCCAACGCCGGCTACGATTTCATCTGGACCGAAATGCAGCACGATGGCCGCGATTGGGAACAAGTCTCCCGCATGTGGCGGACTTGTCCGCACGCAAAAGCGGTTCCCGGAGTGCGCGTGGCCTACGCGGATGAGCGTGAGATTCAACACGCCACCGACGCGGGCGCGCTGGTGGTCGTCGTGCCCACCGTCGACACCGTGCAAGAGGCAATCGCCGCGCGGGATTGGACGTACTATCCTCCGCTCGGCAAGCGTAGCAACGGCGGCGGTCAGGCGTTCGATCCCGAAGTGTGGGGCAGCGTTCCGGGTGGCTACCGTCAGACCATCAACGACAACATTGTGCTCATTGTCATGATCGAGACGCTCGAAGGCATTAAGAACGCGGCGGAGATCGCGAAGGTCCCCGGCATCACCGCCGTCTTTGCGGCAAGCGGCGATCTCGGAAACTTTTCCGGCTACGCGCAAGGCTCGCCCGATTACGAACGTTTGATCAACGTGGTGCACGACGCCACCATCAACGCGGGCAAACGCCTGTGCGGTCCGCTCGCATGGCGCGATCGTCCGGACTTCACGTGCTTCCAGGCCGGGAGCGAAACCGCCGCCATCGCCCGCGGCGTCGCGCAGGAGTTGGGGCCGCTTGCAAACACGCAAGGAAAAGTAGAGGCAGGACCACTCGCTAGACCCGCAGGTAAGTGAGCGCACGAGAAGCGGCCTACGCGGGTCATGGAAACTAGCAGACAAAGAGAAACGGCGGATGCCGAAGCACCCGCCGTCGTTTCCCACCTTACGAATTGCGTTATTCCGCTAGCGTATCTTCGCCCGGCTCCATTTCGCTGAGGCCGCCCGCGTACAGCGCGCGCGTCTCTTCGTCGTAGCCCGGCATTGCGTCGAGCGGCACCGCTTCCTGCTCGGCTGCCACTTCTTCTTCGATGTCCTCGCCCGCGATCTTCACGCCGCGATAGTAGTCCATGCCGGTACCGGCAGGGATTAAGCGGCCCATGATCACGTTTTCCTTCAGACCGCGCAGGTTGTCGACCTTGCCGTTGATGGCGGCTTCGGTCAGCACTCGCGTGGTCTCCTGGAACGAGGCGGCCGAGATGAACGAATCTGTCGAGAGCGAAGCCTTCGTGATACCAAGCAGCACGGTCTTGCCGGCTGCCGGGCGTCCACCCGCTTCGATCACGCGATTGTTCTCTTCGCGGAACTTGAACTTGTCGACAACTTCTTCCGGCAGGAATTCGCTGTCGCCGATGTCCTCGATCTTGATCCAGCGCATCATCTGGCGCGCGATCACTTCCAGGTGCTTGTCGTTGATGTTGACGCCCTGCAGACGGTAGACTTCCTGGATTTCGTTCACCAGGTACTTCTGCAGGTCCTTTTCGCCCATCACGGCCATGATGTCGTGCGGGTTGCGCGGACCGTCCATCAGCGGATCGCCGTGGCGCACGCGCTCGCCTTCCTGCACGTTGATGTGAACGCCGCGCGGGATCGAGTATTCCTTCTGCTCGCCGTCGTCGCCCACAATGTACAGCTTGCGCATGCCCTTCGAGATTTCGCCGTAGCGCACGGTGCCATCGATTTCCGTGATGACCGCCGTTTCGCGCGGCTTGCGGGCTTCGAACAATTCCACTACGCGAGGCAGACCGCCAGTGATGTCCTTGGTCTTCGTGGTCGCGCGCGGAATCTTCGCCAGTACGTCGCCGGCGTGGATTTGGTCGCCGTCCGACACCATCAAGTGAGCGTGCATCGGCATGAGGTAACGCTTTTCGTCATGCTTGCCGCCACCCACCGGACGCACGTAAATCGCCGGAACGCGCTTTTCGTCGGTGGAATCCATCACCACCCACTGCGAGCGGCCCGTGATTTCGTCCACCTGTTCCTGCATGGTGACGCCATCGGTCAGGTCCTTGAAGTGAACCACGCCGCTGACTTCGGTCAGGATCGAGAACGTGTAAGGATCCCATTCGAGCAGCACGTCGTTGGCTTTCACCTTCGCGCCGTCGTCGAAGTAGATCTTCGCGCCGTAGACAACCTGGTAACGCTCTTTTTCGCGTCCCTTGTCGTCCAGAATCGCGATGATGCCGTTGCGGTTCATGGCGATCAGTTCGCCCTTGGCGTTCTTGACCGTCACAATATTGATGAACTTCACGAAACCGTCCGACTTCGAATCCTGCTTGGACTGTTCCGCTGAGCCTGTCGCCGCGCCACCGATGTGGAACGTACGCATCGTCAGCTGCGTGCCCGGTTCACCGATCGACTGCGCCGAGATGATACCCACCGCTTCACCGCGTTCCACCAACCGGCCCGTCGCCAGGTTACGGCCGTAGCAAAGCTGGCAGACGCCGCGCTTCGATTCGCAGGTCAGCACGGAGCGGATCCGCACGCTTTCCTTACCGGCAGCCTGAATGGCCGCCGCCAGGTCTTCGGTGATCACTTCGTTGACGCGAACAATGATGTTGCCTTCGTAATCCACCTGATCTTCGAGAGCCACGCGGCCGACGATGCGATCGCGCAACGGCTCGATGATTTCGCCCGATTCGATGATCGGCGCCACCGTGATGCCGTCCGAAGTACCGCAATCGGTTTCGGTGACGATCACGTCCTGAGCCACGTCGCAGAGGCGGCGCGTCAGGTAGCCCGAGTCGGCCGTTTTCAACGCGGTATCGGCCAGGCCCTTACGGGCGCCGTGCGTCGAAATGAAGTACTGCAACACGTTCAGGCCTTCGCGGAAGTTCGCCGTAATCGGCGTTTCGATGATTTCGCCCGAGGGCTTCGCCATCAAACCGCGCATACCGGACAACTGGCGGATCTGCTGTTTCGAACCGCGGGCGCCGGAGTCCGCCATGATGTAAATCGGATTGAGGTAACGGCCCGTGCGGTCGTCCTCCTCCATCGTTTTGAACATCTCTTCGGAGACGCGCTCGGTGACCTTCGACCAGATTTCGATGATCTTGTTGTAGCGCTCACCGTGCGTGATGGCGCCTTCCTGGTACTGCGACTGCACTTCAATGACGGCCTTCTGCGCATCGCGCACCAAGCCGGCCTTTTCGCCAGGGACGATCATGTCGTCGATGCCGATCGAGATACCCGCGCGCGTTGCGTACAGGAAGCCCAGCTTCTTCACTTCGTCCAGCATGCCCACGGTAACGGTCAGGCCGAACTTGAGGTAGCAGTATTGCACCAGCTGCGTGAGGCCCTTCTTCTTGAGCAGGCCGTTGATGAACGGCATCTCATCGGGCAGCGCATCGTTGAACAGCACGCGGCCCACCGTCGTGTCCATGTACTGCTTGTTGAACTCGATCGGCTCCGTGTGCATCAGGTTCTGGCTGTCGAACGCCTTCACCAGATCGATCACCTTGCCGGTGTAGCGCAGCTTGATCGGAGAGAGCGTCTCGACTTCGCCCATTTCGAGCGCGATCAAAACGTCGTCCACCGAGGCAAACATGCGGCCTTCGCCCTTGGTGCCCGGACGCGCCTTGGTTAAGTAGTACAGACCAAGCACCATGTCCTGGGTCGGCACGGCGATTGGAGCGCCGTGCGCCGGCGAAAGAATATTGTTCGACGAAAGCATCAGCGTCGATGCTTCAATCTGCGCTTCTGGCGAGAGTGGAATGTGCACGGCCATCTGATCGCCGTCGAAGTCCGCGTTGAACGCCGTACACGTCAACGGGTGCAGCTTGATTGCCTTGCCTTCCACCAGCACCGGCTGGAACGCCTGGATACCCAAACGGTGCAGCGTTGGAG
Organism: Bryobacteraceae bacterium; assembly: GCA_040081855.1. Classification (GTDB taxonomy): domain Bacteria; phylum Acidobacteriota; class Terriglobia; order Bryobacterales; family Bryobacteraceae; genus Palsa-187. Next base: position 35 of record JBEBFS010000054.1, on the reverse strand, counting down.
CGCGGTTCAGAAGGATCGGGTGATCCTTAATCACT
>JBEBFS010000191.1:0-2309 GCA_040081855.1 Bryobacteraceae bacterium | reverse complement strand
GGGTATCTGCGGCTTGTGGCCTGCGCCGGTGGTTTTCTGACGGTCAGCGCGCTGTGGCTTCTGATCAATCGAATGATGTAACCGGAGAAGAGTATGGATTTCCTGACCGGCTTAACTAACTTCACGAACTGGTCTGGCAACGTCATTATGCCTACGCTGGCAGGAATATTCTTCGTCATCGCGATCCTTCGAGCCGCGCGAAGCGCACCCTTTCAGTACGCGATGTACGCCGGCCTCATGTCGTTGATGGTATCCGGGATTCTACGCGGCATCGAAACGTTTTCGCGGGTTCGTGCGTGGAATGATCCGGATCAGGTTTGGTTCACGCTGCTGGGACTGGTGAATTGGTCGGCGAACGTGTTCTTGCCCGTGTACGGAGTTCTTCAGGTGGTCATGGCCCTTCTTCACTACGGCGGTGCCGGATTCAGAATCTATCCCGGCGCTCCGTGGGCGCGGCACATCATCATCGCCATGGCTAGCTTCAGTGTTTCGGGTCTGCTGCGAATGGCGGAGTTCTTCGTTCGACAGGGAACGGGCGGAATCAGTTAGGAGGATCCAATGGCACTCGAAGTCACACAGGTACACCGCAACCTTCACCAACGCGTCACCTGGCTGTACCTGGAGATCGAAGACATGTTCCTGGTACTCGGACTTGGCGTGCTGGCGAACTTCATCGGTCGCTTTCTTGGCCGCGAGGTTTACGGCATCCCGCTGAGCTTCCTGCTCCTGTGGATCGTACCGATCCTGGCCATTCCATGTCTCTGGCTGTTCAAGTATGGAAAACCGCGAGGCTACCTGCGCGACCTACTGATTTGGCAGATCAAACCCCACATCTACTGCGGCCTGGAGCGGGACCGCGAACTGACAAAGGAGTACCTCAAATAATGCCGACCACCATGTCCGAACACAAGAAAGCGTTGCACAAACCGCCACTCTGCGAGTTGCTCTCCGTGCGGGACTACCTGGACGGGGTGGCCGTGCAGATAGATGGCAGCTTCGTCGCAGGCTACGAACTCGATGGTCTCAATTCTTACTATCACGACGACGACATGAGGAATCGATCCAAGCGCGCCTTTGAGGCATTGGTCCGATCGCTCCCAGAGCGGTCCATGAGAATGCAGGTTCGCTTCGAGATCACCGAAGGAATCGGCGACGTCCGAAAGCAATATCCGCGGCTCAACCGAAGCGAAAATCCGGTGTTGCAGGATATCGACCGCATTCGGATGCAGCAGTGGGATGAGAACGAGGCCCGGGGCTTCTATCTCCGGCACATCCTGCACGCCTATTTCATCTGGAATCCCCGCATTCACCACGAGATGGCGGACCGGCAGGAAGGCAAGAAGAGGAACTGGTTCAGCCTATCCGCCGACAAGTGCATTCAGCGGGAGCACCGGGAGCATGAAGATCTGCTGGCCGAGTTTTCGTCGCTGATGGCGGGCGTTGAGCAAACCCTTGGGGCGACGGGAATGCGTACTCACCGCATGACGGACGGCGAAATGTTTGTCGAGGCCAAGCGAAGTTTGAATCCCGTGTTTGAAGACCGTGGGCCGTACCGGCGTGGTGAACATTCGATCGACTTCCGGAGCGCAAGGGAGCAGATCGTCAACACCAGCATCGAAGACGAGCAGGAGGGATACATTCAGGTGGGTGGATTCCTTTACACCTTCGTCAGCATGAAGGACCTTCCGGACGGTACGTTCCCTGGCATTCTGCGAGAACTGATGGTGCTCGATTTCCCCGTCGTGGTCAATGCTGAGGTGACGATTCCGGACCAGACCAAGGTCATCTCTGGTTTCAAGAGCCGCATGAAGAAGATGCAGGCCGCGCAGATCGACTCACGGGGCGGCCGCATGATCAACGTGGACGCGGCCGTGGCGCACTCTCAACTCAACGACGTTCTGACCGCCGTTATCTCCTCTTCGCTCAAAGTCTGCGAGTATTCGTTGATCGTCACCATCCGCACGTCCAAACCCGTTATCAGCCGATCGGATATGGAAGAGGCGCAGAGGGAACTCAACCGCCGCCGGGAACGGGTGATCCACGCCGTTGGGCGTATGAATGGTGCCCGCGCCATTCCCGAGACGCTGGCGCAACGCCGATTGTTTCTATCCAGCCTGCCCGGAATGGCAGGCCCCAATCAGCGTGAGATGAGCGCACTCACGTTGCATGCGGCGGATCTGCTCCCCATCGAGACGCCCTGGCGCGGCACGGTGCAATCGCCGCTCATCTTGCTCGAAACGCCGTACCGCCAGTTGATTCCCTTCTCTCCCTATGACTCTTCGATGGGCGACGCCAACATGTTGTTCATG
>JBEBFS010000053.1:0-31976 GCA_040081855.1 Bryobacteraceae bacterium | reverse complement strand
TGGGGGAGAACTTCAGTATGGATCTGCAGAGCAGGCGTCTGCAGGTTCCGGCGTCAGAGAGCTGAGTACCGGAATTGGTTTTCTTACGCGGCCGCGGAGCTTGCGGCTTGCTCGCCCATTGCATTTGCCATATGGGCAATTACCATAGACATTTCCTGAAGCGCTTTGCGGGCCGAAGCGGGCGCGATGCTGCTGGCGGCTCGGAACCACATGGCGTTCAGGCGGTAATTTAAGTCGAGCATACGATTCTCGATGGCAGACCCTTCGGCCGCCTCCGATTCCTTGAGCATGCGGCTGAGTAAGGCGAAATCATGATCCAACGCTGCACGCAAAGGATCCAACGCCAAAACATCCGCCTGCAACTGCGACTGCACTTCGAGGAATCCGAGCTGATTCTGCGCTGCCACCTGACTTGCGTAATCCTTCGCGGTTTTCGCGCTGAGGATCAACAGGCACGTGTAGCGAAACCAGTAGCCGAACAGCAGCACCGAGCTGAGCGTGATGACGACGGTAGCAACTAGTTCGATCATAGTCCCATTCCCACTGCGGAATGGCCTCCCGCCCCAGCATTCCTGGCTGGAGCTACAGGCAGAATAGCATCGAGTTACAAAGCGATCAATAGATTCGGACGGTACTAAGGTTGTTTTTGCTACGTAGATTCAACGAGGTTCAAACATCATATTTAAAACACCATATTCTCTGATGCCGACGGGTGTGTACTGCGAAATTCCCGATAGAGCGCTGCGTAACTTGCCGTGATGTAATCCGATGGATGGAAGCCAAGACGCTTCGCGGTGGCATCGATCCAGTACGCCTCTCCTTCGAGTTCTAGATACACGCCCATGGGAGTTTCATCCAGCAGAATCACACCCGCTTCTCCAGCGGCGGCGAAGGTGGTACGAAACTTCTCGTATCGGAATCCGGGAGCAAACCCTAAACGTTCGAGTACCAGCAAAACGTTCCCCGGATCGGAAACCCCAAATTCGATCTCTTCCCGGCTTTTATACCGGTCGCGCGGCGCCGCAGGACCTTTATATGTGATGATCGAGCGGTCGCCGGATTGCCGTAGGCGAAGGATGCGGTCTGAGTTCCGCAGCTCGCTGCCCTCGCGGTCAAACAGTTGATTCGCTTCGAGCACGCGCGGCGCGGTTTCCGAGTAGCCAAAATATTCGAGCGCCGGACGAGGATCTCCCCTTCCCTCCGGCCAGCAGATTTTTACTTCCGTTTCCGTCATCAGTATCTAACACTGCAGTATCTAACACTAATGATACGATGGGGGCTACGCGCGCCCGTAGCTCAGCCGGATAGAGCGACTGGCTTCGAACCAGTAGGTCGGGAGTTCGAGTCTCTCCGGGCGCGCCAAGTCCTGCCGGATCTAGGGAAGAACTCGAATCATTTTCACTCTGCGGTCGACGTTCCCTCCGGCCATTCGACCGGCAAGGGTCGCCACCGAGGCTACAACAGCAAAGATTGCAATTCCCGCGCCAGCTGAGTCTGTCGTCTTTGCCGCTATGTAGCCGCCGAGGGGAAGGCCTCCGATAGCACCAACCACGGTGCCCATGGTGCGCCAGTTCGTGCCATGCTCTTCGATCTTGATTACGCTAACCGACGCCCGCGGAATCACGGCGTTCCCTTTTGGCTGCGCTTTGTTGTCCGAGGATTTGTGAACGTCCAGCACCAGCGCGTCTTCACGGATGGCCGCGACTTCACCTTTAACCGTGACGGCGCCGGGAAGTACCATTTCCACCGTCTTACCGGTGACGGCTGTGCTTAACTCGCTCCACCGTAGTTCCAGTGGCGCATTCGCGGCGAATGCCGTGGCCTGTCCCACAAGAAGGGTGACCATGGTCATGGCAATAGTGCATCGGAATGACAGGTTTCGGCCGGGGACCGGTCGACGGTCCGTAGCGCCATTGTTTCGATTGCTTGTAATCAATTTCGAGAACATATAGAGTTCCTCCCAAAAGTTGTTTTGAGGGACGGGCGGCTGAATGAAACCGCCGTTCTTCGTACCCATCGTGAGGCGCAAACGCCAAAAAGTCCTTCGGAATCAACGACACAAATCTGACAAATTTGTGATGAATCTATCCGAAACGGTGGCTTTGAGGAACGTAAAGATCTGATATCCTCATAAACACCCCAAGCGGCAGATTTTGTGGTTTAGGAGCAGCATGGCAGGCAACCTTGGAGCCGAGGCTTTCGAGTTCGGACCCTACCGGATCGACCTCACCGAACGTTTGCTTCGGCGCGGCTCCGAACTGATTCCGCTCCCTCCCAAGGCCGTCGAAACTTTGCTGGTGCTGGTGGAAAACACCGGCCGCATGGTGGAGAAGACCGAATTAATTCAAGCGGTTTGGCCGGACACCTTCGTCGAAGAAGGGGCACTCACGCGGAACGTTTCGCTTTTGCGCAAAGCGCTTGGGGATGCCGGCGAGGAATCGTCAACCTACATTGAGACCATTCCTAAACGAGGCTATCAGTTTGTCGCACCGGTGAAGCGATCCAGTCAAGGGGCTGCGCCTGGGCAAAGCGTTATTCCCGTTCTGACGGAAGCACCCGGGGACGCAATTCAGGCCCGCCCGGCTTTAGAAACCAAATCCGCCACGAATGCTTCCGCTTCCTGGATGTGGATCGCCCCGGCCGTTATCCTTTGTATGGTGGTGATCGCCGCGGGAATGACCTACGCGCGACGCTCCCGCGCCCCGGGCATAATCGCGACCGCCCCTTTGGCGGCTCACGCGCTGGCGGTACTCCCCTTTCGGAATGTGGACGGAGAGACCGCTGAAGATTACTTTGCCGATGGCATGACGCAGGCCATGATCACTGGTCTCTCGAAGCTGGGCAATTTGCGCGTCATTAATTTATCCGCGGAGCCTGGCGGGAAAACGGACCAGGCGGCGATCGACCGCACGCTGCGCAACGCTGAGGTGCAACGAGTGCTGACAGGCACCGTCCTCCGGTCCGGCGCCCGCGTCCGCATCGACGCGCAACTGCTCGACCCCAGCACGCGTGCCGTCTACTGGGCAAACAGCTACGAACGCGACCTGAAAGACGTGCTTTCGCTTGAGTCCGACGTCGCCCGCGCCATCGCCATGGAAATCCAAGTGTCCACCACGGCCGATGATCAACAAGGCCCGCAAGCCGCGCGGCAGATCAACACAGAGACGCTCGACGCGTATCTGCGTGGACGCTATTACTGGAATCGGCGCACGGAAGAATCGGTGAAACGCGCCGCGCAGTATTTCCAGAAAGCGATTGAATCCGATCCTGCGTACGCACCTGCTTACAGCGGACTGGCGGATTCTTACGCCCTATTGGGTTCCGTGGGCATTGACGGAATGCCTCCCAAAACCGCCATGCCGATGGCAAAAGCGGCTGCGATGAAAGCGATTGAACTGGACCCGAACTTCGCCGACGGGCACACATCTCTTGCCTACGTCCATCTCTCCTATGATTGGGATCTAAATGCCGCACGCGACGAATTCGAACGTGCGTTAGCGTTGAACCCTTCGTCTTCAAACGCCCACCATTGGTACAGCCATTACTATATGGCTGCAGGAGACCTACCGAAGGCGACCACGGAGATGCAGGCGGCGCTGCGAATGGAGCCTCTTTCGCCAAGCATCAACATCGGCATCGGTTGGTGCTACTACTACACGCAGCAGTACGCGAAGGCGATTGAACAATACCGCTCGGTTGTGGAAACAGACCCCAGCTTACCCTTGGCGCACCAAACGCTCGGCATGGCGCTCCTACAAAACAAGATGTACGACGAGGCGATCGGGGAGTTTCAAAAGGCTGTGATGCTCTCGGGAGGCAGTCCTTTCACTCTCGAAGGGCTCGCGACTGCTTACGCGGCGGCCGGCAAGACAACAGAGGCAGGCGCGGAAATGGCGAAGATCGAGGAGCTTTCCAAACATCGCTATGTTCCGGCCATTTACCTTGCTAATATTCACAATTCCCTGGGCGACTCAGCGGACACCTTGCGCTTCGCCTGGAAGGCGCTAGGCGAACGGTCCGACTACTTTATGTATCTTCGCGTGGAGCCTCTGGTGGGTAAAATGGCAGGAAACCCGGAGTTTCTGAAGATTCTGGCGTCGATTCACCATTGATCCATGAAACGAACCGCTTCGCTTTTGGTGCTGTTGTTGCTGGTAAACGATGCAGGTTGGGCAGCGCGTTGCACCACCGCGGTGGATACACGCGTTCTTGAGGAATACGAGCACTACGTTCGCAACGCCGAGCAATCCATGGCGGAGCGGTTCACAAAAGGATTCGCCTCCACCGCGGGCGATGACCGCAACCGTTTGTTGATGGACCTGCAAGGTGGCTCCGCCGTGCGATGGAACGTCACGGAGGAATCCGTTAATCAACGCATCGCCCCCGTCAATGGAACCGTGCTCGATTGGGTGGGCGCGGTGCGAATCCGCAATTCGACGATTTCGGATCTCAGGTCGGTTCTTGAGGACTATGGCAACTGCGGGGCAATTTATGAGCCGCTCATGTACGATTGCCATGCCCGCAAGGTGGACGGTGGTTCCGCTTACGATCTCGCATTTGGAATGCAGAATGTCTACCGCGGGGCAACTATTTTCCCGCAGCATTACGCGTTTGCCGTGAAAGCCCGGGCCGAATATCTGGACGAAAGCAGCCGTCCCGAACTCGCGTTGCGAGTGCATTCGAGGGCTTATGAAATTCGCGAATCCGATAGCGGCGTGCCGGGGCGCAGCGATCTGCTGGAACCCTATCACGATCACGGCGTTCTCTGGGGACTGAACACCTACTGGCGTGCGAAAACGGACGGTCCGGATCTGTATGTCGAGTTCGAGGCGATTACCCTGCATCGCTCCGTTCAGGAGTTCATGTGCAAGATCGGCATGATTCCAGTTCCCAAATACCTCATCTCGCGCGTGATGGAAGCACTGCCTGGGGAGTCCATCGACGTCATGCTGGCTGGCACCAAGGCAGAAACCGAACGCCGAAGCGCCCGCCGCTCACCCAGGGCCTCGCGAAGTCAAAATTGATGCACGAGATCCCGATCCGTTTGGCCCTCTGGCTGGTCGCCAAAGGTCTGTTCCGGCTTCGCTTGCGGGGAGCGGAAAACATTCCGTTACGCGGGCCAGCGCTGCTGACGGCCAACCACGTCACCTACGTCGACGGCTTTCTCATTTGGTTTTTCATTCCCCGTGCAGTACGGTTCCTGGTGTGGCAACCGTTCTTCAAGGTGCCGGGATTCGGGTGGGCTCTTCGTTATATTGAGGCGATCCCCGTGAACGAAAATGGTCCACGCAGCGTCCGGCAAGCGATGCGGAGCGCGCGGCAGCAGCTCGAAGAGGGTCAGCTGGTGTGTATCTTCCCGGAAGGCTCCATCACTCGGGACGGGCAACTGCATCCGTTTCGGCGCGGCATGGAACTCATTTTGAATGGCACCGATGTCCCTATCATCCCGGTGCACCTTGCGGGATTATGGGGCAACATTTTCAGCTTTGACGGCGGTGGACCGTTTTCAAAATTCCCGAAACACCTTCGGCATCCGGCAACGGTTACCTTCGGAGCGCCCATGCCGGCGCATTCAAGCCCGGAGGAAGTCCGCGCGGCGCTCGAACGGCTTGCCGCCGCAGATATGGACTCGCGTTAGCCCAGGAAGCCGAGGTCCGTGGCTGCAAATTTGTGAAGGTTCGGGAACACCTTGGGCATGTCCGCGTCGCTGACACCAAACCATTTGGCGAGCGTCGCACCGTACTGATCCAGCGATGTCGTCGGCAGATAGACGCCGCGTCCGGTGACATCGTCGGCACCATTCAGCGCCAGAGTCGGGAACGCTCCGTAGACACCGCCCTTGACGGCGCCGCCCAGAATCAAGTGATGTCCGCCCCAGGCGTGGTCGGAACCAACCGAAGTATTGGGCTGATTGGTGCGGCTGAAATCGGACTCCGTGAACACCGTCACGTTGTCGGTAAGCGAAAGATCCTGCAGCGCCCCGGCGAACGCGCCAAGAGCTGCGCTGACCTGGCCTAGATTCGTGTTCTGATCATTGAGTAGCTTGTCGTGGTTATCAAAACCGCCCATCGAAACAAAGAAAATCTGGCGGCTGGCGCCCAGATTCGCGTGGACATTGATGATGCGCGAAACCATTTTCAATTGATTGCCGAGCGTTGTATTCGGGAACGTCGGGTTGAACGTGGACGCATTGAGCGCCGCGTTGAGTCCGGAGGCATCGTTGATGCCCGCCTGCGTGACACCGTTCGCCGCGCCCACCAATTTGACACCATTATCGAAGTTCAAAAGGTTGAGAAACGCGGTGGTGCGTGCATTCGGCGTCGCGGGGAAGTTCGCGAGGGTGGAAACGCTCCCCGAATTCACTGTGGCGGGTGAGCTATCTTCGCCCACTTCCATGATGTTGCTGCCCGCAAGCGAAATAGCCGTCGGAAACGGTGCAAACGCGCCCGAGGGAGGCACGTTGTAGGCCGGTCCAACAATATCCGCGACGCGCCCGGCCCAACCTGTGGTGCCGAATCCCGAAGTGTCCGCCGTCTGCCATTGGCCCTGCTGATCGGAGTGGGAAAAGAGATTGGACGGAATGCGGACGGACTTCGCGAGGTACTGAGCCTTGTTCATCGGCTCGGAGAGCGTACCGACGTTCGTCAGAAGGGCCACTTTGCCGGCGTTATAAATGTCGCGGACTGCCGTCATCGAAGGATGCAATCCATACGTTTCGCTCCCCGCATTGACGGAAAGCAGTGATGATTGCGCGATAGCCGCGGCTTTGCGCACGTTCGAGTAATCGGTGTAGCTATTCTTGGTGGTGTTGATAGGAACGACGGTGTTGTTCGAATCGTTTCCCCCGAACAGGAACACGCACACCAGGGCCTTATAGCTGGAACCCTGCGCATACGCGTTCACCATGCCAAGGCGCCCCAAGGCGCCCGCCGCGCTGGCTCCGCAAAGGGTGCGGCCCGCGATCCGGAGAATTTGTCTTCTGGAAGGTGTGTACATGGCTCGCTCCCTTATTTCTTCACCGAGTAATAGCCGGACGTGAGTGTCACATATAAACCGGCTCTGGCTTTTTCCAGGTTCGATCCCGTCGTACCGGTAATCGCGGAAACCACTTGCTTGCGGTAATCCGATGGCATATCGCCGTGCAAGAAAATGAAGCCGATGGTATCGGCAAAAGTGGAGGGCGTCGACGCGAGATAGGTCCAGATACCGTAGTCCACCGTCGCGCCCGTGCCGTAATTTCCATAAATCAAGGTGTTGATCTGATTGACGCGCTCAATCGCCGTGCTTCGGGTGTTGATCTGGAACTCCGGCCCAAGCAGCGTGGTTCCCGGAATGTCGTAGAGGGGCGAATAGTAGCTGAAGACCGTGGGCGGAAAGAAAATGTTCTGGCCCAGAGCCGAGCCCCGCGATGCAAGCGTATTCGAATCGTTCACCTGTGCTCCCAGGCCGCGAAGCGTTTGGATAAGGAAGAGGACGGGCTCTTTCAGCGCGCCAAAACTGGACACATCCGTCAGCCCTGCGCCAAAACTGCTATCGCCCAAACGAGCTTCGAAGTCGAGCAGAATCGCCTTGATCACGGCCTTCATGTCGCCGCGAACCCCCAAACCGTTGTCGTTAAAAGCCGCCGCCACGCGGGCGACGTATTCCGGACTGGGGTTGCTTGTGACCAATTGCTTGATCAGCTTGGTGGCAACGAACGGTCCGACGTTCGGATGATTGAATATATTGTCCAGCGCGAACGTCAGATCGGCATCGGCGTTCTTTCCCGACGCATCGACCACGCCATCGAGCAATGTCTTGGCGCCTTCGTCATGATTCGGCTCCCAGTAAACCATGTCGCCGACGTAGTAAGCAGGGTTGGTCCCACGCGGTGTTGCGCCCGGTTTGGTGGGATACGTCCACCCGGTCATCACCCGCGCGAGTTCGGAAATCGTTTTCTGCGTGTAGGTTGGAATCGGATTTGAGGATGCATCCAGCTTCATGGTGCCGTCCGGATTCAACTGGTAGAGTCCGGTGGTGAACAATTGCAGGATCTCGCGCGCGTAGTTCTCATTGGCGAGGGTGCCGGCGGCTGGATTCGCCTTGACGCTGTTCCGCATGTCCAGGTAATCGCCCATTGCCGGATTCAGCGTCACCTTCCGCATCATGTTCCGGTAATTATCGAACGCGTAATCGTTAAATATGTTCAGGTAAGGAATCATTTGATCCGGCAGGTTTTCCTCAAGCGAGGAAACCACCCAGATCTCGTGTAGAGCAAGAGCGATGCGCTGCCGCAGCTGGTCGCGCCCATGGACGGCGTTCCGGAAAAAGCGCGCCTGCACCGGCGTCATCGCCAGCGGAATTTGATTCAGGTCCGGGTACTTTGAGCGCGGCTCATCGATTTGTTCGTCAATCCACTTGGAGAACCCGAGATTCTTCACGCGCCAGAACGAGTAATAATCCGCCCCGAACGCAGCCTGCTCCAGAAACCGGACAGCGGCCGAGTCCGAAACCGCCGAGACGTTGGTGGGCGGGGGTGGGGGAACTGCGAATGGATCCGAAGAAATCGAGCCAGGGTCCGGGTTTATAACCGCAAACACCGTGTCTTTTGTCGGGGTGGTTTCGATGCTTGCGACTGCGGCTAATCGGGTGGCAGAGACATAAGTAGTCGGCACCGGAGTGCCGTTCATCGTCACAACGGCGCCTGCAACGAAACCATAGCCATTTATGGTTAGCGTTGTATTGCCCGCCGAGAGCGTCGCGGGAGAAACCGAAGCCAGCGTCGGCACCGGATTCAAAATAGTCAAAGTGAACGAATCGCCCAACAGCGGATTTGCAGTGGAAACCGCCGAAATTGTTACAGGACCGGTTGCGGGAGCAAACGCCGGGGAGTTGAAGCGGAAACCAGAGAACGTGCCAACAGTGGCGTTGCCGGAAGTGACTCCGTTCACAGCCCACGTGATGCCGCTGGTCACGTTGGCGCCATTCAGGCTCGCCGTAAACGTGTAATAGTGTTGAGCGCGGACGCCATCCGGCTTATTGGTAATGACAACTTGCGCCTCCAGGCCGGCGACAAACGTCACCACCAGCAGGCACACTTTCAGGAAATTTCGCGGCATAGCGCGCGACCTCCATCTCTCATGGGGCTTCACCCAGCCCGATTCAACCTGGGATCATCCTACTATCTTCCAGTCTCGAACTCCAGGGCAGAAAACGCCGTAGGACAGCTACATGCTAAGGCATCCGTGCAAATTTGTGAACCCGCACCGTGGCGTTTTGTTGCGGAAATTCCGTCTTAATTCTCCTAGGGCCTCCGTATAACAGAATGGACATGCCTCCGGGTATGGCTCTCGCCGCTTGGGCCAGCTTGATATCCTAAAAGAATCAATGCCCCGCGTTCGTTTTGCACCATCGCCTACCGGCTATTTGCACATCGGCAGCGCAAGGACCTTCATTTTCAACTGGTTGTACGCGCGCCATAACCAGGGAACAATGATTCTGCGCATCGACGACACAGACGTCGAACGCAACACGCAGACTTCGCTCGACTCGATTTTTGACGGCCTGAAGTGGCTGGACCTCAGCTGGGACGAATTCTACCGGCAGTCGGACCGCCTGGATCTGCACAAAGCAATGGCGAACGATATTTTCGGTAAAGGCTTGGCTTATAGAGACTTCACCCCCGCCTCCGCTGATGTCGAAGAAAAATCGCACAATGAAGGCCATTGGCTGTTCAACGCGGACATGCGCGGGATGTCGAAGGAAGAAAGTGACCGCCGCGCCGCCGCCGGAGAACCGTTCGTGCTGCGTTTCCGCGTTCCGCGGGAAACCTGTGAGGCTGTTGAATTTACTGATCTGGTTTACGGCCCTCAGAGCAAGAGCACAGCGGATATCGAGGACTTCGCGCTCCTGCGCAGCAACGGCTTGCCCACGTATCACATGGCCTCCTGCGCCGACGATGCGGATCTGCGGATCACTCATATCATCCGCGGCCAGGATCACCTGACGAACACGTTCAAGCACGTCCTGATCTTCGAAGCGTTGGGCGCTAAACCGCCTGCGTTTGCGCATCTGCCGCTTTTGATCGCACCCGATGGGTCTAAGCTTTCCAAGCGTAAGCACGGACCGGTGGTGAGTGTGACAACGTATCGCGATGGCGGATTTCTGCCTCACACCTACGTGAACTTCTTGTGCTTGCTAGGCTGGTCGCCCAAGAACGACCGCGAGGTGATGTCTCGCCAGGAACTGATCGATCTCTTTACGCTCGAAGGCGTGAACCGCTCAAACGCAACCGTCAATTTCAGCGAGGAAGATCCTTTCGATCCCAAGGCCGTGTGGCTGAACGCGGAACACCTCCGCACACTGCCGGTGGAAGAGCTTTCGAAACAACTGTTGCCTTTCGCAAAGGCCGCCGGGTTTGCGGCCGGTGATGACGCAAATTTCGATGCAAAGATGCTCGCGGTTACGCCGCTGATCCGCGAACGCATCCGCACCCTCCAGGAGGTCGCCCAAGTCGCCGATTTCTTCTTCGTCGCGGAGCTGGCGCCTTACGATTCGGCCGAGTTGATCCCGCAAAAAGGCGATGCCGCCATGGCGTTGGCCGCGCTGGTAAAGGCACGCGTGGTGCTGGCCAACGCGGAGTTCCATCATGACGGCCTCGACGCCGCCCTACGGGCCGGCGCTGCCGATCTGCAGGTGAAGGCCGGCCAGATGTTCCAGCCGATCCGCGTGGCCGTATGCGGCCGCAAAAACGCCCCTCCGCTATTTGAGACGCTTGCCGTCCTGGGGCGCGAGACGTGCCTGCACCGCATCGGCCGGGCGATTGAACAATTAGAGCGGGATGCCAAGCCCGCGGAGAAATCATCATGAGCGAACCGACTCCGGCAGCGCCGGCGCAATCCAACTTTGTCCGCGACATCGTCCTCGAGGATCTGAAGACGAACAAGTACGGAGGACGCGTGCAGACGCGCTTCCCTCCAGAGCCGAACGGCTACCTGCACATCGGCCATGCCAAGGCGATTCACCTCGACTTCGGTCTCGCCGCGGAGTTTGGCGGCAAATGCAACCTGCGCTTCGACGACACCAACCCGGAGAAGGAAGAAACCGAGTACGTCGAGGCGATCATCGAAGACGTCAAGTGGCTGGGCGGCGACTTCGGCGACCGCATGTTCTATGCGTCGGACTACTTTCAGCAGCTTTACGATTGGGCCGTACAACTGATCAAGGCCGGCAAGGCGTACGTCTGCGATCTCAATGCCGAGCAGGTACGCGAACAGCGCGGCACGCTCACCGAACCCGGCCAAGAGAGCCCCTACCGCAATCGCTCCATCGAAGAAAATTTGGACCTGTTCGCCCGCATGCGAGCCGGCGAGTTCCCCGATGGTTCGCGCACCCTTCGCGCCAAGATCGACATGGCGTCGAAGAACCTGAATATGCGCGATCCGGTGATGTACCGCATTCTGCACGCCGAACATCATCGCACGGGCAACGAATGGCCGATTTATCCGATGTACGACTACGCGCACGGGCAATCGGATTCGATGGAAGGCATTACGCATTCGATCTGCACTCTGGAGTTTGAGGATCATCGTCCGCTTTACGATTGGTTCGTCGAGCAGCTTGGCATCCACCATCCGCAGCAGATCGAATTCGACCGCCTGAACGTCACCTATACGATGATGAGCAAGCGCAAGCTGCTCAAGCTTGTGCAGGATAAGTGGGTGAATGGATGGGACGACCCGCGCATGCCCACCATCTCCGGGATGCGCCGCCGCGGCTACACGGCTGAAGCGCTGCGGAGTTTCTGCAAGAACCTCGGCGTTTCGAAGACAAACGGCACCACGGAACTGTCGCTGCTCGAATACTTCGTCCGCGACGATCTGAACAAACGCGCCCCGCGCGTGATGGGCGTGCTGCGGCCGCTAAAAGTGGTCATCGACAATTATCCGGACGATCTTGTGGAACAGATGGATGCCGTGAATAATCCGGAAGATCCGTCGGCGGGCTCGCGCAAGGTTCCGTTCTCGAAAGTGCTCTACATTGAGCAGGAAGATTTCCGCGAAGATCCGCCCAAGCAATACTTCCGCCTGACGCCCGGCCGCGAAGTTCGTTTGCGCTACGGCTACTTCGTCACCTGCACCGGTGTGGTGAAGGACGAAAAGGGTGAAGTGGTGGAGGTGCATTGCACCTACGATCCGGCGACCCGCGGTGGCGACTCTCCCGACGGCCGCAAGGTGAAATCGACCATTCACTGGGTGTCGGCGGCGCACGCCGTTGACGCCGAAGTCCGGCTGTACGAAACGCTGTTCACCAAGGAAGACCCGAACGACGTCGAAGAGGGCCAGGACTTCACGGCAAACATCAACCCGAATTCCCTGGAAGCAGTGAGTGGCTGTAAGCTGGAGCCCAGTCTCGCAGGCGCCAAACCACTGGAGGGCTTCCAGTTCGAGCGGCTCGGCTACTTCTGCGTGGATAAAAATTCCAAGCCCGGCGCACCGGTTTTCAACCGCACGGTGACGCTGAAAGACACTTGGGCGAAGATTGAGAAGAAGGCGAAGTAGCCTGCGGCGGCCAGTGGCGGCCGCCATGGCCCCGCTTGTCAGGAGCGGGTTCCAGAAAACGGAGTTCGGAACACCGAAATGATCATTCTCGGATTAGGTGGACTGCTGGGCGACGCAGCCAGCGCGCTTTTGAAGGACGGCAAGCTGCAAGCGGCCGCGGAAGAGTCCAAAATCTTTCGCGCGGTGCGGCCCGGCAACATCCCGCAGGGCTCGGTCGACGAATGCTTGCGGATCGCGCATGTCCGCAAGGAGCAGGTGGATGTGGTCGCCGTCGCGCGGCCTTTCACGCGTGGTCCGGAGTCCCAGTTGCACTTGGCGCTGCGCACGGAATTTCCGAACGCGGAGATTGCTGTGTTTGAGCATCACCGCTCGCATGCGGCTTCGGCGTTTTTCGCGTCGCCGTTTGAGGAAGCTACGGTCCTTACGCTTGATAATGCGGGCGATTTCCGCTGCGGGGGCCTGTGGAAGGGCTCAGGCGGACAGCTTCGATTGGAACGCGAGTGGTATTATCCGGATTCGCTTGGCCGGTTGTTCGGCGCGGTGACAACTCTGCTCGGCTTCCGTCCACACGCCGAGGAGCACAAGGTCCAGTGGCTTTCGACGTTTGGCGACGACCGCTTCGTCGGGCTCTTCAAAGAGATCATTTCGAGCAGCGCCCGTCTGGATCCTTCGTTCTTCGATGGCAACGTGACCGGGGAGGGCGTGTTCGGAGCGAAGTTTTACGAGCGTGTAGGACTCGAGCCCGGCGCGACAATTCCCGAGTCCATGGCTGCGTCGGTTGCGTACGGACTGCAAAAAGCCGCGGAGCATACGGTGATTGGTCTTGTGGGCGAAGGCGAGAATCTTTGCCTGGCGGGCGGACTGTTCCTGAATGCGCTTTTGGTGGACGCGTTGGAGCGCAGCGGGAATTACAAAAACGTTTTCGTACAGGGCGCGTCGGGTAACGCAGGGACTGCGATCGGCGCTGCGCTGCATGCCTGGTATCAACGGAATCCGCTGGGTCCGCGCTACGGCTATTCACTGCTGCTGGGGCCCAGCTACAACCCCGACGAAATCAAACAGGTTCTCGAAAACTGTAAACTGCGGTTTAAGTATGTGCGATCGAACGACACGCTGCTGCACAACGCGGTGTCGATGCTGGGCGAGCGCAAGATCATCGCCTGGATGCAGGGCCGCATGGAGTTTGGCGCCCGAGCGCTGGGCAACCGCAGCATTCTGGCGTCGCCGCTCGATCCGTACTCGACTGAAAACCTCAATGTTTTTATCAAGCATCGCGAACCGTTCCGCAAATTTGCGGCGTCGGTTCCGGCCGAGTTCGCCTCGGAGTATTTTGACGCTGGTCCGAACGCAAGCCAGTTGGCGACGGTTGGGCGTGTCAAGGCCGCACATCGCAAGACGTTTGCCACAGCGATTTTGGGCGAAGACCTAGTGCGCGTTCACACCGTCTCCGAAGAAGAAAACCCTTTGTATCACCGCCTCTTGCACGAAGCGGGTAAGGCGACGGGACTGCCCGTCCTTTACAATACGAGCTTCAATCTATTCGGCGACCCGCTGGTTTCCACGCCGCGCGACGCCGTGCGCAGCTTCTACTCCTCCGGCATCGACGCCCTTTTTGTGGGCAACTTCGTGCTGGAGAAGTAGAAACGACTCGCTAAAAGTTCGCTACCCTCTCGCCTTGGCTGCGGCCGCCGGCGCTGGCGCTACGGCGGGAGCGGGTGCCGGCGCAGCAGCAGCTTCTCCACGTACCATGCCTAGCGTCGTGCGCAGTTCGGAATCCAGGCGCTTGAACGTTTCCGGATTGTCCTTCAGGAACTGGCGTGCGTTTTCACGGCCTTGACCGATGCGCTCACTCTTGTAGCTGTACCAGGCACCGGACTTTTCGACGATGTTCTGCGCGACGCCCAGGTCGATCAAATCGCCTTCCTTCGAGATGCCTTCGCCGTAGATGATATCGAACTCGGCTTCACGGAACGGCGGCGCCAGTTTGTTCTTGACGATCTTGATCTTGGTGCGATTGCCGACGACACTTTCGCCATCTTTGATCGCGGCAATGCGGCGGATATCGGCACGGACGCTGGAGTAGAACTTCAACGCGCGGCCGCCCGTGGTGGTTTCCGGGTTGCCGAACATCACGCCGATCTTTTCGCGAATCTGGTTGATGAAGATCAGACAGGTGTTTGACTTCGAGACGATACCCGTGAGTTTACGCATGGCTTGCGACATCAGGCGCGCGTGAACACCCATGAAGCTATCGCCCATTTCGCCATCGAGTTCGGCCTTGGGAACTAGAGCGGCCACTGAGTCGACCACCAGAACGTCGATGGAACCCGATGTAATCAGCGCATTCGTAATTTCAAGCGCCTGTTCGCCGTAATCGGGCTGCGAAACCAGGAGGTTATCGACGTCGACGCCGAGCTTGCGCGCGTAGACCGGATCGAGCGCGTGTTCTACGTCGATGTACGCCGCCATCCCACCGAGTTTCTGTGCCTCGGCAACCACTTGTAGAGCTATGGTCGTTTTACCCGAAGATTCAGGCCCGAAGATCTCCGAAATACGCCCGCGGGGGAAGCCGCCGATGCCCAGAGCAAAATCGACGGAGATAGAACCGGTTGAAATCGCCGGAACCTGTTGCGCTGGCTGAGATCCCAAGCGAATGACGGAACCCTTGCCGAACTGCTTTTCAATCTGTCCCAGCGTGGCGGTTAGTGCCCGTGCGCGTTCTTTTTCGTCCATATGGAATTCCCTTCGGAACACTCATTATAGCGCCTTCGCAGGCAGGCGAAGAAAGAGCGAAATATGGTGGTCTGCCCGGGGATTGTCCGCTAGATGGACCCCCTTCCCGATTGCATTGAGGCAATCGCTTTGTGAGACTGGGCGCTGGGAGATTTCCATGAACTGTAGCATCGCGCGACCGGCAGTGTTCGCTGTAACTCTCGCACTGATGGCCGCAACCACGCCTGCACTCGCGCAGACACTTGAAGGCGCGGTCGACATGCACACGCATTCGAGCCCGGATGGCACGCCGCGCAAGTTGGACGCGATTGATTTGGCGAAGTTGGCGAAGAGCAAGGGCATGCGCGCCCTAGTGTTGAAAAACCACTATGAGCCGACGGCCTCTCTCGCCTACATCGTGCGCAAAGTGGTCCCTGGAATTGAGCTGTTCGGCGGCATCTCGCTGGACCGCACGGTGGGCGGTGTAAATCCGGCGGCAGTGGAGTGGATGACCAAGGTAAGCGGCGGCTACGGCAAGGTTGTTTGGATGCCCACGTTCGATTCGGAATACGTTGTAAAGACCACGAAAGAAAATCGGCCCTTCGTGCGCGTTTCCGAAAACGGCAAGCTGCTGCCCGAAGTGATCCAAGTGATCTCGATCATCGCGAAGAACAATCTGGTGCTCGAAACCGGACACGTTGCGCCCGCGGAAGTCTTGATGATTCTCGCCGAAGGCAAACGCCAGGGAGTCCGCAACATGCTGGTCACACATGCGACGAACGAGTTTCCCGGGCTCTCTGTGGCGCAGTTGAAAGAAGCTGCAAAATTGGGCGCGTACCTGGAGTTCGTGTGGTCCGGTGCGCAAGGCGGGAAGTTCGACGCGTTTGCGAAAGCGATCCGGAAAGCGGGTCCTGAATGGTGTGTGATTTCAAGCGACCTGGGGCAACCGCCCAATCCGCTGCACACCGATGGTTTGATGGAGCTTTACCGTGGCCTGCTGGCCCGGGGTTTCACGCTTGCGGAAGTGGACCGGATGTCGAAGACGAACCCGGCGAAGCTATTGGGGCTGCCCTAAAAATGCAAGAGGCCGGACCCTTTTGGCCCGGCCTCTACATTCCATCAGCGCACTTGAAATTACGCTACTTGCTCCGGCTTTTGACGGGCCAGCATTTGGTTCATCTGGTCCTTCAAAAGGAGCTTTTGCTTCTTGATCTCATGCTCGCGGTCCTCGTCTTCCAACGTGAGGTGACCCTTCGCTTCGATCGCCTGCAACTGTTGCTTGAGTTCGGCATGCTGGGCGGCAAGAGTGCGAAACTCCTCGTTGGTCGCCATCAAGTGCGTCTTCAATTCTTCTAGTTGCTCCATTATTAACACCCTCCTTCAGGGTTATAAGTGCCTATCAAGCACCACGACGATATCATGAATGAACTCTCATGACAATACCCGGCTCGACCGGGTTGTGGTAGTAATTTTCACGCAGCCCAACGCGCTCAAACCCCAATGATTCATATAGCTGGATCGCGTTTTCATTGGACTGTCTAACTTCAAGAAAACACTTTCCAGGGCCGCGCGCAAGTAGGGCCTCGACCAATCTTCGCCCCACTGCCCGGCCCCGTTCCGACGGCAGAACGGCAACGTTCAAAATCTCGCATTCGTCGGGCGCGATTTGCCGCGAGGCAAGGAAGCCCACGGTGCCCTGAGACGACGCACGCTCCGCCACAAGACAGCCGTATTGACGGTAGTCGGCTTCTTCCCACTGCGACGCCTCGGGCGACTCGGCTTGAATCCGCAGGATCGCCGGAAAGTCACCCTCTTGAACGGCACGAATGACCAAATCGTCGCCCAGCAGTTCGCGCAGCATCGCGCGTTGCCTTAGGCCGATGGCGCGCCAATCGAAATGCTGCTCCACTTTGTGACGACCGGCGGCCGCAAGCGATTCGCGGAGCGTTTCATTGTCCATCAACCTATCGATCGCGGAGGCAAAGTCGGCGGGCGAATCGGCAACCCAAACATTCCTGGTGTGATCCAGCCCAAGACCCGCGACCCCGGACGTGGTGGAAACCACCGCACGCCGCATCGCCATGGCCTCCAGAACCTTGACGTTCGTCCCGGCCGATTCGAGCGTAGGGACCACCACAACGTTTGAGCGGTGATAGAGCGGACGCACGTCGGCAACGAACTCATGCATTTCGATGCGGTCATCCGGCGCGGGGCGCAAGCTGCCCGTTTGGTTGCGCCAGTGGAGCCAGGGATCCGGACCGGCAACAACGATCAACCGGTAGTTTTTCACCAAAGGCAGAATCTGCTCCGTGAGGAAGCGGTAGGCAACGATATTGGGGAAGTGACGAAACGATCCGATGAAGAGGATCGTGCGGCCTGGCTGTTCGGTCTGCGGTTCAAAGCGGCGGATATCCACCCCGTTTTCGATCACGCGCGCCTGCGAAACGCCCAGCATTTGCCGGTCTTTCTCAGACATCACCACAACTTGCCGGAAGCGCGAGACGGCGGCCACCTCAAAACGCTTCCAACGCCACAAATTCCACCAGGCGGAGACCGTCGCCTCTTTGGCGAATACCTGTGCATAGAGGTCGTAGGTAACGTCATGCTCAACAAGGATGTCACCGCCGTACCGCGCCAGATACGTGTATTCGGTCTGCAGCAGATCGGTATCGCGCGCCGCGATCAGCTTTGCCATTTCAGGCGACCAATATTCGCAGGCTTCCGGCGGATGCACGGTGGACCAGCGCGGCTCACGGTACCGCGGCTTTTCGACCAGGTACACGCGTGACGTGAATTCGAGGACAGGAGCGAAGTCCTCCGGCTTGATGGGGCCCTCGGTGAAGGCGTAGAGCACCAGGTTGAACTCGCGCCCAATTTCGCGGAGCAGGTTGAACATACGCACGGCGCCGCCGTGTGAGAGCGGATACGGATAGTAAGGCGTGAGAACGGCAACGGTCTTACGCTTGGGATTGCGAGCGCGGCCTTCCACCACTCGATGGCCGGTGGGGCGAACCGTCTTTTCCTTGCGAAATGGCCCGAGCCACGCCGGACGCAAGTAGATACGATCAATCGGAACTCCGCGCAGAAACAACCCGGATGCGATGGGTGAGCTCAGCTTAAGATGGTGCCGTTCCATGCGGCCGTTGTAGGCGAGAATCTTGCGCGGCGCCAATCGCAGCGCGCGTGAGCGCAACTCGTCATACTTCGGATCGTTTGTAAAGAGAACGGGCGCGAGGCCGATGCGATACGGGAGGAGTTTGCGCTCCACTTCGCTCCACGGCTCGTCAGCGGAAACAGTAAGGTGGCGGCGCGCTGGTTCCAGTTCCTTCACCTCCCTGCACATGGCATCGGCGAGAGTATCGTCCGCGGTTCGGAAACTGACGACAACGGCTTCGGGGTCTTTGCCTAGAAGCCCGAAGAGAGCCCGCTTCAAAAGCTGCTTCATGCGGCGGAGCGCCTCCCCGCAAATTGTAGTATCGCGATGCCGGCAAGCGGCAGAACAGACAGGGTCACGCACACCGGCGCGAAGCCGAAGGTATCCACAACAGAGCCGATAGCAGGCGAGATTGCGGCGGTCATCAATCCAAAGGAACACGTCAGTGCGGCGACGCCAAACGCCGCGCGGCCGGAGCCGTACCAATCAATCGGCATTGCGTACAAATTCGTCGAAATCGCCAGGCACCAGAAGAAGCTCAAACTAATCGCCGCAGCAGCAAGTGCAGGGGAAGGAGCCAGCGGCACCAGCGCGGTCGCCAGCAAAATCAGCGCCGCGATCCAGCATACGCGCATGCGAGCGGCAAACACGGGCGCGCCGGTTCCCATGGCGCGGTACGTCATCCAGCCGCCAGTGAAACCACCGATGGTCGCGAACACGGGCGGAATCCACGCGAACGAGCGATTGGCTTCGATCTCCGTGAGCCCCCGGGCCTGCACAAAGTAGATGGTCGTCCAGTTGGTCCACAGGGTATAGAGCGTCATCACCAATGCGTTGGCGATGATCAATCCCCATAGCCGCCGGTCGCGGAGGATGTTGCCGATGCTGATGCTTTCCACCGGTGCGCCAGAAACCGGTGGCGGCACCTTCTTGGCGGTGTACCACCAGAGGGGAAGCCACAGAAATCCGAGAGCGCCACAGATCATGAACGTGGAGCGCCATCCTATTACAGGAGAGAGCACCGCAGCCAGCAACGGCGCGCCGATACTGCCCACCGTGATGCCCACCTGGTTCAGCGCGGTTCCGAAGGCGAACTCCTTCGATTCCAGGTACAAGCTGTTCGCTTTTCCCGTGCACGGGATGCCAGCCGCTTCGCCAACGCCAAGGACGCTGCGCGAAATCATCAGGCCGCGCAAGCTACTGGTCCACCCGGTTGCCGAGCCTGCCAGCGACCAAACCACCATCGCGGCCGTAACTCCCCAGTTGAGGCCGACGCGATCCACAAACCATCCGGCGAATGGAGCGACCACGGCATACAACGTCGCGAAGATGGAAACGATGCCGCCGTACTCCACGTTCGAAAGGTGAAACTCGCTTTTGATGGTAGGCGCAAGGGCGGCGAGCAGAAGACGGTCCAAATAATTGAGTGACGAGGAGAGAACGAACACACCGATCGCCACCCAGCGCAGTGGTTGCGAACGGACGTGCGTTCCCGCAGCGTTCCCGGTGGTTCCCGTCATCAGGGAAACTTTACCACCAGGATGTCGCCCGCCGTGCCGAGCTTGGCGTCCGCTTTCCCGTCGTGTTGCACTTCGATCTTGCGCACCGGCTTCTGCAGACCACAATCAAAGCGGGCTTGACCGGATTCGGAAGCCACCGCAATTTTCTGAGGATCACGAATCATTAGCCGCACCGCGGGGCCAGTCGCGGTCTGCACGGTGAGGCGCATCGACGGATTCAAGCAATCAATCCGAGTTAACGTGCCAGACACGGGCAGGCCGGTGACATCGCCGTACCAGGGCACCGCGCCCTGAATGTTGCCCGCGTTAGCACCCAGCCGAGTATTTGCCGCGGATTCCGCGGCGCGCACCTCGGCGGCGGCTTTGTCCTTCAATGCCTGCAACTCGCGGGCTTCCTCGTCGCGAGCGCGCTGGCGGGCGGCCATCTCCGCCGCGGCGCGTTGGTCTTCTAAATCGAGTTTGGCTTTGTGAATACGGTCCCGCTCTTCGGGACTTTCCGCGGCGCGCTCAGCTGCGGTCCACGATTTCTCGGCGTCGGCATACAACTCGGCTTTCGTCTGTACCTCGGCGAGTGTTTGCCAATAGCCGGTGTTACGCGGATCGAGCGATGCGGCCATTTTGAGGCGTGCTATTTTGCGCGCCGGATCGGTTTCGAGCTCGGCGATCTTGAACTGCGGCTCTGCCCACTTGGGATTGGCGCGGATAGCCAGCTCCAGTGAGGACAACGTGTTCTTGGCAAGCAAGCCTCGCGGGCTATCCGGCGGAAAGTTTTTTCCCTTGGCATCGAGTTCGGCGATGAGCCCGTCCATTGTGGCTTTGGTAACTTCCCGCTCAATGTAGTCGCGATTCGGATTGATGGCGCGCCCAATCACCGGCGCCGATTCAAACCGGCCGGCTTTCGCGTAGGCATCCACCTTTTCTTCAAGCTTCGCCGGCGTCGTGTCATATGCGTTGCGGACGGCGACGTCCTCTCCGCCAGCCTGTTGCAGATTATTGATATAGACACGGAGCTTGCCGGCGTACTCGGGCTGCGTGGTCAGCATCTGCAGCTTCGTCCAGGTGCGCAGGCGAGCGCCGGAAAGCTCCCCCGCAGGGAGAGGCGCTCCAAGACGAACGCGCGTTGCCTCCACCTCGATCGTCGAGAATAAATCCGCAAGCCCGGTCTCGATTCCAGGAGCCATGCGGCCCGCGTTATCGCGAAAGAAGAGCAGAATGATGCTGCGAATCAGATCTCGCGGCAATGGCTCGGTTTTGCTCGCGTCCGCCGTCCAGGCGGCAAGCGTCGAGCCGCTGCCATCAATTAACGGCGAGGGGAGCACATGCGGTGCATATTCTTTCTGATTCTGAAAAAGGACGATGTTGATCGGCCAGACTGTCGCGAGTTCCGGCTTGCCGATCAACCCGCCAAGCACGAAGCGCAACTGTTCCAGCTCGGTAAGAGCCTCGCGGCCCTTACGGTCACCCGCGTTGCTGAACACATGAAAAGGACCAGAGCGGTACTCGACCCAGTCGGCAGCAAACGCAGGAATCCCCAGGAGCCAAGCCAGCACAAGGCAGTTCCGGCAGAGCCAAGGGATGCGAGACGAATTCGGCATCTAATCCATTATCCTGCCCCAACGCTGTACCATCCGGCTGGGCAAAGAAAAAGCGCACGCCTGTGGGGCGTGCGCCTTTCATTACAACAAACGATGAACCGAAATTGCTAGAAGATGAACCGCAGACCAAACTGAGCCTGGAACGGCGTGCCCAGTTGGCTATTGTTGCGGTTGTAGGTCCCGTCGGTATTCCGCAATTGCATAAACGTGGAGTTCGCCGGCATCACTTGTCCGAGAGTGTACGTGGTAGAGCTGCCCGTCACGGTGCAGCTCGCCGAGCCGCAGACGCCGGGGCCATAAATCAAGGTGCCCGTATTGAGGGACGCCGGGCCCAGGATCACGTTATCGAAGTTGAAAAGGTTGAACATTTCCGTAGAAAATTGCAGTTTCGCCTTCTCCCCGATTTGGAAGCTCTTCAGGAAGCGGATGTCGACGGTCTTGAAGCCGTAGTTCCGGAAAGAATTGCGCGCAAACGGCACGCCCGGAGCCTGGTAGGCGCGGTCATTGTTCGACGCGAAGTATCCGGACGCCGCGTCGCCGTTGATGTCGGAACCGGCATAGGGATCGATGGGCTGACCGCTATTGGCGCGGAAGATACCGGAAACTTCGATGCCCCACGGCAAGCTGGTCACGGCATAGCTTGCGAAGTTGTGACGGATATCGATGGCCGAATAACCATACTCGGCGCGGAGATTCGCGGCGTTGTCATAGCCGAATCCTGTTGCGGAGCGTTCGTTATCGTCATCGGAGTAGTTGGTCGCCAGGGTGTACTGGATGCCGAACTGGAGCTTCTTGCTGGCGGAGTAGCGGCTGCTAAACGTAACCCCGCGGTAAAGCGAGCGGCCGGAGCTTTCACGCATGGTGATCTGTCCATACTGCGTCAGCGGACGGCTGGCGCGAGTGTAGATGCAGCGTCCGTCGGCCGGGCGAACCGTGCAGGTCGGGAGGTTGTAATCCCGGTTGCGCTCGAGATGGACGGTGTTGATGTAGTTGAACTGCACACCACCAACCCAACCTTTGGTGATTTCCTGGTCGAAGCCGATGCCCAACTGCAGGGCTCGTGGATTCTGGAAATCGTTCGCAGTGCCGGTGAAGCCGGCCCCGAGGAATGGATTCGGCGCGGTGCCAAGGAGGGTTGCCGCCGCGTTCGTCACCTGAGTTGAGGTGAGGATGGGGAGGTTATCCAACTTCGCGGTGTTTAAATCGACGCCCGCCGTTTTGAATAACTGGTAAACCGTTCCGCCGCAACTGCCGGGGTTGCACTGGAAGCTAACGTCGCCAGGAGTGCTACGGAAGTTATTGGTTGAACCGCCGTAGGTGAGCATCGGCGTAGCCGCGTAGAAGAGACCGGCATGACCGCGAATCACGGTCTTGGTGGAACCCTTGAAAGGCGAATACGTAAAGCCGAAGCGAGGCATCCACTGGTTCAGATTATTTTGCAGCTGCGCCGGGTTGAATTTGCTGGCAATCGGAAAAGTTGCGTTCTGAATCGCCTGCACGACCGGCGTATTGGTGGCCACGGCCTCCGGGTTCAATTGTCCTTCCCAGCGCAAACCGTAGTTGATCGAAAGTTGGGAATTGACCTTCCAACTGTCCTGGGCGTAGAACGCGATCTGGTGCATGTGATAATCGGCCAGAAGGTTTCCAACGTTGAATGTATACCGGACAGACGAATCATCAAAACGATTCTGTCCGGGGGCCGTCGACATCACACGCAACAGCGTCGCGACGTCCGACGTACCAAAGCTGATGCTTCCGAACTGGTTGAAGCCGAAGCTCTGGTAGGTGGTCAGATAGTTATAGTCACCGCCCAACTTGAAGGTGTGGCTGCCAACCGTCATCGAGAGTCCGTCATTGATCTGGTACCGCGTGTCGTCCTGTACGGTGGGCAGGAAGTTCCGTGCTCCAAAATTGCCAATGGGACTGGCGTTCACGTTCGGAATGGCGGTATTCGCGGTGCGCGGCCGGACTTCGTGCGTGCCCGCAAACCGCAGATCGTTGGCAATTCGCGGGCTCAAGATCGCCGTGTACTGGGCGACACCCGTGTACGTGCGGTCTTTCTCCGAACCAGAACCACTCAAAGCGCGAGTATCGATCGCCGGAAGCGGCGCGCCGGAGGTAATGGCGTTATTCGCATTCGCATCGCTGAAGTTCAGTCGCGCCGTCAGCCGGCTGCCGTTTGCCATTTGATAGTCGATGCGGCCCGTAGTTGCCGTGCCGTCGTTGGTCGAACTGATCGGACCTTGTTGTCCCAGCAGGAAATTCAGCGCTTCCTGGTTCGCCGTCGTGGGAGCGACACCCACAAGAGACTGGAAGAATACCTGCCTGGGCAGTTTGGATAACTGGCGCTCCGCGGCGGCAAACCAGAACAGCTTGTCCCTCTTAATCGCGCCGCCCGCGCCGCCGCCAAACTGTTGAAGCGTCTCGAGGTTCTGCGTATTGAATGGGGTAGAGAGGCCGATTTCCTTGTGGCGGATCTGATAGAAGACCTCGCCGTGGATAGCGTTGGTACCCGACTTCGAAATCGCGTTCAAAACACCGCCGGTGGAACGGCCATACTCCGCAGCGTAGCCGGTGGTGACGGCCTGAAATTCCTGAATGGACGTTTGCGGGATCGTGAAAACAAAACCCGAGCGCTCGCCGCCGCGAGTACCGCCGAAGAACGGGTTGTTGTAGTCTGTGCCATCCACCATTACGTTTCCGTTTATGCCACGCTGGCCCGCGAAGGAAATCGAACCGCGCGTCTGATCGATCTGCACCGTCGGGGTCAGCGCCGCGAAATCCTGGAAGCGGCGTCCGTTGATCGGCAGCGATTCGATGGCTCGCGAATCCAAAAGGCTGGTGGGTGCAGGAAGATCAAGCTGAATCAGCGATTCCCCAACCTCCACCGATTGCGAAGTGGACCCCAGTTGCAGCGTCACCTTCAACCCCACGGAGGAACCGACGTTAACGACAACATTGGTCAAACTTGCGGTGGCGAAGCCCTGGGCGTCCACCGTAAGGGTGTAGCTGCCCGGATCGAGCAATAGTGCGCGGAAAACTCCGTCGGCACCCGACTGAAGTTCACGCTGCACTCCCGTTTCGGTGCCCTTCACGGTGACCTTCGCGTTCGGAATCACGGCGTCTTTTTGGTCATAGACCGTGCCAGTGATTTGTCCCTTATTGGCGCTGGCTTGGGCGAATACTGTCGAACAAAATAGCCCGGCCATCGCGGCTACCAGCACAAACCGAACACTGGTGCGCATAAGACTTGCTTGAAGTTTCATGATTCTCTCCTCGCGGAACGGAGGCCCCGCTTGTTCGCCATCTCTCCTCGTGGATGCACGAGAAAGAATTGCGCAAGAAATTGTTTCCTACAGAGATTTGTGAGAACGCCCGCGTTTGCCCTAAGCGACGAAGCTTTGCAACATCAGCCTGAAGACCCACTTCAAGCCACGGGGTGCTGCCTTACTTGCAGGATAACGATTGCCTGGCCTGGCTTGCAAATGAAAGTTCGATGACAGCCGCAGCAGGGCGGCTCCAGGCGCTACTATAGGAATTTGAAACCGCATTCCCAAAATCCCGCCCTTCGCCACGATTGGACCCCTACGGAAATTGAGGGGATTTACATGGCTCCGCTGCCGGACCTCATCTTTCGCGCCCAAACCGCGCACCGGGCCTACCACCGTCCGGACGAGGTGCAGGCGTGCGTTCTACTGAGCATCAAAACCGGCGGCTGCCCGGAGGATTGCGCCTACTGTCCGCAGTCCGCGCATCACCGTACCGGATTGGAAAAAAAAGACTTATTGAGCGTCGAGGAAACGCTTTCCGCCGCCCGCCAGGCCCACGCCAACGGCGCAACCCGGTTCTGCATGGGCGCGGCATGGCGCGATGTGCCGAAGGGCGAGCAGTTTGACCGTGTTTTGGCTATGGTCCGCGGCGTCCGCGAAATCGGCATGGAAGCCTGCTGCACGCTCGGCATGCTGACCCAGGAACAGGCGGACGCTTTGGCTGACGCCGGGCTCAGCGCCTACAACCATAACTTGGACACCTCGCCGGAGTTTTACGGCGAAATCATCAGTACCCGGACCTACCAGGACCGTCTGGCGACGCTCTCCCGCGTCCGGAAATCCGGTGTCACGGTTTGCAGCGGAGGCATCATCGGCATGGGCGAGACCCGCGCCGAACGCTACCGCCTGCTGCGCGAACTTTCGAACCTCAATCCGCATCCCGAAAGCGTCCCGATCAACATGCTGGTGCGTGTGGAAGGAACCCCTCTCTCTTCGCAAAAGGCCGAAGATCCGCTGGAGCTGGTGCGCATGATCGCGACGGCTCGCATTTTGATGCCGGCGTCCTTCGTGCGTCTCAGCGCAGGCCGCATGTCGCTGAGCGATGAGGCTCAAGCACTGTGCTTCCTGGCCGGGGCAAACTCGGTGTTCATGGGCGACAAGCTCCTGACAACGCCCAATCCGGAATCCGATGCTGATCGCCGTTTGTTTAACAAGCTGGGCATGCGCATCGCCGAAAATCCCGCGCACACGGCGGAACACGCCAATGCAGGCGCCTGAGGCGATCGCTCAGCGCATTGAACGGCGTCTGGCGGAACTGGATGCCCAGGGCCTCCGGCGAAAGCTGAAGCCACCTTCCGGCATTGACCTTTCTTCAAACGATTACCTGGGCTTGGCGCGCGATCCTCGTGTCGCGAAAGCCATGTCCGATGCGGCTTTGCGCGAAGGCGCGGGCAGCACAGGGTCGCGTCTCCTCCGTGGTGAGCGCGATTGTTTCCGGCAAATCGAAGAACGTTTCGCACAATTCAAAGACGCGGAACGGAGTCTCTATTTTTCAAGCGGCTACTTGGCGAATCTCGCCGTGCTGACCACCGTCGCGGAAGAAGGCGACGTTATCTTCTCAGACTCCCTGAATCACGCGAGCCTGATTGACGGCGCCCGCCTTTCGAAGGCTTCGCGCGCGATTTTTCCGCATAACGATGTGGATGCGCTGCGTCGAATGTTGGACGAGACGCCCGCCGGTGCCGCTAAGTTCGTCGTGGTTGAATCCATCTTCAGCATGGATGGCGACGAGGCTCCGCTCACGGAGTACGCCCAACTATGCCGCGACCGAGGAGCGTCCCTTATTGTGGATGAAGCACACGCGATCGGGATCTACGGCAAGCGCGGCAGCGGGCTCATGGAAGCCACTGGCATTACGGATCAGGTATTGGTCTCCATCAACACCGCGGGAAAAGCTTTGGGCGTAAGCGGGGCGTTTGTCGCAGGCGACGGCAACACGATCGAGTATCTGTTGCAGCGCGCGCGGCCTTTCATTTTTTCGACCGCCGCTGTACCCTCGGTCGCTGCCGCCATAGACACCGCGCTCGATATTGTCGAGCAGGAACCAGATCGTCGCGCGCGCTTACTCGTGCTGGCTCGACGTTTGCGCCATCATCTGAGAATGCCGGGCGATTCGCAGATTGTGCCCGTGCACATTGGCGAAAACCAGCGCGCCGTGGCCGTTGCCGAAAAGCTACAGGCCGAAGGCTTTGACGTACGTGCGGTGCGTCCTCCGACAGTGCCCGCCGGCACGGCACGGCTGCGTGTTTCGATCAACGAAGGTTTGTCCGAAGCGATCATCGATCAGTTTGCCGATTCGCTTGAGAAAGCACTTTCTTCATGACCCGAGGCTTATTCATCACTGGCACCGACACCAACGTCGGCAAAACCGTTCTCTCCGCCGCGGTGATTCACCGCTGCCGTGGCAGCTTACCCTTGCGCTACTGGAAGCCGGTGCAAACCGGCACTTCACAAGACGACGACACGGCGGAGGTGGAGAGGTTGGCCGCGCTCACCTCTAAGGAAGTACTGAAGGACGGCTATCGCTTCGCCGACCCCGTATCTCCGCACCTTGCGGCCGAGCGCGAGGACAATCCGGTCAATGTGCACCGCCTCAACCGAATGTTGGAAGAAGGCGGCGGCACTGAAGAAACGCGTTGGATCATCGAAGGCGCGGGCGGAATTTTAGTGCCGCTCAATCGCGCCAACACCTTCGGCGAGTTCGTCAGCATGCTGCACGTTCCGGCGGTGATCGCGGCGCGTAGCGGCTTGGGCACGATCAATCACACGCTGCTCACGCTGGAGGCTCTGCGCGCGCGCGAAATCCCCGTTGCGGGCGTCGTGCTGATCGGCCAGCCAAATCAAGACAACGCCGAGATCATCGAACACATGGGGCAGGTTCCCATCCTCGGACAGATGCCCCGATTCGATCCACTCACGCGGCAGGCGCTCGAAGAGTGGGCCCGAGAGCACCTAGACCCGCGCGGGATTTTGAATCGGTTTTTGTTGGAGTATTCTCCCGAGTGAGCCTTGTAGATCGAGATCGCGCGCATCTTTGGCATCCGTACACGCAGATGCGAACCGCGCCTGCGCCGTTGCCCGTCGTACGCGGCGAAGGCGTGTATCTTTACACGGAAGACGGGCGCAAGATTTTGGATGGCATCTCATCGTGGTGGGTGAATATTCACGGCCACTCGCATCCGAAACTGAACGAAGCCCTGGCCGATCAGGCAAAACAAATTGAGCACGTGCTCTTCGCTGGATGCACGCACGAACCTGCTGTGGCGCTCGCGGAAAGGCTACTCAAGGTTCTGCCGCAAAACCTGACGCGGATCTTTTACTCCGACAACGGCTCGACAGCGGTTGAAGTCGCCATGAAGATGGCGCTGCAATACTGGCGCAATCGCGGTGAGGAGCGGACGCAGATCGTCGGCCTCCATCACGCCTATCACGGCGACACCGCCGGCGCGATGTCGGCAAGCGACGATTCCGTCTTCACGCAAGCGTTTTCGCGGATGTTGTTCCCGGTGACACGTGTTCATGCGCCGTACTGTTACCGTTGCCCTCTCGGTCTGAAGCGTGAAAAATGCAACATCGATTGTTTAGGGGATCTGGAACAGCAACTGCGAAGCAGCAGTGGGAAAGTTGCCGCCGTCATCCTCGAGCCGATGCTCCAGGGCGCGGGTGGCATGATTGTCTGGCCGCGCGAATTTCTTGCCGGAGTGCGCCGGCTTTGCGATGAACACAACGTGCTGATGATCGCCGATGAAGTTCTCACCGGCTTCGGACGCACCGGGAAAATGTTCGCTTGTGAACATGCCGGTGTCCAACCCGACATCCTTTGCATGTCGAAGGCCCTCACAGGCGGTTATCTCCCGTTGGGTGCGACGGCTGCAACGGAAGCGATCTACGAAACATTCCTCAGCGGAGACCGCGCGAAAACGTTTTTTCACGGTCATTCGTACACCGCGAATCCACTGGCGTGCGCCGTGGGTGTCGCAAGTCTCGATCTCTTTCACGAAACCAACGCGCTGGAAAGCGTCGCGCGCATCGAAGCGCAGATGCGGCGGGGGCTTGAGCCTCTGCGCTCGCGCCCAAATGTCGGCGACGTTCGCGTTATTGGCGGCATCGGCGCCGTTGAAATCCAAAGCAAAGAAGTCCGAAGCGAAGAAATCCAAAGCGGAGAACTCCAGGGGGAAGAGCTGCAGGGCGAAAGTGGATACCTCAATAACATCGGCCCGCGGCTTGCCGCAAAATTCCTCGAACGCGGTGTGCTGCTTCGCCCGCTCGGCAACATCGTCTACTTCATGCCGCCCTACGTGATTACGGAGCGGGAAACCGCCTGGGTGCTGGAGCAGATCGCCGAAGTCATCGACGAGATTTAACCCCATAAACGATAACGCGCGCACTCTCCGGTGGGAGAAGTGCGCGCGCTGCTCGCGGTGTTTATGAGAGGAAGAAAAATTACCGCCGAGCCATCTTGACCTTCGGCGTGGCCAGGTAGCCCACGATCGTGTCCTTCTTCACCTGGTTCACGACGATTTCATACGGCTGGCGTAGGCCGTTCACGTACATCTGAACCGGTTCGTTCACCGTTTTGTCCTTCTTTTCGATGTGCTTGTCATCGGCAAACACATCCATAGTGAAGCGGTTCTTCTTCAGATCGGCCTTCTTCAGCGTCAAAGTAACGTCGCCGACTTTCTTCCCGCCGGTGCTCTTGGCGATCTCGAATTCGTAGTAATTGCGATCGCCCAGGGCGCGCAAAGCGTCGAGCTCTTTGCCATTGGTGGCGATGAGACCGCTCATGACGCCCATGTCGCCTACCACGCTCCTCAGATCCGTGCGGATATCGGCCGTGGTTTTTTCAAAATCGGCACGCGTGGTAGCGACATTCGCTCTCACATCTTCCACGTTTGCCTTCACTGTGTCCACGTTACCGGCCACTTCGGTGATCTTCGTCGTCGTCAGGTCCTTGAACTGGCCGATGTCGCTGGCGACGCGATCCTGCTGCGCTTTTTGCTCGGCGAGCTGTTGAATCACCTCGTCATTCTTCTTCTGCGCTTCGGTGCGCGCACGCTTAATTGCCACCGACGCGTTGTCGTTATAGCCCTTCACCTGGGAGGCGACTTCGTCGAAGCGGTGACTCTGCTGCTCGAATGCCGCGGTGGTGGTTTCATGCAGCTTCGAGATCTCCGTGCTAGTGCCCGCGCGCGTCCGTGCGATTTCCTCGCTGAGATCGTTCGAGCGCGATATCAAATACCCGTTGGCGCCCAGCGCGATCGCTAAACCTCCTGCAAGCAGCCCAATCACAACCTTGTGATTTTTATCCTGCTTCGCCACTGCCGTCTCTTCCGTGTTGTTGTTGAACATCTACGCTCCTTGTCGGCTCCTCAGCCGACGTGCGATGTAGTGCACGGCGGGTACCAATCGATAAACCCTTGATTTTGTTCTGGTTTGAAGCGCAACTGGGCGTGCGTGGCGTAACAATTACGGGGAGGGGACGGACAAAGTTACGGGCTGCCCGGTCTGGCAGCCCGTTTGGTGCGCAAACTTTTCTGACGCGGGTCAGGCCAGGCGCAGTTCGATTTCAATAACTCCGATGCCGCCCAATTCCACGCGAACGGGCTTACCCAGAGGCGCATCCACTACGCCGGCGTAAGAACCCGTGGTGACAATATGGCCCTTTTTCAGCGTTTCACCGGTGGAACAGAGATAGTTCACAAACCAACCGTAGGCCGCGAACGGATCGCCGCTGGGATGCGGACGGTCCTCGTCCATCAGCACTGTGTCACCGCTCGTAATCTTCACGTGCAGTTTGTCGAGCTTCTTCTCGAAGATGCCCTCAACTTTGGGCCCGATCCACAGGCCATAGTTATTGAACGAATCCGCCAGAATCTCTCCAGGCGTTGCGGCGGGCTTGTTGGCGTAGCGTGAGCCCAGCAACTCGATCACGTAATGCGTGTCGCCGATAGACGCGCGAATCTCATCGTCCGTGTAGGGCGTCGCGCGCGGCGGCATATCGTGAGCGGGCACAAAAGCGATTTCGGGCTCAATCAAACCTTTCGGTCCGGCCACAAAGTACGGAATCGCGCTGCTGATCTTCGAGGCAGGAATCGAAGAAAGAATCGGCAGGCCGCCCGGCTTGGGCACAGCGCACTTCCAGCCGCCCGTCGTTTCTCCCAGCACTTCCATCACTCGCTTCTGAATCGCGACCGCCGAATCGCCATCGGTGGGGCGGCAATCTTCGGGTAGCGCGGGCCCCGGAGTGTTCGTGCGGCGGGCTTGAATCAGTTGCTGTGCGGCGCGTTCAATTTGTTCTGGTGTGAGCGGCATAGATCGGTCTCCAAAGATAGAATTTCCATGGTAACGCGAGCGGCGCGGTTCCTCGCGCACGGGCACGAGGGCGGCTACGAAATCTCCGCGATTTCCTGCTCACCGGTCCCCGCGCCGCGAAATGCGATTTTCAACATTGGCGGAGCGATCAACGTGGTGGTGACCGCCATGAACACGACAACCGCATAAGTATTGGGAGAAACCACATGAAGCGCCAGCCCCAATTGCGCCACTACCATGCCGACCTCACCGCGCGGAACCATGCCAACGCCGATCCGCAGCGCGTCTTGCTTGCCCAGCGACATCGCTCCCAATCCACAGCCGATCAGCTTTGAGAACACCGCGGCCACGGAAAGAAGAAGCGCGAGCAGCAGCACTGGCGGATTCGAAAACGCATGCAGGTCGACGTGCAACCCGATGCCCGCCAGGAAGAACGGAAGCAGCAGTTCCGTAACGCCGTGCGTCAGGTCCTTCACTCGCTCCTCGACGCTTTCCGAAAGCGCCATGCCTGCGAGAAACGCACCCACAATCGCCGCGACGCCTGCATAGACCGCAAGAAGCGCTAGAGCAAACAGAAGAATTAAAGAAAACGAAAATTGCGATTCGCTCAACCGCAACCTCGCCCCCATTTGCGGCACAATCTTCCTCATGGAACGCGCGCCCATCACGGCCACGAGGATCGTGAATCCAATGGCGAGCGCCGCCGTGATTCCGATTTGCACGAAGTCTAGCGAACCCTGAGCCATTCCGCTGACCACAGCGAGGATCAGCAGCCCCAGTACGTCATCGATCACGGCCGCCGCAAGGATAATTTT
>JBEBFS010000052.1:0-32058 GCA_040081855.1 Bryobacteraceae bacterium | reverse complement strand
GCTTTCCAAGCGTGCGCCTTCAACCACTCGGCCACCTCTCCATCTTGAATCGCGCACAACGCTTCGCTGTGCGCTCCAAGCTAACCGCACACAACACATCCGCGGTGCGCTTCGGACTTACGCGCTTCACGATGGCTGGCACTTCGAACGGAGCAAAGTGATCCGCTCGCTTGGGAATCGCGCCGTGGTTTTACCGGCACGAACTTACTAGTCTAGCAGGCGCATCCAAATTCGCGAAACGTGGGGCGGATGGAAAATCCGCGGCGGAGTGGCACTCCGCCTACTTCGGCTTCTGCTGATTTCCCTGAGGCGGGATTGCCAATTCCGCGCGGATTTCCAATCCGCCCTACGTTTTCCGGCTTGCCCTACGGGGAGCGTCAGTTCCCTTTCACTTTCATCCACAGAGGCGTGAAGAAGTAATCGCGGACACGGAGGTAGGTTTCGGGATTGGCGGGGGCTTTCGCGTCACAGCCGCCCAGGCGCTTTTTCATTTCCTCTTTATCCGAAGCCACGGCGGATTCGGCCAGCGCCAGATCCTGCAGCGCATTTCGATAGCGCAGAGACGCCGCGGTGAGGGCGACGGGGGTTGACGATACGGGCAGCGGCTTGCGGCACAACGCTGATTGCATGACGGCGAAGGGTTCCAGCACGCCCATGCCTCTCACGCCGTTGTCGGCAACTTGCGGCTCGCGGATGCGGACCTCCATGGGATAGATCACCCAATCGTCGTTGATGAACAATTGGGGCTCCACTTTGATGCGGCGCACGGGGGCATCTTTGTCCATCCATAGATCCAGCCAGATGACGCGCGTGACGGAGTCCTCGTAGTATTCAGAAACTGGCTCAAGCCTCGGCCCGTTCGGCGTCGTTTCGTCCGCCTCACGATAGAACGTGTATTTGATGGCATTCTCCGGATTGAGACCCATGCGCAACGTGTAGGGCGTATCGGGCGGAACCTGAATGACGATCTGAAACGTCGCAAAAGCGTTGCGTGCAATAGCGGGGGAAAGGATTTCGCGTGGACTTTCCGGCGTCATCACGTTGCCCGCCGCGTCAATCTTTGCGAACTCCGAATAGACGCGCAACGGTTGCGCACTGGCGCCCACTGACGCCCCGAGAAAAGCCAACCCAAGCAGAACGGCCGATTTCATGCGATTTTTATTGTATGCGAAGCCGGAGGGTCCCGATCATAGCGCTGGGAGTGATTGCCGCCTGTGCGCTCCATGGCGCCGAGGGCAAGTGGACGCCGCAGCAGGTGCTGCAAATCGATGAGGCGTGGCTGAAGCAGCAAGGGCTGCAGTTGCCTGTCTCGCGCCTGTGGGATCCGCAGAAGGGCACGGGGTTGCTCGCGGGCGCCATCGCGCTGCCGGGCTGCTCGGCGAGTTTTGTTTCGGCAACGGGGCTGATTCTGACCAATCACCATTGCTTGTTTGGGTTGATCCAGGAGCACAGCCGGCCGGATCGCGATTTAATCGCCACGGGATTTTTAGCGCGCACACGCGAAGAGGAGTTATCTGGGCGCACCACGCGCATTACGGTTCCCCGCAAATTCACGGACGTGACGGCGGCGATGAATGCCGCGATTCCGGCCAGTGCCGACGACCTCGCCCGGCGCAAAGCACTGGACGCGAAAAGCAAGACTCTGGTGGCCGAGTGCGAAAAGACCCAGGGCGCGCGCTGCAATGTCGCCGTGTTCGATGGCGGCCTGCAATACACGTTGATTGAGACGATGGAGCTCTCCGACATCCGTCTGGTCTATGCGCCGCCGCGCACCATCGGCGAATTCGGCGGCGAGCCGGACAACTTCCACTGGCCCCGGCACGTCGGCGATTTCGCCATGGCCCGCGCGTACAAGGACGGCAAGCCATACGTACCCGAGTTCTACTTCCCTGTTTCTCCAACCGGCATCAAGCCGGGCGACTTCGTGATGCTGATGGGATACCCAGGGCGTACGTTCCGCTCCATGACGGCGGACGAGATGGCGAACGAGAAATCGCGTTTTGAAATGGTGCGGGACGTTTACGCCCAGTGGATTCAGACGCTCGAAGAGACGACGCAAAAGAGCCAGGAGGGTTCCATTGCGGTTGCGGCAACGCTCAAAAGCCTCAACAACTCGCACACAAATGCGATGGGACAGGTGGCCGCGCTCGATCGTGGCCGGATCATCGACAAACAGCGGGAACACGATACCGCCGTAGTTGCCTGGGCTTCCTCACGCGCGGAGTTCGCCGGCGCGCTGTCGGCAAAAAGAGAACTGGACCGCGCCGCGGAAGAGCGCCGCAAGATTGCGGATCGCGATTTCCTGCTGGGCGCTACGACGAACGGGTCATTGATACTCAAGCACGCGACCCTCCTGGTTCGTTTGGCGGCGGAGCGCCAAAAGCCGGACAGCGAGCGCGAACCGGGTTATCAGGATCGCGACTTGCCACGGCTTCGAGCGATGTTTGAGCGCGACCAGAAGAGCTATTTCGCCAATGCCGATACGGCGCTGCTCTCCTGGTGGCTTGCGCGGGCGGAGAAGGCGGGCGTTGTGGGCAAGGAACCGCTCGACGCCATGAAAATTGCGGCTTCCACCAAAGTGAGCGATCTAGCCGAGCGGATGAAAATGTTCGACGAATCGGCGGCGCAGCTTCGCGCTCGCAATGATGCCATGCTGAATCTCGCCTTCCTGCTGGAACCGGAATTGCTGGCGCGCCGCGCAGCCGGTGAAGCGGCAAACGGAGCGATCGCGCGGCTCCGGCCCGAATGGCGAAAGGCCGTGATCGCGCATGCGGGCAAACCGGTGGCTCCCGATGCCAACAGCACGTTGCGCGTCACCTTCGGCCAGGTGAAGGGCTACTCGCCACGAGACGGCGTTTACTACACACCGCAAACGACGCTGGCGGGATTGATCGAAAAGTACACCGGCCAGGAACCGTTCGACGCTCCGAAGTTTTTACTCGATGCCGCGAAGACGGCGAAGGCGGAAGAGATTCCAATCGATTTTCTCGCCGACCTGGACACCACCGGCGGTAATTCGGGCAGCCCCGTGGTGAACGGAAAGGGCGAACTGGTAGGGATTAACTTTGACCGGCCATGGGAAAACGTGGCCAATGACTTCGGATATAACCCGGACGTCGCGCGCAACATCAGCGTGGACGTCCGGTTTCTGGAGTGGCTGCTCAAAGTGCAGCACGCCGATTCCGTCTTGAAGGAACTGGGGTTGCAGCCGTAGCGGCAGCGTTCCGCGAATCCAATTCGTCGCGGCGGTTACTTCGCCTGCAGGCTGTCCACGTAATTCGTTAGCGTCACCAGACGGTAGGTAACCGCTTTTTCGTCGCCGATTCTACGGAAGAAGGCGCCCCACACGGGCATCTCGCGCGAGCCGTGGGCGGGAACTAACGCCGTGCCTTCAATATAGGCCTTCACACGATCAGCCGGGAACTTCCCGCCGTTTTTCTTGGCGAGCATCGATAAATCCGTCGGCTTGGCCTTGAGCGCTGCCGCAGTAGGGCCGTCACCCTTGCCTGTAGCGCCGTGGCAGGAGGCGCACCACGTGGTGTACATCTCAGCGCCGGAAAGAGAAAACGTCATTGGAATCGGTTCGTTGCTCTTCGCATCCTGACCCCAGGCCGTCATGCCAAGGAACGCCGCAGTGGCGACTACCAGTAGAATTCGCATAGGAAGCTCCTTCTTTTGTGCTGCTTCAAACTGCTGCACGATGCTCTGCAATTGGCGCTCCGTTCGGAAAGGGGCCGATATTTCAGCATTCCCAGGGGCGTGGCAACCATAAACAATACAAACTGCGTTGTTTCCCACACCGATTGGGGGGTATCCTGTGGTTTGGACCCGCATCGCAATGAACGAGTCTCGGAGACTGTCCGGGAAGAGCTGGAAGAGCTGATCAACTACGAGCTCACCGACCCACGGATTGGGCAGGTGACGATATCCGAGGTGCACGTTTCGCCGGATTATCGCCAGGCGCACGTCGAGTTGGTTTTGGCTGGATCGGCGAAAGAACAGGCTGAGACGCTCGAAGCTCTGGAGCACGCTAAATTGTTCTTAAGACACCAGTTAGCGGAACGAATCCAGCTTTTCAAGACGCCGGAATTACACTTTGTTGCCGCCCTTTCGGCCGGTTTAGGAGCTCGCGCTCCTCAGATTCTAAAGAGGATCCGCCGCGGACGGCCAAAATCTGAAAAAAATACTGCCTCTTAGACTTCCGTGTGCTAAGTTTAAGCTAATACAGCACATTGCCCGGTCTAAGTCCGGTTTGGCAAGGCGCAGCAGCGAGAACGCGCTTTTGACCCCTGGGGCGACCGGTTCGCAGTGAATTGGACATTACATGCGCGTTCCTCCGATGAACAGCCGTTTTCTTGATGCTTGCCGCCGCCGGCCGACCGACGTTCGCCCGGTATGGTTTATGCGGCAGGCTGGCCGCTACATGAAGCAGTACCGGGACATCCGCGCGAAACACGGGATTCTCGAAATTTGCAAGCGCCCTGACCTTGCCGCCGCCGTGACGTTGCAACCGATAGAAGTGCTGGACGTGGACGCTGCGATCATCTTCGCGGATCTTCTCCTGCCGGTGGAGCCGATGGGCCTCAAGCTGCGCTTTGCCCAGGGCGAAGGCCCGGTGATCGACAATCCGGTGCGAACGTCGAACGACATCGATAGCCTCTCCATTTCCAATACGGACGATTTGGGCTACGTGGGCGAGACGGTGCAGCAGGTGGTGCGGGCTCTGGCCGGACGCGTTCCGGTGATCGGTTTTGTAGGTGCGCCGTTTACGATGGCGAGCTATATGATCGAGGGCGGACCTTCCAAGTCATTCCTCAAAACGAAGACCATGATGTACCGTGACGAGACGCTGTGGCGCCGCCTGATGGGCAAACTGGTGGACGTGCTCGGTTCGTTCGCGGTGATGCAGGTGGCTGCGGGCGTGCGCATTGTGCAGGTTTTCGATAGCTGGGTGGGCGCGCTGGGTCCGGATGACTATGTGCGTTACGTGGCTCCGTATTCGCGCGCGCTGATTGAACGCATCCGCGCGGCGGGCGTTCCGGTCATTCACTTTGGCACGGGCGCGGCGGGCTTTTTCCGCGAACTGCATGCCGCCGGTGGCGACGTCATGGGCGTGGATTGGCGCGTCAACATTGACCAGGCCTGGATGGACATCAGCTATCGCTCGGCTGTGCAGGGCAACCTGGATCCGGCAGTTCTGCTGGCTCCACTGCCGGAACTCAAGATGCGTGTGCATGAGTTGCTGAAGCGCACGGGCACGCGTCCGGGGCATATCTTCAACCTGGGCCATGGAATTCTGCCGGAAACGCCGGTGGAAAACGTGAAAGCCTGCGTCGAGATCGTTCGCGAATTCAAGCCGTAAGTGGCGCAC
The DNA here is from genome assembly GCA_040081855.1 of Bryobacteraceae bacterium. Lineage (GTDB taxonomy): Bacteria > Acidobacteriota > Terriglobia > Bryobacterales > Bryobacteraceae > Palsa-187. The sequence continues at coordinate 26,687 of JBEBFS010000052.1, read as the reverse complement.
GCAAAAGTCATCATCGTCGGCGCCGGAATCTCCGGCCTTTCCGCGGCATATGATCTTTCCCGCGCCGGCATTCCTGCAACTGTATTCGATAACCGGCCGCGGCCCGGTGGCGTGATCGACACGCGTGTGGCTTCCGGCTGCACACTGGAATGCGGTCCCGATAGTTTTCTTTCCGCAAAGCCCGACGCGTTTGCGTTGATCAAAGAGCTGGGCTTCGAAGGCCAGGTGATCGGCTCGAACGATCATCAGCGCACGACGTACATCTGGAAGCAAGGAAAGCTGGTGCCGCTGCCCGAGGGCATCATGATGATTGTGCCTTCGCGCGCGATGCCCATCGTCAAATCGCCATTGCTCAGTTGGGGCACCAAGATTCACATGGGGCTGGAGTTTTTCCGCAAGCCCGCGCAAATCGGCGACCGCAGCGTGGCGGAGTTCGTCATCGATCACTTTGGGCGTGAGACGCTGGATTACTTAGCCGAGCCTCTGCTTTCCGGCGTCTATGGCGGCGACCCCGCGAAGTTGAGCATCGCGAGCGTGCTGCCGCGCTTCCTCGAAATGGAAACGAAGTACGGGAGCCTGGTGAAAGGCGTGCTGACGGCGCGCAGTAAGGCTCCGCAAGGCGGTTCCTCGACGCCACTGTTCCGCACGGTGAAGACCGGCTTGAGCACCATCGTGAATGCGCTCGCCTCGCATGCCGAGATTGCGCACTCCGAGGTGGAGGCGATCGAACGCGATCCTTCGGCGGCCAACGGACACGGTTTCCGCGTGCGCGTGGCCGGCGAGTGGGTGCAGTCAAGCCACGTGATTCTGGCCTGCCCCGCGTGGGCCGCGGGCAAACTGGTGCGGAGTATGGACGCCGAGTTGGGCGATTCGCTCGGCTCGATCGATTACAGTTCGTCGGTTACGCTTTCGCTGATTTATCGCGCGAGCGATTTCAATGGCATGCGCGCGGGCTTTGGGTTCCTGGTCCCGAAGAAGGAACGGGACCGTTTGGCCGCCTGCACATTTGTGGGTACGAAATTTTCTCATCGCGTTCCGGACGATTGCATTGCGTTGCGTTGCTTCTTCGGCGGCACAGGCGATGAAGCCGTGCTCAAGGAATCGGACGAGAATTTAGTCGCGATGGCACGCGAAGAGTTAAAGAAAATGCTGGGCCTGACCACAGCGCCCATCGATTCGGTGATCGCCCGTTGGCCTCGCTCGATGGCACAGTACACGGTGGGCCACGGAAAACGCATCAAAGACATTCGCGCACGCGCAGCCGCCATTCCCGGGCTTTATCTTGCGGGCAACGCGTACGAAGGCATCGGCATTCCCGATTGCATTCGCACGGGACGCGCGGCGGCGAAGGCCGTGATCGGGTAGCCTCAACACGGCTGAACCGTTAAGATTCATAATAGTCGTCGAGGTGAAGCCAATGGATACTTCCATAACATGGGTAACCAAATGCCCCAAAGGCCATAGCATCCAAAACAAGCGCGATCGAACGGAACTGCAGGCGGATCTACAAAAAGGTAGCATCAGAAACTTCTGCGGTTTGTGCGGGGACTTTTGGGAAGCCACTGACGAGGAGAAAGGTGGCCTGAAAAAACGACTAACCGAAATTTAGCCGGTTTCGTTCGGCTCTGAATTATCAGGCTGAAAATCACTTCCGTTCGATTTCGATGCCATCGCCGTATCGTGCGAAATCAGGGATGGTGATGGGTAATTTTCCGGTAGTCGCAATTTCGCCCAGCAACGCCTTTACGACCGAGGCTTCCGATGGTGGCGCGGTGCTGAAGGCGGGCATATACGCCGCAACTTTCGGGAAATCGGCGACCAGATAGGGATTGCCGAAGGCAGCCAGCACCACCGGCACCGTGCCTTCCGTCAGCTTGGTGACGAGCGCCGAAAGATTATCGCTCAACTTCGTATTTAGCGTGTAGGTTGCGAAGACAATCGCCGAGCACGCCGATGTATCGCCTACCTGTGCTTCAAGCGCGGCTTCATTCATTCCGTTATCAATAAACACGACGCGGGCGTTCGGCTGGCGGCGGTGGAATTCGTCGGCCAAGCGCTGTCCGAAGGTGGAGAGCCGCACGCCCACGGATGCGATCACGCAAGCTTGCTCAGGAGTCTTCAGCGGAACTACGTCGCCCTCATTACGGATGAGAGTAACGGCCCGATCGGCAATAGTCTGGGCGCGATCGCCTTCTTCGGGCAGATCCAAAGATTCGGTGATCGCGTCGAGATCCACCATCTTTTTCTTCGTAATGCCGACGTGAACCTTCGCTTCAAGAATGCGTTGGACGCTTTGATCGATTCTCTTTTTCGGAATGCGTCCCGAATTCACGGCGGCGATCAGCGCGCGAACCACGGCGTCGGGATCAGGCGGCATCAGGAGAACATCCGCTCCGGCCTCGACGGCGCGCACAGCGGCCTCGCCATTTTTGAACTGTTTAGTGAGGCCTTTCATCTCCATGGAGTCAGTGACAATAAGTCCTTTGAAACCGAGTTCTTCGCGCAGCACACCGGTCAGCACTCTCTTCGACACGGTTGCCGGAATATCTTCGGGCTCCATTGCAGGCACCGTCATGTGCGCGGTCATGATGGAATCGACGCCGTGCGCGATGGCGGCTTTGAAGGGAACAAGCTCCACTTCGTCCATGCGGTCGCGGGAGGCGCTGAGGTGGGCGAGGTCGAGATGGCTATCGACATCGGTGTCGCCGTGTCCGGGAAAATGTTTCGCGGATACCAGCACGGGGTTCTTCGGATCGGAGTGCGCCCCTTCGATGAACGATGAAACGTGCATCGCGACGTCTTCCGGATTCTCGCCGAAAGAGCGGATGTTGATGACGGGATTCGCCGGATTGTTGTTGACGTCAGAAACCGGCGCGAAGATCCAATGCACGCCGAGTGCGCGGGCCTCGCGGGCGGCTGCTAAACCTTCATATCGCGACGCATCGGAATCGCGCGCGGCGGCGTAGGCCATGTTGAAGGGGAACTTGATGGTGTCGCTGACGCGCATGGATGCGCCGCGTTCAAAATCGGCGCCGACCAGCAGAGGCACCTTCGAGAGCTTCTGCATCTGATTCAGAAACAGCGCCATGGTGTGCGGCTCGGCATTGCGGGCAAGGCCGTACTGCAGGCGGTTCACGACGATGAAGCCGCCGATGCGGAGGTCCTTCACCCAGTGGCGGAAGCGCTGGCCGTCTTTGGAGTTTGCCGCGGGGGCGTCACCGTAAGCGACGCCGAAGATTAACTGCGCGACGCGTTCGCGAAGGGTGAGGGAATTGAGGATGGATTGCGCGGCTTTCTGCTCCGCCTTGGTGGCGGCGGGTATGGGAACGACGAGCAACAGCGCGGCGACGAGGAATCGCATCAGATTCTAGAATACTCGCGGAGTGGGTTGTGCGGTGGGATGCGCAAAAAATGCGGAAGCTAAACCGGGGAATCCCCTCCCTCACGGTCGGGGCTCGAAAAACGGCGCGGACTGGGGACAAGCTTGAGCGGCTATTACGCGGGCGGCAGTGCCGCTTCTTTGGGAGGCAGGCTTGCGGCGGCGATTTGGGCGATGTCCAGTAACTTCGGCGGCGCGTCGCTCACGGCTGCGAGCGCGTCGCGGAACATCGAATTGCAGAACGGACATGCCGCGCCGACAACATTCGCTCCCGTGGCCACCAATTCTTTTGCGCGCGTGTGGCTGACGCGGTCGCCGGTTTCTTCGCCGAGGAACACTAAGCCACCACCCGCCCCGCAGCAGAAACTACGTTCGCGGGAGCGCGCGGGGTCGATCACTTCGCTCGATTTTGCGATCACCTCACGAGGTTCATCGTAGGTTCCGCGGTAACGGCCCAAGTAGCAGGGGTCGTGATAGACAACTTTGTCGCCGGTTTTCGTTTGCGGAAGTTTGTTGGCGTGGCGCGCCATGAACTCGCTGTGGTGCTCGATCTCGGGAGGGACGCCGAACTCGGCCCAATCCTTGGCGATGGTGCGGACGCAGTGGGGACAGATGGAGACGATCTTGGTGACCTTCGCCTGTTCCAACAGCTTCAGGTTTTGTTCGGCCAGATTTTGGAACACCAAATCGTTGCCCAAGCGGCGCGCGGGGTCGCCGGTGCATTTTTCTTTCTTGAGCACACCGAAGGACGTTCCCAGATGCTGCATCACCTGTGCGAAGGAGGCGATGATCTCGCGGCCCTTGGGATCGTAGCCGCCCATGCAACCGAGCCACAGGCAGTATTCCTGCGTACCGTCGAAGATGGGGAATTCCTGCTTCTTGATGAATTTGTCGCGCTCCATGGCGCTAAAGCCGAGCGCGTTGCCGTTCTTTTCGAGCGCGAGGAAAAGCTTGGTGCCGTAATCGTCTTCCCACTTCCCGGTGTTCACGGCGCCCCGGCGCAGACCGATGAGCATGGGCAGGTGCTCGACGCCTACGGGACACTGAAACTCGCACGCGCCGCACGTCGTGCACTGAAACGCGGCTTCCTGAGAGAGGTGCTTGCCGAGCAAAGGCTCTTCGGAACCCGCGCCAAACTCGTTCAGGTAACTGCGGAAGCCAAGAGCAATTTCCTTGGGATTCAGCGTTTTTCCGGTATTGAACGCCGGGCAATGCTCGCTGCAACGGCCGCACTCGACACAGGAGTAAGCCTGCAGCGCCACCAGCTTCGTCAGATCCTTGCCCGTGTCGAGGCCGAAATCTTCGTCGCCCACCAGTGGCGGAATTTTCGAGAACTCGCCGCGCGAAAGAAACACGGTCACCGGGCTCAACACCAGGTGCAGGTGCTTGGTGTGCGGAATCAGCGGCATGAAGATCAGCAGCGCCAGCGTATGCGCCCACCACAGCAGTTTGGTATCGCCCACCCAGAACGTCGCCAAATAGGTGACCATCAGCATGAAGATCAGGAACGCGATGAAGCCGGATTCGACGGAAACCGTTTCGCCCAGCCAGCGCGGCCGGACAAGGAAGCGGCGGACGAACAAGCCCAGGATGGATGCCGCCACGGCGAATCCAAAAGCGGCGGCGAAGTAATAATAGAAGGCTCCGAACCAGCTTTCGCGGGAGAGGAACGGAAGGCCCACGCCGGTAGCGAAGTGGTTCAACGTGATCAGCCCGAATGCGCAAAATCCCCAGAAAACAAAGGCATGCGCAAGGCCTGGTAAGGGGCGCTGGCGGATGACTTTGCCTTGCAGCATGACTTCCCAAACGAACGCGGAGACGCGTTTCCCGATGGGGTTCAGCTTGAAATCGGCGTCGGGCTTGGCCTGCTGGATTTTGCGCAGCACACGGCTAAAGCGCAGCCAAAATCCGAAGCCGGAGGCCGCCAGGAAGAGCAGAAAAAGGATGATTTCCAGAGGGGAAAAACGGAGCACTCGTCCAAATGTAGCACGCACGCCCCGCCCGGTTCCTCAAACGGCGCGCGATTCGCGGATGGCCGCTCCGGTGGCTTGTTCAATGGGTGGCATGTCCACCTTGTTGATTTCAGGACGGTTTGGTATATTCGACCCATGCGTAAAGCAACCTTACAACGTTTTCTAGCGGCCGCCGGCCTGGCCGCGCTGGGCTCGCTTGCCATCGGGCAGCAGCAGCAGGGTCCTCCGGGTGCGCCGCCGAAGCTGAACAAGATTCGAGAGGATCTATATATGATCGAGAACTCCAACGCGAACATGGCGGATCTCGGTTACTGGGGCGGCAATGTGACCATCTACGTGACCGACGATGGTGTGATTCTGGCGGATTGCAAGTTTGAGCGCGCGCACGACGACGTTTTGGCGAAAGTGAAATCGATCACGAACAAGCCGATCAAGTACATCGCGCTGACGCACAACCATGGCGATCACGCCGACGGTGCACGGAAGTTCGAATCCGAAGGCGCGCAGATAATTATTTCGAACGACGATCGCGCGAACCTGCTGCGCATGCCGGGCGCGAAGTGGGCGCCGGCGGTGACGTACATCGGGCAATCGCGCCTGTATTTGGGTGGTAAAGAAGTGCAACTGCAGCAGCTCCGCGGACACACGCGCGGCGATACGGTTGTGTACTTCCCCGCCGCGAAGGTGATCACGCTGGGCGATCTGCTGACGACGGCGGAGACGATTCCGAACATCGTCAACTACGGCGACGGCGGCAATTGGACGGATTGGGAAACGTCGATCAATGCGGCGCTGGCGCTCGATTGGGACACGGCGATTCCGGGACACGGTCCGGCGGTGACCAAGCAGCAGGTGATTGCGATCCGCGACAAGATGGTGGCGGTGCGCGAGCGCGTCCGTGCGTTGAACCGCGAGAAGAAGACGTTTGAAGAGATTCAGTCGACGCTAGTGAAGGAGTTCAACTGGGGCGCAGGTCCGGCGGGCGGCGCGATTAACGGGATGATGGTGGAGCTGCGGTAGAGGTTTCCGGAAGCTGCAACTGGCGTCGAGACGAGTCTCGACGCCGCACGCTGAGAGCGTGCGCCACGAAAAAACAAACGGCCAACCTAGGCGTCTTGCCTGGTTGGCCATTTTTGTTGCCTTTTTCCGGGAATTTACTCGAAGGTTTCGCCGGCGCGTCCGCCCCAGCTCTTGCCGTCGGTGGTACGCGTGATCTTGATCAAGCGTCCGCGATAGCTGGTTGCGCTACGGGCGGGGTTGCAGATCACCTCCACGGGGTCGCCCACTTTGAAAGCGTCCTTGGTCACGCCCTGCTGGGCGAACTGACCGGCAGCGGCGCCTTCAACGGACCAGCGCTGCAAAGTGCCGCTGGAATCTTCCGCTTCGATAAAGAAGAACGAGTGGGGCGAGCGCAGCGACACCTGCACGATCTTGCCTTTGATCGTTTGCTCCTTCGCTACGTCGTACGTGGCGCCGAAAGAATGGTGGGCCACCGCGGGGATGCCTGTAAGCAGCAGCGCGGCGACTGCGGAAGCGGCGATCAGCTTTGCTTTCATGTGAATTCCTTTCAGAATGGTTCCTGATCTTTCAGTATGGTTGCTGGTTTAGACCTCCCGTATTGTATAGCCGCTCGTTTTCGCGTGTCAAACCGGGCTTCCCCCAGACAAGAGTGGCCGCGCCGCTTGTACTACAATCATCTGTGGCGAAGGCGTCCCGCCATTCGGCCGCATTGCATTACGGACAAGGAGCAATCATGAGCCTAAGAGTTTTGGCGGCGATGTTGTCTATCGGCGCCTGTGTCGTCCTGGCGCAGGTTCCCAAACCGCCGTTTACGAAAGCGGACGCGGAAGCAGGAAAAAAAATCGCGGCGACGTCGCTCGAGATCCGCGCGCAAATCAAAGACACCGCAGGACCGGCGGATCCGTTCAAGATCGCGGGCAATTTGTATTTCGTGGGCTCGCAAAATGGCGAGAGCTATTTGCTCACGTCGCCACAGGGGCACATCCTGATGGGCGCGGGATATGAAAAGGCCGTCGACATCACGCAGAAGAACATTGAGGCGCTGGGCTTCAAGATCACGGATGTGAAAGCGATTCTGCTCAACCACGGCCACGTGGATCAATCCGGCGCCGCGGCGGAGTTGAAAAAGCGCTCGGGCGCGCAGATCATGGCGGGCTTCGCGGAGGTTCCGTTTATCGAGCGCGGCATTCATACACCGAGCCCGTTTGCGGCTCCGGGCGGACGGGGCGGTCCGCGGTATCCAGCGGTGAAGGTGGATCGTGCGTTGTTCGATGGCGACGTGGTGCAAGTGGGCCCATTGAAGGTGACGGCGTATCTGGCTCCGGGCCACGCGGCGTCGCCCACCAGTTGGCTCTACACGGTGCGCGATGGCGGCAAAGACTATCGCGTGTTGGAATTTTGCTGCTGGGAGTATCCGGACGATTTGAGCCGCCAGGGCTTCATCACGGAAGTGACGACGCGCCGCACAATCGACCTGTGGCGGAAGTTGCAGCCGATCGACGTTTATCTGGAGACGGGCGCGTATGCGTGGTCGGGCGTACTGAATCAGCCCTCCGGCACCATTCAGGAGCGCATGGCGAAAGCGAAGGAAAACCCGAAGCTGTTTATCAATCGGGACATTTTCAAGCAATGGTCAGCCGCGCGCGAGGTGGAATTCGAAGAGAAGTTGGGGACGTTGAAGAACATCGGCAATCCGCCGGCGGGAAATCAATAGAGGACATTCATGTATCGAAAACTAAATCTATGCGGCGCGATCTTTTGTGCAGTGTTCAGCGCCACGCTTTGCGCGCAAGCGCCGAAGCCTCCGTTCACGGCAAAGGATGCCCAGGCGGGCGCCAAGCTTGCCGAAGACTTGTTGGTGATGCGTGAGCAGTTGGGCGACGCAAAGCAACCGGCACAACCGTTCAAGATTGCGGGCAACTTGTACTTTGTCGGCGTGTCGAATGGCGAATGCTATTTGCTGACGTCACCGCAGGGTCACATCCTGATGGGCGTCGGGTTCTCAGACACGGCGGATCTCGTCACGAAGAACATCGAATCGCTCGGCTTCAAGCTGACGGACATAAAGGTAATCCTGCTGAATCATGGCCACGGCGATCAATCCGGCGCGGCTGCAGAGATAAAGCGGCGCACCGGTGCACAAGTGGCTGCCGGATTCGCGGAGGTTCCGTTCCTCGAACACGGCGGCGTTTGGCCGGGAGGCGTGCCACGGCCCGCGAACATGCCGGCTCCAACGCCTGCGCCACCGAACCGGCTGGACAAGATCAACGCGCAGTTCCGCAACTCGAATCAATATCCGCCGGTGAAGGTGGATCGGGCGTTGTTTGATGGCGATGTGGTCACCGTGGGTCCGCTGAAGGTGACGGCGTATCTCGCGCCCGGCCACAGCCCTTCGTCGACCAGCTTTTCCTATGAAGTGACGGACGGCGGCAAGAAGCTGCATGTCTTGGAGATGTGCTGCTGGGAGTTCCCGGACGACATTCGCAATAACGCGTACATTACGGAACCGAACGTCGCACACACGCTGGCGCTGTTCCGTAAAATGCTACCGGTGGACATTTACCTGGAAACGGGGCTTTACGGCGCGTCGGGCATTTTGAACCAGACCGGCATGTATCAGGAACGATTGGCAAAGTTACGAGACAATCCGAAGCTGTGGATCAATCGAGACATCTTCAAGCAGCTTTCCGCCGCGCGTGAAGTAGAGTACGCCGAGAAGTTGGCGAAAGCCAAAGCCGCAGGCGCGAAGTAACGACAGGACGAACAAGGAGATTACTCACATGAGAAAACTAATCATCACGACCGGTTCCGTTCTGTGCGTTGCGGCTGGGCTGCTGCTGGCGCAATCGATTGCTCCGAAGGCGCCGTTCAGTGCGGCGGAAGCCGAAAAAGGCAAGACGATCAACGAGGAATCACTGCGGATTCGCTCGCAGATCAAGAATATGCGCGATCCGGCCGAGCCCTTCAAAATAATGGGCAACCTGTATTTTGTCGGCGTCGCCAACGGCGAAGTGTATCTGTTGACATCGCCCAAGGGTCACATTCTGTTCGGCGCGGCGTTCCCCGATACCGTGGACCAGATACAGAAAAACGTGGAAGCCGTGGGTTTCAAGATGACCGACATCAAGGCGATCCTCTTGAACCATAACCACAACGATCAATCGGGCGGCGCGATGGAGATTAAGAAGCGTAGCGGCGGCACGGCGCAGATCATGACCGGATTTGCAGAAGTGCCGTTCATGGAGCACGGCGGCGCGCTGCCTCCGGGAACTGGCATTCCGAACATGGATCCGGGCCGTCCGCCGGCAGGCGGCTACCCCCCGATTCACGTGGACCGTTCCTTGTTTGATGGGGACGTGATCGACGTGGGGCCGTTGAAGATTACGGCGTATCTGGCGCCGGGGCACTCGGCATCGCCCACCAGTTGGTCTTATTACGTGAAGGAAGGCAGCAAGAATTATCACGTTGTCGAGTTCTGCTGCTGGGAGTATCCCGACGACATCACGCGCAACCAATACATCACGGAAGCAAGCGTGCGGCACAATCTGGAACTGTTCCGGAAGCTGCTTCCCGTGGATGTTTACCTGGAAACGGGCGCGTATGGTTGGTCGGGTACGCTCAACCAATCCTCGGGCACCATTTTGGAGCGGATGGCGAAGCTGAAGCAGGATCACATGTTGTTTGTGAATCCGGATATTTACAAACAGTGGTCGGCCGCGCGCGAAGTGGAGTTTGAGGAGAAGATTGCCAAGCTGAAAGCCGCAGGGAATCCACTGTACAAGTAGGCAAGTTAAAATTAAGTTGTACCGGTGGGGACGGACGCCGCGCGGCGACTGTCCCCATTTTTCTTGAACCGGATATCCCCGATGGAACGAAATCAGTGAACCATCCCCTTATACTTGCTCCTGGCCTAGCCTTCATCTTTGACATGGACGGCGTGGTTGTCGATTCCATGCCTGTGCACCAGGTGGCTTGGCAGAAGTACCTGGAATCGTTGGGCGTCGATCCGGGCGACCTTGCGGGGCGGATGCATGGCCGCCGGAACGACGAGATCGTCATGGATTTTTTGGGCGAAACTGCCGATCTTACCGAGGTGGAAGAGCACGGAGCGGCCAAGGAGCGCTTGTACCGGGAGATGATGCGGGAAATCCTTACCGATCAGTTAGTTCCGGGTATCATCCCCTTTCTGGAGCAGGCCGGGGGTGTGCCGATGGCGATTGCCTCAAACGCGGAGCGGCCCAATATTGACTTCGTATTGGATGGCGCGGGGCTACGGAAATACTTCCGGGCGATTGTGGATGGGGCCGAAGTGGCGCGGCCAAAACCGGCTCCGGATATTTACATTCGCGCAGCGAAAGATTTAGGCGTGGCTCCAGGGAACTGCATCGTGTTTGAAGATTCGCCGGTGGGCATCACGGCCGCGCGCGAGGCGGGCACACGCGTGGTGGGCATTCAAACGCATTCCGAACAATTGAGCGGCGTCGAGATCCAGGTGAAGGATTTCCGCGACCCCCGTTTGCGGGCGTGGATTGCGCAGCAGGAGCCGACGGATAAAACAGGAGTCTTACGGGCGTGATCGGACCCTTTCCCATCGTCGTGGTTGTGATGATCGCTCTGCTCGCCGGCTCGTGGTGGGCCCGCCGGCAATCACGCGAATCGCAGCGCCAGACGATGCGGGCGATCCACACGCTGAGTGAACGCATTATCGCGGCCAGCTCCGTGAGGGAGATCGCCGAAAATTTAACGGAAGTGCTGCCGACGATCACACAGGCAAGCTCGGTTCGGCTGTTTCTCTACAATCGCGCAAACAAGTCACTGGAGAGTATTGCGCTGGAGGAACATCCGGAGCCGATGGCGATCCTGGTAGCGGATCCAGCGGAGGGATTAGCCAAAGGAGCAGCGAAGTGCTTTTCAAGCCGCTCCGTCGTGCACATTCCAGACGCGCGAAGAAATCCGCTGGTGAGTGGGGGCTGGATACAGAACGGACCGCGTTCGGCGATGTACATTCCGGTGAGTTCGAAAAACGAATGCCTGGGTGTGCTGGAAGCCGGAAACAAACGTGGCCTTGGATACTTCACGCCGGAAGAACAAGCCGCGCTGCAGCATCTGGCGAATCAGGTGGCCACGTCGATTACGCTACAGGCGCAGCAGGCGGTGCGCGAACAATTGTTCCGCAGCGAAAAACTGGCGGCGACGGGCCAGTTGATCTCGGGAATTGCAAACGAATTGAAAGCGCCGCTTGAAACCATCGTGGAACTATCCGGGATGCTTGCTTCCACGACGGATCGGGCGCCCGGAATGGTTCCGGAGTTGCGGCAGTTGGCGGCGGAATCGCGCAGGGCATCGGAGATTGTGGCCCGGCTTGTCTCGTTTGCGCGGCCGGAAGATTCGGCGGGACGTCCGGTGGATGTGAACGCCGTTGTCAGCGAATTGGCGCACTTTCGCGAACCGCAATGGAAAGAGCATGGCCTGCGCGTACAGAACAAGCTGGGAACGGAATCCGCATTCGTGCTGGGCGCGCGCGGGCAACTGGAACAGGTGCTCTTAAACATTTTGGTGCATGCGGAGCAATCGGCCGCATCGGCCTCCGGCAAAAGCGTTTCGATCTCCAGCAATTGTTTGGGCGGACGCGTGGTGATTGAGATTCAGTATTCGAGCGACACACCAAGCGATTCGCTGATTGCGGCGGAAAATGCGGGCAGCGGGCTTGGCCTGGACGTCTGCCGTGGCGTGTTGCAGAATCACGGCGGCGAGATTCGCCTGGTGACACATAGCGGCGGAGTAGGCCTGGAAGTGGATCTGCCGCTGGCGGATGGGGGTCAGCCTCGTCAAGGCGCGCCAGCCCGAAAAGGTACGCGTTCCTTGACGCTGATGGTTGTGGATAGCGATATTTCTTCACAGCGGCAGATGGTGGGATTGTTGGCGGCGCGCGGACATCGCGTAGTTCCGGCCGCTGCGGAACAGGCCGCCGATCTCGCGCAGAGAATGCGTTTTGACGCGCTTCTATGGGCCGTTCGTGCGGGCGGCTCAAAGTGGAGCGAAAGCCACGAACGGCTGCGCGCGCATGTTCCTGCGTTCGTGCTAGTGAGCGACGGTTACCACTCCGATCTTGCGGCGAGCCTCGCCGAAAGCGGCGGGTTCCTGCTGAGCCGGCCAGTGCAGGAAGAGGATTTGGACCGCATCCTGCAAGACGTAGAGACACAGACGCTGACGCGCTCCGCTTAACGGCGCCTGCCGCGTGTGCGATGCTCGTCCTATGCGATGCCCGTCGTATGCGCCGCTGGTCCTGCTGGCGCTGCTTCCCTGCTCTGCCGCGGATCTGGCACAACGCATCGATGCACTTCTCGAAACCAATGCGTCCGGAAGATTGGGCACGGCCGGCATTTCCGTTATTGACCTCAGCACCGGGCAATCCATTTATCAGAAGAACGCGCAGCAACTGTTCCTGCCGGCTTCCAACCTAAAGCTGATGACCGCGGCGATGGCGATGGAGAAGCTGGGTCCGGGCTATCGATTCAAAACGCGCGCACTTTTGGATGATGGCGGAAACCTGATATTGGTTGGCTCGGGCGACCCTTCGTTTTCGTCGCGAACGTATCCGTATACGAATGGAAAACACTCGCCGGCGACGCTGCGGGTAATCGAGGAACTGGCGGAGCAGATTGCGGCCAGCGGCATTCTGAAAATTGATGGCGATGTGATCGGAGATGACCGCTTGTATCCCTGGGAGCCGTTTCCACCGAGCTGGACCGTGGATGACACGCTGTATGGATTCGGTGCGCCGGTGAGCGCGCTTTCTTTCAACGACAACGTCGCGGAGATTGCGGTCACGCCTGGGGAGAGAACGCGCGACGCCGCGCGACTGACGCAATCGTTCGCATACTTCACACTGACAAACAGAGTGCGGACGGGCCCCGCAGACGGCCGCGCGAGCGTGGTGCAGCAGAGGGTTTCGGCGAACGAATGGATTTTATCGGGCACCATACCGGCGAACAGCGTGGGCGCGGTATTGGAGCTGCCTGTGGCCGATCCGGCCGCGTATGCAGCCACGGCACTGTACGATGCGTTGACCCGACGGGGGATTGCGGTGCGCGGGCGCCCGATGGTTCGGCATCGCATGATGGGAGAAGCCCATGCGGCTCCCGTGGGCAAAGAAGTAGCCTCACGCGTCTCGCCGCCGCTTGAGCAGATTATTAGCGCAATGTTGAAGGTGAGCCAGAATTTGCACGCCGAACTTTTGTTGCGCGAATCGGCGCGAGTCGCGCACAACGAAGCCACGAACGAGGCGGGCGTGAAAGCGCTAACGGCGTTTCTCAAAGACCGTGGCGGAGATCCCAGCGAGTGGCGCACGGAAGACGGCTCAGGGTTGGCGCGCAATGATCTGGTGTCGCCGCAGTTGCTTGCCCGAACGCTACAGCAGCAATATCAGGCGCATGGCGATTCGTGGATCAACCTGCTTCCGGCTGGCGGGGCGGAGGGTACGCTCGATCACCGCTTGTGCTGCGTATCGGAGGGCCGTGGGGTTTGGGCAAAAACAGGCACGTTGAATCGCGCGATCGCGCTTTCGGGCTACGCCAAAGGCTCGCAAGGTTCGATGGCGTTTTCCATCCTCGTCAACAACTTTGCGGCCCCGGCGGGCGAAGTGCAGCAATGGGTTGATAAAATAGCGTTAGCGTTATTGGAGTAACCCATGCCTATTTTCGAATTCCAGTGCGACGATTGCGGGACGAAGTTCGAGAAGTTGCTGCGCCGGGCCGGCGAGACATCCGGCGTCGAGTGCCCGTCTTGCGGCGAAAGCTACATCACGGAGCAGCTTTCCACCTTTGCGGCCCACGCCAACGGTTCCTCAAAGCAGAGCGGGACGCCCGCGTGCGGTTCCGGGATGTGCGGCATGCCGGGAATGTGCGGGCGCAACTAGGCGGCTCCTGTTAACCGCTGGGATAATTTAAGCGGAACGGCCTTTCAATAGCTGCTCGATCTCTTCGGAAAGCATCTTCGGCAGGAACGGCTTTTGCACGAACACCACGCGTTCCCACTGCGGCAGGTAAGGATAGCCGCTGGCAATGATGGCGGGCAGCGTTGGTGTTTGCTCACGAACTTTCACGACGAGTTCTTCGCCGCTCATTCCGGGCAGCGTGAGATCGGTGATCAAAAGCGCATAGCGGGCGGGATCTTGCGTCAGTGCCAGCAGCGCGCTTTCAGCGTCGCGGAAAGTATCCACAGCGTAGCCGTGGCGCTCCAGGAACCGCTTGAGCAGATCCCCAAGAGCCGGCTCGTCATCCACTAGCAGCAGCCGGGCAGAGTTCATACGGTTATCGGAACGACAACGGGATGGTGCCGGGGCTGAAATCAAGGCCGATGGACGCAGAAGATGGATTCCGCGAGTACCCGGTGAACACAACATTCAGGTGGCGAATGTCGTAGGAGCCTACCAGGTGGAGGCTCGGCCACAGCTCATAGCTGAAGCCTGAGCCCAACTGCGTGGCGCTGTATCTGCCGTAAGATGATCCGATCGCCGTAGTCCGGTACTCGGAGAGTATGATCCAACCAGCCCATTTGCGCGGGGCCTGGTAGCGGTAGCTGATGCTGCCGTTTTCGCTGGTGGACGTTGTATAGCTGCCGGCTCCGCTAGCAACCGAGCGGCTGGCGGAAAGTCCAAAACTGGAGCCCTTCACGTGGCGAATTAAGGAAATCGAGCCCGAAGGGCCCGTCTTCCGCAGGTGGCTGGGGATAATCAGCGTTTTGGTTCCGAAAATCTCCGCAAGCGCAGGGTCCAATTCAAGCGCCACGTTCCGGTCGATGTCGGCGATGAATACTCCGCCCGTGAGATTGAGCTGCCACGCTGGACCGAATTGAATACCGTACCGGGCGCCCACCGAATGCGAGTTGGAGGAGAATGAATTATCACGGGCGGCGTCATGGTTGAAAGAATAGTCGACGCCGATTGTGGTTTGGGCAGTTATGCGCCGCGACCAGCCACCAATGGCATTGTATCCGAGCGTCCGGGAACTGGTCAGCGCCTTGAGTTGCTGGTAACGTATGCCTCCGCCAAAGGTGACCGAATTCCGCGCGCTCATCTGGTAGGTGACTGTCGATTCCGAGCTTATTCCGTAATAGCGGGAATCGGTGAGGTTGGCTGCGGCTACCAGGGTTGGGTCCCCTGTATCGCTCACACCCGCGAAGTAAGCGCGTGTGTATTCCGCAGCGCCTCCGCGCACGTCGAAGATCCAACGGTTATTGGGGCGGAAAGTGTAGCCGGTGCGAAGCGAGTGGCTGGAGTTATCGTACTTGGAATCCCCGACATAATGGCGCACATCACCCGTGTAATCGATACCGAGTTGCGCGCGCTTCCACTCGTGAACACCATAGACGCCTCCCACCAGCCGGACGCCGACCAAGGCGCCTGGATTGACCAGATTTCCACTGCTATCGGTCGCAAGGCTTTGATACCCGGTGTCCACAACTCCGTTCGCGCCAAGGTAAAAACGAAGGTCCAACTGCTCGCCTCCGCGCGATCCGATGTCGCCGACGCCTCTGCGGAGAACACCTGGTCCAAGATAGCGCCCGACATTCCCCTGAGCATTCGCCACGGCAACACACAGTAACGCGGAAACAAACAATTTTCGTATCAAATGTTTCGCCTCTCTGGTCAGGATACTTTAAATACGAGTTTGGCGCTAGATGCGAAGGGCTGTCAACCGGAAATGCCGCGCCAAAACAACCCTAGTGAGGAACTAATTGCTTCGCGGGGCGTCAGAATAGAATAGGCGAAAGCCACAGGAGGAAACGTCATGTCAGCCCACGTTTGGCCCCGCAGGATCCTGCCCTTGCTGGTTGGAGCGGCGATTGCGACTGCGGCCGATTTACCCATTCGCGAAGTCACTCTTTACAAGCACGGGGTAGCTCATTTTCAGCGGGCTGGCGAGCTAAAACCCGGCGACACAATCCGGCTGGATTTCAAGCCGGGCGACATGAATGACGTTCTGAAATCTCTGACGATCACCGATCGCAGCGGCGGCAAAATCAACGGAATCCGTTACGATTCGAGCGATCCGTTAGAGAAGCGCCTGGAAGAGTATCCGTTCCGAATCGCGGGCCAAGTGTCGCTGGCAACGTTCCTCGATTCCGTCAAAGGCGCGCAAATTGAAATGAAAATGGCGGCGGAAACGGTTTCGGGAACGGTTCTGAGCGGACGCATGGTTGGTGGAAGCGACAAAGAGCCGGCGAAAGAAGTAGTGGTGCTTTTGCTGGATTCGGGCGAACTGCGAACGTTCGACCTGGCGGCGGCGAGCGCGATCCGGTTAGGCGATCCGAAGCTGCAGAACCAGCTGAAAAATTATCTGGGCGCGCTGAATCAATCCCGCTCACGAGACCGGCGCAGCGTCTACATTGACGGCAGCGCGGCCAGCGCGCGCGAAGTAGTCGCCGGGTACATGACGCCCTCGGCGGTTTGGAAGTCGAGCTATCGCCTGATCTTCAATCCGCAGGGCGAACCGACGCTCGAAGGTTGGGCCATTGTGGATAACACCTCGGGCGAAGACTGGAGCAACGTGAAGCTCTCGGTGATTTCCGGGAAGCCGGTGTCGTTTATCTCCCAGTTGTATGAACCGCGCTATGTGAATCGGCCGGTCGGTGAACTGGCGGAAAATCAAGCTGCAGCGCCGGTGGTGTATCAAGGTGGGTTTGAGACGGCGGAGAACAGAGCAGCCGCGCCCGCCGCACTCGCCGCCCCAGCCATGGCGAAAGATATGGCGATGGAGGGCGCGCGCAGGGAGATGTTTGCCTCGGCAGGGAAAACGGTCGGTCAAATGGCTATGGTTGCGCCGTCCTCGATCGCCGCTGCGGCAGACACCAGGCAAGCAGGTGAGTTGTTCGAATACGCGTTTGCTTCGCCCGTAACCGTGAAGCAGGGTGAGTCGGCGATGATCCCCTTCCTCCAGCAAAAGATTGGTGGACGAAAACTGTTGGTCTATCAGGAAGGTTACGGATTGAATCCACGGGACGCCGCGGAGCTGACGAATAATTCCGGCAAGACCCTCGACGGAGGTCCCATCACGGTGTACGACGCAGGTGCGTACGCAGGCGAAGCTCTGGTGGAAACTCTGCCGATGGGCGACAAGCGACTAATCAGCTACGGCGTCGATCTGGGCACACGCGTCACCACGGCGTTCGATTCGGCACAGGCAGTGGTGCGTGAAATTCACTTCCGCCGCGGCATCCTCACGACGAAATCGGCCGTTGCCGAAACAAAGACGTACACGATCAAGAATGCCGATGCGAAAGCGAAGACGCTGATCATTGAACATCCACAACGGCCGGGGTACAAATTGACGGAGCAGAAGCCGCTGGAGACAACCGCCGACGCTTATCGTTTTGAGGTGAAACTGGCCGCTTCGATCACCGACAAATTCGCGGTCCGCGAAGAGCGCGTCTTCGATCAATCCACCGCCGTCAGCAACATGACACCCGATGTGCTCGCGAGCTACGTGCAGAACAAGGTCCTAACCGAGGCCGCGCGGAAGCAACTGGAACAGATTGCGGCAAAGAAACGCGAGGTTGCGGTAAACAACGCAGCTCTGCAGCAGGCGGAGAAAGATATCGAAGTGCTGGCACAGGACCAGAGCCGCATCCGCAACAACATGGAAAGCCTGAACCGCATCAGCGGCCAGCAACAGCAGGTGCAGCAGTACGCGGGTCAACTGGCGACGACGGAAACGCGACTGGCGACGCTGCGCGACCGTCAAGCGGATCTGCGCAAGATGAAGGCGGTACTCGAAGCGGACCTGAATAACTTGATGGACCGCATCGAGTTTTAGCCGTCAGCGCTTCATGACGACGCGCAGCGCTCCCGGGACGACTTCGATGCGCTCAATTCCTTCACGCAATTCGAAGGGGCGGTTCACTTCGGTATCGGGAAAAAGAGGCAGCACGAATTTCCCTATCAGAAAGTCGAGCGCACCGCCAGTGAGCGCCACGCCCGATATTTCCAGACGAGTGGGCGATACGGTGGCGTAACCGCCGCTCGATTGAACGCTGAGATCGAGGCGGGCCGGACGTTTTCCTTCGAGCAGTTGTGCGAGCGCCGGAATTGTTTCGATGCCCTCCGCGCGGCGAAGGCGAATGAAATCCATCATGGCCGAGGCGCTCACTGTTCCGGCGCCAAGGGCGATGCGTGTCCCGGTGATACCGCCGTACTTGCGCGCAGCCTGATCGGCGGCCCAGGCGTTCACCTCCGCCTCAGTGAACGTAACGCGGAAGCCCGGCTGAATTCGGCGGGCCTCAAGAGCGTCCAACTTGAGACGAGCGCGGGACAGATTGCCGTCGGCCGGAAACAGCGGTGTCGAGAAAAGACACACGAGCATCAGCCCAACCACCGCGCGAAAATATTTCCTTGGAATGCGAATGGGGTGCCTCGTTACTGCGCCGCCGTTGCGGTGGGGCTCCCGGCGGATTTTTGTTGTGCGAACTCTTCCACTTGCGCCAACTGTCCGCGCACAACGTTGCCGTCGGGTATTTCCCCGGCTCCATCTAAGAACGTCCGCAGCGATTGTGCCGCCTCGGTGAACTTCTGCTGCTGCGCAAGCGCCAGGCCCAGCACGTAATACGCGCGCATCATTTTTTTGGTGGAATCCAGCCGGATCGCCTCGCGGATGTGTTTTTCCGCCAAATCGTAATGCTGCAGTTCGAACTGCGCGACGCCGCTCATGTAGTACATGTCCGGATAATCCAACGGGTTCAGTTTCAGGATTTCATTTGTGTGATCCGCCACCTCTTGCCACTTCTTTTCGTTGGCGGCCATCCCGGCCAAACGCTGATGCGGCGGTATGAACTTTGAATCCGCGGTTACCGACTGTTGGTACGATTTCCGCGCTTCCTCGAGAAGATCCCGCCCCTCTTTTATTTTCCCCAGCTCAAACCAGGCGGCCGCATGACGCGGATAGACGTCCACCGCTTTTTGAAAGTACTTGATGGCTTCCTCCGAGTTGCGCTTGCTCAATAACTCCTGCCCTTTTTCGTATGCCTTTTTGGCGTCCTTAGGTGCAAGAGCGAGCGTCGCGCTCACAGTGAGCCCGTCCACTTTCGCCACACGGTGCAATACGATGGTTCCGATATCCGGGTTGTCCAGATAGTGAATGTTCGCAAGCGGCACTGCATCGGAACGAAAACCCGGCAGCGCCGCGCGGATCTCACATCCGAACAGCGAGCGCTCCGTCGGATTGCGGCCGTTCATTCCGCTCAGCCCCCGCTGGGAGCCGAAGCCCGGGACGCCCTGCGCATCCAGCGGATTTTCGCTGGCGTCCTGAAATTCCTGATTCCGGCCAATCTCAAAGCTGAAGTGGCCTTTGCGGTCGGTGAAACCTTCCGTCCTTGCACCCGCGCCGCAAAGGCGCTGGATCTTGATGGGCTCCAGTGGCGCGGTGCCGTCGTCGAGCACCACTTTGCCGGAAAGAAAAATGGGCCGCTGCGAAGGAAAATTCGAATCGGTATCGCCAATCGACGGTCGTGTGGTGCGGTTATTCCCCACGCCGGTGGACGTTCCAATGCTTCCGCCAGCCTGAGGCATTTGCTGTGCGACGCCGAGGGCCACGACGGCGAACATAAAGAACGCCGGTGGCGCGACCCGAGCAAAGTTGCATGTGCGCATTGGCACCTCCCCGTCTGCCGACGATTATACGCCTCGGCACGATTTTCCGCCGCGCCGCGGTGCGCCGCTTCACATCATTTGACGGATGCCACGCGGATGCCACAATGAAAGATACACGGATCGCAACACATTGCACCCGACGGAGGCCAAATCATGAGAATCGCGCCGTTCATTTTTGCTTTTGTCACGGCAGCCTCGGCGCTCACCATCGCGCAGGACGCACGCCCGCGCCTCCGCCCGCTCAACGAGCAATCGACGAACTCCAAAACCGGCCCCGCAATTGGCGCGCACATTCCTGCGTTCGAAGCCGTGGACCTGGACGGCAAAGTGCGCAACTTCGCGAATCTGAAAGGGCCGAAAGGACTCCTGCTCAGCTTCTCGCGATCGGCCGATTGGTGCCCGTACTGCAAAACGCAATTGGCCGATCTCAATACGCAGGTGGAAGGCTTCCGCAAAAAGGGAATTAACGTGGTCGCGTTGACGTATGACAGCGCGGACATTCTCAAGACCTTCGCCGCGCGCGTGGGCGTTCAGTACACGCTGCTTTCCGATCCCGAGTCCAAAGTCATCAAAGCGTTCGACATTCTCAACCCTAATGGCGAGAAAGGGACCCGCTATGAAGGAATCCCTTTCCCCGGCACGTACGTGATCAACGAAAAAGGCGTCATCACCGCCAAGTATTTCGACGACGATTACCGGGAGCGTTTTTCCGCCGCCAGCATTCTGACGCGCGAATTCACCTCCACTGGCGTTCTGAAGAACACGGTGGAAAATGCCCAGGTAAAGTTGACGTATTCGGCCAGCGAATCCACCGTTACACCAGGCCGCCGCATCACGCTCATTGTGGATGTGGAGCCGAAAGCGAAGATGCATTTATACGCACCTGGGGTGGAGCGTTACGACCCGATTCAGTGGAACATGCCGGAATCGAAAGCGTGGATCTCCTTCCCCGCTGTATATCCGAAATCGCAAATGCTGAATCTTCCCGCGATCAAGGAAACCGTGCCGGTTTACAGCAAAGGATTCCGCGTCACCCGCGATATCGCCATTGGCCTGGACGCGGAAACGGCCCCGGTGATGACTGCGGATCGCATGGTCAAGGTGCAAGGCTCTTTCCGCTATCAGGCGTGCGACGACCGCGAATGCTACCTGCCGAAGAACGTTCCACTCGAATGGAACCTGCTGGTTGGGCAACTGGACACCCAGCGGGTTCCTGAAGCCATGCAGCGCAAGACCGCGAAGTAAGCCCCATTTTTATACTTTCTTTATACGCTCCGCCCCTTTCTTAACGCGGCTTTCACACGCGTTTCCTTAGGCTGGGGTTGTGAGATCCCTTCCCTCCCGTGCGGGTGCTTTCGATCCGGTCGATTTGGCCGGTTCCACCACGCCGCGCGAGGGAACGCCGGACTCGCCGCTCGAAATCCAAATCCTTTTGAACCGCTTAGACGACGCCCACAGCCTGGTGGATGTCGCCGCGAATCTTGCGAGCGGAATGCATGCGAAGCTTGTCGCGCATTTCGCCCAGGTGGTTCCTTATCCGCTGCCGCTCAAATCGCCACCAGTCCCCGTCGAACTGGTTGCGCGGATTCTTAAAGAGCAAGTCCTCGACGATTTATGGGACCGGCAGTTCACCGGCACCTCGGCAACGCTCTACCTGTGCCGCGATCGCGCCGAAACTCTCCGCGAAGCCTTGAAGCCTGAGTCGCTGGTCGTCATGGGAACGAAACGCCGGTGGTGGCGCACATCGGAAGAAAGACTGGCGCGGCAGTTGACCCGAGATGGACACCGGGTGCTACTTGTGCGCGTTCCGCAACGATGTCCCGGTATTGACGGATAACCATGCAAATTTCAGAACCTGCTTCTCCAAAACCCGCCGGTGCGCCAACCGGAAACACCACAAAGGTGGTGGTGGCGACTACGGTCGCCTTGACGTTTATTTCCTTCTGGCAGGCTTCGGCCATCGTTCTCAACGATCTCGCCTCGACGATGTTTTACATCGGCGGCATCACCGAACAGGCCATCGGCAAGCCCGCGCCGTGGCTTGTGTTGGGGGTGATGCTTTTCAGTTACGCCGTGCGCTCGGTGTACATGGAAAGCTGCTCGATGTTCGTGCGCGGCGGCGTGTACGTGGTGGTGCGCGATAGCATCGGCCCCACGGTGGCGAAGCTTTCCGTATCGTCGCTAGTGGTCGATTACATCCTGACCGGCCCCATTAGCGCGGTCGCCGCCGGACAGTATCTGGGACGGCTGCTCAACGAACTCACGGAGTCGATGCACATCTCCTGGAAATCGGATCCAAATGCGTTCTCGGTATTCTTCAGCATCGCGGTCACTGGCTACTTCTGGTGGAGCAACATCAAGGGCGTTCCCGAATCAAGCCACAAAGCATTCCGCATCATGCAAATCACAACCGTAATGGTGGTGATTCTGTTGATCTGGGCGCCCATCACCTTGCTGCTGCGAGGCCACGCGGAATTGCCGCCGTTACCGACGCCTTCCAATCTGCATCTGGCGCATGAGTCATGGGGATGGTTGGACGGCACGTTCTGGACTCAGATTTCGTTCGTCGTGTTCCTGGTCGCGCTGGGACATTCGCTGCTCGCCATGAGCGGCTTTGAAACGCTCGCGCAGGTGTATCGCGAAGTGGCTTCACCGAAGTTAAAAAACCTGAAGATCACCGGGAATATCGTTTGCACGTATGCGGTGGTTTCCACTGGATTCATCTCGCTGCTAGCGGTAATGATCATTCCCGATGCGACGCGCAGCCAGTATTACGACAACATGATCGGCGGCCTGGTGATGAATTTTGCCGGGCCTGAAATTTTAAAGTTGGGCTTTCATGTTTTCGTCGTCATTGTGGGCGTGATGATTCTGGCGGGCGCGGTGAACACATCGTTAATCGGTGTGAACGGCGTGCTCAACCGTGTGGCGGAAGATGGCGTGCTTATCGACTGGTTCCGCAAGCCGCACAAACGGTTTGGTACGACCTACCGCATTCTGAACACGATGGCGCTGTTGCAAATTCTGACGATTCTCGCCAGCCGCGGCGACGTTTTCCTGCTGGGCGAAGCCTACGCGTTCGGTGTGGTGTGGAGCTTCGCGCTGAAATCGTTGGGCGTGCTGGTGCTGCGCTATCAAAGACACGATCAGGAATACAAGATGGGCTGGAACGTGCGCATCGCGGGCCGCGAGATACCGATCGCGCTCGGTCTCACCACGGCCATCCTCTTCCTGGTGGCCATCGCGAATCTCTTCTCGAAACGCATTGCGACGATTTACGGCGTCACGTTCACGGTGCTGCTTTATGGGCTGTTTCTTATTTCGGAAAAGATCAATGCCAGGAAGCAGCACGGCGTTAAATCCGATTTGGAGAAGTTTAACCTGGAGCATCAGCCGCAGATCTCTTCGGGAACCATACATGCCCACGCGGGCTGCGTACTTGTGGCTGTGCGCGATTATCAGCGCATGTATCACCTGCAGCGCACTCTCGCGAAAACAAATCTTCGGCGCAACGACATCGTCGTGATGACGGTCCGGCAGCTCTCGACAGGCGCTGGCGAATACGATCTGCGCGACGACCAGATCTTCGCTCACTACGAGCAGGAACTATTCACAAGCGTCGTGTCGATGGCCGAGAAGCAGGGCAAAACAGTGGAGCTTCTCGTGGTTCCCGCGCTTGACGCCTTTGAAGCGATGGTGCAGACGGCGGCCAACCTGCGCGCTTCAAAGCTTGTCGTTGGCGTTTCCGCGCGCATGGCATCCGAGGAACTGGCTCACAGAATCGGCCAGGCATGGGAGCGCCAGCCCGCGCCGCGGCATCCGTTCTCTCTCGAAGTGATTCATCCAGACCGCCCGTCGACGTATGTGAACCTGGGTCCGCATCCGCCGCGCCTGTGGCCGGAGGACTTGGAACTGGTGCACAATCTGTGGCTGCGCCTGACGAAGCACCCAGGCATTGGCTCACGGCTCCATCATCGCGATGTGGTCGGGCTGGCCCTCGATCGTCTCGAAAAGGACCTGAGCACCGTTCGCGGCTCGGAAATCCTCGATGAACTCGAGGACGTCGTCCGACACCACGCCGATCGACCCGCGGATGCATGAGGGCGGCGCTCGCATTGCCCGGTGGCCATAATAGGATCGTGGAGGCAGGCGAACATCGAGACGGCTCCGATGCGCAAGGCCGCCTTGCGTCCGAGGTCTCCGGCGCTGACGCCTGGCAGGATTATGCGCGCGCGGTAGGCTACGTCGGCGCGGCGTGCGTCCTGTCTTTGTTGCTACGCCCGCATCTGGCCGCTACCAATCTGGCGATGGTGTTCTTGCTCGCGGTGGTCATCGTAGCCGCGCGGAGCGGGCGTCCGGTCGCAGTGGTGACGTCATTTCTGAGTGTTGCGGCATTCGACTTTTTTTGCGTCCCGCCGTATTACACGTTTGTCGTTGAAGAGTACGAATATGTGATCACGTTCGCAGTGATGCTGATCGTTGCGTTGGTGATTAGCTCCCTCACCGCACGAATCCGAGCGAATAGCTTGCGAGCGGCGGAAGGAGAGGCCCGGACGAAGGCGCTTTATCGGCTCTCTTCCCAATTGGCTCCGCACACGCGAGCCTTCGATGCCGCCGTTGCGGCAACCGAAGTGGCCGAGGAAGTCTTCGACGCGAAAGTTGCGATCTTCCTGCCTGAAGACAGGCGCATATCTTTCCGCAAGCGCACAACGGAGATGCTGTTAGTGGCCAGTTCCGAGGAACCCGCCGCGCAATGGTGCTTCGAAACCGCGCGCAAGGCAGGATACGGAACCGCGCATTACTCGGAATCGAAGGCGCAGTATATGCCTCTCAAAGGCGTAAACAGCGTCGTCGGCGTGATGGCCGTGGTGCCCAATTCGGGCAATAGCCCGTCGCGCAACCGGCTGCCCGAACCGCATCTGCTCGGTATGTTCGCAAGCCAAACCGCCGCGGCAATCGAACGCATCCAAAGCCAGAACGCCGCCGAATCCGCGCGTTTGCGCGCTCAGACGGAGGAGATGCGCAGCTCTTTGCTTAGCGCTGTCTCCCACGACGTCCGCACGCCGCTGGCGACGATTCAGGGCGCGGCGACCACACTGCGCTCGCAGGGGGCGAAGCTTTCGCAAGAAGTAAGCGCGGAACTGCTGGACAGCATCTCCGACGAAGCCGAACGATTGGGCCGGCTGGTGGGCAATATTCTGGATATGACGCGCCTCGAATCCGGCATCCAACTCCGCCGCGATCTGTGTCCCATCGAGGAAATCGCCGGCGCTGCGCTGCAACGCCTGGAGCCGCAACTCGCCGGGCGCGATGTGATCACCAGCTTTCCGGATGATTTACCGCTGGTGAGCGTGGACGACGTGTTGATTGGGCAGGTGTTGACGAACTTGCTCGAAAACGCCCTGAAATACACACCGGGAGGCAGCCCGATTGAGATCGCTGCGCGGAGAGTCAACCAGGCGCTGGAGATTGCAGTCAGCGATAGCGGCTCTGGCTTCGCCCCGGGTGAGGAAGCGCGTATCTTTGAAAAATTTTACCGGGGAACAAATGGCTCCTCACAGGCGAGGGCGCAATCGCCGGCCGGCCGCGCGATTCGTGGCGCCGGACTGGGGCTGCCTATCTGTAAAGCCATCATCGAAGCGCACAAGGGGACCATCACCGCTGCCAACCGAGCAGGCGGCGGCGCCGTGTTCCGCATATCACTGCCCGTGGAAGGAAATTCGTGAAACCGCAGATTTTGATTGTGGAAGACGATCCGCAAATCCGCCGTTTCCTGCGAGCGACGCTCGAGGCCGAAGGCTACCGCTTCCATGAGGCATTGACCGCCGCGGAAGGCATCGCACAGGCGGCCGCGCGGCATCCCGACCTTGTGCTCCTCGATCTTGGCCTGCCCGACGGCAGCGGCATGGACGTGATCCGCGAGATTCGCGGCTGGAGCCAGATGCCCATTGTCGTTGTTTCCGCCCGTGGCCAGGAGCGCGACAAAATCGAAGCCTTGGACCGCGGAGCCGACGATTACGTCGCCAAGCCGTTCAGCGTCGGGGAACTTCTTGCCCGCATGCGCGCGGCCATGCGCCGGGCGCTTCCCCAGGCGGGCGTAAGCGCAGGCGAAAACTTCCGCTTCGGCGAGATAGAGGTGGATCTGCAGGGCCGGGTCGTCAGAATTGCCGGAAACGACGTGCACTTGACGCCGAACGAATACCGGTTATTGCAAGTGCTGATCCAGCACGCCGGTAAGGTGGTAACGCAACGGCAACTTTTGAACGAGGTTTGGGGGCCGCAGCATACCGAACAGGCACAGTACCTGCGCGTCTACGTCGCCCAACTGAGAAGGAAGTTGGAACGCGACCCAGCCCGCCCCAAGCACCTGCAGACGGAACCAGGCGTGGGCTACCGGCTGATTGTCGATTAGGGATGGCCGCAAGAAAGCCCTGATAAACCGGAAGGAAGGGTGGAGGAACCGCCCAAAAACAATTACCGCGCCTGTCGCGTCAACCAGGACGGGACAAAGCGCGGTAAGAAACCTCAAAAGTTGAGGCCAAAGAAAACTAGCGGATTTCCTTCTTTTCGCCGCCCTTTTTCTTGCCTTCCTTCTTCTTGCCATCTTCCTGCGCGGACGACACGGTGGCAACGCCCAGCAACAGCGACAGGCCCAGCATAACGCTCATGA
>JBEBFS010000051.1:0-32461 GCA_040081855.1 Bryobacteraceae bacterium | reverse complement strand
AGCCTCCACTCGGGCGACCTGATGGTGCAATGCATGCCACCGGGCGTGCCCCGCATGAACCTGTCGAACACTATGATTCACCCGTTCAAAATCGTGCAGACGCCGAAGCTGATCATCATGCTGTATGAGACCTCGTCCAACTCCACATTCCGCCAGGTCTTCATGGATGGCCGCCCTCTTCCCAAGGACCCGCAACCGAGCTGGCTTGGCTACTCCGTCGGTCACTGGGAGGGCGACACGCTGGTGATCGAAACCGCCGGCTTCAACGGAAAGACGTGGGTGGACACTGGCAAAGGCCACCCGCAGACCGAAGAAGGCAAAGTGATCGAACGTTTCACCCGCAAGGACTTCGGCCACCTGGAAATGGACATCACCATCGAGGACCCCAAAGCCTACGTCAAACCGTGGCGCGTGAAGGTTCCCGTCCACATGCTGCCCGATACCGACCTGATCGAAACCTACTGCGAAAACGAAAAAGACACCAGCCACATGAAATAGGTCGTGGGGCGGCCCTTCAGGGCGGCGCAGGGGCCTCCGCCCCGGCTCGATCCTCAAACAAAACAGGCACTTCCAACCACGCTCAACCTATAATCAAAGAGTGAAGCTCGCTTACTTCGACGCTTTTTCGGGCATTAGCGGAGACATGACCGTCGGCGCATTGATCGACGCCGGTGCGTCCGCTGATCGTCTGATTGACGCGCTGAATAGCCTCGAAATCGGCGGGCGTTACGAAGTAGAAAAGACCAAGCGCGGCGGCGTCACCGCCTCCAAGTTCCACGTTCATTTTGAGCAGCACGGTCACCCGCACCGGCACCTGAAACCGATCCTCAGCATGATCGACCGGGCCCCGATCTCTGACCGGGCCAAACAAAACGCTTCGAATGTGTTCCGCCGCTTGGGCGAGGCCGAAGCCCGCGTCCACGGCGTCAGCATTGATAAGGTCCACTTCCACGAAGTAGGCGCCATCGACTCCATTGCCGATATCGTCGGCGCCTGCATCGCGCTCGACCTCCTGGACATCGACGAAGTCCAAACCTCCCAGATTAACGTCGGCAGCGGTACGGTGATGACGGAGCACGGCATGCTCCCGGTTCCCGCTCCCGCAACCGCGGCGCTCCTGGAGGGCAAACCAATCTACTCCCGCGGACCCGCAGTCGAGCTCACCACGCCCACCGGCGCGGCGCTGGCCACGACGCTTTCCGCAAAATTTGGCCCCGTGCCCGCCATGACGATTTCCACCATCGGCTACGGCGCCGGTGACAAGGATTTCAAGGATCAGCCCAACGTGCTTCGCGTTCTGGTCGGCGAGAAGACAGCCGCCGTTGAATCGACGTTAGTGAGTGTCATCGAAGCTAATATTGACGACTCCAGCCCCCAGGTGTTGGGTTATGCGCTGGAACGTCTGCTCGAAGCCGGAGCGCTGGACGCGTCTCTATCACCCTTGCAGATGAAGAAGAACCGGCCGGGATCGCTACTCCGCGTGATCACGAAACCGGAGCTGCAAGAACAACTTGCTGACATTATCTTCGCCGAAACTTCTACTTTAGGTTTACGTATCTATCCTGCTGAACGCAGAGTGGAAGAGCGCCACATTGTCGAGGTGGATACGGCTTATGGCAAGATTCGAGTGAAGGTCTCCGGGCACGGTTCCTTTGCTCCGGAGTACGACGACTGCCGGGCCGCCGCCGCGCGAACCGGGACGCCGCTACCCAAGGTTTTGGCCGCAGCCCAAGAAGCCTATGCGGCACAGGTACGCGGTTCACAAACCGCTTTATAACAACGATATCGGGACAACAGTTCAAGAATGAAATACTATTTCACTACGCCCATCTACTACGTCAACGCCGCCCCGCATATTGGGCACGCCTACACGACCATCGCCGCCGACACCATCAAGCGGCTGAAGACGATGCAGGGCTACGACGTGATCCTGACCACCGGCACCGACGAGCATGGTCAGAAAATCGAACGCGCCGCCGCTGCCGCGGGAAAGACGCCGAAGGAATTTACGGACGTCATCTCCAATGAATTTCGCCAGCAGTGGGAGATTCTGGGTCTAAAGATCGACCGTTTCCAGCGCACCACGTCCGATTCCCACCGCGCCGCCGTGCAGGAATTGTTCGAGCGCTGCCTCAAGAATGGCCATGTGTACAAAGGCACTTACACCGGACAATATTGTGTATTTGATGAGCTTTATGTAAACGACGCCAAGCCCGGCGACCCGTGCCCCGATTGCGGCCGTCCAACGGAAACCGTCTCCGAGGAAAACTACTACTTCAAGCTCTCGGCGTTTCAAGACAAGCTCCTCGAACTGTACGACAAGCACCCGGACTTCATCCTGCCCGAAACGCGCCGCAATGAAGTGCTGGCGTTCGTCAAAAAAGGCCTTCAGGATCTTTCGATTAGCCGCACAACCATCAAGTGGGGCATTCCCGTTCCCCAGCAGCCGGATTCCACCGACGCCAAGCACGTTTTTTACGTCTGGTTCGATGCACTGACCACCTATATGAGCGCTGTTGCGGGCGAGCATCTGTGGCCGGCCGACCTGCACCTGATCGGCAAGGAGATCGTTCGCTTCCACGCCGTCTACTGGCCGGCGTTCCTGATGGCGGCGGGTTTGCCCCTGCCGAAGCACATCTTCGCCCACGGCTGGCTGCTTTTTGAGAACGACAAGATGAGCAAGTCGCGCGGCAATATCGTCCGGGCCACACCGATCCAGAAGGTTCTGGGCGCCGACGCCCTTCGCTACTTCCTGCTCCGCGAAGTCGTCTTCGGCCAGGACGGCAGCTTCAGCTATGACGCGCTGGTGGGCCGCTACAACTCGGACCTCGCCAACGGCCTGGGCAATCTGGCGAGCCGCACGCTCGCGATGATCAACCAGTACCGCGAAGGCAGAATTCCGGATGGCACCTCCGACCAGCAGATCGCCGAAGGTTCCCGCGAGTTCATCGGCTCGGCAATCGAAGCCTATGAGAAATTCGAATTCTCCAAAGCGATCGAAGCCATCGGCGCCCTGATCGGCGCCGTGGACAAATACATCGTCGAGCGCGCCCCCTGGAAACTGGCGAAAGCCGGGCATGAGAAGGCGCTGGATGAGGTCCTCTACACGGCTGCCGAAAGCCTGCGGTTGGTGACGGCGCTGCTCTATCCCGTGATTCCCGATTCGACGGCGAAAATCTGGAAGCAGCTTGGCTTCACCACGCCCATCGAAGACATCCGACAGTCCGACCTGCATTGGGGCCATTTGAAGCCGGGCCAGCGTCTGGGCGTGGTGGAAGGCGTGTTCCCGCGTGCGGACGCGAAGGTCTGCATCGAGCAGATGCGGAAATTGGAAGAAGAAGACGTGGCTCGACAGCTGGAATTGCTCGGCAAGAAGCCCGCAGTGCCCGCCCCGGCGGAGGCAGCGAAAGCTGCGGCTCCGGTGGCGGACGACTCGGGCGTGATTACGATTGACGATTTCGCGAAGGTGGACCTGCGCGTCGGGATCGTCATGGACGCCGCGCCGGTCAAAGGCGCAGACAAGCTTCTGCACCTGCACGTCGATATCGGCGAGGCCGAACCCCGCAGCATCGTCGCGGGCATCGCGCTGGCCTATAAGCCGGAAGCTCTGGTCGGGCGCAAGGTTGTAATCGTGTCGAACCTGGCTCCACGCAAACTGCGCGGAATTGAATCGCAAGGAATGATTGTCGCGGCATCACTCGAAGGTGGGTTGCCGGTGCTGGCAGGGTTCCTTGAAGATGTGCCGGTGGGCGCGAGATTGAAGTAGCAGATGGTGGGGCGGATTGGAAATCCGCGGCGGAGTGGCACTCGGTCCGCTGCGGCTTTTGGTCTGCGTTACGAAGCGGGATTGCCAATCCCGCGCGGATTTCCAATCCGCCCCACGTGGAACGCCCTACGCTGAACCATGAAATTGATCGATTCCCATTGCCATCTCGATAATCCGCAATTTGATGCGGACCGCGAGGCTGTCATTGAACGCGCGTTCGCGGCGGGCCTTGAACAAATGTTGGCGATTGGCTCAGGCGACGGGCCGCCGGATCTCGAAGCGGGCATCCGGCTCGCCGATAAGTACGCGGCCATCTACGCAAGCATTGGTGTGCATCCGCATGATGCCGCGAACGCGACTGCGGAAACGTATACCCGTCTGGCCGAGCTGGTGAAGCATCCCAAAGTGGTGGCGTTCGGCGAAATGGGGCTGGATTATCACTATGACCACTCGCCTCGCGATGTCCAGCGGAGTGTTTTCGTCGAACAGATGCGGATCGCGCGCGACGCGGGACTGCCGATCATCATCCACACTCGCACGGCCTGGGACGATACGCTAGCGCTGCTGACCGAGCATTGGACGGCGACCAACCCCGGCGGCATTATTCATTGCTTTTCGGAAGGGCCGAAGGAAGCAGAACAGGCGCTTGCGCTGGGCTTTCACATCAGCTTCGCGGGTATTGTGACGTTCCCCAAATCCCACGCGATTCAGGAAGCCGCGAAGATCGTTCCGGCCGATCGTATCTTGATTGAGACGGACGCGCCGTTTTTAGCTCCCGTGCCCAAGCGCGGCAAGCGGAAC
Source organism: Bryobacteraceae bacterium (assembly GCA_040081855.1). Taxonomy (GTDB): domain Bacteria; phylum Acidobacteriota; class Terriglobia; order Bryobacterales; family Bryobacteraceae; genus Palsa-187. The sequence continues at coordinate 27,894 of JBEBFS010000051.1, read as the reverse complement.
GAACCTGCGTACGTGGCGGAGACAGCGAAGAAAGTCGCCGAGTTGCGTGGCGTTAGTGTAGAGGAAATCGCGTCGACCACAGGCGTGAACTTCCGCCGGCTTTGCAAAATTGGTGGAACACGTTCAACGCAATAGCGTAGGTACAGTAAGGCAGGGCGACCCGAACCGCGGCCGCCCTGTTTTCCTTCCAGGTCATCATTCAGTTTTGTCATTCTTTGAAAACCGCAGTTAGATGGTTATCGTCCGTGCGTGGAGCCCTCCTTTCTCAACGCGTCTGCTTTCGCAAGCAGGCGTTGCTGTTCCTGAGCGAGCTCCGGCTGGCCCAACAGATCATACAACTCGGCCAGCGCCTGACGCCCGTCCTCTGTAAACCGTGCCGCGTATTGCAGGTGCGGAATTGCGTTCTCGCGCTCCGCGGGTTTGTTCGCCAGCAGGACGCCGATCAAATAGTGCGCTGGCACGCTGGAGGAATCGAGCGCGAGGGCGGCCATCGCTTCCTTTTCCGCGTCGCTATAGCGCTTCAACTGCGTGTAGACGATCGCGAGGTTCGCACGATGACCGCTGGAATAGGGATCTAATTCGATCGCACGGCGCAACTCGACGGCGGATTCGTCCATCCGGTTGAGGAAAATACATACGGCGCCCAGATTTCCATGCGCATCCGAGTATTCGGGGTCAATGGCGATCGCTTTCCGAAACTCTATCGCGCTCAATTCCCACGCACCGGCCCTGGCGTGCTTCCATGCGCGTGAGTGTGCCGCAAGCGCTTTTGTCAACACCTTGTGGCGCAATCGCGCCACCGAAATCATTCGATCACCGACGAACGCCATGCGTTCCTGCTGCAACGAATCCTGACGCTGGATGGAGCTGATCGGCGGCATTTGAGCACCGGCCTTTCCCATCATCAGAAAATGTGTCAAAAACAGATACGCGAATGGCGCATATACCTTTCTCATGGCAAGCCTCCAGAAAATTCAAAAGCGATTCGAGCAGCGAACGACGAGGTGTTCGCGGCATCAAGGCGCAAGCATGAATGGAACGGGATTCTTACGGCGAGATCGAGCGGGGATCTACTGCTAGGAACGTTGAACTTCCACTACCATTCCCAACTTCATGCTAAGCCCAAACTGTTTCCGAATCCAATCAAAGTTTTCTATGGCGACGATTGGCCGCGCGGTGGAATATTCCGTAACTCTTTGCAGCCTAAGGGGAATGACTGACCTTTATTCGCGTGACGGTACATCTTCCTGGGCCGAGTTGCGCTTACAAGCGTATGTCGTGTTAACATGTCACTGTCATGCTTACCTCACGCCTGAGGAATGCCGTACTCGTCGCTGCGCTCTTCCCAACGTTTTCGCTGGCTCAATCGACCAAAGCGGAATTATTCGGCACGGTGAGCGATAGCAGCGGGCTCCCTGTGTCTGCGGCTACCGTGGATCTGATCAACGTCGCTACCGAAGTGATGTTGTCCACCACATCGGCTGCCGAAGGCGATTACCACTTCTTCGCGCTACCGCCGGGAAGCTACCGCGTGGAGGCGTCGAAGACCGGCTTCGGAAAATTGCAGCGCGACGGGATCCAGTTGCGCTTGGGCGAACAGGTCAACGTAGATCTGCAGTTGCCTGTGGGCTCGATCTCGGATTCAGTGCAAGTCACGGCCGCCGCGCCGTTGCTACAAACATCGCGGGGAACCACAAGCTATGTTGTCGAGCAGCAAAAGATGGTGACGCTGCCGCTGGATGGCCGCAACTTCGTGCCGCTGATCGCGCTGTCGCCCGGCGTGAATCTTCCGCCCGGGCAGCTTCTGCCTCGCGTCAACGGCAGCCGTCCGAGGACAAGCGAATACATCTATGACGGCATCAGTGTTCTGCAACCCGAACCAGGACAAGTGGCGTTTTACCCCATCGTGGATGCGATCGAGGAGTTCCGCGTGGAGGCGAACAGCTACTCGGCCGAATACGGGCGTTCGAACGGCGGCGTCATCATGGTGAACCAGAAATCGGGCACGAATGAGCTTCACGGTTCCCTATTCGAATTCTTCCGGAACGAAGCGATCAACGCGCGCAACTTCTTTACACCAGCCGGGCCCAAATCCGTGTTCCGGCGAAATCAATACGGCTTTGTTCTAGGTGGACCGGTCCGCAAGAACAAGACATTCTTCTTCATGGACTGGCAAGGCACGCGACTGGCGACGGGCGTGGCCCGCACCAGCACCGTGCCTACAACGGCACAGCGCAACGGCGTCTTCACCCAACAGATCTTCGATCCCGCAAGCACCAGCCAAACGGGCGGCGTCAATTCACGCGTCGCCTTTGCCAACAATACGATCCCGCTGAACCGCATTGACCCAGCTACCTTGGCCGTAGTGAACCGCTATCCGTTCCCGAATGTGTTCAACGGAGCGAATGAGGCGACGTCGAATAACTACCGGCGTGTCGGCAACGATAAATCGGCGCAGGACCAATTCGATCTGCGATTGGATCACAATCTCACCGTCCTACAACGCATATTCTTGCGCTACAGCTATCTTCGCGATGACTCGACGCCGGCCACTCCCCTGCCCGACGGCAGCGGCACCTTTACCGCGACGTTCATCGGCAATACATTGACGCGCGCCGATAGCGCCGTCGCGGAACATACATGGAATCTGACGCCGACGTCGGTGAACCAGCTCCGCTTTGGATACACGCGCCGCGGCTTTGATCGCAATGCACTCGCAACAGGAACTTCCGCGTCCCAGCTTTCGAAGATTCCGAACATTCCGCTGTCGTCGTTCTCCGATGTTCTCCCCACTTACGACGTTGTCGGCTTCCAGCAACTTGGTCCGCCCGCGAGCGGCAACGCCAGCTTCACGACGTCGGTAACGCAGTTTATCGACAACTTTTCCTGGGTGCGAGGCAAGCACAGTGTGAAGACAGGCGCCGACATTCGCTTGGAACATCTGGATGTCCTGCAGCCGCCGAGCCCCACGGGCAACTTCCAGTTTTCCGATATTTTCACGGCGAACCTGAGCGGCGCAGGAACACCGATTTCGAACACAGGCAACGCGTTTGCGTCATTCCTTTTGGGACAGGTCACGAAGTTCAGCATAGACGCGCAATCGGAAGTGGTGAAGCCGCGCGCGAGAATCGCGGAACTGTTTGTGCAGGACGATTGGCACGCATCGCGGCGGCTTTCCGTGAACCTCGGCGTGCGTTACACGTTGAACTTTCCTTCTACCGTGGACGGGAATCGCGGTGCGGTGTTCAATCTGAAGACGCAGACGCTCGATTACTTTGGGCAAAACGGTTTTCCAAACGCGGCCCGCAATCTGGAGAAACTGAACTTCGGTCCGCGTGTTGGGCTCGCCTTTAAAGTGACGGATTCTTTCGTTATTCGCTCCGGTTACGGCTTGACGTGGATTGAGCAGGCCGGCATTACCACGCCGTTCACCGCTCCACTGTTCCCCTTCATTCAAACGCTGGGACAGCAGACCCTCGACAACATCAACCCAGCATTTGTTCTTTCGCAGGGCCCAACGGTGACGCCGCAGGCTGCGGGTCCTAACGCCGGGCTTGGCCAGGGCGTGTTCGGCGTACAGCGCGAGAACGGTAGCGGCTACGCGCAGCAGTGGAATCTCAGCTTACAAAAAACATTCGGCCAGGATTGGAGCATGGAAGTTGGCTACCTTGGTTCCAAGTTGACGCGCTTGGGCGTGCCGGACGTTAATCTGAACCAACTCACAGTGGAGCAGTTGAAACTCGGATCGCAGTTGACGCAGCAGGTGGCCAATCCTTACTACGGACAGGTTCCATCGGGCTCATCGCTCGGCACGCCAACCGTTCCACTGGCTCAGTTGATCCGGCCCTATCCAAAGTTCACGACGGTTGTGATGTACCGCAACAATATCGGGCATTCCACGTATCACTCTTTGCAGTCGCGTATTGAAAAGCGTTTCTCCCGCGGGCTCACGTTTACGACGGCCTACACATTCTCAAAGTTGATTGACGACGCTGGATCTGTTTTTGATTCTGCTGTACTTACCGGTCCGGTCTCGAACTTCCAGGCGGGAGACAGCTACAACAAGCGCATGGAAAAAGATGTTTCCACCGGCAACGTACCGCATATCTTTTCGAGCGGCGTCGTGTATGAGCTCCCCTTCGGCCGCGGACGCGCGCGCCCCCTTTCGGGTTGGCGCGATTTGATTGCGGGCGGGTGGCAGGTTTCCGGCATCGTCCGGATGCAATCGGGCAGCCCGATCGCGATCACGCAGGCTACGAATCTAAACGCATTCGCAGGCTTCGGCATCCAGCGTCCGAATCTGAGCGGCAATCCGACACTTCCGTCGGATCAACGCACACCCGCGCGCTACTTCGACACGTCGCTTTTCTCGTCGGCGCCACAGTTCGCATTGGGCAACGCAGCGCGCAACCCGGTATCCGGCCCAAGCTATCGCACTGCCGATGTGATGCTGGGTAAAACATTTGCGCTTACCGACCGTTTCCGCATGGAGTTCCGCGCGGAGGCATTCAACGTGACCAATACTCCTGCTTTCGCGAATCCCAACGGAAGCTTCGGCAATGCGGCGTTTGGCACCATCACTTCGGCGCTGGACCCGCGGGTGTTTGAATTTGTTCTGAAGCTACACTTTTAGGTGGTCGGCGCCACAAATGAGACAATATTGCTCGTGAAGACCAGGGTGGAAAGCCGCTTGGCGGAAATTCGAAAGAGCCGGGGCGTCGGAGCATCCGACCTCGCACGCCGCGTCGGCATCAGCCGCCAAACCGTTTATGCGATTGAGGCCGGAACTTACGTTCCCAATACTGAAGTCGCACTGAATCTGGCACACGAATTGGAAGTCACGGTAGACGAACTGTTTGCGTTGGAGGGCGCTCCGCCGAAGTCGCCCGAATCGTTAGGCGCGGAAGTGTTGAGCGTGGCCCCCCCGGCAAAGGGCCAACCTGTGCGGGTCTGCCAGGTGGGGAGTCGATGGGTGGGCGTACCCGTCAGCGCAATTCCGTACTTCTTGCCCGAAGCCGATGGCGTCATCAAGAATGTTGGCAAAACCAGCCGCGCAGAGGTGGTTGTGTTCGCAAAAGAAGAAGCTGCGCAGAAACGGTTGGTGCTGGCGGGGTGCGATCCCGCGACCGGCTTGCTGGCACACATGGTGGAAAAAGTGAGTGGCGTGGAAATTATCTCTGCGGCAGCATCCAGCAAACTGGCTCTGCAATGGCTGGCCGAAGGAAAAGCGCACATTGCGGGCTCGCATCTGGAGGACCCCAAAACCGGCGAGTTCAATCTTCCCTTCCTTAAGAAAGAGTTTCCCAAGGAAGATTTCGCGGTAGTCACATTTGCGCGGTGGGAAGAAGGCCTGTGCATCGCGGCTGGCAATGCCAAGAACATCCGAGGCGTGGAAGATCTTTCCCGTAAAAGTGTCCGCTTTGTGAATCGCGAACCTGGTTCCGGCAGCCGCGCGCTGTTCGATTCTCTGCTGGCGAAAAATGGCTTGCAGGCGGAACACATTCACGGTTATGACCGCATCGCGTACGGGCATTTGGCCGCGGCGTACACCGTGGCTTCCGGTGACGCAGACGCTTGCCTGGCTACACGATCCGCCGCGCAAACGTTCGACCTGCACTTTATTCCCATTCACAGCGAACGCTATGACCTGGTGATGAAGCGCAGCACTGCCGACCTGCCCGCCGCGAAGGCATTTCTCGATGTGCTGCAGCGTGCCGTGCTCCGCCGTAAGTTGGAAGTGCTTGCCGGATACGATACGTCGGAGACAGGCACGCTCCTCGCGTAGCGAATAAGAATGGGCTAGCGCCCGAAGTCGTTCCGGACGACTTTGCCGCCCTTCATCACGAATTTGACGCGTTGCAGTTCGGTGATATCCGCAACGGGATCACCGGAGACGGCGATGATGTCCGCAAACTTGCCTTTTTCCAGGGAGCCGATCTGATCCTGCCAGCCTAGCGCTTCCGCATTCGTCATCGTCGCTGCTTGAATGGCACGAGCTGGAGAAACTCCGGCGCGCTTAACCAGCATTACTAACTCGAGTGCCTGGGTTCCATGCGCAAAGGTGGATCCATCGGCTCCGCTGCCCACCATCAGCTTCGTGCCTTTCGTCGCAGCGGCCATCGTCACGGCTTTCTCAAAGATGGGAATCATGCGGTATTTTCCGCCGGTGCTTTTCGCGTCGTTATCATCCATGTAGGGCTCGATATAGCGCTGCAAGGTGGGATCGAAGAACAAGCCTTTTTGCGCCATGGTGTTCACCTGCTCTTGTGTCAAACCAAAGCCGTGCTCGATGACATCGCAGCCCGCGGTGATCGCGTTCTGCAGACCCTCTCCGCCATAGTTGTGGCAAGCTGTCTTTTTGCCCAGACGGTGTGCTTCGTCAATCGCCGCCTGTAAGACCGGCAGAGGATAGGTCACTTCATACTCCACCGTTCCGCTGGGCGTGAACGCGTAATTCCCGGCCGGATACAACTTAATCCAATCTGTTCCGTGCTCCACCTGGTCACGTACGGCGGCCCGGGCCTCGTCGGCCGAGCGCACGATGGATGCTCCGAGAGGATCCTCCGGCACAGCAGGATCCTTCGGCTTGGCGCCCCAAACGATCCCCCTGGTCGCCACCTGATAGCGCGGACCTTCGATGCGGCCCTCGTTAATTGCGTTGCGAATGGCGACGTCGCCATAACCGTTGCCGTGGCTGGTCATATCACGCGCCGCGGTGAATCCGGCGTTCAGATCGAACTGCGCGTTTTGAACACCGATCAACATATAATCTTCCGTGGTGCCGCTGCGCTTGCGCGTGTTGAACATGTGCGTGTGCGCATCGATCATCCCCGGCAATACGGTCGCGTTTGAGAGATCGATGACGCGCGCGTTAGCAGGAAGCTTCACGGAACCTTCCGCGCCTACATCCATGAGGCGATCACCGGTAAGGATGATGACCTGTTTCGTGCGCAACTGTCCCGTTTTCGAGTCAAACAGCCGCCCCGCACGTACAACAGTCGCGACCGGCGTAACGGGACATTGCAGAACTCCGCCGTCGGAGCTGACACAAGGCGTATTACCCGCCCCACGCCACGGTGTTGTGATGGGCTTTGGCTGAGAGAATGCCGATACCGCACAGAGTGTGAGTAGTGGCGCGATGCCAGCGCGTTTGATGTACATGTCTCCTCCTGGTACAGATCGAAACGGAAGTCCCGTTCAGCGTATCACGAGGAAACCAGCCAGCAGCGCGCGCAGTTATGTTGGATACTTCCGGAGGCTTCCGCCGCCGCAGGCTACGATCAGCCCGCAGATCCAGGCGACTTCGAATGCGATTGCCGGTCGTGTGATTTGGCGGTCCAACAGACAGTGAAGCCCCACCGCACCCAATGAAGCCGCGGCCGCCCAAAGAAATTCGCGCGTCACCGCGTCGCTTGCCCGCACATCAAGGCGCACTTGCCGAAGGAATGAGATCGCCAATCCACACAACAGAACCGAGCCAGTCAAACCAAGTTCCGCCAGCATTTGAAGATAGTCATTCTCCGCCGATGGAACCTCCGGAACTTCGTCGCCCTTTTTGCGGCCGATGTAGACGGAATAGGCAACCGGGAAGGCTCCCGCGCCATGACCGAATGTTGGGGCTTTTGCAAACAGTTGCAGGGCGCTCCCCCAACGATTGACGTTCAGATCGTGCCGAAGTCCGCTCCAACTGTTCAACCTCCCGAGCCGCGACTCCAAATATTGCGGGGACATCGAGAAAAACACCACGCCAGCAAATATCGCTGTGGCCACCACTGCGGTAAGTCTATGGGTCTTTGCGTGCCGCACCGCTGTGGCCACGGCAAAGAATCCAAGAAAAAGCCACCCGACTCGCGAGAACGAAGCCAAGACGCCGCCCGCAACCAGGACACTTTCAATCGCAAATATCGACGCGAGCTTGCGATTACCTATCGCGAACAACTGACTTCCCACAAATGCGGATAGAGGAAGTACCGCGCACAGAAAGCACGACAGGCTGGCGTGACTAGCGAACGTGCCGGTCGATAATTCGTCGAAATCCTGATTGGCTCTCTGCAACATCGCAATCACCGCTTCGATTGCTCCGATCGCAACCAACGGTGAGAACAACAACGGAATCGCATGGCGCAACAGTAGGCAGCGGCCTGTCCTGACCACTATCGCGTAACAGGATAAACAGGCGAGGAACCAACCGAGAAAGCGTATCGTCCGCAAAGGGGCGACACTAATCGCGCCTGTCGTTATACTTGCGATCGGAAGTGCCTGGAGTAACGCGAATGCAGCCGTAAGCGCGGCCCATATCCATACCGCAGACATTCCCCCAAAGCGCCGGCCGCGCTGACGCGGATGGGTGAAGTATGCCGCCGCAAGCACGGCACTGATCGCAAACGGAAACCACCAATCATCCGGGTAACTTCCCCAAACGCAGACCGCAAGGATCGCGGACAACGCCCACACGGAGAACGCCGCCAGAACCTCTAGTCGCATTGCATAGTTTGATTGTATCGATGGCAGTGCTGCCACGCTTGCGTATTTGTCAGGTACTGGACACCGCTGACTCCGGATATCCGCTCAAACAGCACTTCAAGGGTTTGCCATAGACCGTATCGTTCGATCTCCCACGAGTGGCCCCACAAGTGGAAGGTGCCGCCGTCCATGAGCACTTTGTTCAGGAACCCGTCCGCGAGTGCATCCAGTTTGTTACTGCAGGCTCCGGCATCGGACCACGCTTGCAGCCCTCGCCAATTGATACCTTTCACCATGTGACGCAACATACTCGTCCTCGTGTGGGGACATACCTGCAACGTAACGGGCATTGCAAAGGGATCGAACTCCGTTTGCGTGCAGAACGACTCCGTTGTTCGAGCGACGACGTACCCTGAAGCTTTGGCGATACGCCTGCAACGCGCGTCGAACTTCCCTTTGGGATAGCAGAACGACGTAACTTCCTGGCCAAGAATTTGCTCCAGGGCCTGTTTACTGCCGCCGATCTCCCGCCACAACTGTGCTTCGTCCAATTGACTCAAAGTGGGATGAGTCAGCGTGTGCGCACCGATCTCCATGCCGAGTGGAAGCAGCGTCTCCGCACGAGAGCTGACATTCACCACTTCGCCTTTGACGCTCAGCGGTAAATAGAACGTACCCTTGATACCGAAGCGGTCAAGAAGTTTGGCCAGCCGGTCATCGAATACGGCGCCATCGTCCCAACTGGTCGTAATGATCGTTGGCTTTTGCGGATACCATCCCCTCTCAGGCAGGGTGACCAGTGTGCCGGATTCCCAACTATATTTCATCGGCATCGGAGAAGCGCATCCATCCCGCTTTTTGCATTGCCCACAGAGGAAGGAACCGCGGCGTTTCCAAAAGGTAACGTCGCCACAGTCTCATTGGTTCCATCAATAGACGGAAGAACCATTCCAAACCGGCCCGTTGCATCCACGCAGGAGCCTGCTTGACGCGACCGGCATGAAAATCAAACGCAGCACCAACTCCCAACATAATCGTACCCGGCAGGGAGTCAACGTGCTGCGACATCCAGTGCTCCTGCTTCGGCGTGCTGATACCGACAAACACGATGTCAGCACCGGATTGCCGTATCTGGTGTACCACCGCGGCATCTTCCTCCGCCGTCAACGGCCGAAATGGTGGAGAGTACATACCGGCAATTTCAAGCTGAGGCATCTTCGCCTGGAGACGCTCGGCAAGTTGCGGAAGAACTTCAGGCCGGCCACCGTATAGGAAAACTCGGTGCCCTCTGCTCGCCGCGCACTCACATAGGCGCAACATAAGATCCGGACCATAGACGCGCTTTTGTTGCTTGCGTCCAAGAGATCGCATGGCCCACACAACCGGCATACCATCCGGGGTCGCCATATCCGCACGATTCAGAATGTCGCGGAAGCGGCGATCAGAGCGGGCCGTCACAATTCCGTGCACCGAGGTGACGCAGATATAGCGAGCCGTGGCTGCCGCACCTATCTCCCTTTTTTCAGAGATCCATTCGCCGCACTGCCGGACAACGTCGTCGTAACTGGTGGCACTGATACGGACGCCGGCTACCATTTGTTTTACTGCAATCCGATTCGTCATAAGCATGCCGCACTGAACGCGGGTTTCCGCACCATGGCGCCGCGTTTCTTCTCAATAGTCTGCTGATAAATGCCGCGCAGGGCATGAAACGCAAGTTCGGGCGTGTATTTTGAGGCGTACAGTTCACGCGCTTGACGGCCGAGACGATCGGCATGGTCGGGCTTGTCCAAAAGCCTGCCAATCGCTTGCGCTAATGCGGGCGCATTCTTCGCGGGGAACATCATGCCAACATCCTCTGTGACCAGTTCCGACAACGCCCCAATATTCGATGCAATCACGGGCCGGCCCAAGCTGAACGCCTCGACAAGAGTGCGCGGAAAGCATTCGAAGAACAACGAAGGAATGACTACAGCTCGAGCCTGACTCATGCGCGCACGAACCTCGCCCACTGGCCTTTGTCCCAGGAATTGTACTCGCAGCTCGTCCAACCCGAGCTCTTTAGCGCGATTCTTCAATTGCGCACCGAGTGGCCCGTCGCCAATAATGGTGAGCCGTGCGCGGCTAGAAAACCCGCCATGTGCCCAAGCCTCCAGCAGGACTTCCGCACCTTTTTCAGGCGCAAGACGGCCCGCAAAGAGAATCTCCGTTGACTTAGAAGGGCCGCTCTCCACCGTCCCCGAGTCCTCTACAAAGTTTCCTTTGACGACGACACGATCTTCCGGCAGCCCACCGTCAATATACATTTGGCGTGAGTGTTCGCTCAGCGCGATGAAAGTATCGACATCCTTATCCCATGTCCCGCGCATACGATTCACCACGATCATTCGCGCCACGGCCATGGATGCGATAAACGAATCCCGATAACAGCGATTTACTACCCCGCGCCAAGGGGTTTTCCCGGAGCACTCCAAGCATACTTCACCGTCCGCTTTGTACAGCCCGTTGAGGCAAAACAAGCGGAAGTTGTGCAGCGTTTGCACCGTAGGAACCCCTTGCGATTGGCAGGCCCGGTGCACCGACGGGGACCAGCGCAGCCAAAAGTTGTGTACGTGGGCTACGTCAGGTTGAAACTCCCCGCATGCATCCGCAACGAGTTTGTGCGATTCGCTTGACCACGCGGAATTCCAGCCTATCTTCGCAAGATCAAGAAGAGAGTCGTCAGGACCGCGGTCGTTGTCCACGACCAGCTCGCGCACCTCCACGCCATTTTGCCGAAGCAATGCAACTTCGGATTCCACCACGGAGTCTTCGCCACCGTATTGGCGATAACGATTATGAATGACTAACACGCGCATCGGTATACCTTCCTATAAGTGGCAACATCATCGCGCCACGCCATAACCGGACTGTCTCTTCGCCGCCCCGTAAAAACTGGCAATAACCAGGAATGCCAGTAGGTTTTCCGAATGAACCTGAAACGTTGAACCGGTGAAGGAGCGGATCATAATAATGACAAAGCAGCAGATCATTTCTATGCGTAGGCCCTCCATCTTTCCTGAAAGCGATATCCGCCGGGACATATCGCGAATACACATGGCGAGAGCGATCAAGAGTGGGATGAGGCCAAGAACGCCAACGCCCAAGAGGACTTCCAGGTACGTGTTATCCACCGTCGAAAGATCGTGTTTCATAAAGCTGTAAAGCGCCGTCAGATCTACGCGGGTTGATGTGTAGAAGCCATGCCCAAGAAACTTCGACGTTTTGAAGAAGTTCCAGGCAACGGTCCAGTAATACGTTCGGCCGCTCAGTGTAAGAATCTGTTCGGAACTTTGGTTGCGTTGGAGATAACTCAGCAGTTGATCAAGACCACCCGCGAGACCACCGACCAGGCATACGCCTGCCCCGAGCGTCATGGCGAGCCATTTCCGGTGAAGGAAAAGACAAACAAACACGGTAAATATAAAAGCAACGCTCGATGTACGGGCCTGCGCGGCGCCGAGGGTGAGACAACCGAAGAGGAAGTATGCACCCCAGAGGACCTTTTCTCCGCGCACCTTTGACGGTCCCTGCAGCGTCCGGTTCAGCGCAATGATCGCGAAATTGGCGCCGTATTGAGAAATCGTGTTCGGCGCTAGCCTGGGAAGCCATCCCTGTAGGAGTGGCCCGAAGATACCAGCCGGCAATTCGAAGCCGTCATGCGGATTCAGGAATGCGCTGACCCACACGGCCACCATGATTGCCGTAAGGAAGCCCCACAGCATCATCCAACTACGTCGTGCATCCTCAAGCGAATAGAGCGCGTAAATCAATAGTCCGAACAAAACATCGACAAATAGCTCCACCGCCTTGCCGGCAGCAACGAAAGGAACACTGGCATAAGTGGCAGATAGAAGTGCAATGAGGGCGAACACCAGCATCGCGCCTACCGGTGACTTCAAACTTGAAATCAGGTAGCTGGGCCGGCTGATGGAAAGATAGAGGAAACAAACCCCGACACATCCCACCACAACAACCCGCGCCATATTGATGACGTTCACCGGACTGGAAACCACATCGTGCGCGGTTCGAACTCCGATGCTTGGAAAGAACGGCTCAATGAATAGGCTGGCCAACAAGGCCAAGAATAAATACTGCAGATAATTCGCCGACGTTAGCAACGCGCTAATCTTTGTGAGGAGCGCTCCTCCCGCCAACAAGGCCATACACCCCGCCAACGGAACAGCGCAAACAACCGCGGCCAACGTCCACCCGAACTGATCGCTTAAGGCAGGGAGCGCAAGGCTGGATACCGCAACGGCGCCCAACAGGATTGCCCCGGAACGAAGGTCGGTTCGACTTGACGAGCTTGGAATCACAGCCGTGCTCCTGCCTCCGCCATGGCATACAACTGGCTTGCAAACTCGCTTTTCCGGTCCCAACAGAACTCTTCAGCAACGCGTGCGCGGCCGCCCGCGGAAAGCCGGGCCCGCAGCGATTCGTCTTCCGCAAGAGTGTGGAATGCGCGCGCAATATCGGCAATTGCTTGCTCGGGCGAATGCGCTTTCACCTTGATGCCCGTAGCATCCGTCACTTGCGTGGCCGGACCACCTAAATCCAAACAAACCACGGGACGGCCCGCGGCCATCGCTTCCAAACAAACCCAACCGCCAGAGTCATGCAAGCTGGGATGCACCAACACATCGCACTCCGCCAGCGTCTCCAACGTGAGATGGCGCGGCAGGCGGCCCCAAAAACGAACCTTCTGCCCGACCCCAAGGTCCTCCGCAAGTTGATGGAGTTTCTCGCCCTCAGGTCCATCGCCAATCACCCAGTATTCTCCCTGGCCACCGGCCGCAACGTAACGAGCGAACGCCTTAATTCCTAGATCAAAGCCCTTCAGGTGAAGCAGATTGCCGATGCTAACGAAGCGGAGACGATTGCCGCTCCGCACCGGAAATGCGCTTAGACGTTCGATCTCTTCCGCTGTCAAACCTGCTTCCGAGTACACCCGAACCGACCCACAACCGATTTGCCGCAACCGCACGGCGGTCTCTTCCGTTGTGGCCAAACCGATCGCGCTACGGCGAGCCGTCAGAAGAACGAATGGATCGAGTTGCCCCATGCGACGTGCGACGTCGCGCAAACGTTCATAAATACGCCCGCGAATGCTGAACGATGCAAGAAATGGTTTCGGAGTCGACTCCCCGCCTCCAACAGGTCCCCACACAAAGCAGGGGCCAAGACTCGCAAGAAAGCTCGGCATCCAATACTTTACGAAGGTGACATGGTGCACAACGTCAAACGCCACTTCCCGGTGGAGGTCCTTCGCAGCACGATAGGCGCACCACTGCCAGAGGTAGTAATAAATCAAAATCCCGAGCTTTCCGCGCTTCCACTTTCGCAACGAATCGGGAACATCGCAGTAAACTACATGCAAGCCCGGGCAATCGCCGCGCTCGATGGCTGGCTCAAGGACAGGTCTGTTGTTCCGGCGAGTTAACACCCACACTTCGTGGTGGCGGCTAAGGGCACGGGCCCAATTCCAACCGACACCCGGCTCGGATCCTTTGCCGGGTTCACAAGCGTATGCGGAGAGAAGAACCTTCATCGTACTGCCGCCTTTGTCGCGAGAGTCCACGAACACTTACGCATTTGAATTTGTACTCCGAATCCGAGAACGGTATCGCACTAACGCCACAACTGTGAACACAGCGGATGTACAAAGCAATCCGGCTATCGCGCCGGGCAACTTCCACAGTGATGCAAGACCGATACCCGCCGCCAACGTAGTGCCTGCCGCAGCGCAGTAGCAAACAAACACGTCCGAAAGCGACTGCATCGCCCGCAGCCCAAGAAGAATCCCTTGCGTAGCCGCCGTGAGCACCACGTACAGCATCACGTAAGGCAGCAAATACTCGTACGCTTGATACTTGCCCGCGTACAACAATCGCAAGACCGAACCACCCCAGATGCAGATGAACAACATGTATACGACTGCGCCCGCCGCAAACAATGCGACCAGTGTTTTTACGATCGCGGACACTCCGCGCGTGCCGTAATCCGCAAACGCCACTGCGGTGCGGGGTAGGAATAGCAGTCCCATCGCCGTGACAAACTGAGCAAACGGAGCACCTACATTTTGTACGGCACGTAGTGCGGCAACATCTTCCAAGCGCAGTGCGACCGCGACAGCAACGTAATATGCTTCACCCGATAGCCAATGGACAATCGCCGTTGCACTGGCCCACCGTCCATAGCTGCAATGCTGTTCCGAAATCTGCCGGATAGAAGGCGCATCGGCGTCCGCGCGGAAGTCCACGCCCAGCCGGAACCACAAGTACAGACTTGCAAACAGACCGGCCAGAGCCTGCATCAAGAACGCCGTCGAAGGAGTCAGCGAGCCTGCCTGATAAACCGCCACCAGACTTATCACCAACACCACGTTGTAGATCAACGCCGCCAAAGTGGCGTGTACGTACTTTCCCTCAATGTATGCAGCACGGCGCATGGTCCAGAAAAGCAACACGCAGGGAAACGCGCATCCAGCACCATATAGGACATCCGCGCTTACACCTGTGCCTTGAGGCAAAAGTAGTTGTAGGAACACCGCCAGCACAGCGATCGCAACCGTGGCCACTGTTTGCAGCGCTATTACGCGGCCGAAATATCCGGGCAACATATGCCGGTAGGAGGCCGGACCCACAACACTCATGGGCTCCAACACGAACGAATTGTGGAACCCGGCCAAGAACAGGAAGGCCGAAAAGGCCAGCACATATACTGCATAATCCTGCGCGGCCACGTATCGCGCCAGCACCATGCCGACCGCGAAATTTGAGACCGAAATGAGCGCCTGATCGATTGCCGCAAGCGTGCCTTTACTCAGTAGTCCCGGCACATCCCAACGAACTCTAGCGGCGCCCCACCACGCACGTGGCGTAGCGACCAGTTGATCAACCGACATACATCAACTCCCGTTGGAGGCCACTACCGGAACGCATTCGGGCTTCTCGAATATGGTTGGCCAACCGGACCGCAAAGGCAACGATCGTTAGGGTGGGATTGGCGAAGCCAGCCGTCGCGAAGGTTGAACTGCTGGCGATATGAAGATTCGACACGCCAAAGACGCGGCAATTCTCGTCAACCACGCCCTTCGCGGGCGAGTCCGCCATTCGCGTCGTACCGATGTGATGACTCCCGACGGCGCAATTCTCTGAAATGCGCGCCTGCAAATCCTCAACACGAAAAAGCGCTTTGGCTTTTCCTGCAGCGGCCAAGGAGTCCACAATAATTTCACACGAGCGCGCAATACTCCGCGTATCTATCGGTTGGTACCGCCAATCCACTCGCAACTGACTCATGCCGAAGTCGTCCAACTGATCGCATAAGGTGATCCGGCTTTCCCGGTTCGGTGCCTGCTCGCCATCGAAATGAAGCGTGTACGTATTCGATTTGCTGAATATGCTGACGGAAGGAAGCTTGCGTTCGGCGAGCGCCCGTTTTTGCAACCAGGTGGCCGTGAATGCTGCCAACGACGGGACCCCACAGATGACATTGCTCGCATGCGCGTAAACATGCCGCAGCGGCTGCATCGCGGAAATCGCCTTGCTATATTCGGGCGGCACACGGCTTCCAATCAACCGCTTCACCAAATACATGCTCGACAGTATGCTGTTGCCGTGTGAGGGGTCGGCGGGCAAAGGATGACTGAGAATGAAGCGGCTGTTGAGCAATCCTTCGCGTTCCTGCATGTCAGGATTTACGCGGAATGTACGGCGGCTATAGATACCCTCCTGCGTTCTCTCGTAGTCCCAAATCGGCCGCACGCCAGGCGCCAATTGAATGTCGCCACAGTTTCCGGTTATGTGGGATCCATAGAAACGGCCAACCAAGTCACGGTCGTTACCAATGCCATTCGAATGCACGGCTTTCGAGAGCAACAAAAGCCGCGCGACTTCCAGACCGCCCGACGCAAGAATGAAATCATTCGCCCGAACTTGAAACTTCCTGCCAGGCACCGAAGCGCATTCCAATGCGCGGACACATTCCCCGGTCTCGGAAGAGAACAACTGAAGCGCGTTCGCATGCAGATAAGCCGTCACATTAGACGACTTCGTAAGCTCATCGCCATAGCGCTTGCCGAAATCCGTCGGCATACTGAAGCGCCATATTTGATCCGTGAGTACGTCATCAGCACGGAAACCAGGAACTAATTCGCCCTTCCGGAGAACAGCGTCCCCCGCCGTGGAGTAGTCGTATTCACCAAGATCGCAATACGCGTGAGCACGCTCATAGAACGGGTGCATTTGTGCGGCGTCCACCGGCCAGCCGCTAAACGGAACGTAACTCCTCGATTGAAAATCCAGTTCGTCGAAAGGCGCGCACCGCCCGCCCCACACGCACGTTGTGCCACCCAACCGGCGGTGACGGTACATGTCCAACGCTCCGTGATGATCGGGATCAACAACGGCACCACGATAGTTTCGCTGGTCCTTTTTGCTGAAGCGATGGCCCCCTGCCTCCAGAAGGATCACGTCCAGCCCCGCGCGCCCCAATTCGATCGCACACGTGATACCTGCCGCGCCAGAGCCGACAATGCACACGTCACACTCGATCTCGGCATCTGGCAAAAGCTGCCTTGCGTCACGAATCATAGGCCCTCTCGTACAACACACATGGAACGCACATCCCGCAAGAGCTTCATCCGCACGGATACGCTGCGCCCAGCCGCGTCCTCAGTGAGCTGGTCACTGAGCGAGTGAATCAAATACAAAGAAAACAGTGCCAGCTCGGTGGAGGACATCGCGTCCAACCTCATCATGTTTTTCGCGAGCAACGCGCTGCACTGTGTTAGAAAATGGAATCGGTCCCACGCTTGGGGAGCACAAGGACTTGCCGCCTCCCAATCGAACAGGCACACGTGGCCGTTGTGCATGCGAGTGTTCCAGGGAGCGAAGTCTCCATGCGAGAACGAGCACCGAACGTCAACATCGTTCACCTGCCTCGTTGCCCACGCTAGAACGTCTTCGACCACCAACCTTGGCGAATAAACGGATTTGTTTTTTACTGCACTCCACTCGCGGCGCACCTGATCGACGATCTTTTCTCCATCCACCGCTACCCCACCGATGCGGCCGAGCTTTTCCAACAACTCGAAATGTCCATCCGTCAAGGCGGTCAACCCTTTGGCACCTGGCACCGCAGACTGAAACAAGACAAATTCCCCTCGCCATTGCCCGCCGAATAGCATCCGAGGAAGGTGCCCCTCCAGTTCTTTGTAACTCTCGAGCAGGAAGAGCATGCTCGCTTCATGCTGCACACGTTCTCGTGCCAACGGAGTTAACGGCACTTTTATGAATCCCAGGATCTTGCCGTCGCCGGCCATCACCTGAACCGTTAGCTTGCGCGTGGCGCGTGCTTCGCCGAAGGAGAACGTCAACCGAATGTCGTTTCGGCCCGTGACCTCCCGAGCAAGCGAGTCTAAGTCCAGGGGAATACGGTCGGCGGCTACGACGTAACGGCGCATCCATCGCGCGGCCATCGGATTCTCTGCAATGATCCACTTGAAGATCTTGGCCTTGGTGGAATATGGCGTGTAAACATCCCACGCACCTGGAAGCACAACGCCGTCATCCAATGGCAGCAGCCAGCGGGGATTATGAACAGACGGCAGCGCCAGATATTCTTTCGTACGTGTGCCACGCTGTTGTTTGGGCACGAAGCACCGAACGATCTCTTCGAAGGAATCCTCTGCAGGCACCGGGAGCAACCATGCTTGGTGGCTTCGCTCAACTTTCGCGGCGAGAAGATCCGCGATTTCCCTTAACGCATCGGCGCCGACGCTCTGTGCGTCCATCGATGCATCCACCACGACCGTATTGCCTCCCGCCGCCAACCCGCGATAAGCCGCACGCTGCCGAATTATCTCCGCTGGGTGTTGTTCCTGTTTACGGGTGAGAACGACATCGACCGGAGCATCCAACACAATCTGTAAATCCGGCTGTGGGACCAACTTCCGCAGAAGGCGAAGCACCCACATCGGACCACCGTATCGATAGCGCAGCGGATCCACCAGCATGTCATCAAAGTAGCGATCGAAAACCACGAGCGACGATCGTGTCGTTCGCGGACGAACATAGGCCCAATAGCCCAACTGGTAATCGGCCACATGCATCAACGCGCGCAATACAGACCGGATCGCACCATGCGGCGACTGTGCGTGCGGACTGGTGCTTGCCTCGCGCCCACGACCGGAAAACAGGAATCGTGGGCGCCAGTGGAATACTTTTTGCGAACGATACAGGCTTTTCGAACCATCGAGAAGATTCGCGATGACCGTGCTCTTGCCCGAACCATCTGGCCCCAACACGCTGATAAATGTGCCAGAGGGCTTAGCCAGTCGGCGAAGTCGCCGGCGGACATCCGTCAGATAATAGCGAAGCCTGGGATACGGAACTCGTGAATGAAGCGCGGCCCGGAGTTGCTGCTGCAGCGTTCGGACTTCCCGTCCCACGGCCCCGTTCAAACACAGGTCCACCGCATACTGTGCGTTGTGGCTGCCGAACAACCGCGCGGCGCAGCGTGTTGCCTCTACCGCACCCAATTGTTGGCACAGTGCCGAGAGCCTCGAGGCCTGTGCGGTTCCAATCGTTCCCTTCAGCACCTTCTTCGAATAAAGGTATTCGAACTCCATGGCAGGCGACGGAATCCAAAACGACTTCTCGCGAATGCGTTCCTTGGTCAGTTCGTCCCCGCTACGGAGGATCAAATTGCCTTCGCGATGCTCGTTCGTGAAATCAATGGCTGTGGACTCCAGACATTTCCCGTTCCACCACGCAAATACGAAGTAGCAGCTACCCGTTTCATATTCCAGGCACTGCAGAAGTTGGTACCCAGCAACCTTCAGGTGTTCGAACACCGCGGGCAACAATCGCAGGTCCGCACCTCGCAAGGCCATATCGACGTCGCTCGCCGCAGCGTCGGGAAGCGTCTCGTAGGAATGAAGAACGCAATATCGTACCGCCTGGCGCTCCAGTTCAGCGAAGAGACACTCAAAGAACGGCTTGCTTCCGGCGTTGGAGCGTGCGTCCTGCGACGCAGCTGCAGTGCTGAGCGCAGTCGCCATTTAGTACGCTCCCCTGCCTGTGAACACAACCACCGGAGTCACCAGCAGGATGCGAAGGTCCACTCCCAGCGACCAATTTCGTACGTACTCCGTATCGAGTGCGATCATTTCGCTAAACGAAAGATCACTGCGGCCCTTCACCTGCCACAGACCGGTGATACCGGGCGTTACGCTCGAACGGACGGCAGCCCAGTTCGCAAAACGGCTGCTCTGTCCATCAGGGTCAAGGTCACTCGCAGGCAACGGCCGCGGGCCCACCAGACTCATATTTCCCAGCAGCACATTGAAAATCTGCGGCAATTCATCCAAGCTGAACCGGCGCATCCATTTGCCCACCGTTGTCACGCGAGGATCGTGGCGGACTTTAAATAGGTGTCCGCTTTGTTCGTTCTCACCTGCCATGCCTCGTGCGCCGCACTGATCCACGTACATGGAGCGGAACTTATAGAACGTGAAATACCTGCCGCCTTTTCCGACACGCAAGGAGCGGTAAAGAACCGGACCATTGGAGGTCAACTTGATGGCCGCGGCGCAGAACAACAACACCGGAGCACACAAGACCAAAAGGATTGTGGCAGCAACAATGTCGAACACGCGCTTGATCAAATGCATCCCCGCGTTGCTTTTCGGCCGTGACACGGCGACGGGCATGCCGAATTGATAGGCAAGTTGGACCGGGCCGCCACCATAAACGGTCGCCAGCGCGTGCGTGGTCGGAATACCCATCCGGCTGGACACATCAACACAATGGTCCAAATCGCCGCGCGTCAGACTGCTGTTGGCGATCACCAGGCGGTCAACGCGGTCGCGGTTGATGATTTCCGCCAGGTGCCGAATGGTGCCGCGAACAGAAACTCCACTTCGAGGTGACGCTTGATCCGCTGGGGTAACGATACCGACAACACGATACCCGGACTCTAGCGAAAGATTCTCAAGCACCTCCTCCAGACAATACCCATTCCCCGCAACGATCACGCGCTCCGGTGGAACGTATTCTTCGCCAAGCCATGCGATCACCACAACCAGCACATACTGTGCCGTCAACATGCCTACGGGGCCGGCGAGGGCCAGAATCGTTATGAATCCTCGCGAAAAAGCTGCATCGTGGAAGTCAACAAAGAATCCATACGCCGCTAGAATTCCACAAAACAGCATGGCGCGACGAACCGTGTTCGCGAGCATGCCGCCCAGTGAATCCTTCCAATCCTTGTAAAGACTCAGCGTGATCGCCGCAATCGCCCAAAGAACCAGCACGTGCCACAGGGGAATCGCGAATTGAATGAGTGCGCCCGGAGTAAAACTGCGGCGCATCACGGGATTCAGCAACAGCCGAATACCAAAAGAGAGGAACCACGCCAGGCCCAATCCGGTCACGTCCGCCAGCACAGAACAGACGCGGTACCAGCGGCGATGAACCACGCGGCCCAGGAACAGTACTCCGCTAACGGCTGGCGTCATGACCGCCTCCGTTCACACCTGCAGGCTGTGCCTGGGGATGAGAGTCCTGCCGCCAGGAATGTGTCGCACGAAAATACCAGCCACGCAGTGATGTATAGCGCCTGCCAAGAAGGTTCTTGGCGACGGCACGGGTTTCCCACTGAATTCTTTGTTGAACCCGAGCGTGCGATTCGCCATTGGCCAAAGACCGAATACTTTCCGAGGGCGTCCACCGTCTTACCGTGTAACGGCCAATAACGGAACATCCATCCACCACTCGAATGTTTATGGTGGGCTGTTGCGTGAAGAGATGTGTGATTCCGCTGTTGGCCGCCTCTGTCGCCACTTTCGGTGCGTAGTAGCCGGATGGCACGGACGCCAGGCGAATCGCGCTGCCGGTAATCGACGCCAATTTATCCATGCTCATTTGCCACTCCTGGCGGATACGTTCCGGCTCCATTTCCGACATGCGGCCGCGATGCGAACACGAGTGGCTTCCGATCATGTGCCCTCTCGCATGCAGCTCACGAACGTCCGCCTCCGTGACAAAACCTGTGCGACCAACAAGACCCGTTGTGACGAAGAAGATGCCGCGCCGTTCCACACGTTCCAATTCCTCCGCGATCCGAAGGGAACAGGAGCCGCCATCATCAAAGGTCAACAGAGGAAGGTGTTGGTCGAAAACGCTGTTCCACTTGCTGTCCGCCACTGCGGGCAACTGTGCCAGGTGATCTCGGAACTGGCACAAGTCCAACTTGTACGTGCCCGCATCAGCGCCCGGAAAACCGCTTTCTTGCTCCACGCCGGGGACGAGTACGTCGTGGTAACAGAGGCTGATTGGGTTCACGAGCGCCTCCCGGCCTCCCTCGGCACGTAAGGGGAGCTGTAAGCGAAGTGCGGTTTTTCCGGATCCCAATCGTTCAGGATCGTACCGAGGAAACGGCTGTTGGATCTCGTCAACAGGTTGGCCGCCGCAACGACGGCATCTTGTCCGGTTTGATCGAAGCGATAAACCAACAGAGATGCGCCCACCATCCTCGACAGGATTCGCGCTGTAGCCATGGACAGCACCGGTGGTGTATCCACCAGGATGATGTCGAAATGCTCCTGCAGTCCTTCCAACAACCACTGCATCCTGTCAGCTAACGCAAACTCGCCAACTTCGTCGAGCCGCGGACCTGCCGGCAGCACGTGCAACTCCGGCGTGTCGGTGGATAGAGCAAACTTCACCAGTTCCTCTGTTTCGAACTCATCCGCTCGCGACAACAAGGCGCTCAACCCTTCTTCATTCGAAACGCCGAACAACTCGTGAATGCGCGGATTTCGCCCGTTCGTATCCACCACAAGCACTCGCTTGCCAAGCTGCGCCAACAGTGCCGCCAGCGCCACTGTGATCGCCGTCTTCCCTTCACCGCTTCCGGGACTGGTGATCATCAGCGAACGCCACGTTCCATTGGTGGTGGAGGATACCAGTGAACCCAACGCCATGCGAAGCGGATCGGAGATCCCGGGATGAAGCAAAGGATCAGTGCCGTTCTTGAGGTTGCCTTTTACTCGAACGGCCTTCGCCAAAGCTTTGCTTTCCGGCAAGACTGCCATTTCCGTGGCCTTCAGCACATCGGTAAATTGGCCAGGCTTGCGCACCGTTTCATTGCGAGCGACTCGAACCACCACGAAGGCAAAAGCGCCAAACAGGCCTGTCAACAAACCGATCGCTGTGTTGATGGCGACACGGGGTCTCACCGGCTTGTGCGGGTTGCGAGCAATATCCACCACCCTCACGGTGGCCGAGTTTCTGGCCGTCGCAACGTCGGTTGCCTTGGC
This sequence comes from Bryobacteraceae bacterium, assembly GCA_040081855.1. Classification (GTDB taxonomy): domain Bacteria; phylum Acidobacteriota; class Terriglobia; order Bryobacterales; family Bryobacteraceae; genus Palsa-187. Next base: position 5,063 of record JBEBFS010000051.1, on the reverse strand, counting down.
ATGCTCCAGCAATGTTTCATACAGCGAGCGCTGCGAATCAGCCTCACGCTTCAGCACGTTGTAACGAATCTCTTTCTCTGCCTGATCCGACACCAGCCGCGCCTGGGCCGAATATGCCGTAGACAGCGTGGCCTCACGGCGGCGAGCCGCATCGCGCTCGATGGCCAACCGTTTCACGATATCGGAGCGCTTCATTTCGAACGCCGACTGCATTTCCGCGATCTGTTCCCTGATTCGTTGGACCTTGTAATGCGTCGGCGTCAGCGCGGAACTTACTTCCGCCAGCTGTCTGCGCAACTCGGTCAACTTCACTTGATAATCACCTAGTACGGCGTTATCCAAGACAGCTGGGATTGCATCGGCCTGCGCGTTCGAAGCGCTGTCAAACTGCGCTTCTTTCAGGAAACGGTCGCCCTGCGCGCGGGACATCTCTTCCTGCAGCTGCTTTAGCTTTTCCTGCGCCGCGCTTTGATGCTCGCCGGTGAACAATAGTCCGGATTCGCGGCTGTAGCGCTGCAGTTCCTGTTCGGCGACCGTAAGCTTCTGCTTCGCTTCCTCAAGCTGCTTGTTCAGCCACTCCCGGGTTTGTTCACCCGCTCTCGCCTGCATCTCCGAGTTGAATCCTACGAATTCTCCAACCACCGCATTCGCCAATTGCGACGCATGCTGCGGCGTTCCGCCCTCTGCTGTGATGCGTACGAGAGTCGCGGGAGCGGAACCCTTTATATGCACCCGTTCACGCAACTGCTCCAATGCGTCCATTGAGGACGATGACACGTCCGGCGGAAACATGTTGGAAGACGTGGGATGCACTTTGTTCCACAGGGCCTTCATGCGCATCCATAGCTCGCCTGAGTTATCTTCCAGCGGGACCTTTGTCGCGACGCGTTCCAGCACGGAGTTGCTATTGATCAACTCCAACTGCGTCTGCAACATCGCTTCCTGTGAGAGGATCGGCGCCATGGGATCCACTTCTTTGAAATTCAGAAAACTTTCGTTCTTGCCCTCAATTTCCACCGTCGCCGTCGCCTGATACACGGGATGCTGGCGTGAGCTAAGGAAGAATGCGCAAGAAGCACCAATAAGTGCGGCCAAGAGAATCAGCCATTTGTTTCGACGCAAACCGTATGAATATTCCGAAAGCGGCTTCACTTCGGCGGCCGCTTTTTGTGCAGCGGTTTCCTCCGCAGGAACCGCGGTTACTTGAATAATGGGCGGCGGCGCCAACGCTTGCAACTGTGCCCGACGTTCCATTTGGCGACGGAACAATTCCGCCAGTTGTGCCTCTTCGTCGTTATCCCAGCTCGCTTCCAGTTGTGCCTGTTGGCGATTCCAAGGGCTGATGTTCGATTCCGTGCTCATGGGCGCCTCCAGATCGCAACCCCTGTTCCAACCTGAATCAGCGCTTCCATCGTCCGCAAGCCTGCGGCCTTTGTGGCGCTGTTGGGGATGAAAAGAATGTCATCGGCCTGTAGCGCAAAGTCACGCTCGGTTCCCTCCAACACGTGCCGCAAATTCACGGAAACCTCGGTCCGCCCCGCGTTCTTCACCGCTTGGCGAAGAATCTTCGCCCGGTCGGGCGCCGCGGTCCGTTCCAAACCTTCCGCCAGCGAAAGCACTTGCAGCGTGGAAAGACTTTCTTTGTCGTTCAGAACGAAGCCTCCGGGCTTCCTCACGGCCCCCACAACGTAGATGAGCTCTGCGCGATTCACCACAATCACGTCGTTCGCTTGCACGGGCACATTGTCTTCCGGCCGCCTCGCCTCCAGTACCGCCTTCACGTTCACTTCCCCAACAAAGAAGCGGCCGCTCTCATCAGCACGTGCGTTCGGCAATGGCAAGGGACCGGACTCCACCGGACGGGTGATGCGAATCGTGTTGCCCGCCTCCGGCCGCAGACCCTCGGCCAACGAAAGCACTTCGTACAAGGATTTCTTTCCGCGAATTTGATAGATGCCCGGCTTGTTCACCGTTCCCAGCACAGAAACCGGCTTGCTGCCAGGCTCCACAAGTGTGAACGTCACCTTTGGCTCTTTCACCCAGGACGCCAGCTTGCTTTCCAATTGCGCTTTCGCTTGCCCCATCGTCATACCCGCCAAGTGCGTGGTACCGATCAGCGGGCAATCGATATTCCCAGCCGAGTCAATGCGGAATGGCGTGACGGGTATTTCATCGACATCGATGGCGTGCACCGTCACCTGATCGTCAGGGCCCAGCACATAGTCTGTGGACACCTGGGCAAAGCAAATAGAGGCGATCCCGAAAATCAGGGCCACCAAAGTAGAACGAGTTCTCCGATTTCGTGTTTTCGACATAACAGTCAATCACCGGGACAGTTACTGACGCGAACTGCCACCACGGGTCTTCTTGCTTTCAACCTCTTTTAAACGGCCGCCGGCATCTGTGCGGGCGCAGTTGCGGTCCCGGCACGATAAGGAATCGTGGAGTTGCCGCGCTGTGCTTCCACCTGCCGCGCGATCCATTCGTAGGTCACTTCAAGGCCGGACCGCAGCGTGCGGCTCGGCGCCCAACCAAGCTCACGCTGAATCAAACGATTGTCCGAATTGCGGCCACGGACACCCAAGGGCCCGGGTATATTGCGAATGCCGGTCTTCTTTTCCGCAACGCTCGAGATCATGCGCGCCAGATCGTTAATGGTGATCATCTCGCTCGATCCGATATTCACGGGTCCGGTGAATTCGGACTCCATCAGCCGCCGCACACCGTCCAGGCATTCGTCGATATAAAGGAAGGACCGCGTCTGGCATCCATCGCCCCAAATCTCAATGTCACCGCCGTTCGCAGCCTCCGCAATCTTTCGGCACAACGCCGCCGGGGCCTTCTCTTTTCCACCCGTCCATGTTCCTTCGGGTCCAAAGATGTTGTGGAATCGTGCAATCCGAACCTGCACACCGTAGTTGCGCATGTACGCCATATAGAGCCGTTCACTGAACAGCTTTTCCCAACCGTATTCGCTGTCTGGTGCCGCCGGGTACGCGCTCTCCTCCGAGCACTTCGGATCGTTCGGATCCAACTGGTTGTACTCGGGGTAAATGCACGCCGACGAAGAATAGAAAAACTTCTTCACGCCCGCCTTGCAGCCCGCATCGAGGACATTCAAGTTGATGGTGGCTGAGTTATGCATCACCGCCGCGTCATGCTCGCCCGTGAAGATGTATCCGGCGCCGCCCATGTCAGCCGCCAGTTGATAGATCTCGTCGATACCCTCCACTGACTTCGCAACGGCATGCGGATCGCGCAGATCCCGAATAAAGAACTCATCCGCCTGCGAAACACTGAACTCGTTGTGCTTGAGATCCACTCCGCGCACCCAGAAGCCCTCAGCCTTCAGGCGCTTCACCAAATGCCCTCCGATAAAGCCACCAGCTCCGCAAACCAGCAGTCGTTTACGCATGTTTTTGATAGTCCTCGTGGACATAAGTCTAGGGAGATACCCTAGATGCGACAACTGAACCTCAGTACTTTTTGTAGGTACCAACATACGTGGGAAAAAGGTTCCCATAGTCCTATACCGCGAACCTATCTTGTTCAGACAACAGCAGTTACAAGACTCGCCCCATTGGACCAAAACTCGGTGACAAGCAGCCTCCGGCCGGTGAAAACACCTTAGACTACTGAGCAACGGGATAGATCCAGACGTTCGGGAGGGAATACGAGAGCGTTGGTGGGTGTGGACAAGGCCAGCCGGATCTCCGGGCGAAACGCAGCCGCATCAGAAACTTCGCAACGTTATGATAAAACGTAGCGGCGATCCCCAACCCGGTTTCGATCGGCGGAGTTCCAGGAACGGCGCGCACCGAACCGGATTCGTACCGTTCATCACCCGAGAATTCAGACGAAAGAATAGACTTGCGTCACATGAAGAAAATAGGATTCCTCTCCTTCGGCCACTGGACACCTTCTCCTCAATCGGCCACACAGTCGGCCGGCGATGCACTGTTGCAATCCATAGACCTCGCCGTGGAGGCCGAGCGTCTGGGCATCGACGGAGCCTACTTCCGCGTTCACCACTTTGCACGTCAGTTGGCGTCGCCCTTCCCGCTGCTCGCGGCAGTGGGAGCGAAGACCAGCAGGATTGAGATCGGTACCGCCGTCATTGACATGCGGTATGAAAACCCTCATTACATGGTGGAAGACGCAGGCGCCGCGGATCTCATCTCTGGCGGCCGCCTCCAGCTTGGCATCAGCCGCGGCTCACCTGAACAAGTCATCGACGGATGGCGTCATTTCGGCTACAAGCCGGTGACGGGCGAAGACGACGCCAGCATGGGCCGCCGGCACACCGAGGCATTTCTCCATCTAACGAGCGGCCAAGGCTTTGCCCAACCCAATCCGCGTCCGATGTTCGCCAATCCACCCGGGCTATTGCGCCTGGAGCCTCACGCGGAAGGATTGCGCAGCCGCATCTGGTGGGGAGCCGGGTCCACCGCAACAGCCGTTTGGGCCGCGAAGCTCGGCATGAACCTGCAATCCTCCACGCTGAAAGTGGACGAAACGGGCGAGCCCTTCCACATCCAACAAGCCGCGCAGATACGTGCCTTCCGCGCAGCCTGGAAAGAAGCCGGCCACACCCGCACGCCGCGCATCTCTGTCAGCCGCAGTATCTTTCCCTTGATCAGCGATCGTGACCGCTTCTACTTCGGCCGAAGTGGCGAGGAGAGCGATCAGATCGGCTACCTTGACCCAGCCACACGTGCGATCTTCGGTAGAAGCTACGCTGCGGAACCGGAGGTATTGGTCGAACAACTGAAGAAAGATGAAGCCATCGCGGAGGCTGACACACTCCTGTTAACGATCCCGAACCAACTCGGCGTTTCCTACAATGCCCACGTGATGGAAGCCATCCTCACCACCGTCGCCCCGGCGCTTGGATGGCGTTGAATACCGGAACGGCAGATCCAGGGTCTTGAGGCAGATTTCTTGGGAAACCGACGGCGCGCGGCGGATTTTATGGTAGCGCTAACGGGAATCGAACCCGTATTTAAGCCTTGAGAGGGCTCCGTCCTAACCGTTAGACGATAGCGCCATGGGTGGGGCCACGG
>JBEBFS010000115.1:0-9173 GCA_040081855.1 Bryobacteraceae bacterium | reverse complement strand
CAGCTGCATCTCAAAAATACACAGGCGAGATTCGCAAGATTCGTATTGTCCGCAATGGTGCTGGCGAGCTTTCCGTTCAACTTATTCAAGCGTTTGCGGATTCTGAATTCGCACGGCGCGATTTGAACGTCGCCTACCGAATTCTTCCCGATGGCCACACCATCGGCGCAGCGGCGTATGGCGGCGTCTTCACAAAAGACCAACTTGGATTTACAAAACCCGTCTATTGGGATGCGGCCTCCGCTCCTGCCGCCGACACGCACTTCGATCAGACGATGAGCGGCTACACCTGTGCGCACATGCAGCTCTTTGATTCCGATTCACATGCGATGTACACAACGTTCTTCGGCGGCATTAGCCGCTGGAACTGGGACTATACGCTGCAAAAGCCCACTCCTGCGCCCATGGTTGGCGATCAGCATCAGCCTCTTTACTTCGACGGCCTCACCTGGATTGATCATGTGACGACCCTTGCCGTCACCGGGTCCACTTCCGAAGAAATGGTTCAGAGCGGCACACGCATGCCGGGGTATATTGGCTCAAACGCGGTGTTTTTTCCGGTACCTGGACTTCCGAGGATTCAACCCAATGCCGACGTCTACGATATGAAGGCTCTACGAGGCAAGCGAATCTTGGTGGGCTATTTGTATGGTGGCATTCGCGCCTATCCGAAGGAATTTCCGTATAGGGACGATTCGAGAACGTATCGTTCCGGCAACGTACCAACGAAGGCCAGCGACCTGATCGTTCCCGTGTACGTTACGGTTCCCGCTAAGTAAGTGCGGCGGCGACCAACGCGCGGCGAACGGCCTCTATTTTATGCGGCCCCTCGATGCCGCTCTTCGCTACCGTTTCGCAAGCGCGAATCACGAAGCCGCACATGTTCGCTACCGCAAAACTGATCCCGTTGAGGTTGCGTTCGCGCGACATACCAGGAAGTTCGCGCGGATAACCCGACGCAAAGAATACACCTTCCGGAGCTGCGTCTTGATAGCGGAAGCTTTCACGAGGACAATCCCAATCCAGCCCAACACTGATCGCACCCGGAAGTGATCCCGGATAGCAGAGATCGTCCCCGGCTTGTCGTGCGGCCACCAGGAGGACGCCTTCCTCAATAGCCCGTGCAATGGTAGCTTGAAAACGCTCGATCTGCGCGGGGTTACGGGTGCCAAGGCTCAAGTTGATCACATCCATGCGCTCGGCGATGGCCCACTCAATAGCATTAAACAGCGCGTCGGTGGTGGTTCTGAGGGATTTCTGGAAAAGGCGAACCGCGAAGTAGTCCGCCTGGGGAGCTTTTTCTTGAATAGCAGCGGTGACCGCAGTCCCGTGGCCCAGGTAGTCGGAGTAGTCACCGTCTTCTGGCTGGCCACTTTCACCGATGAGGACGCCGCCGGCCAAACCGGAAATGTGCGGGTGACGGGGATTGACTCCACTATCAATCACCGCTACCCGCACACTACGGCTAAAGCCGCCATCACTCGGCAGCATACTTTGTGCCGAAATTTCAGACGGAAGGGCCATTGGCCCTACCGCCCCGCAACTGTAATCAACTGAGTCGTCGAATCTTTGTTCAGATACACCATCTTCTTCGCCTGCAGCGTCTTCGCATCGTAGATTTCGATGGTGGACCCGCCGCCGAACAAATACAGCATGGAACCATCACTACTCATGGCCGGACGGAAGTTGATACGCGGAACGACAGACTCCGTCTTGATGACCTTCTGCTGATTGATGTCCCAGACCCACCACTGCGTTTCGCGGTTGGCGCCCGGACGGGTCACCATCAGCGAATAGCCGAGTTTACGGTCTGGCGAAAGCATAAAGCCTACCATCGGGAAGGCCGGCCCAATCGGCGCATACTCCACCTTCTTCGTCGCCAGGTTCAACTTGCCCAGGCCCAGCGTCTCCTTGTGCACAATCGGATCCACCGAGGTGAATACCGTGGTGACCGTGCCCGGCTCGTCGTTTGGATCGTCAGCGGCCTGTAGGCGATAGGGCGATGCGCCGGGATATTCTGGCTTCGCCAGTGGAATGCGATCCACTTCCTTCAGATCGCTGAGATTGAAGGCGACGATATCCTCATCAAACACATAGAGCAGCTTGCCGTCCGGAGAAACCTTGTAGGTGGCGCCGAAGCCGAAGCCCGAATCGTAGCCTTTCGGGAATGGAATCGATTTCGCGATCTTCTTCTCTTGCAAGTCGATCGTCACAAACTGCGGCGGATCAATGCGGTACTGGTCGATCTCTTTCACCGTCACCTGAATGCCGGTGTAAAGATAGCGCCCGCTCGGATCCACGGCAAGGCCGGAAAAGCTGCGTCCACCCGCGTTGCGTAACATACGCGGACTGGTGCGCGGATCGGCCAGTGAAAAGCTGCTGATCACCTTTCGCGCCACCAGGTCCACCGTCTCCACCTGCATCTTTGTGGTGATGATGTGGAGCTTGGTGCCGTCGGTCGACAGAACCACCGTGCGTGGAATTCCGCCCAGCTGGATTTCCGCAGCGATGTCGCCCGAATCTTCCTTAATCGCCAGCAGCTTCGAATCCAGGGTGCCGATATACATCAGGCCCTTCATGCTGGCTGGCACCGCCGCAAGGGCGGATGCCGATAGACCGAGCGCGAGTAACGCCGCTGTCAGCCATCGTTTCAATAAATGTGTCTTCTTCATACACTTCTCCCGTATGCAATTTCGAATGAACTAAATTGGCCGCAAACGGAGCGGTGTTTACGGATAGACGACGTCGACGTTGCGCCAGTCATTGACCGCAGCGCCGCACTTGCTCGTCCAATCCGGGTTGTTGCTGACGTGATCGGGCACCTGCGCGGGCCAGGCACAACCGAGGTAGCAATCGAAGAGATCGCGCTCGACGGGCTGGCAGAGACCGGCAGTGCCGCCGGAGACGTCCACTTCCCATCCTGGATTGAAGCTGATGGTGCAGCCAAGCGGATAGTAGACGCGGCCAGGCTTGGCCTTTTGCTTGCCCTGCTGCAATGCTTCGACGTCACCCTCTTGCGCGGAGACTTCGGCAATGTGCGCCTGCTCCAGCTTGCGTGCTTTGCGATTGATGGCTTGTAGCGAGTTCATGTTTTTCCTTATCTAATCGGGACGGAGTCTGTCGTTTCTGGAAATTAAAATGCCCTTCGGTGACCGGCTCGCACATAACCGCGCCGGAAGAACTGTCGTTGGTATCGCCATAGATCAACGCGCGACGAAGCGCAAAACTTATTCATCGAACCGCTCCAGGAACTTCGGGTTCTTTAGAGTAATTTCGCCGTAGATCTGCAGGCAGGTGTCGATCCATCCACGGACTCGATCGCACTGGTGCAGATTGGAGGCGTGTGTATCGCCGTAGTGAATGTAAGACTCGTGATAGCATCCGCCGCCGCAGACTGGGCGCACCCAGCACTCATGACAATCGGGCCGCGCGCCAACGTGATGATCTTCGAGGAAGTCGCGCCGAGCCTTGTGGTCTACGCCGTCCCCCATGACGTTGCCCATCTGCGCCACCGGTGCGTCAACAAAACGGTGGCAGATCGCCACGTCGCCGGCGGTGCCCACGCCCAGCATGCCCAGTCCCGCACCGCAGGTGTAGGCTTTGCTGATGCCCTGATGCAGTTCCTTCACGGTGTCGCTTGCGTTGGTGAAGTAGTGTTGCCCGCCGCGCAGCGCGAAGTCGCGATATTCCCACGCGAGTTCCGCGAACTGTTCAAGAACATCGTCCATCTGCTGCCCGCCGATGTGATAGAGGCGATCAGTGTTCGCGGTCGCCGGCGAAAAACCAACGCCCTGGAAGCCGATCTCCTTGGTGAGGTGCTCGTAGATCCGGCGCACATGACGGACGCCGCTGCTCAGCGTGACTCGCGCGCCGATCGAGTTCGTCTTGTGCCGCGCCAACAGCATCTTGATTTTCGGAACGATGATGTCGTAGCTGCCTTTGCCGTTGTGGAAGATCCGCATCTTATCGTGTAGTTCGCGGTCTCCATCCATACTGACCGTCACGCCGAAGCGATTTGCCGCCAGAAAGTCGACAATCTCCTCTGTCAGCAGCGTCGCATTCGTCGTCAGGCTGTAGTCGACCACCTTCCCCAGTTCGGCGGCCTTGCGATTCGCATAATCAACGGTCGACTTCATCACCGGATAATTCAGCAGCGTTTCGCCGCCGAAAAAGGTGACATGCACCTTGGGCCGGTCGCCGGCTTCGCGGAACAGCGTATCGATCGAAGCGTTGGCGATCTCTTCGCTCATGTACTTGGGCTTGCCCGAGGTCTGCGCGATTTTGTCGCCGCTATACTCGTAGCAATAGCCGCACGAAAGATTACATTGGTTCGTCGTGTTGAGAACGATCCGCTGCAGCGGGAAATCCTGTTCTGGTAGCGCAGGGAAGGACTTCTTGCCTTCCCCTGCGTTGACTACATCACAAGACTCCAGTTCGCGGAGCGTCGCTTCGATTTCGCCCGAGGAATACCCGCGCGGAGCAAGAACTTCCGCAAGTTCTTCGCGGGTGAGGGGCGCCTTCAGCAGAAGATCGAAGATCTCCTTCGATAGCCCCTCCAGGTTGAAGATCGCTCCACTTGGAACCAAGTAGACGAATCCCTTGCCTCCCGCTTGAAACGTGTGGTGCTCGGCAGGACGATACGCAGCTGTAATCGGCTCAGCGGCCGTCATTGTGCCACCTCCGGCTGATCGTACATCGTGTAATCGGGTACCGTGACCACCAGGTACGACTTCGCTTTGAACTTCGTTCCGTCGGGAGCCTGGTACGACGCAGCCACCCAGACATCGCCAAAGTTGTTCACGCCGAAGTTGTTCGCCTGCTTCTTGCGCTGCTCGTTCGGACCTTCCACGTTCGGGGTAAAGAACCCGCTATCGTCGATGTTGCCGACGAATTTCGTGTCGTCATCGTCCGGCGTCGAATAAAATTCTTCGAGCACCCACTGCGCCTGTACCGGACCGAGCGAAACGTCGTCATCCGTGTGGAGCTTGCCGTCCGGACCCGCCGCCCATGCCGTGGCTTCATACTGTGCGTAGTTCTTCGGATACTTGATGCCGCCCAGGCGCGAGATCTGCGCGTCCGGACCCACTTCGATGTAGCCGATCTTGTCGTACACCGCAAAGGCGCCGACCGCAGTCGATTTGCCGAGCACGAGGTCGCGATAGCCCACCGCCAGACCCTTGGCAACATCCACTTCAACGGTGGCAACCCCTGGCGTCGCGGTCACAATTTTCGAAACCGTGATGCCTTTGCCAAAGTCCACGTCCGCGGTTTTCAAGCTGCCGAGGTTCGCGCCAAAAATCTTCACTGTAGCTTTCGACGGCGATTGCAGGCCGGAGATGTCCGTGCCCAGGGCCGTCGGCTCGCTGCCCATGCGGCTCAGGTGGACGTCAATGCCCAGTTCACCAAAGCTGCTCCAGAAGAAGCGGCCATCGATGCTGTTGCCGTCACGGGAGACCATCAGTGCCTCGCGCCATTCCGTCGGAGTCGCCGCCGCAGTCAGCGTAGGCGTTGCATTCGGTGTCGTGCTTTCCCGTCCGCGCCAGCTGTAGCCCGTGTAGACGATGCTGCGGCCGGTTGTTTTCACAGTGTTGCCCGTGGTCGCGTAGGTCATCTCCACCGCTGTGGTGAATTGATCCTCCGCCCCACCCTGGGTGATGGTCATCTTGCCGAAAACCTTGCCCTTGCTAAGCTCTTCACCGGTCAGCAGCCACGTGCCCACCAGCTTCGGGGTCTTCATCGCGGCCTTCCACGCCGTCCATTCCGGGGTGATCAGGGGCTGATTTGCCGACAGCCAATCGACGGCGGTTTCCGCCGGGAACTTCGCGTCGCCGGCCGGCGTAGCGCGAGGCTGTTCAAACTGAATACCGCCAGCCGCATTGGTGATCATGCGCTGCGCTGCCATGTCCACAGGCACCGCCTTTGCTTTCGCGGGCTTCAAGATGTTCATGGCGCTGGGAAACAAGCCGAGGTGCATGTTGATCAGCTTGTCGTAGTCGTCCTTCGTACGCCGCTGCGAAAGCACTCGGCCGATGTTGTGGCAAGTGTTACATGTCTTCTGTAGCGCGGGAGCCGGAACGAAGTCTTCGTTGTAGCCGACCGTGCGGTGCTCCACTTCCCAGAAGCCGTTCTTCATTTCTTCCGGCGCCAAACCGTTGTTGGCGCTCAGGTACTTCATGACGTCTCGGATTTCCGCGGGAGTAGCTGTCAGGCCGTTGATACGGATCATGCGCTTGATCGCCTGCTCCCATACTTCAGGGCTGGTGCGGATATAGGAAAGCCGGCGCATCATGCCGCTGGAGTCCCGCTGGTGGCAGCCGCCACACTTGCGGATCACCGTCGGGTCATCAATCGGAATACCCTGCGGCGCGGTCTGCGCAAACAATCCGGTGGCGCCAAACAGGAACAATGCGGTAGCGCCCGCCCATTTCGTAATCGACATTTTGTTATCCCTCGTCAAAATCGGAATCCTCGCCAAGGCGAAATCTGGAATGCACAAAGCCCAAGGCCGGTGCACACGATCAAGCTACTAGGTGATGGGTCCAGACGGGGACCGGAGATTTGGCGCTCCGCAATACTATGCCGAGTGCCGACAGGAACAACGTACGAGAAAAAGGCTCGTGGCAGAAATCGTAACATCCATCCTGGGCCAAGTCAACGAAAATGGGCGGTTTTTTTAAATTCCGCATTCGCTGATTGTCTAGGACATTGTCTAGGACGCTGCTTTCAATTCAAATCCGTTTAGACGATACCGGTACTCCGAGAATTCGGCGCTGCGGCGGGCGCACCAGGCAATCCCTTCCTCCAGAGCCTCGGCCTCTCCGTCCCACCAGCGCCCTCCGTTGCCAGACTTGTAAAAGGCCAGACACAGCTTCAAATGACGGTCAAAGCCGGCGGTCAACCGGGCCTCGTAGTGGTTCAAGAGTTCAGTAACATTGCCGCCTTCTCGCGCCGAACGGATGACGGCCGTGGCGAGAACCGCCTCGCGAACCGCATGCGCCGTACCATCGCCGCAGATCGGGTCGAACGCCATCGCCGCCGTGCCACAGGCCAGCCAACCCGGACCACCCAAAGGCGAAACAATTCGCGGATGCGATGCAAACTCACCCAACTGGCTTCCTAAACCCATGATTTGCGGACGAATCAAACGGCTTTGCGGAAGCAACTCCTTGGGAGATTCACCCACGGAGAGCAGCCAGCCGGAGCCCACGGCATTAGGGATCAGGAACAACCAGCCATATTCCAGAGACTCGATCCAGCACGCCGATGAATCGACTTCAGGCCGGAGGACCACTTTTACCGCGGACGCCGTGCGCGTACCAAAACGTTGCTCCGTCGCGGTCGCCGGCAGGGGGCGCGTCGAGAGTATGCTCCAATCCGCCTTCGCGGTACTCGCTTCATTCGCAGTTCCCGTCCCCAGGCACCGCAATAGTTTTTCTTCGGAAAGAACAATGCCGGAGTGCTCCAGCACCTTGGGCTCTTCGGATTTGCTGGAGGCATCCTTACCCCACAAGACAATCCGCTTCGTAATTCTGTGCGCGCCGTAGAACAGCTCGGGCTCTTCAAATACACCTTGCATCATGGAGACAGCCGCATCGCTCAGCATCAGCACCGGAACGCGTGGGCGCTCCGTCAACTGCAACGACACCTGTACTCCGGCTTTACGGAGAAGGTGGGCGCTGCAGGTAACTGCAGCGCCTCCACCGCGAATGACGACTCCTGTCATCACAGTCTCCTTCTTCCAACTTCTATTGCTAGAAGCTGATACGAGCAGTCACCTGCACCGAGCGGGGGCCGCCCGATTCCTGCGTCTGTACGTTGGTGATGGTGCCAAACGGCGCCGTGTTGTAGTTCAAGTTTGGCGTCGTATAGTTCGGATGGTTCAAAGCGTTCGAAGCCGCCGCGCCCAACTGCAGGCGGATTCCTTCGGTGATGCTAAACGTCTTGAACAGTGAGAGCGAGAGAGCCTTGGTTCCCGGTCCCACCACCGCGCCCACCGGCGAGCTCGCGACCCGGCCGATGTTGTTTGCTGGAATCGCGAATGCAGCCTTGTTGATCCAGTTCGTGATGCTCTGGTTGGCCGGAACCAACGACTGGCCAGAGATCCAATCCGCGCGTCCGTTGCCGGTCACGTTCGGGAAGTTGTTGCCTGCCGGATCAGCGCCCGGAGCAACCACCGTCATGAACGGACCAGTCTGGAACAGCATGACGCCGGAGATCTGCCATCCACCGATGATCTGATCGGCAATCTTGCTCTTGTTGAAGAACATGCCCTTCTTACCGAACGGTAGTTCGTATAAAAACGTCGATTGCAACCGCTCCCGGCGAGTAAAGGCGACGTTACCGTAATCGGCATCGACATTATAGGTGTTGGTAGCCACGCCGCCGGCCTGCGTTGCAAATGCCGTTGGGTTGAAGCCCTGGCCGTTGGACAGATTCTTGGCGAACGTATAGCTGGCCGAGAGTTGCAAGCCGTGCGACATCCGCTTGTTGGCGGATACCGTGAAGGCATGGTAATTGCTCCTCGCACCGGTCGTTTCCTGCGAAATGTTGTTCCAGATCGGGAACGGCGAGAACGCCTTTGCGGCAGAGAAACCCGAGGTATTCGCCGCAATCTGAGCCAGGTTCTTCGTGTAGCCCAGATTCGCGCCGTGGTTGCCGTCGTAGGAGACGCGGAGACCGGTATTGAAGCCCAGCACTCGTTCCACCGTCAGGTTCCACTGCTGCACATACGGGTCGCGATAGTTGACGTCGCCCGAGAGCTGGAAGCTCTGGCTACCGGGCTGCGCCAGGTTTGCCGGCAGGGGAGAAGGCATTTGGAACGCCGGCTGGCCATTCACGATGGAGTTCGTGTAGCTGTTGACACTGCTCGCTTCCACCGCCCAGCCTGCGCTTGTGAGTGTGCCAAGCATCGCTTCGATGAAGCGGCCGTAACCGCCGCGGATGACCGTCTTGTCATTGGGGCGCCATGCGAAGCCGATGCGCGGAGCAAAGCTGGTCTTCTGCGAGCGGTGCAGTTGCTGGGGAATTCCCGCCTGCGTGGCGCTAATGATCGGCGTCGGAGTGATCGAATCCGCAAACAGCGGATGCACCTGATTCATTCCGGCGTCAGCCACGGCAACCGCGCCGCGGACACCCACACCGTTCACGACGGAATAGTAGTCCGGCAGGAACAC
>JBEBFS010000114.1:0-9213 GCA_040081855.1 Bryobacteraceae bacterium | reverse complement strand
CCGCAACATCGTACACACAACTGCGTCCAATCCGTCCCTGCTAATCGGCAAATGAATCTACAATAAGACGGTTCAATACATTAAACGGCGCCTTGAAACAAAGTCGGACCGACTTTATGATGCTCGGACTGGGGTTTTCAGGGTCCCTCGATTCTAAGGTCATAAAAGATGGTCCTTGTCTTCAAACAGGCCAAAAGCAATAAAAACTTGGAGGTTCCGAGACGAACATGAAAAGTTTCTTCCAGAGCCACACTCGTCTTCTGCGAGTACTCACGGCAATCGTAACGCTGGGACTTTTGGCAACAGCACCTGTTTTGGGACAGGCTGTTTCGCAAATCAGCGGCACTGCGACAGACCAAACCGGAGCTGCCGTGCCCGGAGTGGAAGTCACCGCGACACAAACCGACACCGGCTTAAAACGCGCCGTAACCACGGACGAAACCGGCAACTATGTACTCACCAACCTTCCCATCGGCCCCTACCGGTTGGAGGCAATGAAGCAAGGTTTTCGTACATTTGCGCAAACCGGCATCCAGCTACAGGTTGCCACCAGCGCCACCATTCCGATCGTGCTCGGTATCGGCGAAGTAACGCAGACCGTAGAAGTGGAAGCGAACGCAGGCGGCGTGGAAACGCAACGCTTAAGCGTCGGCCAAGTGATCGAAAACCAGCGCATTTTGGAACTTCCCCTGAACGGCCGCGATTCGGCCTCGCTGATCAACATCGCGCCTGCCGCCGTGCAAACGGCGACGTCTCCGGTATGGGCGATGAAGACCGGCGTGTACTTTTCCGTTGCAGGCGGCCAGACCTACGGCGTCTATTACTCGCTCGACGGCGCTCCGCACATCAACGTTTATGACGCAACGGGCCTACCCGTTCCATTTCCCGACGCGCTGCAGGAATTTAAGGTGGAGACCAGCACGCAGAACGCTAATAACGGTACGCGTTCCGGTGCAACCGTTAGCTCGGTCACCAAGGCGGGCACCAACGCCTTCCATGGCGATGCCTTCGAATTCCTTCGCAACGGTGCCATGAACGCGCGCAACTTCTTCGCCACGAAGGTAGACACGCTGAAGCGGAGCCAGTTCGGTGGAACCGTTGGCGGCCCCATCAAGAAAGACAAACTGTTCTTCTTTGCCGGCTACCAGGGCACAACACTCCGCCAGGCTCCGCTCGACGTGACCACGTTCATTCCGAACGCGGCCATGCTGTCGGGCGACTTCCGCACCTTCGCTTCGGCCCAATGCCAAGGCACCAATCGCACTCTGGCCGCACCGTTCGGAACCAACGGTTTCGCCGCGAACACAGTGGACCCCGCGCAATTGAACCAATCCGCGCTCAAAATTGCCAGCAAGTTTCCGACGACCTCGGATCCCTGCGGACGCATCGTGACGGGCAACCCGGTCTCCGAATACCAGTACCAATTGCCCGTACGTGTGGATTACCAGATGAGCGACAAGCAATCTCTGTTTGCCCGCTACATCACCACTGTGATCGATACGCAGCGGCCGTATGACCTGAATAAGAACGTTCTCAGCACCGCAACGCTCGGCGGTATCAGCGGCAGCGGCGGCGTGGATCGGGCGCAATCGCTCATTATCGGTGACACGTACCTGTTCAGCGGCTCCCTGGTAAACTCGTTCCGCGCATCGGCGAACCGCGTAGTGGAAGATCGCCCGGGCGCGAAATTTTTCGGCCCGAAGGATGTCGGAATCAATGCCTATAGCTATACGCCGCAATACTTCGTAATGTCGGTAACCGGCGGCGCCAGCATTGGTGGAGGCACCAGCGCGGATCTGAACGCGAACATCACTTACTGGACGCTCAACGACGACGTCAGTTGGGTGAAGAGCGCGCATCAGTACGCCTTCGGCACAACCTTTACGCAGGCCCTGGTGAACAACAACTTCAACGTCCGTTCGCCAGGCAACTACAACTTCAACGGATCCATCACCGGTCTTGGCCTCGCCGATTTCTTGGTGGGCCAAATGTCCAGCTTCCGGCAGGGTGGCCCGAATCCGCTGATCGTCTACCAGCGCTTCCTGGGTTTCTACGGCCAGGACACCTGGAAAGTGAGCTCCCGCCTCACTTTGAACTACGGGCTGCGATGGGAACCGTTCTTCCCACAGCAGGTGAAGAATGCCAACATTTATGCGTTCAGTGTTGATCGTTTCAATAAGAACCAGGGCAGCAGCATCTACACGAATGCTCCAGCAGGCTTCACGTATCCGGGCGATGCCGGTTTCAATGGCAACGCCAGCATCCTAAAGCAATGGAAAAACTTCCAGCCGCGCATCGGTTTGGCTTGGGATCCGTTCGGCGATGGCAAGACCGCTATCCGCGCGGGTGCCGGTATCGCCTATGACTTCGTAGGTATGCAGCTCCATCACAACACGGTGTGCTTCGCTCCGTTCTGCGGTGACACAACGGTCAACGGCCCCATTCCGATCGACAACCCGTGGCGCGATTATCCTGTGCTGGCCGATGGCACGCGCAGCCCGTATCCGTCCTGCTGCCCAGGTAAGCCGCCGACGGGCATCTATCCTCCTGGATCCACTTACATGCCTATCCCTGCGGAAATCAAAACGCCGCAGGTCTACAACTGGAACGTCGGCGTCCAACGTCAGGTCAATTCGAACCTGCTCGTCACCGGTTCCTATATTGGCAATCACGCCATTCACATGTGGACGCTGACCGAATTAAATCCGGGCGTCTTCCTTGGAACGGGAGCTTGTACGCTGCAAACTCCAGGACAATCCACGGCGACACGAACGTTCGCCGATTGCTCCACCACGGCGAGCCTAAATTTCCGTCGTGCTTTGAATCTGCAAGATCCGGTTCGTGCGCAGAACATCAGCAACCTGACGGCCTACGATTCTGGAGCGACGCAGATGTACCACGGCTTGCTGCTGACAGCCCAGTGGCGCGCCGCCAAAAATCTCAGCGTCAACGGTAACTACACATGGTCCCACTGTATCGGTGACACCACCGTTGGAAATACCGTTCCCAATCCGAACGGGAATTACTATCACCTAAATGACCGCTACGCAGACCGAGGCGCATGCGTCGGTGACCGCCGCCATATCTTCAACCTGACCATGGTTGGCCAGACCCCGAAGTTCTCGAACAACGTCGCGCGCATGGTGGGCACGGGTTGGACGATCTCCGGCATTTACCGCTTCCAGTCCGGCACCCCGCTTACCATCGTGACCGGCGTGGACCGCGATGCTTCCGGCACGTCGGTGACCAACCAGCGTCCGAATCAAGTCCTGCAAAGCGTCAACGCCGTCGATCGGGGCAATTCGTGCTCCGTCGTGAATTGCGTGAGCTGGCTGAATCCCGCAGCCTTTGCACAGCCGGCCATTGGCACCAAAGGCAACGCCGGTGCTTCAAATGTGCTCGGGCCGCGTTACTGGCAGTTCGACATGGCGCTGTCACGCGAGTTCAAGGTCGGCGAAGGCCGCCGGTTCGAGCTGCGCGGAGAGGCGTTCAACATCTTAAACGGCGTTCGCTACGGAAACCCGGGTGTAAACCTGAACACCTCGGCATCGTTCGGACGCATCACAAGCGCCCTAGACCCGCGCATCCTGCAGGTCGCGGCGAAGTTTGTCTTCTAGTTCTTGTCCAGTAGTCCAAAGAAGAAGCCGCGTGGAGGTAACTCCACGCGGCTTTATTCCTACGCCAAATGATAATGCACCGTGGCGGACCCTCGCCCGCCCGGCAACGGCCTGCCCCGCGCGCGTTTATGTCGGCGACGTCAGATCGCGTTGGATGGCGAACTTTACCAGGCCCGCGACATCGTGTATGTCCAGCTTCCGCATCAGGCTCGCGCGGTAAGTATCGACGGTCTTGGGACTCAGCTCCAAACGTGCCGCAATCTCCTTGGCACGAACTCCTTCGACGAGAAGGGAAAATACTTGATACTCACGGGCGCTGAGTGTCTCAATGGGATCTTCTGCCGACGCTTTCTGACTGGAGCTAAAGATCTTGTCCAACTCGAGCTGCGGGGAGACGTAGATGCCTCCATCGAGGATCTGCTCAAAGGCTTCCAGCACTTGGTGGGACGGCCCGGATTTCAGCAGGAACGCATTGACGCCGGCCCGCAACGCTTCTACCACTGTCTTCCGGTCTTTGCGGGTCGACAGGATCACAATACGCGTCGGCAACTTTTGTTCGCGAACTCGCCGGACAATCTCCAGGGCGAACAAGTCGGTGAGTCCAAGGTCCAGGACCGCGATGTCCGGTTTTTGGGCCTCGATGATCTTTAGCGCCTGCGCGCCTTCAGCACACTGACCCGTGACACGAAGGTGAGGCTGCGACTGGCACAACGCAGCCAGTCCTTCCCGGACCAACGTCAGATTGTCCGCCAGCAGAATGGAATACGTTTGGGGTTCTCGAATCGGGACCATGGGCACTCTTTCAAAACCGATGTACGGCCGGAACAAACTAGCCGTAGGTCGGTCTCGGGCTAAATAGCCGGACTCCTTCCACTCCTATGCAGTGAGCAGAGAGGGAGTTAATTCTCTATTTTTCCGATGCCCCAAATAATTTAGGCGGCGCGCGGTGTCCCCAAAACGGGCCGCGGCCGCCTGAAGCCCAAAATGGAACGAAATCTCTACGAGAAGCTGCGGACTGCTGCCGCTTCGTCGTCATGAACCTCAAACACCGTGTACAGCTTGGTGATCTGCAACAGATCCTGAACACGCTTGGTCAGGTTCAACAGCTTCACGGAGCCGCCCTGGTTGGCCACCGTCGTGAAACCGGAAACCAGCTCCCCGATGCCCGAGCTATCGATATAAGAAATGTCGGCCAAGTTGAGCAGCAGCTTCTTATGGCCGCTGGCTGCCAGATCTCGAATGGTGTCGCGGAACGTGCTGGCGGCCTCGCCCAGAGTAATGCGGCCGCTGGCATCCACTACGGTTACCTCGCCCACCTGACGGGTGGTCAATTTTACGCTCACAGGATATCCTCCCCTTTAATAGATTGCCTAATTCGATACAGCTTTAATCTTCACCATCTTCACCTGGGTGCCCTTGGGCTGCCGCGTGGTTACCTCAAAGCCGTCCATGAACGCCTGCATCAACATAACGCCACGGCCGGAGTGCTTCATCAAATTATCGTTGTGGAGCGGATCCGGTACGTCTGCGGGGTCGAAACCGTCTCCTTCATCGCCGATCCAGATGGTAATGGAATCGGCGCCACGCTCTACCTTCAGATGAACTTTTTTCTTCGCGTTGTACCGGTTGCCATGTACCACGGCATTCACCATGCACTCGCGGATGGAGATACCGATCTTGTGCAGATCGTCCTCGTCAAACCCCAGCGAACCCGCCTCGCGTAAAACCGTTTCTTCCGCGCTATCAACGCTTTCCAGGTTGGAGTCCAGTTGCTGCTCCACCGTATGGATTTGGGTGCCTTCGGAGTTGGCCATAAAACACTGTCACGCCCGGTCACCGGGCGCGAACAAGTCGAATCGTTACATTAATATAGTGGAGGATCTCCTGTCAAGCAGGCCCCGCCGCCGCCGCCGCCCGAAAACATTGTCGAATTCGCTGCCAGGGCGGTTCTTGCCACCACTTTTCCGAATCCTTTTGCCGAGCCGCGTTATCCTATGGGTTTATGGCTGACGAAAAAGCTCCCCGTATGGTGTTCTGCTCCAAATTGCAGAAGGAACTTCCTGGTCTCGACGAGACGCCGTTTGACGCCCACCCGCTGGGGAAACGCATCTACGAAAACATTTCGAAGGAAGCGTGGGGCCAGTGGGTGGAGCACATGAAGATGATCATGAACGAGTACAGGCTAAACCTCGCGAATCCCGAAGCCCAGGAATTCCTGCTCAAGCAAATGGAGGAGTACTTCTTCGGCAAGGGTTCGGAGCTTCCGCCCGATTTTAAGCCCCAGTAGATGGGCTATTCCAAAAGCTGCGCAAGCGCATCGGCAAGGCGTAAATAGCGAAAACGGAAGCCCACCGCTTCCGCCGCTTGCGGCAGCACTTTTTGCCCGCCGAGCAGCATTTCGGCCATTTCGCCCGCCCCCAACTTCAGCGCGAACGCCGGCACGGGAAACAACGCGGGCCGGTGGAGGGCCTTTGCCAGTATTTCCGTAAACTCGGCGTTGGTGACCGGATTTGGAGCTACCGCGTTCACCGGTCCATGCATCCTCGGCTCCGCGATCGCGTATTCGAAGAGCAGAATCAGATCGTCGATGTGGATCCACGACGACCACTGTTTCCCCGACCCGATCCGGCCTCCAAGTCCGAGCCGGAACGGTAGCAATAGCTTCTGCAGAACGCCGCCCTCCGTGCCGAGCACAAGACCCACGCGAGGCATCACCACGCGCACACCGAAGCTTTCCGCTCTGCGCGCCTCCGCTTCCCAATCCCGCACAACCTGTGCCAGGAAATCCGATCCCGGCGACGACTCCTCCGTCAGCACCTCATCACCGCGCGAGCCGTAATAGCCAATCGCCGAGGTGCTGATCAGAACTTGCAGCTTCGTGTCCATCTGGGCGATGGCGTCCACCAGTAGCCGCGTTCCCAGGACGCGGCTGTCGCGAATCCGCTGCTTGGCGGCGTCGCTCCAGCGCTGGGCTACCGGTTCACCGGCAAGGTGAATGACCGCGCCGCAGCCTTCTAGCTTCGCGGCCAGTGCCTGGGCGTCCATCGCCCCGCGCAGCGATACGGGGACAACGCCGTAGCCTTCTGCGCGAAACCGAAGGGTCAGCTTCGTGCCGATGAATCCGGACGCACCCGTGATGGCAATCTTCATTTCATCTTTCGGACCGGTCAAAACAGTGTTCCTTGTTTCGATTCGCGGTCCCTATTCTCATCGGACGCAACCGACGATCCCTCGGGCATCACCTGACGAACATAGGCATCCACATCCGTCTTGCGCCGCATACCGTCCAGCGACATGTACCGCACCATGCCAAAGATTTGCCTTTCCGCCCAAGGCCGATCATGTAAGCCGAAACACCAGAGGATGTTGGTGTACGTGTTCGGATCTCGACCGTCGAGCGCGTAGCGGTCGTTCAGATAAATCATCGTGGCCAGCGCCTCGGCGTGTGAGGCCGACCATTCAATGATCTTCTTACCCCAATACATCCGGTAGTAGCCGTGAATCAGACCCGTTTCGCGCAGTTCCGTCTGGGCCGCGTTCCACAACACATCGTGGGAGTTGGCCTGCTCGAACTGATCGCGTGTGTAAACGTAAGCGCGCGGATCGGCATCGTGCTTGGCCAGCGTGGCACGGGCCCAGGCCGGTAACGCGTCCAGGCTATCGATTGCCGGAGAGAAGCGCGCGAAATTGAACGCGAGTTCCCGCCTGACGATTAACTGCTCCAAAAATTCTTCCGCCGCCACTTCGTGCTCCGCCGCATAGTCCCGCACCGCCAAAGCAACATCCAGCGACGAGATGTGTCCGAAGTGCAGATACGAACTTAACCCCGACGTTGCCCTGGCACTGGGTTGATTACCGTGACGGGCGTAGCGGCGCAAATTATTTTCGAGGTACGAGCGCAACCGGGCCTCGGCGCGGCCGCTTCCACCCGGATATTGACCGGAAGGTCCAACCGAGTGGTCGATCTCGCAAGAGGCAACCAGGGCGGAGATATTTTCCCTGGTGACTTCGGTAGGAAGATCGGCCGGAACTGGCAGCGTGAACCTCCGGGCGGCGCGCAGGGCGGGCAGCGGCTGGAGATATTGATCGAGCACCTTCCGAATCTTGGGCCGGATCGTATACGCGCCATACTCCTGCTTATCGAAGTTCGCCATCGGAACGATGCAGCTCGAATCGACGGCATAGAACGGAATGTCGAGTTTCGCGGGCACGCTCCGGTTAAACGCGCGGGCGATGAAGACAGGGTAGTCGTCGGTTACAACGGCGGCAGCATCCTTGGCCAACCGGTAGAAGGCATCATTCGGATCGCTCCACCTTCGGCGCAAGTGGAACACGTAACCGATGCCCAGCTTTTCCAGGCGGGCAGCCGTGTCAGGAACGCCTTCAAGCACAAACGTGTGAAAGCGGTCATTGGCGAACGGATAGTCGCAAGTGAGGCCTTCGTAGAACAGCACCGGCAGGCCCTCGCGATTGGCCAACTCCACCGCATAGGACAGCGCGTGGTTCGAAGAAACCCGGCGGTTCATTTGCGCCCAGTAGAGGATGTATTTTCCGTCGGCACGCCACGGTGCCTTGTTTAACAGTAGGTTACGGTCAGCCATGAAGGAATGAGTGCGCCTCTGACCAGAATAGAGGGTTGGCGCCGTGACTGCCCAGCGCGCGGCTGCGGTATCATTAGTTTCACGGATGATACAGCCACCAGCCATGGTGGATTACCGGGAGTCCCGTAAGAATGAGGGAAGGTCCTCCTATGGAAAAACAAGCGCAAAACATACAAGAAGCATTTCTAAACAACGCGCGCAAAGACAAAACTTTTTTGACGATCTACTTAATGAGCGGCGTGAAACTTTCTGGCCGCATCAAGAGCTTTGATAAGTATTCGGTCGTGTTGGAATCGAACAATCAGGAGCAGTTGATTTTTAAGCACGCGATTTCGACAGTGGTTGTTTCGAAACCGTATCACACGGCTCCGCATTCGGGCGCTGTTATGGCGGCCAGCCACGGCTCGCCCGGTGCACCTGTGCACGACGAGAATTAGTATCGAAATCCGAACACCAAACATTGCAAGCCGCTGAAGAAATCGCGATTCTGGTGGGGTTGCAGCTGACCGCGAGAAAGCCGCCCGGCGCCGCGAGCGAAGCGGCCACCGCCGAGCAATCCCTGGAAGAACTTGCGTCTCTTGCCGGGACGGCCGGGGCCCGCGTTGCCGAAATGCAGATCCAGTCGCGTCCCCGCACGGATGCGGCGACGCAAATCGGCTCGGGCAAAGTCGAGGAACTCAAAGGCCTCATCCAACTGCACGACGCCACCACGGTCATCTTCGACCGGGAACTGACGCCCTCGCAGCAACGCAATCTCGAACGCGCGCTCGACGTAAAAGTGCTGGATCGGACACAGCTGATCCTCGATATCTTCGCGCGCCGTGCCCGAACGCGTGAAGGCCAACTGCAGGTGGAATTGGCACAGCTCAACTATCTGCTCCCGCGCCTGAGCGGCCACGGCGCCGCCATGTCCAGGCTCGGCGGCGGCATTGGAACGCGCGGCCCCGGCGAACCGAAACTCGAAACGGACCGGCGGCGCATCCACCTCAGCATTC
>JBEBFS010000113.1:0-9385 GCA_040081855.1 Bryobacteraceae bacterium | reverse complement strand
ATATGTCTGCTGGAACCAGTTTCCCGGCGGTCTAGTTTCTTCCCGCCGTAACGCCGCTCACGCGGCGTTTACTGGTCTATTTTGACTCCGGCGCTTATATGGGAGGAACATGTCACGCGAGAGACACCAATATGGGCGGGTAGAACTAACCGGCAAGCGCTTGCTGAAATGGAAAGGCCACTATTACATATACGAACGGCAAATTGACGGTACAGAAAAACGTAGACATCGAGCGGTTATACTCGGCCTAAAATCGCAAATGACTAAAGCCGCGGCCGAGGACCGACTGAAGGAGATCATCGACAAGAAAACCGGCGCAACGACTACGCATCCTTCAGGAGACGTTACACTCGGCTGGTTTTGGAAGGAGCGTTTTCGTCCGCTGAAGGAGCCTACATGGAAAGCATCCTCAGCACCGAAAATGGTGTGGCTGATTCAAAACTATGTAGTGAAGCCTTTCGAGACAACACCTCTGGACAAACTCAACCGTTTCGAGCTGCAAACACACCTGAATATGCTGGCCAGCAGGTTTTCGCGGTCAGTAGTCGTTAGCTTTCGAACCTACGTTAAGGCGATTCTCGACGAAGCGCTGGAACAGGACTTCATCCACAAGAACCCGGCGCGGAAATTGATTACACCCATTACCCGCAAATCCTCGAGACGGACTTTGGCAGTTGAAGAAATCGCCCAACTCTTGGCCCACATGGATGGCCGGGATCGCTTGATCGTTCGGATGTTCCTGGTTCTTGGCCTACGGCCTGGCGAACTGTTCGCCCTGCGACGGAACGATCGCCTGACAACAAACTACTTGCGGATAGACCAATCGGTTTCGCCTCTGATCGGAATCGTCGAGCCAAAAACAGATGCGAGCTGTGCATCGGTTTGGATGCCGCACTCGTTGGCACTAGAACTCGACTTTTGGATGGACTCTCAGCAGGATCGGCGCCCGGATGCATTTCTGTTTCCCTCCAGAGCAGGGACCCCGCTAAGTGCAAACAATTTCCTAAAACGAGTTCTGAAGAAGGCGGGTGAACGAACTCGAAGGAAGCTCAAAGAGAGTGGTGCGGAAATTCCCAATGGCTTCCTCGAAAGCCTGACCCACCAAGCTTTACGACGATCCTGCGCAACCCATATGCAGGCCTATGGCAGCGTTAAAGACATACAAGCTCACTTAAGGCACTCACGCCCAAACGTGACAGCTGAGATATACATGCAGTCGATTCCTGCCACGGTTCGCACAGCTGTTGAGTCACTGGATCAGAAGCTATCGGCAGTGCGAATAAATACGGCGGAAGGTTCAATTGAACCCAATTGAACATAGATCTTGAAAAGGGGGACTCTTGATGCTTACTAACTCTTTTGTTTGTGGTGCGCCCGGCATGATTCGAACATGCGACCTTCTGGTTCGTAGCCAGACGCTCTATCCAACTGAGCTACGGGCGCAACGGGAGGGACTAAACGACATTGTACCACGGCCCGTGCGCCAGGTCCGCATCTTCGGATGAAAATTTCCCTCGGGCCACAGGAGCTGGCCACTTTCCACTAAGCGCGCCAGAATGGCCCGCGAGGACCAGCGACGTATTAACTGGCCGTGGTTTGCGTGGCCGAAAGCGAGCCCAAGTGCACGCCTGCGGGCACTGCACCGTTCGAGGTCTGCACCTGGCCGGTCGCCGCATCCAGCACCGGGCCGGAGAGCTTTGGATCCCAATAGCTTGCGTCCGTCTTGGTCAGCCAGTCCAAGTACATGTTCGAATATTGATCCGCAATTTCCTGCCAGTTATCCGGGGCAATGCGCGGGTCGGGACTGTTGCCCTGTCCGGCGACAACATGTTCGGCCTGGTCGCGGAAGGAATCCGTCAGGTATTTCAGGCTCCAGTTGCCGTTGATCATCTGCGAGGTGCCGTGCTGCACCAGCAGCAACTCCTCTTGCATCACCGATTCCACGGTTTTGACACCCTTGATCGACTGCGTCGGCGGAGGCTCGTAGAACACCGGTTTCGCCGGGGCCAGCACCGTGGGACCCGCGGTAACCGGTGGACCAAATTCGGCTGGACCAAATTCGGCAAGGAATGCTTCCGACCCTACTGGATAGCCGTTGGGAAGCAGCTTCGGTGCGTCGGAGGCATCGCCGGGAGCGCACGGTTTGTGGCCCGCCGGTGCATCCGGCGCATCGCTTGGCGCGGTGCCGGCGGAAGCATCCGTACCCGAGTCTTTAGGATTGCCGGTAGCCGCATCCGCCGCTGGGGCAGACGAAGCCGTTGAAGAAGTAGGCGTGGCGGGCGCGCCCGGCGTCACGTTCGTCACCAAAATCTTGAAAGCAGCCGATGATGTCGAATTCGGCGATGCGGGAACAATACCAATTTCAAACTGGGAACCGTTCGTGGACGATTGCAGAATCTGGGACAGTTCCGCAGCGAAGGACTGAATCAGGCTTTTCACCGGCTGCATACCTGTTCCGGTGCGCGCGCTGAATGGTTTAGCAAGTCCGGCGAGGTTCGCCGTCCAGTCGTTGCTCCAGTTGGTATTTTGAACGGGTGTGGTCATTTGCATCTCCCGGCGTTCGGAAGTGCAAACAAGCGTCCATGAAGGAAAAGTTTGAAGCCAGAAAAAACGGAAAGGGCTCGGATCTCCCCGAGCCCATCTGTTTTCCTGAACTACACGCCGATTCGGCGCGGCAGGCTACTTAATCTTGAAACCAGCGTCCGTCTTATCGCGGTGCGCCATGTGGCAGCCGCCGCAATTCGGAGCCATCGTCTTCTGCGCCGCAGCGGCTTCATCCAGATTGCCGGCCTTGGCGGCGGTGGCAATGGCCGTCGCGGCCGCGCCAGCCTTCTGCGAGAAGGCCACGGCATCGGCGGTGTTACGGCCCTGCCAGAACGCTTCCACCTGCTTCATGGTGTCGGCAATCTTCTGGGCGTCGGCGGCCACACCGGCGGCATTCTTCGCTTCCAGATTCTTACCCAGGCTGCCGTTCGCGCCCGCGATCGCCTTCATGTATCCCTGATAATCCGCATCGCTCTGTGCAAAAGCGGCGGTTGCGGCGATCATGGCCGCGACGGTAACCAACACGATTTTCTTCATAGAATAGACTCCAGGCCTCAAATGCCCGTCTCAAGTGACGGCTCCTTCCATTCTTGGGGCCTACGCGGCCGCTTGTCAAATGAAAAAGCCTGCATTTTTGGACATGAGCGACGTGCCCATCCAGCAAATCCGCGCCGCTTACGGCCCGCTTTTCATCCTTATCAGTCCGTTCCGGCGTTATTGAGTTCCGGTAGGGAACTCTAACCCTGATACGGGAAGCGGTTCACTTCCTTCACACACCTCGATAGGGCTTCATATAACGATTGCCCCCAGCCCGTTGGCGTGTACGGAGCCACCTTCTGATTCGTCTGCTTATCGGCCTGCGCAAAGAAGGGCTGCGAAGGATCCTTGGGCGTATAGAACTCTTTCACTGTGATAACGAACTCGATCTCCTGGCCATCCTGCGCCTTGAGCATCGAGAATTGATGCACCTTGGCCAACTGCTGCGAAGTATCGGTTTGCGCAAAACCCCAGTCGTTCATGTTGTATTCCCCTTGCCTGGACCGGCATCGCCGCCGGAATGATGCTGACGAACTATGCCCGCGCCGTGGTTCCCCGAGCGAGCCTGCGGAAAAGCTACCGCTTCTTCTTTGCCTTCGTCTTTGGCTGGTTCTTGGACTTTGCTGCGGTCTTTTTCTGCTTCGACGTCTTCTTCAACTTCGTCTTGGACTTCTTCTTGGCATTCTTCTTAGGCCGCTCTCGTTCTTTTTTCTTTTCCATGATGCCGCGGCATTTCGCGGCCCCGCAAGAACATGGCGACGTCTCACCAACGATATCGAAATTGTAATCGATGGTCAGCTCTTCGCCGCGCTTGATGGGGCGAAGGGCCAGATAAAGAATGTGGCCCTTGAGGACGCGAGCGAAAAGATTCGGCTCGCAGCTATGGTTGATGATTTCGGCGCCGCTGCCGCCCACCGCGCCATCCAGCGTCCAATAATCATCGACAGCGAATAGGTACGTGTACTTCCCGCGATCGCGCGCCTTCGTCTCTTTGCGGTTCAGACGCTCTCCGGTGTATTCCATCACCTTCCGGTTGGCGGGGATGTTCTCCTCCGCATACACGCCGTAGCGATGAATCTTGGAAGGCCCGATACGCAAACGGTAGCAGGTGTACTTCGGGTCGAGCTTTGGCTTGGAAATAGGAGCAAGAGGCATTCGGAGTAATCGTTATTTTAGCCAATACGGACACCTAGCCCCAACGATTTGCAAAAGAATTTCAAGCCCGCTCGCATGCCCCGCCCTGGGGTTATATACTAAGCCCGTTGCGAGTCGCGCGGGGCCAATCTTCCCGTAAGCCCGAACCCGCCAATCCAGATTCGCAACAGGAGCGGGAACATGAGCAACAAAAAAGTTCTGTCCGCGGCGGTAGTCCTTGTCGCTGCCGCCGCCGCGTACGTCCTACTGGCGCCCAAAAGCGAGTTGAGCGCACAGACCGCCGAAGTGAAGGTGGGCGCCAATGAAATCGGCGGCGTCGTCACCAGCGAGAAAGGTACTGAAGCAGGCGTATGGGTGATCGCCGAAACCACCGACCTGCCCACGCGCTATAGCAAAACCGTGGTCACCGACGATCGCGGCCGTTATCTGGTGCCCGAACTGCCCAAGGCAAACTACACCGTATTTGCGCGCGGCTACGGCCTGGTGGATTCGCCGCGCACGCAATCGGCGCCGGGCAAGACTGTGAACCTCAAGGCCACCACCGCGCCCAACGCCAAGACTGCCGCGAAATTGTATCCTGCCAGCTACTGGTATTCGCTGTTGAAAGTTCCCGCCGAAAACGAATTCCCCGGCACCGGCCCCAAAGGCAACGGCATCGCGACATCCGTAAAGAACCAAGGCCAGTGGCTACATCTGGTGAAAACCGATAGCTGCGAAGCGTGCCATCAGTTGGGCAATGAGTACACGCGGTCGATTCCCCCAGCTTTGCTCAAAGAAGCCGATTCCCCCGCGAAAGCCTGGGAGCGCCGCATTCAGTCCGGCCAGGCCGGAGGCATGATGATGGGCGGCATTGGCCAGCTTGGCAAGGAACGGGCCACCGAACTGTTCGGCGATTGGAGCAGCCGCATCGCGAAGGGCGAGTTGCCCGCGCAAGCGCCGCCACGTCCGCAAGGCGTCGAGCGCAACGTCGTCATCACGCAGTGGGATTGGGCCGACGAAAAGGCCTATCTGCACGATGAAATCTCCACCGATAAACGCAACCCTTCGGTCAACGCCAACGGCTTGATCTACGGCTCCCCGGAAGAAAGCCGGGATTATCTGCCCGTGCTGGATCCGGTCAAAAATACGCTGAGCCGCGTGACGGTGCCATATCGCGACACCGATACTCCAGGCCAGCCGAAGCCATTGACGTCGTCTCCCATCTGGGGCGACGAATCCATCTGGGATAGCCACACCAGCGTGCACAATCCGATGTTCGATGGCCAGGGCCGCCTGTGGTTCACCTCGCGCCTGCGCAAAGCCGACAAGCAACCGGCCTTCTGCACCGCGGCGTCGAACCTGTATGCGAAGGCCACTCCCGCCGACCGCTCCGGCCGCCAGCTTGCCGTCTACGATCCGAAGACCAAGCAAACCACGCTGGTCGATACCTGCTTTGGCACGCATCACCTGCTATTTGCCGAAGACGCGAACAACACGTTGTGGACTTCCAGCGGCGGCGGTGGTGGCGTGGTGGGCTGGCTGAACACGAAGACATGGGACCAGACACACGACGCCGAAAAGTCACAGGGTTGGACGGCGCTGGTGCTCGATACGAACGGCAACGGCAAACGCGATTCGTATGTCGAAGGGGAACAGGCCGTGGCGATGCTCGCCAATGGCGAAAGCTTAGGCACGTCGTCGGCGGTGGGCAAGATAGACACAACGAAAGACACGCGCCTGAACGCGGCATTTTATGGGCTCGGCATCGGCACCGACGGTTCCGTGTGGGGTAGCGTGCTCGGCTTCCCCGGTGGCTTGGTCCGCCTGGCACCCGGCGCGAATCCGCCGCAGACGGCGCTCGCCGAATACTACGAAGTGCCGTGGAACAATCCCAAGGCAAAGGACCAGGGCTTCTCGCCGCGCGGCATGGATATCGACCGTAACAATGTCGTGTGGGTGGCGCTGGGCTCGGGCCACCTCGCAAGCTTCGACCGCAGCAAATGCAAAGCTCCGCTGAACGGCCCCAAGGCCACCGGCCAGCACTGCCCCGAAGGCTGGACGCTCTATCCGACTCCCGGTCCGAACTTCAAAGGAGTGAAAGGAACCGGCAGCGCCGATTCCCACTACTACGATTGGGTGGACCAGTTCGATACGCTCGGCCTCGGCAAGAACACGCCGATCGTCACCGGCAATGGAAGCGATTCGTTGATGGCCTTGCAGAACGGCAAATGGGTGGTGATGCG
The DNA here is from genome assembly GCA_040081855.1 of Bryobacteraceae bacterium. GTDB lineage: Bacteria > Acidobacteriota > Terriglobia > Bryobacterales > Bryobacteraceae > Palsa-187. The sequence continues at coordinate 2,927 of JBEBFS010000113.1, read as the reverse complement.
CGTTCCCTACCCTCTCGGCTTCTTCGCCAAAGGCATGGACGGCCGCGTGGACGATCCGAAGACCGGATGGAAGGGCAAGGGCGTGTGGACCACGTGGGGAACCCGCACTCCCTTCCACAGCGAAACCGGCAAAGGCACAATGCCCAAGGTCGTGCACTTCCAGGTCCGCCCGAATCCTATGGCCGACTGACAGGCGAACCCCAACGCGAACCGCACGTTTGTTCTTCAAGCCGCCGGAAATAAAACCGGCGGCTTTTTCATTTTCTGTTCACATCCTGCGGTTACCTTAGTACTGGGCGAAAACACACAAACTGCTTGAAGATGTGGGGTTTACCATCGAACCAGCCGTGCCGGAGGAATCCTGCGGCATTGCGGCGCTTGCGGTGGCCACTTTTCAAGTCGGCCTCTATCTGCATGAAAATACGGTCGTTGTTCTGAACCTGGACATCCCGTAGTTTTACCGAATTCTTGCCCTTCGGAATTATCCCGGGCCGTGGCATGGAAGCGCAATTGCAACAAGTCAAATCGCAAAAGGAGCAGAAGCCATGAAAGTTCCCCTCGAAGTGCAGCGTATCCCCGACGCATCGCAGGCGCCCGATTCGCTGATCGAAGAAATGAGGAGCATCGCGCACAGGATTCAGCAGCGTGCTTTTGAATTATTTGAGGGACGGGGTGGTGAGTGCGGCCGCGAATTAGAGGATTGGCTGCAGGCCGAGCGTGACCTGCTCGGCGATGCTGCGTCCGAAATGACAGAGTCGGAAGACGGTTTCCACTTGAAAATCGCGCTTCCAGGCTTTGACGGCAAAGACGTTCAGGTGACGGCGATGCCGCGCGAGGTGGTGGTAGAGGCCAGGGCTCGACACCAGCATGAAGGTATTGAGGGCGGCGTGACGCACAGCGAATTTTCTTCGAGTAAGATTTTTCGAAAATTCGGCTTTGCCGAGGACATCGACGTGGATCGGGTCACGGCGAAGTTAGAGCACGGGTTTTTGGACGTAGACGCGAAGAAAGCGTCAATCGACAAGGGCACTGGTCAGGGAGCATAGCTGGCCCTGGGCAAAATGCACCCCTTGCGAAATTTTTGAGAGAGAGAAACACAAAGGAGCGCACTAACGTCTTGATGCCAGCAGCTGCGCCCGGGCATCCAAGAAGAAGGACGCCAGAAAGGACAAATCAAAAAGTGGCGACAGAACACTATCGGGTACTCGACGCGGAGTACGTCATCATTGGAGCCAACGCGGACCTTGGCAACCTGGCCAAAGAAACGGTCAACTCCTTGCGGAGCACTGGATTACGGGCCGGTGCCGTTTTATTGCCGGATCTGGGATCGATCTCATCGGACGTTTTGCATTTGTTGGCACAAAGCATGGCCGTGGGCGTGGTGGAATGCGGCACCACTCGCAGCCAGATTGCCGACTGGCTTTCGACACAGTTCGGACAAGCTGCCTACGAGCACGATTGGCCGGCATGGAGCTTCGTCCCACGGGTCTATTCGGCGGTTCCCGTCAATGCCAGAGTGCGGCTGCAGTCGCGGCACCTGGAAGAATTCGTAAAGGCCATGCGCGAGTATGCTCCGGACCGGTTGGTGCTGTTGCCGAACGGCCTGATTAAGCCGACGCTCTCGGTCAACGACCCGGCGGCGAAGGTTTCCGCCAGCGAATCGAAGGCGGATCGCAAAGCAAGCTTCGCTTCGGTGGCCTAGAAAAACTTATCCCGTCCTCAAGCCGCCGGACACCGGGCGATCAAGCGGAAGCTATAATGCTTACCGAGCCTCTATGTTCAAGCCCCCGATGTCCAAGCAAAACCCGCCGTTTCTGTCTTCTCGTTCCCGATATTTCGGATTCGGACGCACTGCTTCGCTTGCGGCATCTTTGCTCCTGACGGTCGGCGCCGCCACTGGCGCGGCGTTGCCCAACAAACAGGCGGATGTGGTTGAGACCGGCAAAGGCCCACTCAAGATCACGCCGCTCTATCACGGAAGCGTGATGCTGGAATTCGGCGGCAAAGTGATTCACGTGGATCCATGGAGCCAGGCCGATTACACGGGGCTTCCGCAAGCCGACATCATCGTCATCTCCCACACACACGCCGATCACATGGACTCGGCGCAGATCAAGGCACTGAAGAAAGACACGACGCTGATTGTGACGTCGGAAGCCGTCAACGACACGCTGAACGGCTGCTGCGGTGAGGTGGAGACGATCCGCAACGGCGAAAAGAAAACATTCCGCGACATCGAGTTCGAAGGCGTCGCGATGTACAACCTGAACTTCGGCCCGGCGCCGGGCAAACCGTGGCATCACAAGGGCATCGGCAACGGCTACGTGCTTCACTTCGGCTCGACGAACGTGTATTTTTCGGGCGACACCGAGTGCGTCCCCGAGATGAAAGCGTTGAAGGATATCTCGGTCGCCTTCGTCGCCATGAACCCGCCGCGCACCATGCCGGCCGCAGAAGCTGCCGCCTGCGTGAAGGAGTTCCGCCCCAAAGTGGTTTATCCCTATCACTATCGTGGCCAAAACACCCAGGAGTTCGCCGACGCGCTCAAAGGCACCGGCATCGAAGTGCGCCTAAGAAAGCTGGAAGGCGAAGCGCAGTAACGATTTTACGAATTCCACGCCTAAAATTTGACGCCACCACAACGGTTCGCTACCATGGTTCTGCGGGGTGGAGCAGTCTGGTAGCTCGTTGGGCTCATAACCCAAAGGTCGAAGGTTCAAATCCTTCCCCCGCAACCAACAATCCACAGGGTTTACGAGTTTCCAGGCGCATTTTCCAAGACCATACTAGACCACATTAGCAAGCGGTACTTTTTGTTTCTGCTCAGCCCTATAAGCGCCGGAGTCAAAATAGACCAGTAAACGCCGCGTGAGCGGCGTTACGGCGGGAAGAAACTAGACCGCCGGGAAACTGGTTCCAGCAGACAT
>JBEBFS010000050.1:0-33219 GCA_040081855.1 Bryobacteraceae bacterium | reverse complement strand
TTTCCCAAGCTGGACGTCGCGGGTTCGAGTCCCGTCTCCCGCTCCAACTTTTCGTTACTTCGGATTCCCCATCGGTCCCAGCCTTGTTTGTCCTTAACCTCCGTTCGCCTGGCATCACTCTGCACCGGGTGCTCTGTTGGGAGGTTTTCAAAAACACGGCATGGCGCTTTTCTTAAGCTAACCTCGTAACCCTTGCTGCTGCATTCCCCGCTTGATACGTCGTTTTACGTCGGCATTCCTGGTCCGACGAATTATTGAAAAAAAGAAAGATAATCTTCCGTTGCGCGGTTGTTACAGTACTCACCTAGAAGTGGTGGATAGGGACACGGTATTCCTTACCCTGAACTACTTTGTTCCGGGAATCCAGGGAGGAAACCAGACCATGACGTCCACAAGACGCGAATTCGGAAGACAGGCTTTATCGGCGGCGGCCTTGGCCGCGTTGCCGGCTACGGCTTGGGGCGCCAAGCTTAGCTCTACTGTGCGGGGTGTGAAGCTCGGGATCATCACCGGCTCGATCCAACCCTTTAAGGACGAGCCGGGCAAGGACATCATGGATGCGGTGGTTGCCGCGTGCGTGGCTACCGGAGCGGCCAACATCGAACTGGTGAATATGCTGGAGCCGCGCCTGGTGGGTGCGGTCAGCTTTGGACACCCGCCTTCGCCGATGACCCCCGAGTATGAGAAGTCCCGCGCGGCGGTCCGCGAATGGCGCATGAAGACACCCATCAGCCGGTTCCAGGAAATCCGCAAGAAATTCGATGCGGCCGGGCTGAACCTCTTCTCTTATGTGATGACCTTCGACCTCGACTTCACCGATGAGGAAATCGATCAGGTGTTCAAGCAGATGCAGGCGCTGAAGGTGGTCTGCTTCTGTACGAACCAAAGCCGCGTGGATGTGGCATCCCGGCTGGTGCCCTTCGCCGAAAAATATAAGATCAAGCCCGCCTGGCACCCCCACGCGATGGTGAACGATTCCAATGAAGTTGCCAGCGTGGCCAGTATGGAAAAGCTGCTCGCCATGTCGAAGCAGTTCGCCATCAACCTGGACATCGGCCATTTCACCGCGGGCAACAACGATGCGGTTGACTTCCTGAAGAAGCACCACGACCGGATCACGCACATCCATATTAAGGACCGCAAACGCGATGCCGGCCCGAACGTGGCTCTGGGAACCGGGGACACGCCGATTAAGGAGTGCCTCAGCCTGATCCGCGACAACAAGTGGCCCATCTACGGCATCATCGAGCGCGAATTCCGCGGACCCGGTACGCCGGTAGAGGAAACCAAGGGCCAGATGGATTATCTGAAAAAGGTCCTCGAAGCTTAGAGAGTTTTGATCCCTGAATGGGAATGGAGGTGCGTCCTCCATTCCTTCTTTTGTGCTGCGTTCTTTCTCCCGTTAGATTCCCTACTTCAAACTCTGCGCATACGCCGTGAGATTAGCGACGTCCTCCGCGGAGTAATTTTCCAATAAGTGCAGGTGGCGCTCACGCCCCTCGGCGAACTTAGTGTCTTTGAGGCGGTCTACTTTGTAGGAAACCGGCGTGTCGATACCCTTCGGATGCAGGATCTGCGTGCGAAGCACGGCCGAATCGTATTTCGTTGTTGCCTTCGAAAGATCGTTCGCCGTGTGGCACGACGCGCAGTTCTGATCGAAATACATTTTCCCGGCACTGGCCGTGCCCTTCGGCCCGTTTTTCGCTTCCGTTAGCTCCTTGAACCGGCCTTCTTGCCGGGCGTAGTGCATCCAGCGGGCCAATGCGCCAATCTGTTGGTCGCTCAGGTCGGAAAATTGTGGCATGGGCGAAAGCTTCGCTGTTTGGGGAATGCCCGCGCGCAGAAGCGGGCCAATCAGGTTGCCATTCACATCCCGGCCCACCAGCCGTGAGTGCATCAAATCGGTGGCCTCACCGCGTGAAACAAGATTCAATCCGTGGCAGTACGCGCAACCGAAAAGGACGTAAGTTTCCTTGCTGTGCTGCAGGAGCGGATCGGCAAGCGGCTGTCCGATGTAGTTGAAATCGTACGTCTCTTTCGAAACGCTTTGCCCCGAAATGGAAAGAGCGATTGCCACCGCGCCCAGGACCAGTTTGCGGATCGTCATCATGTTCTCCTAGGCGAGCGCCCGCTTGCAGTAATCGAACATCAGCCGCACTTCTTCCACTTCGGTGCGGAGTGTCCCGTGTTCGAATTCGAGCATCGCGACAATCGGCCATTGGTTATCGCGGATCATGCGCAGAATCTCGATGATCGGTGCGTCGCCTTCGCCGAAGGGTGTGCTGCGGCCATTGTTCTTGCGCCGATCGCCGAGATGCACCGCGACCACGCGGTCATGGTGCCGTTCAAGGAAGCCGAGGCAATCGCCATTGCCTGCGGTGAAATGCCGGACGTCGAGTACGGCGCGGATGCTGGGTGAAAACGAAAGTCCCTTTACCATCGTCTGTTCACTGCTATAGGCGTCGGGGTCGGAATGGTTGTCGTGATTGTGGATGCACGAAATCATTCCATGTTTGCCCGGAAACGGAGCGGCTCTCTGTGTCAGCGCGATCCCGTGCGAGCCGACGCAGCCTTTGGCGCCGAGAGCCTTGGCCGCTTCAAACAGCGCATCCAGCTCGCCGTCCGTCTGGTCTTCGGCGAAGTTGATGTAGTAGTTAAAAATCGTGATGCCGGCGCTGTCGAACTCCTGCTTGATCTTCCGGTAGTAATCCGGAGTGGCGGCCAGGCGCCAGTTGCGCAACTTGTCCCGGGCCTCTTTCGCACTGACTCCGGGCCCGGCATAGTTGGGCTCACACCACGTCGCGTGCAGCTCCACCATGCCCATTCCGTTCTGCACCAGGCGGCGGATCAACTCGGGGCGCGTTTCCATGCTGTTGGCGAGGTCGTGATAACAGAACGGCTGCAGTCCAAACTGTACGCCGCTGATCCAGGATCGATTCGGCGCGGCCTGCGCTTGGGCAACCGACCGAAACGCGCTCACGCCTGCGATACCGGCGAATGCTGTTTTCGCAAAATCGCGTCGTGTTGTATTCATCCTCGTCTCCTTCAACGCAAACGGCTAACAGTGTCGTTTACGTGTAGAAATTGCGATCCCAACGATGCGCGTCCAGACGCGTCAGGACGTCCTGCGGCAGTGGCCCAAGTTCAGAGGCGCGCACGTTGGCACGCACATGACGTTCGCGCCGCATGCCGGGAATCACGGACGTTACGGCGGCATCGGAAAGACAGAAACGCAAAGCGATCTCCGGCAAGTCTCCGGGTACGTTTTTCAGATCGGCCCGCAGATTGTTGACATGCTCCACAATCTGGCGCGGGCGGTCGCCTTTGAAGTAGAACGCGCGGAATTCGTCATTCGGGAACGTTGTTGTCTCGGTAATCGTTCCCGTCAGGCCGCCTTCATCCAGCGGAACGCGGGCCAGGACGGCGACGCCCATTTTTTTCGCCACCGGAAACAACTGTTGTGCCGGTGTTGGATCGAAGATGTTGTAAATCACCTGCACGGCATCAATCAAGCCTGTGCGAATCAATTCCAGGCCGGAATCAGGGTCGTGCTCGGTGAGCGAAACGCCGATGAAGCGTACTTTGCCGGAACGCTTCAGCTCTTCGAACGACCGCCGCCACTCCTCTTGCGGCGTCCACTCGGGATTCCAGACATGCGCTTGTTGCAGGTCGATCGTGTCGACGCCCAGATTCCGCAGACTGGCTTCGGTGGACTCGACGATATGTTCCGCCGGGAAGACGTTGTCTAGCGAAGCGCCTCTCTGCGCGGGCCATACGCGATTCTTGGGCGGAATCTTGGTTGCCAGAAAAACCGGTTTGCCGTAGTCGCGAACGGCGCGGCCCACCACTTCTTCGCTGTGGCCATTGCCATAGGCGAGCGCGCTGTCCACAAAATTCACGCCCAGGTCGAAGGCGAGCCGCAATGCCGCAAGCGCCTCGTCATCGGTACCGCCCTTCCATTGGGTGCCACCGAGGCCCCACGCGCCGAGGCCAATCTCACTCAACGGAATGTCTGTTTTGCCAAATGTCCGGTAATTCATGCGAGCTTACGCGAGCGCATCCTTTACATGGTCCAGTACATGGTCCAGGCACATCGGCACTTCAATGGCCGCGAGTGTTTTTGTGAACATGCGTCTTGTGGGGTTTCCGCGCGTGGAAGTCCCGCTGATTGAGTTCCCACTGTTCGACTTCATGGACGCTAGTGTTTCTTCCGCAAATCGTTATAGTTTGCGAGGTCTTTTCTCACGGCTTCGAGTGGAGGTCCCTCGCTCATCTCCTGTTCCATGACGTAGAACTCCGCGCCGCCTTTGCTTTCGGCGGCCGCGAAGATTTCTTTCCACGGAGCCTTGCCTTCGCCAAAGAGAACGCTATATTCCTTACCCGGAGCCCAATCTTTCAGGTGCAGGGAACGGATGCGGCCCGGATTCTGCTTGATCCACGCGACGGGATCGGCTCCGGTAGCAACGCACGTGCCCACGTCCAACTGATGCACGAAGCTTTTGTCGGTGTTCTTGAAGAGAATGTCGGCGGGGCGCTGGCCATCCAGCATCTTCCATTCGTTTGCGGTCGTGTGATAACCCGCAAAGAGTCCGGCGGCGCGGATCTTTTCGTTCGCCTTGTTGAAGGTGTCGGCGAGGCCTTTCCATCCGTCCATGTTGGGGAATACCGGCCGGCGGGCATTGATCAGATAGCGCGAGCCGATCGTTTGATTCAGGTCGATGGCCTTCCCCATGCCTTCCGGCTGATAGGCGTCCATCTGGTTGTGAGTGGATGTGCACTTGAGACCCAGGTCATCCAAGCTCTTGCGGACGTCCTTGGCAAACGCCGGGGTCCACGTGTAGTAGAAGGGCACGTAGAACTCGACGCTCTTGTAGCCCAGCTTGGCCACCTGCGCCAGCACCCCGGGCACGTCCTTTTCCAGTTCGCTGCGCAGGGTGAACACCTGCAGTCCAACAGGAATGTTCTTCGATTTCCCGAAACTACTGCTAACCGCGAAGGATGCCGCTGTCATGCCTGCGAGCCACTGGCGGCGTGAAAAAGTTGTTGTCATATTGTTCACCTAAGCGAGCACCTGGCGCATGTAGTCCATGCACTTCTTCACTTCTTCGACGGGCGTGCCGTTGCCTTTGTATTCGTACTCGATGATGGCGTAGATCGGATAGTGCTTCTCCTTGACCAGCTTCAGCACTTCCTTGAGCGGGGTTTGGCCCTCGCCCCAGACCATGTTGGGCCCGTTGTCCCGCTTCCGATCCTTCATATGTAAATGAGTGATGCGGTCATGATGCTGGGTGATAAAGGCGACGGGATCGTTGTTGCCGCCGACGAAGTGCCCGCAATCTAGATTGGCCTTGAAACGTTTGGACATCGCAAACAGTTTTTCAAAGCTTGCGACGGAAGCCACTTCGTTCGGGTCCTCTACTTTTGAGTGGTTGTGATAGGAGAGATCGATCTTGTACTTCTCCGCGTAGGGTACCAGTTTGGGAGCCATGCCCACTGTTGTCTGGTTGGTTCCGATGATATTGACGCCCAGCGCCTTCACCTGCTGGAAGACGGCGTCGATCTCTTCGTCCGGAAAATCCTCGGCGAAGGTCGCGACATAAGCGAACAGATTCAGGCCGGCGTCATCGAACTTCTTGCGAATCTGCCGGTAGCGTTCCTGTTGGCCGGCTAACCGCCACTTACGCAGGTCTTCGCGCTGCTTGCGGAACTCGGGGGTATCCGGGGGAACGCGGCCGCCGCCCGGGAGAGTGTTGGGCGGCTCCACCATCGGGCTGGTCAGCTCGACATTGGCGACGCCGCATTCGATGCAAGCCCGAATAATGGTGTCGATGTAGTCTGCGTCCGGGGTCCGGGGCAGGGCGCGGAAGCAGTAGCTGATGGCGCCGAGCTTCACCCCACTGACGGTGGAGTTCAACCGCGTTGCCGCGCGCAGTCCAGAAATCGGGAATCCCGCTGCCGTCAGTCCACCTGCGGCCAGCCTTGAAAAATCGCGTCGCGTCAGTCGCATAAATCGTCCCTCCTCGCGTACCATGAACCACTACTATATAGCGGCCAGATCGCTGGCCTCATGGAAAATTTCCGGCGAGAGTGCCGAGGATGCTCCGGGTGGGCACAACTCGACCTCAGACGCTGAGGCAGCGTTTATGACTATCCATGGAAGTGCGGTCGCCTGCAACCTCCTTACGGTATGAGGAGCCACTGCCGCCGTGTTTCCGATAAATCAATGGGTTACAAGGCAGTATCGAGACGTAATGACAACCCCTGCTACGTGTAAAACGGTTGCGAAGCCCGCTGGATGGGGTAGTATTCTTTGGTGGGTCTGGCGGCTGTTCTGGATTTCCGCCTCGAGGTCAATACATGAGTGCTTCCACGTCCGAGCCGAAAGTATCGGCAGTAGGTGAGGGTGTTTATCAGAAGAGCCGCTTATTTGCGGCAGGAAGTTTGGCGTTGGCCATGTCTGGCATCGCTGCTTCGCTGCGCGCGAATACCGCCACCGATCTCCAGCGAATCTTCCTTGACCCGATCGACAAAGTTAAGTCGGCGGAAATGATCGGGGCCATCCTTGGGCTTCCATTCCTCGGTTATGCCGTGACCATCGCGATTGGCAGTCCGCTGCTCGACTACATCGGCATGGGGTTGCTGCTGCCGTTATCGGGAGTACTGTTTTCCATCGGCGCGTTGATCATGATTTTCGCGGGCGATCTGGCGACAGGCCCGGGGGTTTATAACATTCTCTGGGCGGGGGCCTTGGTAACAGGCATCGGCTGGGGTCTGGTGGAGACCGTGACGAACCCGATGGTGGCGTCGCTCTATCCCGACGATAAGACCAGCAAACTCAACGCGGTACACGCCTGGTGGCCGGGCGGACTGGTGATCGGCGGACTCATGGGCGTCGGCATGTCGAACATGGACATCGGCTGGCAGTGGAAGCTTGGGGTGGTGATTGTTCCGGCCATCATGTTGTTTGTCTTGTGCTGGGGCATGAAGTTCCCGCCGACCGAACGCGTCGCGGCGGGTGTCTCGGCGAAAGACATGTTCAAGGAACTGTTGAATCCCCTTTTCTTTGTGCTATTTGCGGCCATGTTCCTGACGGCGGCGTCGGAGCTGGCTCCCGGGCAGTGGGTGGATTTCGCGCTCAGCCGCACAGTGCACATGCCGGGCATTTTATTGCTGGTCTACGTCAGCGGATTGATGTTCCTGATGCGGCATTTCGCCGGACCGTTGGTCCATAAGCTCTCCCCCATCGGCGTTCTGTGGTTCTCTTGCGTGGGTGCGGGCCTCGGGTTGTATGCGCTGAGCGTGGCGAATTCTCCCGTTACGGCCTTGCTCGCGGCAACCATCTGGGGCACGGGATGCTGCTACATGTGGCCGACGATGCTTGCGACCGCTTCCGAACGTTTCCCCAGGGGCGGCGCCCTGTTAATGGGGTTAATGGGAACGGCGGGGACGCTTTCGATTCAGTTTGTTCTGCCTATCATGGGCAACATCTACGACACCACCAAGGTGGAAGTTGCCGGCGGAGACGCCGCGTTTCAGGCGCTGCAGCCGGGGCCGGAGCTCGATCGCGTGTTAGGAATCGCGGCACAGACATCGTTCCGGGATGTCGCGATTCTTCCCGCCATCCTGTTGGTTGTCTTTGCCGGAATCTGGTTTTACGATCGCTCAAAAGGGGGCTACAAGGCGACAAAGATCTAATAACAGCGGCGGAGCCGTTCCCGAGGCGTCCCGGAATCTGATAGCGGACAGTTTTTCCTGGTGATATAATTTGCCGCGGGGGTGTCTACGCAAGTTCCACCGGTGGAACAAAATCCGCAAAACGCGCACACGTGGGTTCCGGAGACCGACGCGGAACGCAGTGCTATACGCGAACAGCTGGAACGTATTCTGATTAGCCCGCTGTTTAAGAACAGCAAACGCTACCCGAATCTGCTCCGTTTTGTTGTCGAGCGCGCGCTGCAAGGACACACCGAACCGCTCAAGGAAAGAACTCTCGGAATCGAAGTCTTTGGACGCGAACCGGACTACGATACGAACCTCGATCCGGTGGTTCGCACGACTGCCGTCGAGATCCGCAAACGAATCGCCCAGTATTATCACGAAGCTGGGCACGAAACCGAAATTCGCATCGACTTTCCACCCGGCACATACATGCCGGAATTTCGGATGCCGGCGAAGCCCGCTGTTGTGGCTCCAGTTGCAGAGCCGCCAAAGCAGGTGGAAGAACGGAAGACACCGGTAGGATGGATTGCCGCCGCCGCTGTGGTTGCCGTTGTTCTTACGCTGGTTTTCGCGATGCGTTCGTGGCAGTCGCCAACCGAACTTGATCGGTTTTGGGCACCGTTGCTGAATTCCAGCAGCCCGGTAACGATTTACATCGGGCAAGTTGTTCCTGACGTTCCGGTGAACAGTGTTTTGGAACTGCAGGCGGCTGAACAAGTTGCTTTTGCCGACGCTACGGCGATGGCGCGAATGACGGGCCTGCTCGCCTCCAAGCACCGGGAGTTCCGGCTCCGCTTGCAGCCAACCTCCAAAATGGAGGATCTTCGCGACGGCCCAACGATTTTAATCGGCGCATTCAACAATAGTTGGGCCATCCGGTTAACCGACCAGCTCCGGTTTGGCTTCCACACTACGCCAGAAACACACTTGAGCGGAATCCTCGACCGGCAGGAACAGGGCCAGCTCAAGTGGTCGCAGAAGATGGCCGGTCCGTATCGCGACCTCAAAGAAGACTTTGCGATTGTTTCGCGGGTGATGGACCCCACCACGGGACAGATTGTCATTATCGCCTCCGGAATTACCAAATTTGGAACCGAAGCCGCCGGAGAATTCCTAACTTGCGAATCCTGTATGCAGCAGCTTGCCGCCAAGGCGGGCGACGGCTGGGATCGCAAAAACCTGGAAGTGGTCATCGGGGCGAGCGTTATCGGGCGGGCCGTCGGTCCACCCCATGTTGTCGCCTTCAACATCAAGTAAGGCGTCCACCAGAGACGTTTTCTAGATCTGACGTATCATTACACCTCGATACGTAGGATGTGTACCGCCTATCTTATTGACAAAAAAGACCGGTGGCGATGCCATCGTATTGTAACCGTTCCAACCTTGTAAACGGCTGGGAGGGGTATATGGTGGTACGGTCGCTTTTTTCGGACGGCCGTGTATGTCGTCCGTGAGGTGGGGTCGGTGGGCGTCCCGCGATGCCCAACAGTCGAATACGAGGGAGGTTCCATGTTGAATAGCCGGTTCAGGAAACCGCTGGGGATTTCAGTGAAGGGGCTCATTTCCATTTCCAGAATTTTTGTCTTGGCATGCTGCGTTTTGGCGGCATGCTCGGCGCTGTTCGCTCAAGGTACGGCGGACATAGTGGGGACGGTCACCGATAACTCGGGTGCCGTCGTGGCCAATGCAAAGGTAACGGTGAAAAATGCTGCCACCAGCCTTACGCGCAACCAACAGACGGACGCATCGGGCGGGTATGCGTTCGCGTTGCTGCCGATCGGCGACTACAGCCTAACGGTTGAGGTGCAGGGATTTAAAACCTTTAGCGCCCAGAAAGTCACGCTGGCGACGGGCGACCGTACGCGCGTGGACGCACAGATGCAGGTTGGCGAATTGACGCAGACGGTGGAGGTTTCCGAGCAAACCATCGCGATGCAAACGGATAGCGCGGTAGTTGGAGGCTTGGTTAACACCCGCGCCGTGCAGGATTTGCCTTTGAATGGACGTAACTTTGTGGCGCTTGCTACGACGGTAGCCGGTGCGAACCAGGGTCCGCAGAGCTCATTGTCGGGCGGTACGCGCCCTGACGACCGGCGCCAGACCTCGACGGTTTCGGCCAATGGCCAGAGCGCGGAAGCCAACAACTACCTGCTCGATGGCATGGATAACAATGAACGCTCTATTGCGACGATCATTGTAAAGCCGTCGGTCGATGCTTTGCAGGAAATGAAGATCCAGACGAACCTGTACAGCGCTGAAGTCGGCCGCGCTTCGGGCGCCGTGGTCAACATGATCACGAAGTCAGGCACGAACGCCTTCCATGGCACTGTGTTCGAATTCCTCCGCAATGACGTTTTGGACGCGAAGAGCTACTACGTTGGTGCAAATAAGAAGCCGCCGTACCGCCAGAACCAGTTTGGCGGCAGTCTCGGTGGTCCGATCAAGAAGGACAAGACCTTCTTCTTCGGAGACTACGAAGGTCTGCGCATTTCTCAGTCGGAAACGCGTAACCTGATCGTGCCGACGCCGTGCCAATTGGGCCGAGCGACTTGCAACGGCATTACGCAGTTGGGGAACTTCAGTGAATCGAGCGGTACGCTGGTCGATCCGGTATCCAAAGTTGCTCTCGCGAACAATGTCCTCCCGGCGTCGAGCATCGACAAGATGGGCGCCCTCTATGCGGCTCTCTATCCGACGACCACCAACGGTTGCGTTACCAACACCGCGACTCCGTCCTGCCAGTTCGTGAACAGCCCCAAGCGTCTTCAATTTGCGCACACGGGCGACGTTCGCATCGATCACCGCTTTAGCGATAACGACAGCTTGTACGGACGTTATTCGGTCAACCAAACCACCACCTCCACGCAGTCTTTCCTTCCGGGCGTGAATGTGGGCGGTCTGACGGACGTCCAGCCTTCGGGTAGCGGCAATACGTTCTTCCCGGGCGTGGCTGACCAGCGTCAGCAGAGCCTCGGTTTGAGCTACGTTCATATTTTCACGCCTGCGCTGCTGCTCCAGTTGAACGGACAGTTGGCGCGCTACGTTTCGTCCTCGGATGCAGCGAATCTCGGTGTTAACGTGAACTCGGCCTGGTCCAGTTTCCTGGGGCTCGGCAACCTGAACCAGAACACGCCGTATGCGGGTGGTGACGGACTATTGCAGGTCGCTCCGACCGGCTATCAAGCGGTTGGCGATGCCTTCGCGCTTCCCACCCGTTATTGGGATACCAACTACCTGTACGGCGGCACAGTGACCTGGAGCCTGGGAAGCCACGCTCTGAAGTTCGGTGCCACGCTCATCCGCCGCGACTATAGCCAGTATCAATTGCTGAACAAGGGCCCCTACACGTTCAACGGCTCGATGACCGGCAACGGCAACGGCTTTGCGGACCTTCTCAGTGGTTACGCGAGTGCGTTCGGCCGCAACATGGCTCCGTTCGCCCCGCAGTACCGCACCACGGAAGCGGGCGAATTCATCCAGGATGACTGGCGTGCGGCGCGGTGGTTGACCGTCAACATGGGCGTGCGCTACGACATCTTCACGGCATTGAAGGAAAAGAACAACGCTCTATCGAACTTCGATCCGACGGATCCTGCCGTACTCGCCACGGGCAAAATGATGCTTGCTGGGAAGGACGGGGTCAGCGACACGCTGAACCTGAAGACACCCATGAATAACTTCCAGCCACGCATCGGCTTCGCGGCCACGCTGGGTCACGGAACCGTCATTCGTGGTGGCTTCGGTACCACCATCTACGCCACCAACGTGGCTTCGCCGGCGAACCTGAAGAATCAGCCGAACACGATTCTTTACTCGCCGAACATCACCAACGGCGTGGCCAGCTTCCGCGTCAGCGACGCCCTGCCGACGCCGACGTTCATGCCCGCCTGTCTCACCAATGCTTGCGGTGGACCGTCGTTTGGCTTCACTGTGCCCTCCGCGACGAAGCTTGACTATCGCTTCCCGCTGATTCTGCAGTACAACCTGACGATCGAAAAGCAGCTGGGCGCAAACGTCGTGAGTATTGGCTACGTGGGCCAGAACGCTCACCACCTGGGCCGCGTTGTTCCGAACATCCAGGCTGCGCTGCCTCCGCTTGGTACGGGCGGTTGCGGAGTCTCGAACAATCTTTCGGCGCTCAACGTGTGCCGGCAGTATACGAGCCTCAACAACGTTACCGGTATTCAGCAGCTGCGTTCAGACGGTAACAGCACTTACAATGCGTTGCAGTTCGTCTTCCAGCGCCGGTTGACCAACGGCCTCACCGCTTCGGCCAACTACACCTACGCCAGCTCGATGTCTGACGTCGGCGGTGCGGGTGGCGCGTGCGGTACCTGCGCCACGGTTCTCAACAACTTCAAGCGTGACCGCGGCCCGAGCGACTTCCTGGTTCGTAATCGTTTCGCTCTCACCGCAAACTACTCGCTGCCTTATGGCAAGTCCCTGAAGGGAATTGCAGGTGTGCTGGCGAAGGATTGGTCGTTCAATGCTCTCTACGTCTACTCCACCGGTGTTCCGGGTACGGTTAGTCTCGGATCTCCGCGTTTCGGCATCGGATCGGGCACGGACCGTCCGGATGCGGGCGCGTCGACCAACTCCAACTTCACTCAAACGCTGGATCAGTGGTTCGACATCAGCCAGTACCGGGCACAGCCGCAGGGAACGGCCGGCAATCTCGGCCGCAACACCATCATCACCCCCGCGTCGTATTCTCTGGCCGCGTCAGTGTTCAAGAATTTCGCCATTCGTGAAGGCATGAACCTTCAGTTCCGAGTGGAGTCTTTCAACCTGACCAACTCGCCGACGTTCGCGGCGCCTGGTTTGGCTGTCGGTGGGTTCAACTCCGCCGGTACGCCGACCACGGCAAGCAACTTCGGTAAAATCACGGCGAATAACGCGTTCTATACACCGCGCGACATTCAGCTGGCTCTGAAGTTGATCTTCTAGTCTTCGCACCAAGGCTAGGGATTCAGGAAGGCAGGACAAAGATGAAATCGCAATTCCAGGGTCGATTCTATCCGCGTCCTGCCTTCTGTTTATTCATCTGCTCTCCGTTTTGAGCTGGTGTGTGGAAAGACGGTAAACCATGCAGATTTCCCGCAGACAGTTTGTACAGGCGAGCTTGGCCGCCGTTCCGTTAACGGCACTGCCGTTGCGGGCGGCCGATGCCGCAAAGTCTGTGGCTGGTGTGCAGTTGGGTGTACAGACCTACAGTTTCCACGACATCTTAAACGACGGCCAGAATCACGCCGACCAGATCATTCAAAAGATGCAGGCTTGCGGACTGAACTCCTGTGAGTTGTTCGCGCCGCAGATTGAACACAGTATTTTCACCGGCAAGCTGCCCGCCGCGGCGGATTGTCCGAAGCCATTCCTGGGATGCGAGGCCGGCAAAGGCGGAACCGGACGGAACCCGTGGGCCTGGGAGTTTCAGCGCGTTCAGGGCGACGAACTGAAGGCCGCGCGCGCGAAGGAAAAGCAGTGGCGCGAAACCGTATCGCTGGACTATTTCACCGCGATCCGCAAGAAGTTTGACGCCGCCGGAATCACAGTCTATTCGTACAATCCCATGTGGAACATGGAGTGGTCCGATGCGGAAATTGACCGCACCTTTCAGTTTGCGAAAGCGCTGGGCGCGAAGGCCGTCAATACATCGACGAAGCTCACCGTCTTGAAGCGCTTGGTGCCGTTCGCGGAAAAGAATCAGGTGATGGTAGCTCCGCACGGCCACAGCGTGACGTGGGATCCCGAGGAGTTTTCGACGGAAGCGACGTTTGAGAAAGCGTTTGCGCTTTCGAAGTGGGTGGGCGCGAATCTAGACATCGGGCATTACGCGGCCACGGGTGCGAATCCAGTGGATTTCATCCGGAAGCATCACGACCGCATCACCAATTTGCACGTGAAGGATCGCCAAAAGAATAAGTCGAAAACCGAGGAAGACGGCGCGAGCGTGGCCTGGGGAAAGGGCGACACGCCGATTCGCGAGGTGCTGCAGTTGCTCAAGAAAGAAAAGTACGCGATTCCCGCTTTCATCGAGTATGAGCACGCGGGAACCGTGGACCCGGTGGGTGAAGTAAAGAAGTCCGTGGACCTTTGTAAGCAGTATTTGGCCTGAAAACAGTTTTATCTTCCGGATCGATGCCCCTCGTCCGGAAGGTAAGGATGGGGCCGGCCTCCTTGAGTGGCTGGTCCCCATGCAATCCCGAGAGTGGCGGCGGAAGGAGATCACGAATGCGCGCAGCAAACATGAGTAAGAACCAGCGTCAGTGGACCATCGCCCTCGCGGCTGGAGCAATCCTGCTGGGCGGGGTGGTTTCCACCTACGGCCAGGAGGGCGAAGGGCTCCCACAGCGGCCGGCGAACGCTCCGAGGTCGCAACACCAGATTGACATGGAGGAAGGCTTCCGCCTGAATCCCACGTTGAAGGTTGGCGATAAGGCGCCGGACTTCTCGCTGCCGGGTATCGACGGCAAGAAGCATACGCTCGCGGACTGGAAGAGCAGCCCGGTGTTCGCCGTGATGTTCATCTGCAATCACTGCCCGGCGTCGCAGCTCTATGAAACGCGCATGATGAAGATGGTCGCCGACTATAAGGCAAAGGGCGTGCAGTTCATCGCCATTCAGCCGAACGCCGTGGCGGCTCTTGCGCCGGGTGAGCTGAATTTCGCGGATGTGGATGATTCGCTAGACAGCATGAAGATCCACGCGAAGTTCAAGAATTTCAACTTCCCGTATCTGTACGACGGCGATTCCCAGAACATCGCGCATCTCTACGGGCCGAAGAACACGCCGCACATTTTCATCTTCGATAAGGAACGCAAGCTCCGCTACGAAGGCCGCATTGATGATTCGATGCGCGAGGACCGCGTCAAGGTGACCGATGCGCGTAACGCGATCGATCAACTCGTCGCTGGCAAGGAAGTGGAATTCCCGCAGCGCCCAGTCTTTGGCTGCAGCATCAAATGGAAGCACCAGACCGGCCGCCGCCTCGAAACGATGAAGGAATGGGCCGCACAGCCGGTGAAGCTGGAGTCGATTGACGCCGCGGGCTTGAAGAAGCTGCGTACGAATCCGGACAAGAAGTACCTGATGATCAACTTCTGGGCGACGTGGTGCGGGCCGTGTGTGGAGGAGTTCGACGACGTCCTCAAAACGCATATGTGGTATCGCAGCCGCGATTTCGAAGTAGTGACGGTGTCCACTGATCCGCCAGAGGCCAAGGCCGCGGTGCTGAAATTTTTGAACCAACATCATTCCGCGGTTCGGAACTACCAGTTCGCGACCGATGACGTGTATGCGCTGCAGGAAGCGTTCGACAAAAAGTGGGATTCCGGCGTACCGTTCACAATGGTATTAGATCCGGACGGCAAGGTAATTTACCAGGAAGCCGGCGAGATCAGCATGTTGAAGCTGCGCCGCACCATCCTTTCTTACCTGCCGGATTTGGGCTACATCGGTAACGCGAACTATTGGGCGAAGTCCATGGGCATCGCGCGCTAGGAAAGGGAAGTAGAAGATGCGATTGAAGAATGTTGTGTTGCTGGGCGTCGTCGTTGCCGCGTCGGCGCTCGCCCAAACGAATGTGCCGGATCTTTCCGGATTTTGGGAGCGCAAAGACGAGTTCGGTGGGGGCAGCTTCGGCGGAACCCTGGAACGGATTCCGAGGGCACAAGTAAAGCAGGAAGTAATTGAAGAGGCCAAGCGGCAAGCCGCGGCGCAGGCCGCCGGGCAGGTGGTTTCGTTCGGCTCCAAGTGGTGCCTCACGGGATCTTACCCATTCTTCATGCAGCATTCGGCGGCTTGGGATCTGGTGCAGGGCAAGGACGAAATCGTTCTTGCGCCGGAAGTGCACACCTTCGCGCGCCACATCTATCTGGATGGCCGTAAGCATCCCGACCCGGACAAACTGATTCCATCGCCGAACGGGCACGCAATCGGCCACTGGGAAGGCGAAACGTTGGTGGCGGATACAATCGGGTTTCAAGGTGGGGGAGGCACTCCAGGCGGCGGCCGCGTCACGAAGAACGCGCACCTGACGGAGCGCTTCAAGTTGGTGGACGGAGGCAAGACGCTTGCAGTTACTTATACATGGGATGACCCCACGGTGTACCTGAAGCCGCACACCTACGAGATGACGTATCACCGGTCCGATCCCGCAACGTACGCATTTGAAGAGTATTGCCATGCCGATGACGAAGCTCAGGGTGGTTCCGTCGTGCAGCCGGCACAGAGGTAAGGGAGTCCATGAATATTCTCAAAAGCATTACGGGTCTTGCGGTTGGAATCACTTTTCTGAGCGTTTCGGCGTTTGCGCAAAACCGCCCGGATCTCTCGGGTGTTTGGGAACTGCGTTTCGATAGTAAGAATGTCCCGGCGGCCGCGCTGACCACGGCTGCGGCCAATGAAAACAAGAACGTCCAGTTTGAACATGATTTGCACGCAGTGCGCTGGTGTCATTTCTTTGGCGTGCCGTATGTGATGGATGTGACGCCAATTGGCGTGACGCAGAACGTGAACGGCAAGGAAGTGTTGGTCACGACGTCCGTCCGGAATCCGTCCCGTCACTTTTACACCGACGGGCGCCCTCACCCGAGCAAAGAGACGTTCGATCCGGTGTCTGGCGGCAACTCGACCGGACACTGGGAAGGTGACACGCTGGTGGTGGAAACCGTTGGTTTTTCGGACGAAGGCATCACGGCGATTCCCGGCGGCGGACATCGCGGCCCGAATTCCCGGTTAGTGGAACGGTTCCGCCTGATCAACAATGGCAATCAGTTGTCGGTAATTTCGACGTGGGAAGATTCCACGATTTTTGCGAAACCGCATACCTATGAATATCGCTACTACCGCGCTCCCAAAGGTACGGAGTTGCGCGAGTACGATTGCAACGCGGCCGATGAGGCGCGGGCGAAATATTTAACGCCGGCTACCAAGGCGGCGTCCAAATAGTAGTTGGTTATTATTCCGTTTTTGAAGGAGTACAGAATGAAGAGCAGAATGATCACGCTGGCGGGTTTTCTGGTGGCCGCGGCGTTACCCGTTTTGGCGCACCACTCGTTCGCCATGTTTGAATTGACCAGGGACGTGACGTACGAAGGCACCGTCATGGAGTACCGCTGGGAGAATCCCCACACGCACATCATCGTGAAGGTGGACCCGGGCCCGGGTGTCGATCCCGCAACGGTCGGCACGTGGGACGTCGAAGGCGGCGCCACCAACATCATGGGCCGCCAGGGGTGGACCCGTGCGACGTTCAAGGCGGGGGACCGCATCAAAGTTATCGCACACCCGATGAAGGACGGCGCCACGAAGGGCGCTTCGCTTTTCTACGCGCTTATGCCCGATGGCAAGCGGCTGTATCACGACATCGCCCGTCCGAAAGGCGAGGTTGCAGCGCAGTAGATAACTCGAATCCGCGTGGGGCCAGCGCGGCGAGAGATAGCGAGAGTTGCGGCAACGGAGGCGTTCTGTGTTCAAACGCCTCTTTCGCGCAAACCGCTGGAAAGACACATGATGTCCATTCTTGAAATTTGCCACTACCTCCAAAACACGGAGTGGGCCACCGCAATTCGCCAAGCCGACTTTGCGTTCCCGCTGATTGAGGGAACCCACATCATCGCTTTATCCCTTTCCGTTGGATTGATTCTCATGTTGGATCTGCGGCTGTTGCGGCTCGCATTTCAGAGCGAGCCGGTGTCGCGGGTTATGCACCAGGTCATGCCGTGGGCGCTCCCTGGATTCGGCATCATGTTTCTTACTGGACTACTCTTATTTTTCGCTCAAGCCGAGTCCGTCTATAACAACAGCTATTTTCGAATCAAGCTTCTCATGCTGTTGCTGTTGGGAATCAACGCCGCGGTTTACCAATACAAGTTTTACCCGCACATGGCCGAGTGGGACACAACCACGGTTCCCACGGGGCCGCGGATTGTCGCAGTTGTGTCGTTGGTGCTGTGGATGGCGGTCATCGTTGCCGGCCGTCTAACGGCGTACGAGTTATAGGAACGGAGGCGAAATCATGAACCTACAACGCCTTTGGCAAATGTCGTATGACTCGAAGGTCATCGATGTCCTTCGAAACTCGCATCACGCGATTCCCTACATTCAATCCGTGCACCTGCTGGGCATTGCTCTGCTTCTGGGGTCGATGGTCATTTTGAACTTCCGGTTGCTCGGCATCGGCCTGACCGCGATCCGCATTGAGGTCATCGCGAAACAGGTATGGAGCTGGGGAACGGTTGGCCTTGTGATGGCCGTTGCGTCCGGTTTCTTTGTTTTTCTCCCGGACCCGGCGCGGTACGCCGCGAACACTTCGTTTCTCGTCAAGATGGTAACTCTTCTGGTCGCCGTGTTGTTCCAGTACACGATTTACCGGAGGGCGGTGAAAGCGAAAGTGGCTGCGCACTCTGAGCAAAAGGAAGTGCTGCTGCCTCTGGTCTCGCTGTTTCTGTGGTTCGGCGTCGGCTGGATGGGGCGGGCGATCGCGTTCTTAGGCTAAGTACCCGGAGTTACTATGTGCCGTTGGAACATTCAGGTTCTCGCGACGGCCGCGGCGCTCGCCGTGGCTACCGTGGCTTTGGCCGCGAACGCGAACCTGAATGCGCCGACGGGTACCCAGGGACTGTTCCTGGTGGATAAAGTTGGCGCCTACCTGCGCTTCTTTGATCCCAAAACTTTTCAGGAGCAGGCAAGTTTTCCTGTCGCAACGAACCCCCACGATTTTGCACTTTCTCCGGATCACAAATACGCCTACGTGCCCGTTTACGGCGATGGCGTTTACGGGCGCAATCCTCATCCGGGACACGAAATCCTGATTGTGGACCTGGAGGCGAAGAAGCTGATGGGCACCATGGATATCGCGCCGTATCAGGCGCCGCACGGTATCCAAATCGATTCGAAAGGGATCGTCTACGTTACCTGCGATATTAGCCGGAAGCTGCTGGTGATCGACCCCACGAATCGCAAGATCGTCGACGCCATTGACAACGAAGGCACGGGCCATTGGATCGCGTTGTTGCCGGATGCGAGCAAGATCTACGTCACCAACAAGACGGACAAGCCGTACATCAGCGTGATTGACCTGAAAGCCAAAAAGGTTGTGGCCCGCGTACCGGCGCCGGGCGGTTCGGAAGGCATCGCGGCGTCGCCCGACGGCAAAAGCGTGGTGGCGATGGACCACGCGGAGCCGACGATGCTGGTGATCGACCCGAAGACCGACCAGGTGGTGGACAAAGTTTCCCTGAAGGGCAACACCAAAGGCGGATATAAGGTTTATTATTCGGCGGATGGAAAACGAGTACTGACGATGAGCCTGACGGAAAGGCTCGCGAATATTTTCGATACTGCGAACCTTCACGGGGAGCAGAAAGTCCTCGCAGTGGGAAAAGATCCGATGGGCTTTGCGTTCTCGGCGGACGGCAAAACGGCGCTGGTGGCAAACCACGGCGATGGAAGTGTTTCTGTAATTGACCTGGACAAGGGACAAGTGGTGAAGGAGTTCCACGCTGGTACGGGAATCGAGACGCTGACGTACTACTAGAGGTTCTTGGGAAGCAAGGACGAGCCGCCGGGTGAGCGAGCCGTCCCGAGGAAGAATATGCAAATTGTAGCCGGTATTGATCTCGGGGGGACATCCGTCAATTACACCCTTGTTGACGGCGAGGAAAAATTTCTCATCGACGGATTGTGCGAATACCCATCGCGATCCACCGAAGGTCCGGACGTGTGTCTGGCGCAGATTCGCGACGGATTACAGATGGCGGCCAACCGGGCGGGGGTCCGCATGGAGGACATCGCCATCGCTGGTTTGGATACTCCGGGACCGGCGAGCGCGGATGGCGTGTTGAGCGCGCGTGGGTCCACAAACTTTGTGCATCCGAAGTGGGGTGGTTTCGATATTCGCCGCAACCTGGAACAGTCGCTGGGGCGTCCTGTAACGTACCTGAACGACGGCAACGCGGCGGCGCTGTGGGGTCACTATTCGATTTTTGGAACGAAGAAGCGGGCGACCTCGGTAACGACGGTGATTGGCACTGGCCTCGGTGGCGGCGTGATCATCGATGGCAGTGTGGTGAAGGGGCGGCGCGGCTTCGGCGGGGAACTGGGGCATGTGTTGATTCCGTGGTCGATGATTCCAGGAGTGCAAGGTATCGACCCGCAATGCAACTGCTGGCGTCATGGCGACCTGGAATCCCTCTGCTCGCTGACGGCAATTGAAAAGTCGCTTCTACCGCACTTTCTCAAGAAGTTCCCGGGACACGATCTGGGGAAGATCGACGACATGAAGTACGCCGCGCGGCTGGTGCGCGGACTCGCGGAAAGCGGTGACACGATGTGCCGCGAGATCTTCCGCGTTCAGGCAAATGCGCTCGGTTTGTTCTTCGACGAAATGATCAACACGTTCGATCCGGATGCTCTTATCGCCGGCGGCGGCGCGCTCGAAACAACACGAGATTTCCAGCAGTGGTTCGTCGATGAGATTCGTGCGGGCATGCCGATCCAGCGGGAAGAGCAAGCCGATATTCCGATTTACGTCATGCCGAACGGGGACACCGCCGGTGCCCGCGGCGCGGCGATTGAAGCATTGAGTTTTGCCGAGAGGAGCGGATTCGCGCTGCGCTGCGCCTAGAATCGTGCGCCGCACCGGAAGGACGCCCCAAGGAGACAAATGATTACCAGAAGAACTTTCGCAGCCACCGCACTTGCGGCACTGCCATTGGCGAGCACGGCCTTCGGACAGAAGAAAGTCACGCCGAATGCTTCGCGTTTTGGCGGAGTGCAGATCGGTGTCCAGACCTACAGCTACCGGACGCTGCGCGATTTCACGAAGCCGCTGGATCTTGCGGGCCAGAAGGAATTGGTGAACCGCATTGTAGACGCGATGGTGCAGAACCAGATCAATTCCTGCGAGTTCTGGATTGCGTTTATTGAGCCCGTGGGTGGAACCTATTCCCGCACGGGCACGACGCCGGCGATGCTGGCCGCGCGCGAGGAACTGAAGAAGTGGCGGCTTAGCCATCCGATGGAGATCTTTGAGTATTCGCGCAAGGCGATCACCGATGCTGGAATCGCTATCAATTCGGCGATGTTTAATTTCACCGACTATATCGTGGACGGAGAGATTGATCACGCGTTTGAAGCCGCCAAAGCGCTGGGAACCAGGGTGGTCAGCGCGAATTGCACGGTGCGTTCCATTAAGCGCGCCGCGCCTTTTGCCGACAAGCACAATCTTCTGTTGGCGGCGCACAGCGAAACCGCTCCGTTCGATGCCAATATCGATGGCATGGTATTCGGCAACAACCTTCTGGATGCAGTGAAGCACTCGCCGAACATGCGCATTACGCTCGATACGGGGCACTTCACCGCTTACGGCCAAAATGCACTGCAATTTGTGAAAGATCACCACGACAAGATCGTGAATCTTCATTTGAAAGACCGCTTGAAGAATCATCCTGAACCGCACACGGACGAAAACACGCCCGAGTTCGGCAAAGGCGACGCGCCCATTAAAGAAATCCTGCAGTTCATGAAACAGCGCAAGCTAACGTTTCCGGCGACGATCGAATACGAATACAAGAGCGACCGGCCAGCGGTGGAAGAAGTGCGCCGTTGTATCGACTACGCCAAGGCGGCGCTGGCCTAATCCAGGTGCCGCGCGGTAGCAGTAAAATGACGAGGTTAATTATGCGAAGTTTTCCACGTTTTCTTTTTGCGGCGATCGCAGCCGCGCTTCTGTTCGCGACGTACGCGATAGCGCAGGAAGCGCCATTCACGGCGTCCTTCCCCAGCCATCCGAAGTCGGACGCGGCGACGCTCGCGCGAGGCAAGGAGGCCTATAAGCTGAATTGCGCTTACTGCCACGGCGAGGATGCCCGCGGCGGAGATAACGGTGGTACGAATATTCTTCGCTCCGACATCCTCATGAAGGATCGGGACGGCGAACGGCTTCGCGCGTTCCTGCAGAACACGGGCGAAAATGGGCACGTGGCGACAAGGGAAGGCGTGCTGAAGTTTAATCTTACCGATACGCAGGCGTCCGACCTTGCGGCATTTATGGCCGATATCTCCGCGTTCATTCACGATTTCCGTCTGTCGAGCCGTGACCCCGGCCGCATGCGCCCGCCCACAATTCTTGTTGGCGATGCGAAGGCGGGCGAACGTTATTTCCAAACCAAGTGCGGAACCTGCCACTCCGCCACAGGCGATCTCAAAGGTCTGGCGAGCAAAGTCACCGATCCGCGCACGCTGCAGCAGACGTGGCTGATGCCCGCGGTGTACGGCTTCCGCGGATTCAATCCTCCAGCGGACGGTCCAGTTAAGGTGGCTCCTCCGACGGTGACTATCACGATGCAAAACGGGCAAAAGATCGAAGGCCGATTGGGCCGCATCGACGATTTCATCGTTACAATGACGTTGGCCGATGGAACTCCCCGCACCATCCACCGCGACGGCGATGTGCCGAAGGTGGAAGTGCACGATCCTATGAAGCCGCATAAAGATCTTCTTCCGGTTTATACCGATGCGGATATCCACAACGTGACGGCATTCCTGGCGACACTCAAATGAAATCGACCCTTTTCTCCATCCGAAACGCGATCCGGATTTGCTGCCTGCTGACGCCCGGGTTACTGGCGGCGCAGGGGCTGGATCCAACGACCATCTTCAAACCGCTGGGCTCAACGGAAGATTGGCCGACGTATGGCGGCGACTACTCGGGCAAGCGCTTTAGTTCGCTCAAGCAGATCGACAAGAATACGATCAAGAATTTGGGCTTGGCCTGGAATACGCGTCTCACTGCCGGAGGCCAGGCACGGCGGCCCGGAGCGGCGCTGATCACAGGTGGCGTGGGCAACATGGAGGCGACCGCTGCCGCGAACGTCAAAGGTTCCATCCTGCAGGTGAACGGCATTCTCTACGTCTCCGCGCCCGACAACGCATGGGCGATTGACGCGCGCGACGGGCATGAGCTGTGGCACTACGTTTGGAAGACGCGCGGCGGCACGCACATCGGCAATCGCGGGCTTGCGATGTGGCATAACCAGCTCTACATGGAAACGCCGGACGATTTCCTGGTGTGCCTGGACGCACGCACCGGCAAGGAACTCTGGCACAAAGAAATCGCGGACTTCGACCTGCAGTACTTTTCGACGATGGCACCGATTGTGGTGGGCAATCACGTCATCATCGGAACCGGAAACGATCTGGACGAGCCGGGCTACATTGCGTCGCTCGATCCCGAGACGGGCGCGGAGCAGTGGAAGTTCTACACAGTTCCGATGAAGAAAGGCGATCCGGGCCTGGAAACATGGGCGAACCTGGATGCCGCGCGCCACGGCGGCGGCAATGCGTGGGTTCCCGGATCGTACGACCCGGAGACGCACCTCTACATCTTCGGCACGGGCAACCCATCGCCCGCATACACGACGGGAACGCGCGGTGAAGGCGACAATCTTTACACGTGCTCCGTGGTTGCAGTGAACGTCGAAACGGGCAAGATGGCCTGGTGGTATCAGACGTCGCCGCATGACACGCATGATTGGGATTCGGCGCAGACGCCAGTGCTGATCGATGCCGAGTTCAACGGCAAAATGCGCAAGATGGTCATGCAGGCCAGCCGCAACGGGTACTTCTTTACGCTGGATCGGCTGACGGGCGAACACCTGGTGACCAGCAAGTTTGGCGAGGCCGTCAACTGGGCGAAGGGTATCAATGCGAAGGGCCAGCCGGTACGGGATCCCGCGAAGGATTTTCATCCCGCCGGCTCTTTGGTTTCCTCCGCCAATCAGGGCGCGACGAACTGGCCGCCTCCGGCGTTCAATCCGGCGACGGGTCTTTTATATGTTCCGACGCAGGATAGCTACGCGATGTACTACCTGACGGAACTGGATCCGCGCGGTGCGATGGGCCTTGGCGGCAAGGAAGAAGTTGGCCTTGGAACGATGCGCAGCTACATATCCGCCATCGATTACAAGACGGGCAAAACGGTTTGGAAACACGTTTACCCGGCCTTAGGCGGTGCACTGGGTAATGGAATGCTGACGACGGCGGGCGGGCTGCTTTTCGCCGGCGATGTTTCCGGCAACATCATCGGCTACGACGCCGCGAATGGCAAAATCCTTTGGCACGCATTTCTGACGAATATGGTCTCGAATGCGCCGGAAACGTACATGCTTGACGGCCACCAATATCTTCTGGTTGCCGCAGGTGACACGGTGTATTCATTCATCCTGCACTAAGGAGGCAGCGCATGCGCTTCACGCAATATCTGTTGGCGGCGGTGGCACTTTCGTCGCCGGTGTGGGCACAGAGTAATGTTCCGGATCTGTCGGGGATGTGGCTGGTGCAGGATCCGGGCTCGGGAAGTTTTGAGGAGTGGTTCGCAAACGTCCCGAAGCCGGAGCTGCGTCCCGCGATCGTCGAAGACAACAAGAAACTGGAAGCCGCGGCGAAGGCAGGTGCTGTTGTGAACACCGCGCGCCGCACGGCGGCCTGCCCAATCGGTAATTTTCCGCTGATGATGGCTTCCTCTCCTGCATTGAATCTGGTGCAGACGCGCGACGAGATTCTTTTGGGCGCGGAATCAAACCGGGCGCGTTTCATCTACATGGATGGGCGGGACCATTCGGAGACAAAGGAGCCGGGATATCGCGTCAGTGGGCTCGGCCACTCCGTTGGGCGCTGGGAGGGGAACACGCTGGTGGTGGACACCATGGCATTTCCGGCGCAGGTATGCGACAACCGGCATCCGCAGATGGCAACGCCGGCGGGCGGCCGCGCGAAGGAAACCACTCGCCTCACCGAGCGTTTCCAATTGGTGAACCACGATGAGTTAACGATCACGTTCACCTACGAGGACGATACTGTTTTCGTCAAGCCCCACACCTTCACCTACAAGTTCAAGCGTGTGCCGGAAGGGACGCCCTTTGAGTCGGCCGACGATCCACGCGACACGGCCTTCGAAAAGCGTCAGTACGGATCTGTGGAAACTCCCAAGCAGAAGTAAACCGATGAAAACTTTTTTTATCGCAACGAGCTTTTTAGTCGGCACTCTGGGTTGGGCGCAGACGCCCGCGCGTCCTGATATCACCGGCTATTGGGAACTTGGTTTCGATAGCGCCAGTGTGCCGCCCGCTTCATTAGTGCAGCCAGTGACGCCGGCAATCGAACGCGAGCAGATGCGGCATGACGCCGAATGGATTCGTTACTGCGTGCCGCTCGGCATGCCGTATATTTTGAGTCAATCGCCGCTGGATATTCGTCAGAGTCCCACAGTGACGGCAATGGTTTCGAGGGTACCCTCTTCAACCCGTTATGTTTTCACCGATGGGCGCAAGCATCCGGAGAAAGAAGACCTGGACCCAACGTCGAACGGTCACTCCATCGGCCGGTGGGAGGGAGACGCGTTTGTGGTGGATACCATCGGCTTCAACGATCGCGGCGTGTCCCGCCTGCCAGGAGGCGGCGTTCGCACTCCAGATTCGCATTTGACCGAGCGCTACCGGCTGATGGATAACGGGAACCGCTTGTCGGTGACGTTGACCTGGGAAGATCCCAAGGTATTTCAAAAGCCGCATACTTACGAGTACCGCTATTACAGAATTCCGAAGATCACGGGAGCCCGCGTGCTTCCGTGTGACACGGGCGATCAGGAGCGCGCGAAGTTCCTGATGAGCGCTTTCGGAAATTAGCGCAGGAGCACTGTTTGTGAGAGTCGGAGTTTTCACACCTCTTTTATCGAGCCTACCCGTCGACGAAGTTTTCAAGAAGCTCGCCAAGCTGAACATCCATACTGTGGAGCTCGGCACGGGGAATTATCCGGGCGATCCCCACTGCAAGCTATCGATGCTGGAAAACAAGGCCGAACTGGCCGAGTTCAAGAAGAAATTGGACGATCACGGCGTCAGCATTAGCGCGCTTAGCTCGCATGGGAATCCGCTGCACCCTGATCGGGATCGCGCGAAGCACGACCGCGAAATCAGCCGCAAGACGATTGAACTCGCCGAGAAGCTTGGCGTTCCAGTGGTGATCGATTTCAGCGGCTGTCCGGGAGATTGCGCGGAATCGAAGAATCCGAACTGGGTGACGTGCCCATGGCCGCCGGAATATCTGGATGTTCTGCGCTGGCAGTGGGACGAGGTGGCGACGCCCTATTGGAAGGAGCACGCGAAATTCGCCGCCGATCACGGGGTGAAAATTGCGATCGAAATGCATCCGGGGTTCCTGGTGTACAGCCCGGAGACGATGCTGAAGCTGCGCGAGATCGCGGGTCCGTCGGTTGGCTGCAATTACGATCCCAGCCACATGTTCTGGCAAGGCATTGACCCTATTGCGGCGATCCGCGTCTTGGGCGACTCCATTTTCCACGTTCATGCGAAAGACACCGAGATGTATCCGGTGAACCTTCCGAAAACGGGTGTGTTAGATACAAAGAATTACACCGATGAAGCCAATCGAGCGTGGATCTTCCGCACCTGCGGTTACGGGCATGACGAGCGCTGGTGGAAGGAATTCGTTTCCACCTTGCGCATGTACAACTACGACTACGTGCTCTCCATTGAACACGAAGACAGTTTGATGTCCGCCGAGGAAGGTCTGACGAAAGCCGCTGCGTTTTTGAACGGTCTCATCATCCGGGAAAAACCAAGCGCGGCCTGGTGGGCCTAGGGAATTGGATCGAATGAAGAAGCTAAAGACTGTCGTATTCGGCACGGGATTCGTCGGACGGGTTCACATCGAAGGTATTCGGCGACTGGGAAATGTAGAACTCTATGCGATCGGCGTGGGTCCACAGGATGACGGAAATAAACTGGCGGCCGAGCTGAGTGTGGACCGCGTCAGTTCGGATTACGCGACGCTTGTGTCCGATCCCAATGTGGATGCGGTGCACGTTTGCACGCCGAACGCTCTGCATTTTCCGATTGCGAAAGCGGCGCTCGAGGCCGGCAAACACGTGCTTTGCGAAAAGCCACTCGCGATGTCGGTGGAAGAAGCGCGGGCGCTGGTGGATGTTGCGGTAAAGACCGGCTTGCGCAACTGCACATTTCACAATCTGCGCTTTTATCCGATGATTCAGCAGGCGCGCCGCATTGTGGCATCGGGCGAATTGGGCGAAGTATTGATCGTGCAGGGAACCTACTCACAGGATTGGCTGCTGTATGACACCGATTGGAACTGGCGGCTGATTTCGGCGGAGGGAGGACGTTCCCGAACGCTTGCCGATATCGGCTCGCACTGGTGCGACGGCATGGAGCATGTCACCGGTCAGAAGATCACGTCACTGTGCGCCGACATTCAAACTTTCCACAAAACGCGCAAGCGCCCGAAAAAAGCTGTCGATACGTTTTCCGGCAAAGCGCTGCGGCCGGAAGACTATGAAGATGTCGCGATCGACACCGAAGACTACGCGGCAGTCATGTTCCGCATGGGCGAACGCACGCGTGGAAACTTCACCGTCAGCCAGGTGAGCGCAGGGCGCAAGAACAGCTACCGGTTTGAGATCTTCGGCACCAAAGCCGGCCTTGCGTGGGACGGCGAAAAACAAGACGAGCTTTGGATTGGGCACCGGGGCGCGCCGAATCAATTGCTGCTGAAAGACCCGTCGCTGCTCAGTCCGGAGGCGCGCTCCTATGCGGATCTCCCTGGCGGGCATAGCGAAGGTTATGACGACACGTTCAAACAAGTGTTCCGCCGTTTCTATCGGAGCATTGAAGATCCAAAGGCCCCTGCCGATTACCCGCAGTTCGCCGACGGCCTCCGGCAGTTGACCATTTTGGATGCCGAGTTTGCAAGCCATCAACGGCAAGGCTGGGTGAACGTGAGCGACCAAGTTTCGCGATGAATATAACGCCCGGAAAGATCGCAGCCATGCTGGCAGGCGCGGGCGCCGCTGCGGCGGGAATGCGATCCGGAGGTCCCATGAAAAAGCTCATCTCTCGTCGCGGAATCGCAATGTGTTGGGTGAAGCCGCTTCTGCTCGCCACCGCGGTTTGTTCCGTCCATGCCGCGGACCGGAGGCCGGTGGAGTGGCCCATCTACGGCGGACCCGGGCAAACGCGCTACTCGTCTCTGAAGCAGATTAATCTCTCGAACGTCGCCAAGCTGAAGGTCGCTTGGACCTACGACACCAGCGACGGTACCAACGCCTCGCAAACGCATCCCATTGTCGTCAACGGCGTTTTATACGGCGTTACTCCGAGTCACAAAATGATTGCGCTGGATGCGAAAACCGGCAAGCTATTGTGGCGCTTCAATTCCGGCATGGAAGGCCGCGGCCCCAATCGTGGCGTGACGTATTGGGCGTCCGGCACCGAATCGCGCCTGTTCGTCACGGTGCAAAGCTTTGTCTACGCGCTGGATCCGAAGACCGGCACTCCCATTCCTACTTTCGGTAACAAAGGCCGCATCGATCTTCGTGAAAATCTGGGGCGCGATCCGGAAAAACAATCGTTGGTGATGACGACGCCTGGTGTCATTTACAAAGATCTGCTGATCCTCGGGGGCCGCACCCCGGAGGCACTGCCCGCGCCACCGGGCGATATTCGCGCCTATGACGTGCGCACCGGTTCGGTTCGCTGGTCCTTCCATACAATCCCGCATCCAGGTGAGTTCGGCTACGAGACATGGCCCAAGGACGCGTGGACCTTCGCGGGCTCGGCGAACAGTTGGCCTGGAATGTCGGTAGACGAGAAGCGCGGCATCGTATTCGCTCCGACGGGTTCGGCAGCGACGGATTTCTACGGCGCTGATCGCGCTGGGGATAACCTATTTGCGAATTCGCTACTGGCGCTCGATGCGGCCACGGGCAAACGCATTTGGCATTTTCAAGCCGTTAAGCATGATACGTGGGACCGCGACTTCCCCTCGCCTCCATCCCTGGTGACCGTGAAGAAGGAGGGCAAAAGCGTGGATGCCGTCGCGCAAACCACCAAGCACGGCTTTGTCTATTTGTTCGATCGCACCACTGGCTCTCCGTTGTTCCCGATCGACTACAAGAAATACCCAACGAGCGTAGTTCCCGGCGAGGCATCCGCGGAAACGCAGGGTTTGCCGGCGAAGCCTGCTCCATTCGCGCGCCAGTTGCTCACGGCGGATATGCTCTCGAGTCGCACCCCGGAAGTGCATCAATGGGCGCTCGACCAATTCAAGACGTTTCGCAGCGAAGGGCAATTTATTCCGCTCGGGACGGATCGGGAAGTGGTTGTGTTTCCGGGCTTCGATGGCGGCGCGGAGTGGGGCGGGTCGGCTTTCGATCCGGCGAGCGGCATTCTGTATGTGAACGCGAACGATGTCGCATGGACGTCCAGCCTTCGACAGAATGACGGCGGCCGCTCCGCGCGTCAGCTTTACCTGACGAATTGCGCGGGTTGCCATCGTGACGATCTGCAAGGTACGCCGCCCGCGATTCCCTCGCTTGCCGAACTGCGCGGTCAAAAGACGGCGCAGCAAATCGCGAACGTCATTCAGCAAGGCGCCGGACGCATGCCGTCGTTCCCCAGTCTGTCCGTTGGAGAAGTGTTCGCAGTTGCAGATTATCTCCTGAGCGGCGAAAACAAAGAGCTGCAAAGCACGGGACCCACCATCGCCCAGCCGCGCTACCGTTTCACTGGGTTTCACAAATGGCTGGACCCCGATGGCTATCCGGCGATTGCTCCGCCCTGGGGGACGCTCAATGCAATCAATCTCAATACGGGCGAATACGCGTGGAAGATTCCGCTGGGTGAGTATCCCGAACTCGCGGAAAAGGGCATGAAAAACACGGGCACGGAAAATTACGGAGGTCCGATTGTCACTGCCGGCGGGTTGGTGTTCATCGGCGCGACCAACTTTGACCGCAAATTTCGCGCCTTCGATAAGAAGACCGGCAAAATGGTTTGGGAAACGACGCTGCCGATGTCGGGCAACGCCACCCCCGTCACGTATGAGGCGGGCGGCCGCCAGTACGTTGTCATTTACGCAACAGGGGGCCGCAAGCGCGGCGACCCATCAGGCGGCATTTATGTCGCATTCGCGCTGCCCTAAATAAAGCCTCAGGAGGATGGGAACTATGAACTCGACGAGAAGAGATTTCGGAAAGATCACGCTGGCGGGCGTGCCGGCGTTGTCCGCGTTGCTCGCTCCCCGGCTTTCCGCCGCGCCGAATTCGAAATTTGGCGGAGTGCAAATCGGCACCATCACGTACAGCTTCAAGAATGACGTGAAGAAACCTGATGAGCTTATTCCGAACCTTGTGAAGATTGGCCTCAGCTCAGTGGAGCTCATGTCAGAGGACGGCGAGCGTCTTGCCGGTGCGCCTGCAATTCCGAACTTTGGTTTTGGCGTGAAACTGACTCCGGAGCAACAGGCTGCTGTCGACGAAGGCCGCCGCCAGCGCAAGGAGTGGCGCCGCAAGGCCACTCCGGCCACCTTTGAAAAAGTCAGCAAGATGTTCGCGGACGCGGGCATTCACATCGATTTGCTCTGCTACAACATGTCCGCCACTATCGAGGACGAGGAAATCGATCACGCCTTCCGTATGGCCGGCGCGTTGAAGGTTCGCGCGATTTCCTCCACCAGTACAGTGGCCGTGGCACGCCGCGTCGCGCCGGTCGCGGACAAATACAAAATCATGTGGGGCGGCCACAATCACACGGCCGTGGACGATCCCAATGAGTTCGCTTCGCTGCAATCGTTTGAAACGATCATGGGTCTGGGCAAGTATGTCGGGGCGAATCTCGACATCGGCCACATGACGGCGGCGAACCTGGATGCCGTTGCCTTCATCCAGAAGAATCACGCGCGCATTACGAATCTCCACTTGAAGGATCGTAAGAAGAACAACGGCCCGAACGTGCCGTGGGGGCAGGGCGAAACGCCGATCAAGGAAGTCCTTCAATTGATGAAGAAAGAAAAGCTGTCGTTCCCCGCGAACATTGAATTCGAGTACCAAATTCCGGAAGGCTCCAACTCGCCGGCGGAAATCGCGAAGTGCCTGGCATACGCGAAGCAGTGTTTGGAAGCCTAATCCGTTAGGAGAACGACGACCTTGATTCAAAACTTGACTCGCCGAGGTGTGCTCCGGACCTTTGCGGCCGCTGTGCCCGCATTAGCCGTTCGACAAACTTCATTCGCCCAGGGCGCGTCCCCGATCCCCAGCTGGAAAACCGAACTGCGGCAACTTGCGCCAGGGATCTTCGCCTATATTCAGGGGGGCGGACCTGCGGGAGAGTTCGCTGGCGAATCAAACGCGGGTTTGATTGTAGGGCCGAATTCCATGATGGCGGTGGATTCGCTGCAAGGGCCGCTGATCACCAAAGCATTTCTCGCAGCCGCCAAGCAAGCTGCACCCGGTAAGGCTTTCGATCGTCTGGTCTACACGCACCATCACGGGGACCACATTGATGGCGCGCCGTACTTCATGCCGGTCCAGATCATCGGCACGGAATACTGCCGCAAAACCGTGCAGGCGATGGCGCCTCTGCCTAAGTGGGAAAAGCACGAAGGATGGGCGGAAGGCGGCGAAGACCACACGCGCATTCCTCCTGGCACGATTCTCGAAAAGAAACTCACCTATGATTACGGCGACATTCCCGTAGAGCTCCTCGAAGTCGCTCCGGCACACACCTTTGGTGACCTGGTTGTCTACCTTCCGGAACAAAAGGTCCTTTTCGCCGGGGACGTCGGCTTCACCTACATCGCGCCCTATGCGCACTGGGCTCACATCACTAAATGGATCGAGGCGATTGACCGCATCCTCGCGCTCGATGTGAATGTGATTGTTCCTGGCCACGGGCCTCTGGGCGGGAAGAAGGAACTGGCGGAAACACGCGCGTACCTCGATCTATTCAAACGCGAAGCGCGCAAACGGTTCGATGACGGAATGACGCCGGGAAAAGCCGCCGCGTCCATGTGGAATCGGAAGGTGATGGGGCGCTTCGATTCCTGGCGCGGCGCCGATGATCGGTTGCCCATGAATATGGTGCGCGCGTTTCATGAATTTCGCGGAACACTGCATCCCGATATGGACGGAAAAGGAACGGACGATGCCACGAAGGAGTTCCATGCGCTTGTTGCCCAAAGGTAGTCCTGCGCCTTCCCACACCAGCGTGAAGAATGCCGAACGGCGGGAGTTTCTCGCGGCGTCCCTGGGAACTGCCGGAGCGATGACGCTGCTCAACCAGTTGGCCCCGCTCTTCGCGCAGGCTCCACCGAAGAAGCGAATCGATATCCACCATCACGTCATCGCACCGGAATATCGCAAAGCGGTGGAAGCGGCCGGACTGGGCACGCTGCCGGCGCTGACGCCGGAAATTTCCATTGGGGAGATGGAAAAAAACGGCATCGCTCTAGGCATGCTTTCGCTTGCGGCGCCGGGATTGTGGTTCGGCAATCGCGAACAGTCGCGGTTTCTGGCGCGGTCCATCAATGATTACGGCGCAAAGATGGTTCGCGACTTTCCCGGCCGCTTCGGATTGATGGCGGCATTGCCTTTGCTCGATATCGACGCGAGCCTGAAGGAAATCGCATACGCCTACGACACTTTGAAGGCCGACGGCATCGGGCTGATCACCAGCTATGAGGACCGTTACCTCGGCGACCCCGTATTCGCCCCGGTTTGGGAAGAACTGAACCGTCGCAATGCGGTCATCTACACGCATCCCAGCTGGCCGGCGTGCTGCAGCAAAATGAAGGACGACCTGAACGTCTCCACCGTCGAGTACGCCACCGATACAACGCGCACCATCGGTAGCATTGTGTTCAGTGGGACGGCCGTTCGATACCCCAATATCCGCTGGATCTTCTCGCACGGCGGCGGAACGTTGCCGTTCCTTGTCTCCCGTTTTGAGAGGGAGGAAGCGACGCTCAAGAATAAACAGACGATTTTGCCTAACGGGTTACGCCCCGAACTTCGTAAGTTCTATTACGAAGTCGCCCAGGCGAATCACGCCGGTGCGCTCGACGCGCTGTTGCGGTTAGTGCCGGTATCGCAAGTTCTGTTCGGAACAGACTATCCGTATCGCCCATCGGCCGAGGCCGTCGATGGACTAGCGGCGTACAAAGTGCCTGCCGCTGATCTGGCCGCAATCGAACGGGAGAACGTCTTACGCTTGTTTCCTTCCCGGAAATAAGAATCGTAAATAGCGACCCGGTGCCGACGAGCGCCGCACCGCCTTCGCGTCAGTACCGCTTGCTCCACACCGGGCAGCCTGCGAAGTAGTTCCCCTTCGCCAACTCTGCCGCGCAGCGTTCACGGGCGCGTTGGGTGCCACCTTTGACCAATTCATCCACCTGCTGCATCGTTAACACATCGGGATGCTCTGGCCACACGGAGTGCACTGGAGACAGTTTTTCGGGATCCAGCTTGTAATAGTCGATTGCGTCACGCAGGCTGTCAGGCCAGAACTGGTAATCCCAGGCTGCGGTAGCGATGTCGCCCTCGATGATCACCTTCTGCTGCGGCGCGTAGGCGAATACGGCATCCGCCATGTGAGTGTTGTTGCGCACCCAATAAACGTCCAGCGTCAT
>JBEBFS010000049.1:0-33274 GCA_040081855.1 Bryobacteraceae bacterium | reverse complement strand
TTATTTTCCGGATCTTCGGTGGTCACGCGACACTGCAGCGCATAGCCGTGCAGCGGCATTTGATCCTGCTGAGGCATGCCGATCTCGGCGCCGTGCAAATCGTGTCCCTGCGCGACCAAAATCTGGCTGCGCACCAGATCGATACCGGTCACCATTTCGGTGACCGTGTGTTCCACCTGGATGCGTGGATTTACTTCAATGAAGAACCACTCGTTCGTGTTGGTGTCGAGCAGGAACTCCACGGTACCGGCGTTGTAGTAACCGGAGGTTTTCGCTATACGCACCGCGGCTTCGCAAATTTCATCGCGGACACGCGGGTCGAGTGAAACGGCGGGCGCCACCTCCACTGCCTTCTGATGACGGCGCTGCACGGAGCAATCGCGCTCATACAAATGCACCACGTTGCCGTGACGATCGCCAATCACCTGCACTTCGATGTGGCGCGGACGGCGGATGAATCGCTCAATAAAAACAGCTCCATTGCCGAACGCAGCAGCGGCTTCGCGGGAGGCTTCGCCGTAGCGGGCTTCCAACTGATCGGGCGAATCCACCACACGCATACCGCGTCCGCCGCCGCCGAATGCGGCTTTCAAAATGAGCGGATAACCGATACCGGCCGCGGCATCCTTCACTTTGCGGATATCGTCAATCGCATCCTGCGTGCCCGGAATAATCGGAACATTGGCCTTCTCGGCAAGATGTCGGGCAGCGGTCTTATCGCCCAACAGTTCGAGCAAATGCGCGCTGGGGCCGACGAAAGTGATTCCCGCCTTCTCGCAGGCACGAGGCAACGCCGGGTTCTCGGAAAGGAAACCGTAGCCAGGGTGGATGTAATCGACACCCTTTTCCTTTGCCATCGCGACGATACCTTCGACGTCGAGGTACGCTTCCACGGGCCCTTTATTCGTGCCGACCTCATAGGCTTCGTCGGCCTTGAAGCGGTGCAACGCCAGGCGATCCTCCTTCGAGAAGATCGCGACCGTGCGCAGACCAAGTTCGGTGGCCGCGCGCATGATGCGGATGGCAATTTCACCGCGATTCAAAGCGAGAAGTTTTTTCATGGTTACACTTGTGGCGCTACCCGGCCTGGCGGCGGGTCGGTTCACACATTTTCCTTTGCAATGAACAGAAGCGGAACAGCCCGATGCCGGACGGGGGTTTCGGGAATCCAGGGCACTATTCCGGGTAAACGCTGCCTAGAACTATCCTAGCGTTCGTGCGGCATGCCGTCTATATCAGGATCGAAAGCCGCAGGTGCGTCTTTACCCGGTAGCGACGGCGAAAGCACCTGCAAGCCCTTCAAACGCTGCAATCGGAGCCACAAGTCGTGATACTGATCTTCCTGTAATGCCCTCTTCAGCTGAAAATGGAATGTCGAAGGCGAGCCGTGATGCCACGCCAAGCGCTGGAGCGCGAGGATCGAAAAATCGAAGGGACCTGACGTACTGATATTTTCGATATCACTATATCGCCAAGTGTGTGAGATGCCCTTATCCGTCTCGTATACAATACGATCTTCGCCTACGGTCAACACGCCCTGCGAACCGCTTCGGCCCTGCGTTAGTTTTGCAGGTAAACTCCACAAAGGCTTTATCTCAGCATCGGCAACATTCGCGGAGAACCGTTGGTCCATTTTCGACCGCAGCATCGGGTACAACTGGGCGGCCATATCCTTGGGAACTTGATCGAAGAGATACTCTTGATCGCGCCCGAACTGCCATTTCTGATCTTCGTACGTGAGGATGCGCAGCCCATCCGGAGACAGCGTTAATTGTTGGATATCTTCGTATTTCCATTCGCGCGAATGCTCGGCTTGCTTGCCTGTCTCCCTAAACGAGACAAGCGTCTCAGTGAATTCCAGCACCCCAGGCGCACCCTTTCGGGCATGCTTGTGGCGGACCTCAAACGTGGCCGCATGGGTGCACGCGCCGAATAGCAGAGCCATCGCCACGATGGATTTCACCACTAAGCGTTGATGTTTCGCTTCACTTCGAAATGCCATTTCCACACCTCATAAACCGCGGGGTAAACAATCAGTTCCAACAAGAAGGAAGTAAAAATGCCGCCAATCATCGGAGCCGCGATGCGCTTCATCACGTCGGCACCAGTACCGGTGGACCACATGATCGGCACCAGCCCCAGGAACATGCATGCCACGGTCATCACCTTGGGTCGAATGCGCTTCACCGCTCCCTGACGAATGGCTTCACGCAGTTGCTCGGCTGTTGTGAGCATGCCGCTCCTGCGAGCCTTGTCATAGGCAAGATCCAGATACAACAGCATGAAGACTCCGGTTTCAGCATCCACACCCATCAGGGCGATCAAGCCGACCCACACGCCAATGCTCATGTTGTAGCCGAGCAGATACAGGAACCAGATGGCGCCCACCGCTGAAAACGGAACAGCGAGCATCACCATCAACGTCTTCGCCACGGACTTTGTGTTCATGTAGAGCAGTAGAAGAATCAGTACAAGCGTCAGCGGCAGAACGATCTTCAGCCGCTCTTTAACGCGCTCCATTGATTCATACTGGCCGCTCCAGGCAATCGTGTAGCCTACCGGAAGTTGCAGTTGAGTGCGGATCAATCGCTTTGCCTCTTCAACGTAGCTGCCCACGTCACGGCCAGCGACATCCACATATACGTAACCGCTGAGCAGGCCATTTTCATCCCGCAACATCGACGGGCCTGAGCGCACCTGAATCGTTGCCAGTTGCGAGAGCGGAATCTGCGTCTGTCCACCCATCACGGTCACCAGCACGCGATTCAACTTGCCAATGTCACTGCGGAAATCGCGTTGGTAGCGGACGTTCACGGGATAACGCTCGCGTCCTTCCACTGTGGTGGTGACGTTCTCGCCGCCCACAGCGCTTGTGATCACACCTTGTACGTCATCCATGGACAGGCCGTAGCGGGCCATCGCCTCGCGGTTCCAATCGAAGTCGAGGAAGTACCCACCGGAAGTGCGTTCAGCAAAAACGTTGCGCGTTCCTTGCACCTGCGGCAACAGACGTTCGATTTCAGAGCCGATGTATTCGATGGCGGTGATGTCCGCGCCGTAAATCTTGACGCCGACAGGAGTGCGAATGCCCGTGGTCAACATGTCGATGCGGCCCTTCACCGGCATGGTCCAAGCATTGGCGAAGCCCGGCATCTTCAGCACGCTGTCCATCTGTTCGATGAGTTGCTCGGTCGTAATGTGATCCGGGGTGACGTGTTTTAGGATCGGCAAAGACCACTCGGGCACCTTGCCCGTGTACCAGACAGGAACTCTGCGCCACTCCGATTGCGGCTTCAGTACAACCACGGTTTCCATCATCGAAAGTGGCGCGGGATCGGTGGATGTTTCGGCGCGGCCTGCCTTGCCAAGGACGCTTTGCACCTCTGGAAACTGCCGCAGCAGACGATCCTGAACTTGCAGTGCTTTTTGCGCCTCGGCCACAGAGATGCCGGGAAGCGTCGACGGCATATAGAGCAGGGTGCCTTCGTCCATCGGCGGCATGAACTCCGAGCCCAGTTTTCGATACGCAGGCACCGTCAGTGCCACCACTGCAATTGCGCCGAGGATCACCGCCCATTTCCACCGTAACGCCCAGTCGCAGACGGGTTCATAGATGCGAATGAGAATCCGGCTGATGGGATGTTTTTCCTCGGAGCGAATCTTGCCTACCGCCAAAGCGTTCGCGATGCGCGCGAGCCAGCGTGGGCGGAAGGTGAAGTCTTTCATGCGGCTGAGGGCCAAACGCAAGGCCGGATCGAGCGTAATCGCAAGTACTGCGGCGATAATCATGGAAAAATTCTTCGTGTAGGCCAGCGGCTTGAATAGACGCCCCTCTTGCGCTTCCAGTGTCAGGATGGGCAGAAACGCCACTGCGATGACGAGCAACGCAAAGAAACTGGGTCCGCCCACTTCTTTCACGCCATCGATGATCACGCGCGTGTAACTGCCCTGCCTGCCTTCGTGCTCCCATTCTTCAAGTTTCTTGTGTGTTTGTTCGGCCACAACAATCGCTGCATCGACAAGCGCGCCGACAGCAATGGCGATACCACCCAGCGACATGATGTTTGACGACAGCCCCATCAATTTCATCGGGATGAAGGACAAAATGATGGCGACGGGAATGGTAACCACGGGGATGATTGCGCTGGGCACGTGCCAAAGAAAGATAAAGATGATGATCGATACGATGATCATTTCCTCGATCAGCGTGCCTTTTAAGTTATCGATGGAGCGCTGAATCAGTTCGGAGCGGTCATAGGCAGTCACTATGCGAACGCCCTGCGGCAGCCCAGGCTCCAATTCGTGTAATTTCGCTTTCACTCGCTCAATCACCTGCATGGCGTTTTCGCCCTGACGCATCACAACGATGCCGGCCGCCGCGTCGCCCTCGCCGTTCCAATCGGCAATACCCCGGCGGATGTCCGGCCCAAGCTCCACGGACGCCACTTCATCCACATGCACCGGTACACCGTCCTTGTTATTCGCAAGTACGATCCGCCCGATATCACCCGTGGAACGCGCGTAGCCTCGACCGCGCACCATGTACTCGGCACCGCTGAATTCGACAAGGCGGCCGCCAACATCGTTATTCCCTCCACGCACGGCTTCCACAACTTTCGAGATCGGAATGTTGTACGCCTGCAGCTTCGACGGATTCACGTTCACCTGATACTGCCGGACAAATCCGCCGATGGGCGCGACCTCAGCAACTCCGGGCACCGCCTTCAGTTGATAGCGAAGGAACCAATCCTGCAAAGAGCGCAGTTCCGCGAGGCTGTGTTTCCCCGTTGTGTCTTCGAGAGCATATTGAAACACCCATCCAACTCCCGTCGCATCCGGGCCCAACTCTGTCTTCACATCCGGCGGCAACTTCGGCAGCACGCTCGACAAGTACTCCAGCGTGCGAGAGCGCGCCCAGTAGATATCGGTTCCGTCTTCAAACACGATGTAAACGAACGAGTAGCCGAAGTCGGAAAATCCGCGCACCGCTTTGACGCGTGGGGCGCCGAGCATCGAAGTGACGATTGGATAGGTGACCTGATCCTCCATGATGTCCGGCGAGCGGTCCCAGCGCGAATACACGATCACCTGCGTATCGCTCAGATCCGGAATCGCATCCAGCGGGATGTTCTTCATCGACCAGATGCCGATGGCGGTTGCAAAGCCCACCAGCAAAAAGACGATGAACTTGTTCTGGGCCGAAAATTCAATGAGCCGGTTGATCATGATTTTCGTGCCCCGAGGGAGTATGTGCGCTGTGATCGTTTGCCCCGGCAGGCGGGGCGGCGTGTTGGTGTTCCGCGGGCGTAGTTTGCGACGGTGCCGCGCCATGCTGATGACCCGCAGTCCCCTGCCCTGACGTTGCCTGCCCCGGATTTCGCAGGCGGCTTTCAGAATCGATCAGGAATGTTCCCGACGTCACGATGCGTTCGCCGGGTTTCAGGCCGCTCAAAATTTGAATGGAATCACCGGAGCGTTCGCCGGTTTGCACTACGCGCGGCTCCAGATAACCGTTGC
The DNA here is from genome assembly GCA_040081855.1 of Bryobacteraceae bacterium. GTDB lineage: Bacteria > Acidobacteriota > Terriglobia > Bryobacterales > Bryobacteraceae > Palsa-187. The sequence continues at coordinate 27,757 of JBEBFS010000049.1, read as the reverse complement.
CGCGGTCGACAAACACCGTCTTCGTCATTCCAGAATCGAGTACGGCATCGGCCGGAATCGACATTCGCACGGGGGATCCGGTGTAAAAATCGACGTTGACGAACATGTCCGGCTTTAGCTGCTGGTTCGGATTCATCGCGTTCAAGCGAATCTTCAAAGTGCGCGTCGTCGCGTCCACCTGCGGCTGAATAAAATCGACCGTGCCCGTGAAGGAACGGGCGTTGGCCGAAGGCATGATAATGGTTGCCTTTTGTCCGATGCGGATCTTGTCCATGTCGGCTTCGTAGACGTCGGCGATCACCCATACGCGGTCGAGATTCGCGATGGAATAGAGCTGCGTCTCCGGTGCGATGCGCTGGCCGGGAAACGCGCCGCGCTCCAACACCGTCCCGTCGGCAGGGGAGAAGATGGTGATGTTTCGGATCGGCGTGTTGGTTTTCTGCAGTTCTTCAATCTGCGCCGGTGTGAAGTCCCAAAGTTCTAGTCGCTTCTTGGCGGCGTCAATCAACTCGGTGGTGTTGATTGACGCCTCGCGAACGGAGCTGTGATACATAATCTCTCGCGAGCGCAGCGCCAATAGATACTCCTGCTGCGACGCCAGCATCTCCGGGCTGTAGACTGTCATCAACGGCTGTCCTACTTTCACCATGGAGCCGGTGAAGTCCACATATACCTTGTCGATCCAACCCGTGATCTTCGAATGCACGCGGGCGACGCGGGTTTCATCCAACGCTACTTTGCCCACGGTTCGCAACGTGCTCGATGCCGATGCCATCTCCACAGTTCCGTACCGGACGCCGATCAACTGCTGTTTTTCCGTACTCACTTGGATCGCATTCGGAGCAAGATCGGGAGGCGCGCCAAATTCCGCCGACGATGGCACCCCGCCACCGGGTCTAGCCGAATCCGCATAAACAGCCTCCAGCTTCATGCCGCAATCGGGCGCGATGCCCGGCTTGTCGGATTTATAGGCGGGGTGCATCGGATCCACGTAATAGAGCGGCTTGCGTTCGGCCGTCGCTTCGGTGGGTGTGCGGAATCGTTCGTAGTACAGCCCGCCGAAGAAGGCCGCAGCAAGCAGGATCATAACAATAAAAACACGTGCGATCTTCATACGTTTCCTCACTGCACCAGCAGCATGCCGGTGGCTTCCTCCAGACGGCCGAGCGCGTCGCGATATGCCTGACGCTGATCGTGATAATTCAATTCGAAATCCGTGATCGCCATGTGGTTGGTAAGCACAGAGAGGTAATCCACGGCGCCGGTTTGATACGAGGTAAGAGCCGATTCCAGCGCCAGCTTCGCCTGCGGAATCGCCGTATCGCGGTAAAGCTTCATCAACTGAAACGCGGTTTGCGCAGCGGCATAATCAGTGCGGATACGCGCGTGAATCATTTGATCCGCCGCTTCAAATTCGCGCCGCGCGGCCGAGAGGTTGTTGTACTGCTCGGTCATCGCAGACCGTTGTTTGCGGAAAGCGAACACGGGCAGAGTGAAATCAAGGCGCGCCATGTACATAGGCGCTAGCAGGCCCATGTTGTAATAGCCTCCGGTAATCGCGTAATCGGGATAGTAGTCTTTGCGCGCCAAATTCAGCGAGACTTCTGTTTTCTCGATCTTCTTCTGCTCGAACTGCAGCTTCGGAGCCTCGATCGTCGCGCGCGCAAACATCTCTTCCATACTTACCGCCATCTCGCGCGGATCGACGTCCACGGGACGTCCCAACAATTCGCTCGGCTTGCGATTCAACGCGCTCAGGATCTCGGCCTCCGCCGCCAGCCGTTCCTGCTGCAGTTGGACAGTCTTCGCTTCGACCATCGTGAGCTGAATCTGGCCCTTGATGATGTCCTGTTGCGCCGCGCTGCCCGAGGCGTAACGAGCCTCGGTGATGCGAAGCATTTGGTTCAGCATTTCGCGGTTGCGCTCAATCACTTCAATGCCTGCATACGCGTGCTGCAGATGCGAGTACGCCAGCTTCAGCCGCCGCACTACACCGAGTTGTACGATCTGCACCTGCGCCGCCTCGGCATCGGCCTCCTTCGCCGCCAGCGTTTCGCGCAGCTGCCGTTTGCCCGGATAAGGCAGCGGCTGCGTGATGCTAACGCCGATGTTGCTGGTGGGCATGGAGCCCAAGCCGGCGCCGGGCAACGGACTGCCGTTGCTCTGGTAGCCCACCGAAAATGTTGGATCCGGAAGCGCACCCGCCTGCCGAGGACGTTGCCTCGCGGCTTCATAGCGCTTCTGTGCGGCGAGGATATCGCGATTGCTTCGCAGCGCTTCTTCCACCAACGGCGCCAGTTGCAGCCCCTGCGCGCGTGCGAGCGTCGCCGCCGCGCCAAGCGCGAGACATACGAGTACGCCTTTCATAGAAGATCCTTTCTCCAATTCCAGACAGGTGCCGAAGCAGCATTGGCCGAAGACGCAGCTAGGCCGTTAGCAGCTCGTTAACGCCGTGGAGTGGAGGTCAGACGCGAAGAACCAGGGGCAGGAGTGGATCGCCTAGGCTGGCGTCCATCGGCACGAATGCCGGAACAAAAGAAGAAACGATGAAGGATTCCGCAAGTACAACAAATTCAGCGGGTGCCAGTGCCGCATTCGCAAGGGTGTTGGGCCGTTCCAAGGAAAGCAGGTCGACTGCACTCAACGCACAGTCGCTTTGCGTGGAGGCATGCGATTCAGATTTGCTGGATTTCTCGTGGTGCGGGCAGCACTGATGCGACGCTTGGGTTTGCGCCGAAAGGCACGGCAAGCAACTGGCAAGCAGCGCTAGCGCGAGGAACACGCTGAATGTCGCCCTCCATGCCGGTTTGTTGCGCAGCCAATTCATACGTCTAGCTAACTTATAACATGAATTTCGGCGGGTGGCGCCCTTTTCGATAGTTGAGTTCCGATAGCTAAAGGCGCATCTTGGCATCGAAGCGTTCGCATTGTAGGATTTAAGCATGAAGACAATGCGCAAAATTTTCGCCAGCGTCGCGTCACTGGCACTGATCGCAACGCTCGCCTTCGCGCAGCCTGCGGGAAAGAAAAGCTACACGCTCCGGGGAAAAGTGGAGGGAGTGGACGCTGCATCGAAGAGCCTCACCGTCAACCATGGCAAAGTGGAAGGCTGGATGGACGGGATGACCATGAAATACAAAGTGGAAAACGCCGACCTCTTCCCCGGCGTAAGAACGGGCGACACCATCGAAGCTACCGTCTACGATGGCGACTATACGCTTTACAAAGCGCACGTCGTCAAGGCGGAAGAAAAGAAAAAGTAACGGGGCGCAGTCCGGGGATTGGTTCCCTGCTTCAACCCGTTTCCAACGAAAGCAAAAAGGGACAGACACCGAACGGCGCCTGTCCCTTTTTTGCTACTCCGACGGTTTCTAGAACACGTACTTCAACGCGAACTGCATTACGCGAGCCGGAGCGGTGGTTGCCGCCGGCGGGGTCGCGTCGTTCAAAATTACACCGAACGAATTCGCAGCACCAGTTCCGCGTCCGGGGTTACCGGGGCGGAAGCTGTTCGTGATGTTGAAGCCTTCGAAACGAAGCTCCAACCTCTGGCTTTCCGTGAGATTGAACTGCCGCGTCACTGCCCCGTCCCACTGCCAGAAGCCCGGCCCGAGAAGTGCGTTTTGCCCCATGTTGCCGAACGTACCGAGGGCCGGCGCCTGGAAGGCCGCAGGATTAAGCCACAGCACGCAACCGGCGGTTGCACACGAGGATCCCTTGCTGGGCGAGTTCGGATCTTCCAACACTTGATTGACACGCTGCGTTCCAGGCGAGTTGCCGCCGAAGCCCGTGGCGTTGTCGGTAGCGCCCGTCACGATCGTGTAGTACTGGCCCGTGCGGGCCTGAAGCGCGGACGAAAATGTCCAGTTGCTTCCAACCAGTCTGATCGCCCGGTTCGAAAACTTCGGCGTGGAAGCCACCATCGTTATGTTCGCCACATGGCGGCGGTCCTGATCGCAGTTGCCCACATCCAAATTGCGGTTCGCGGCACCGATGTTCTGGCCAAATCCCTGGTGGATGTAATTCGCACCCGGGTTCAGCAGCGTAATCAGTGGCAGACCGATGCAATGCGACCACGTGTAGTTGGCGTTGATGCTCAAGTTGTTCTTCATGCGCCAGTTCGCCGAAAGCAGCAGACCGTGATAGCCCTGCGTCCCGCCGTCGTCATACTGCGTCAGGTTGCCAAGCTGCGTGCCGGGCGTCGAAAGATTGAGCGCGCGCCGTGCGTTCAGCGTGGATGCTTGCGTGCAAGCACCAGCGGCGCTCAAGCCATATTGGCCGGCCGCGCAGGTTCCCGGAATAAAGACACCCGGATTCAATTCAACTGCGTTCCAAAGGTGAATGATATGCGTGCCAAGGTAGGTGGCCGAAGCAAACAGATTCGGCGTGATCTGACGCTGGACTCCAAAATTCCACGAGTACTGCATTGTGTTGCGCAGACTCGGCGGCACCGGAAGATACGTTCCAAACGGTGCGAACACCGGGTTTTTCGGATCGTAGTTGAACGGAAACGGCGTCCGGCCGCCCGGATACGTAGCATACGGGTTGTCCAGATTGACGCCAGATTGAATCACAGTCAGACGGAACGGAGAAGCCGTTTCGTTGTTGATCATCATGTTGGCGGTCATGAAGTCCTGCGCCATGGAACCGCCCACGCGGATCACCGTCTTGCCATCGCCCATCGGGTCCCACGCCAAGCCGACGCGCGGATTGAAGTTGCCCCAGCGAGACTCGATGCCTGATTTCCCATTGAAGCCCGGGTCGCCCGGATACGTAAATCCCGGAGGTGCGCCGGGGATCACGGTGCTGCGAGAACCGGCGACGAAACGGCCGATGCCAAAGTTAAACGTATCGCCTTGCGGGAAGACGCCCGGGAAGTAGGGGGCCCAGTTGACACCGTAGTTGAGCGTCAAGCGCTGGTTAATCTTCCAAGTGTCCTGAACATATAACGCCAAGAAATTCTGGCGCGTGTTCAAGGGGTTCGGGTTCTGCTGGCGGAGCGACGATACGCGCCCTAGCATGAAATCAGACATCGTCGTCCCCGATGTGGTTCCGAACTGGAACTGCCCGTCCGAGAATGCCTGCGCCAACAGCCAGTTGATCGCACGGTTGTAGTAACCGCCAAACATGAACGTGTGGGAACCTTTCACCACGCTGAAATCGTCGTTCACACCGAAGCTGGTTTGATAAGCAAAGGCATTTTTCGTTGTGCCGCCCAGCGTGAAGTTGCCCGTGACCACCATCTGGAGGTACTTCGGCTGATACGTGTAAGTATTGATTCCCACGTCGCCCGCGCCAAAGAAATCGGCGCCCGGCTTCAATGCCGCAATGCGGTTGACGGACGCACGCAAGGAGTTCACCATGGACGCACTCACCACGTAAGTGTCGCCAAGGGTGAACGACTGAGCACGGTCGTTAAAGCCCGGAACGTTGGCATCCAGTGCGTTGCCGCTGAGGGCATACGGAACACTCAGATCCTGTTGCGTGATCATGTATCGGGCAAAGATCGATTGCTTGTCGCTGAGCTGGTAGTCGACGCGCACCGGTGCCTGGTGATCGTTTTCGCTGGTCGGCGGCCCAAACAGGGTGCGACCGCAGGCATCGACGGGCTTCGGTAGCCGGTTGGCGATATTGATGGCGGCGGGACTCAGCGACGAAGGGCTGGTGGTATTCGGTGCGAAACCGTTCGTTCCGAATGGAGCGCCTAGCGTTCTGGCCACGCCGTTCTGGCAGGCAGCAGACGCAAACGCCGTGAAATCGCCGGCGATCATCTGCGCTGTGGGAACAAAGGCAGTCTGATTGATCGGTGTCTGGCGAACCGTTGTGCCTTGATAGCCGATGAAGAAGAAGACTCTGTCTTTCTTGATCGGGCCACCAATGACGCCACCGAATTGATTGCGTTTCAATCCGTCAAGGCCCCTGGCGAAGAAGTTTCGGGCGTTTACTTTGTAGTTGCGGAGAAATTCGAACGCATCGCCGTGAAATGAGTTCGTGCCCGACTTCGTCACGGCGTGAACCGCAGCTCCCGAATGTCCGGCATTCGCGGCATCTTGGGTGCTGGTAGCCACTTTGAATTCCTGCAACGCGTCCGGGAATGGAAGCGGCAGACCAGTGCCATCCAGCAAGTTGATGTTCGGCGCGCCGTCCAGATTGTACTGGACGCTTTCAATGCCGCTGCCTGCGACGGAAATAAACACGCCGGTTCGCATTCCGTAGCCGGGTGACGATCCAGTTTGGACCGCCGCGCCGTTCAGGGTAATGAGATCGGTAGGCTGGCGCCCGTTGAGCGGGAGTTCCAAAATTCGTTGATTTTCGATAACCGTGCCTACGCCGATGCTGCGCGTTTCCAACTGGCTGGCGTTGGCCTCTACGTTGACCGTCTCGCTCACCTGGCCGACGCCAAGAGTGATCGCGACTTCGGGCGCAGTGCCCACCTGCAGGTTGATACCTGTCTGCGCGTAGGAGCGGAAGCCCATCTTCATCGCATCCAATCGATACGGCCCCAGCGGCAGGTTAAGCAACACGTAGTTACCGCTGTCATCTGTTTCCGCAGTGCGCTTAAACCCTGTTTCCGTTTGGGTGGCGGTTACCTGGACCCCCGGCACAACAGCGCCTGATTCGTCTCTGACCGCGCCGCCAATCTGCGACACCGCCTGTCCATAAGCGGCTCCGCAACAAACGGCACACGCCAACAGCACTTTGATAAGTGATTTCACTCCAAACCTCCCCTGATGCTGCTTGAAATAAACCCCATCGAGCCCGCGCACCCGCAACCGGGGCGAACTTTGACCAATGTCTTGGCAGTTTGCCACTCCATTTTGGCGGTGTCAAGGGTATCCCCTAGGAATGCTTCTGTACAGGCATTTGAGAATAGGGCGATTCTTGACAATGGGTTTACGTTCCGACATAATCCTCAGCCATGGGCTGTTCCGGAAAACCGATTCCGGGAAGGCTACTTCGGAAAGGGTCACATGGGAAAAGATCACGGCAAATCTTGCAATCACGGAACCTCTTGCAATCATGCTCCGGAGACAATTCACCGGCCGACGCGCCGGGATCTGCTGGCTGGGCTCGCTGCCTTGGGCGCAGGCGCCGTGGTCACCGGCAATCGCTTGTTCGCGCAAGCTCCCGGTGGAGCCACGCGCCGAATTGATGTGCATCATCACTTCGCCAACGCGGAGCTGATCAAGTTGATGAATGACAAACGCACGGCCGGCTTCCAGACGTGGACGCCCTACTCGCCCGCGAAAGCAATCGAGGATATGGACAAAGGCGGCGTGCAAGCGTCGATGCTCTCGATCACTACTCCCGGCATTTGGTTCGGCGCAGCGGATGAAACCAAGCGGCTGGCGCGCGAGCAGAACGAGTACGGCGCGAAGATGGTTCGCGATTACCCCGGACGCTTCGGACTGTTCGCCGTGCTTCCCTTCCCGAATGCAACGAACTGCTTGAAGGAAATTGAATACTCGTTCGATACGCTAAAGGCCGACGGCGTGGGCCTGCTGACCAGCTACGGCGACAAATGGCTGGGCGATGCCGCCTTCGCCGACGTGTTCCGCGAGCTCAACCGCCGCAAGGCCATTGTTTACGTGCACGCCCAGGTGGCCGATTGCTGCCAGAGTTTGGTGACCGGCATCAGCGACACAACGGTGGAGTACAACACCGACACCGCCCGCACCATCATCAGCCTGATCGCGAGCGGCCGCGCCGCGGAGACCCCGGATGTCAAGTACGTCTTTTCGCACGCCGGCGGGACGATGCTCGCGTTGCCGGGCCGTTTCCTCGGCCAGGAAGCCACGCGCGCCAATCTCGCCAAACAAGCCGCGCCGAACTCAAAGCTCGGCCAATTGCGGCGCTTCTACTACGACACCGCAGGCTCTACCAACCCGATTCAGATGACCGCACTACGCCAGATGATCGGCATGTCGCAGATTCTCTTCGGCACCGATTTCCCCTTCGGCAGAAGCGCGAACATCGCGGCCGGCCTCGAAGAATGCGGTGTGTTCAACGCGGACGAACTGAAGCTAATCGACCGCGGCAACGCCCTGAAGATTCTGCCCAAGTGGTCCTAGTAGGGCGGACCGCCAGGTCGGCGCGGGACCACCCGGTCCCGCAATGAGTCTCCCAGCAAACTCAAAGCGGCGGAGCGCCACTCCGCCGCGGATTTTCAATCCGCCCCACAATGCGGGGGCGCTTTCGCCGAAACTACTTCTTTTTCTCCGGAACACGCCAAAGAAAGAATCGCCGACTAAGAAATGCGTCCGTAGGCGCGGGGATAGTGATGTCCTTTTCCGCAACCCAATCGCCCATATCGAATGTATTCGAAACGATGCGGGTGCCCGGTTGCAGCTGTTCAAGAAGCCTCGGGCGCAGGCGCAGGTTGACGCTGTTCAGAAGGAACAACGTCACTACCGTGGCTTCGTGATAATCGGCCTTAAACAGATCCTTCACTTCGAAGCGGACCTTATCTTCCACGCCCGCTTTTTTGGCGTTGGCCTTCGCCTCAGTGATGCGTTCGGGGTCGATATCGTAGCCGACACCCTTCGCCCCATACACCTTCGCCGCTGCGATCACGATCCGGCCATCGCCGCAGCCGAGGTCGTAGACGACATCGTTCTTCGTCACGTCGGCCAGTTTAAGCATGGCCTCCACGGCTTCTTCCGTAGTCGGCACGTAGGGAACATCGGGCTCATGCTCCGGTTCTTGCCCAACCAGCTTCGGCGCGACCATACTGGCGGCCAGAATGCGGGCAGCTTCGCGGCGCGAAATGCCTACAGTAACGAAATCGAATTTTCCGGATGACATAATCAAATCCTCAAATAGGAAAGGCGACCCCACGCGGAACTTGCAAGCCGCGCGGGATCGCCGTGTCGAACAACGGGCGATAGCTCTTACCGCGCTGCCTTCAGTTCCTGATACACCTGACGGACAACACGTTCGATGGACGGGCCGGATTGCGGAACCTTTGCATCCCAATCCGCGGTCGGCTTCGCGGCCAACACTTCATCTTCCGTTTTTCCCTGAGCCACTAGCGGGGCGATCTTGTCGCGAATGCCGATCAGAGCATCGCGGTGCGCGATCACGGCGTCGCGGCCCACCGTGGGACCGTGGCCCGGAACAATCTTCGTATTCGGACCAGCCAGGCCGATCACGCGACCGAGGCCGTCGATCATGCCGTTCAGGGATCCGCCATTGCCACGATCAATGTTCGGGTACTGAATGGAACGGTAGAAATCGCCCGTCATGAGGAGGTCGTTGTCCACAAAGTAGGCAATCGTGTCGCCATCGGTATGCGCACGCGGAATGGCGATCAAGCGGATGGTTTCCCCGTTCATGTGCAGCACCATCTGGCCCTGGTAGGTAACCGTCGGGAGGCCGATGTTGGGCATCACGGGAGCGGGCTGGCCGTTGGGAAGCGGATTCGGGTGCGCCAGGCGATTGCGCAGTTCTTCGCGGGCGATGATCGTCGCGCCCATCTTGCCGAAGTTTTCGTCGCCGCCGGTGTGGTCGCCGTGGACGTGCGTGTTCACCAAAAATCGGATCGGCTTGTCGCTCACGGTCTTGATCGCCGCGGCGATCTTGTCGCTCAAGGGAGCAAACTGGCTATCCACCATAAAAACGCCGTCCGTCCCCGCAAGCACGCCAATCGTGCCGCCCTGGCCGTCCAGCGTATAGAAGTTGTTGCTGATCTTGTTGACCTTGATCTCGACCTTGCTAAAATCCGGGGCTTGCGCGCTGGCGGCGACCGTCATCACGCCCAAGGCCGCAGGAACCAGCAGGGCTCGCAGTAAAGATTTTCTCATGTGTATTGTTTCTCGCTCCTCTCCAACGAGCTAGCATATCAATAATGCACACTCACGAACGGCCTCCAGCAACGGGTGCCTCGATAAACATGGACGTGGCGGAAACCGGCGGCCGTGTTGCGCGCTTGGGTGTCGCGCTCGCCAACTGGAGCGAGAAGTGGTTTCCCGATCCGCTGATCTTCGCCTTCCTCGGTATCGTCGCCGTGTACCTGGGCGGACTCGCGGCGGGCGAGGACGCGAAGAACCTCGCGTATCAGGCCGGCAAGAATTTTTGGACCTTCGTTCCGTTCACCATGCAAATGTCCATGGTGATCATCGGCGGCTACGTAGTCGCGATGACACCGCTGGCGCAACGGGCGATCGGTTGGTTTGCGGGTATTCCCAAAACACCGAAATCGGCCGTGGCTATGGTGGCTTTCATGGCGTGTACCACGTCTTTAATCTCCTGGGGGCTGGCGCCCATTTTTTGCAGTTTTCTCGTTCGTGCACTGGCGCAGCGCGTGAAGGGAATGGATTATCGCGCGGCCTCGGCGGCTGCATACCTGGGCGGCGGATCAGTTTGGGCGCTCGGGCTATCTTCTTCGGCCGCAATGTTGATGGCCTCGAAGACTGCGATGCCCGCGTCCCTGTTTGCGATCAGCGGCTTGATTCCGGTCACGCAGACGTTGTTTCTATGGCAAAGCATCTTGTGTATCGTAGTGATCGTTGTGGCGTCGACGACGACGGCGTACTTGTCCGCACCTTCAGGCAAGAACGCGAAAACGATTGAAGACTTCGGCATCCAATTCGAGCCAGTGAAAAAAGACCTGGAAAAGCGAAGCCGCCCCGGTGAGTGGCTGGAGTACAGTCCAATTCTTACCCTCTGTATTGTCGCCATCCTCGGCTGGTTTCTGGCCGAGGAGTTCCGTGAATCTCCGCAGGGTCCACTGGCTGCGCTGGAATTGAACATCTACAACCTGATCTTCCTGACCGCCGCGCTCCTGCTGCACTGGCGTCCGCGCCGGTTCATGCGCGCAGTAGCCGAATCGATTCCTGCCGTCGGCGGCGTCCTCATTCAATTCCCCTTCTACGCGATGACCTTCGGCATGATCGTGGGCACGGGCCTATCAAAGAAGCTCGCAAACTTTTTTATTTCCATCAGCAGTCACAATACGTTCGGCCTGTATGCCGCGATTTATTCCGCGGTGCTCGGATTCTTTGTCCCCTCGGGCGGCACGAAGTGGGTGGTGGAAGCTCCGTACGTGTTGGAGGCTGCCATCGCCCATCAGGTGCATCTCGGCTGGGTTGTCCAGATCTACAACATGGCGGAGGCTTTGCCCAATCTGGTCAATCCGTTCTGGATGCTGCCTTTGCTGGGAATCCTCAAACTGCGCGCGCGCGATCTGATCGGGTTCACAATGTTGCAGTTGATAGTGAACACGCCCATCGTATTCTTCCTCTGCTGGTACTTTGCGAAGAATCTGCCTTACTTTCCGCCAATGAAGTAGGGCTGGAGATACAGGATCGCGAACGCCACACAATTTTCGGGAACTTTTCGATTTCCCGCTTCGTAATTGCACATAACGGAGAAAAAATCATGTTTTGTACCCAGTGCGGAGTCCAACTAGAGGACGCGGACAAATACTGCGCTCAGTGCGCGGCGCCGACTCCTAATGCGCGGGCGGAGCGTACCCAACAGTCTTATCAAAACCAGCCCAAGCCGTTACGCAGGTCGATGAAAGACAAGAAGTTGGGCGGTGTTTGCTCGGGCGTTGCGGAGTTCGCCCACGTCGATATCGTACTGGTGCGCGTGCTGGTGGTGGCCGCCTCCCTGTTCAGTGGAGGCGTAGGACTGCTCGCCTACATCGCCGCTTGGATGATCATTCCGATGGAGCAGGTGCCGGAGTTCCGCTCCGCGGCCCACCCTGTCGCGTAAACTCTGCCGCATAGAAAGTGCCGTCGGGAAAAAGCTGTGAAGACGGATCTGAATCTGTGCTCCAATAGAAAAAGAGGTTGATTCCCTTTCGAATCGCCTCAATTGTCGGCCTTGGTTTTCGTTCTGCCTCAACGCAGGAACCCCGTGGCCCCGTCAGCCAATCCATTGCCGATCTAGGGCCGTGAGCCGGCCTTAGACGAGCTTCCGCAAGCAACCCGCGCGCGCTTGTTTGCCCGGAGGGAACAATGATTCGCCTGGAAGACCATTTCTCGAAGATTGCCGCGCAACTTCCTACAGATCCCGAAACAAACCTGACGCTGTGCGCCGCAAACTGCCCCGCGCTGCCGGAAGATCTTGAAACCGATAAGCTCCTGGTGCGTGCTTCGCCGTTGGGCCGCAACTACGGCGATTCGGCTCGCTACGATCTGCTTGATTTTTTCGCTGATAAACCGACGTACTGTTCCCTGGGTCTGATGCTGTTCTCCGGGATGTTCCACGGAAACGATCAGGTCACGCTCCACCTCACGCACGCAGAGGCGGGCGTGAATAAAATCGTACTGAAGAAGCAAGTGTCGGAAGCATCCAATCCGGGCGTGTCTGAACTGGTGTTGTTGCCGGCATCCTACGGCTATTGGCCGGAAGAACTGAAGAGCCGCGATCCGCTGCACCGCTCCCAGCGCGCCAGCCATGACGATCTGCCGTGGATGGAGCTAACCAACGAACACCTGATGTGTGTCACCGATGCCGAGTTCGCAAACCGCTCCGTCGTGCATGGCTTCGGCAATCCCATTCGCACGGCGACACTGGCGGCGCTATTCCTGGACATCGGCCTGCCGGGATCAAAGCAGACTGAGTTTCACCTGGAAGGTCCGTCAGGCAACCAGAGCGTGGCCATCGGCAGTGCGGAGGCGCGCATTTGGGTGGGGTTCGATTACGCGCTATAGGCCACAGGCCGCGGACGCGAATTAATCATGCTTCCAGTGGCTGGCGTATTCCGCCGCGAAGTCTCGCAGATTGCGTGCGGGGCGGCCTGATAACTCCTGAATCGTGGTGACCACGGCAGACGCGCCGCCCTCGGCCGTCCAGCTCCGGAGTTCCATCATGACGTCGATCACCCATTCGGGCAGATTGTCGTCCATCATTTCCTGACACGCCTCGGAATGCGAGATGTCCAAGTAACGGATCATGCGGCCGGTGGCATCGCTGAGGATCTCAGCCACTTCCGTATAGGTGAACGCTTCTGGACCCGTCAGCGTGTACTCTTTTCCTTCGTGCCCACGCTGCGAGAGAGCCAGCGCGGCGACGGCGGCGATGTCCCGTGTATCCACAAACGCGGTCTTTGCATCGCCGGCGGGCATGTGGATGTAATCGTCCTCGCGCGGGCCGGAGTTCTCCAACAGATTTTGCAGGAAGCTGGTTGGCTTCAGGATGGTCCACGCCATGCCAGACTTCTTCAGGGAATCGTCGATCGCATTGTGCCAGCGGCCAACGGTGATGTCCTTGCAGGTATCGATAACGGAAACCTTGACGACATGCCGGACACCTGCGGACTTACAGGAATCAATAAAGACCTTCGCTTGCTCGACACCCCAGGGATGAAACGGCGGAACGAGAAAGACGGAATCGACTCCTTGGAGCAGAGCCTGATAGTCGTCGGGACGGCCGAAATCGAACATCACCGTTTCCACGCCCGCGCGTCCGATCTTCGCGGCTTTCATGAAGTCGCGAATGGTGGCTCGGATGTGGATGCCGGGCTTGCCCGCCAGTTCCTGAATGACTTGGGAGCCAATGGTTCCCGTGGCGCCGGTGACAAAGATGATTTGCGGCATGAGGGTTTCTTCGAATACGGAAATGGGGCGGTTCGGTAAACCGCGGCGGAGGGGAACTCCGCCCGCCATGGAAGTTGCGAAACCTGCGTGCGCTCGTACCACTCGCACGCCGATTTCCAGACCGCCCCACTGGCAACTACTCTTCGGTGATGACCAGGCTCTTCAGTTCGTCGCCCTGCTTGGTGCCGTTGACGATGTCCTGTCCCTTCAACACCTTGCCGAAAACGGTGTGCTTGCCGTCCAGCCAATCAGTCGCGATGTGGGTGATAAAGAACTGGCTGCCATTGGTGCCGGGACCTGCGTTAGCCATCGAGAGCGAGCCAACCTGATGACGGTTCGGATTGCCCTTGCATTCATCATCAAAGCGATAGCCAGGGCCGCCGCGACCGGTGCCGGTGGGGTCGCCACCCTGAACCATGAAGTCGGCGATGACGCGATGGAAGACGGTGCCATCATAGAACTTTTCCTTGGCCAGGAAAACAAAGTTGTTGACGGTCTTAGGCGCGTCCTTCGCGAACAGCTCACAAACGATTTCACCGCGCGAGGTGGTGAACGTCGCCGTGTATTTCTTGTTAGGGTCGATCGCCATTGCTGGCGGAGCGGAGTATTGTTTGGACATTCGTCTCTAGTTTAGCGCGAGGTGCACCGAAGGGATGATTGCTCACTTGCCGCCCACGTGCGTCGCAATAAACCACCGGTTCCCTGCCGGATCCTGTACGCCGGAACTGCGGTCGCCGTAATTGGTATCGTGCGGTTCCTGAAGCGAAACTCCACCGGCGGCCAAAGCGCGCCGATAAGTGGCATCGGCGTCGGGAACATACAAGTGCAAACTGGCGGGCCCGGCCTTCCACGCCTCGCTCGCCTGACCCACTTCGATGATGGAGTCGCCAATCTGCAACTCCGCGTGCATCACTCCGCCGTTGGCGCCTGGCACCCGAAGCATTTCGTGCGCGCCGAAAGCGGATTTGAGGAAATCGATCAGTGCCGCGGCATCGGCAACCACCAAATAGGGTGTGACGCTGCGGAAGCCGGGACGGAAATAGTTTTTGACCGGCGTGCGGCTGGCTACCAGGAACATGAACTTGTTCGCCATGCGGTAGGCACCATCGGTCCGGCGGTAAGGTGCAAGCGCGTTGGTCACCGCCTCGACCACCTTCTTTTCGCCCGAGCGCTCGATGGCGCGGACCGCCGGACCGGTGGAGAGTAAGCCGCGCAGGGCGGTTTCCAGGTTCGGGTACTCAATGGGCGAGTCCACCTCCTGGAAGCTTTCCGGATGCAGGCCCGCCTCGCGAATAACGGCTTCGAGCGCCGAGCGGCTGGACAAGGCGAAGGAACTGGAGGCACCTGCAGACGACGAAGGCAACAAGGCGCGGAGCGCATCGAGGTAAGCGCCGGTTTCGCAATCCTCCCGGCGGCCCCATGTCGCGATAACCAAGGTTCCCCGTGTCTTCACCACGCGGCTGGCCTCCGCCAGCGCCCGCACCGGATTCGCTGCATATTGAAACGAGTTGACGCCCGTGACCAGATCGAAGGAATTGTCGGCGAAGGGCAGCTCTTCCATATCGCCGATGCGGAAGTCGCCGCCGGGGACGCGTGCGCGGGCGACGGAAATCATAGGCTCCGCGGCGTCGAAGCCCGAAACGGAAGCGCCTGCATTCGCAGCCAGTTGGCAGAAAAGTCCGGCCCCGCAACCGACGTCCAACATGGCGACGCCCGGCCCCACGCCCGTGGCAGCGAGGATGGCTTCGAATAGCGGGCGGGCGGTTGGCTCCTGAATTTCAGCCCAGTCACTGACTCGCGCGCCCCACAAAGGAGCCTGGACGGAAGCAGAACCGGACGGCACAGGCGGCTGAGTCATGCCACATTATACGTCTGGATGGAAAATAAACCTGCAGAAATGCGGGCGAGCCGTCGATACATGTAGGAACCGGAGCAAAATGATCATCGGAGCCGCCATCGCCGGGTTCTTTATCGTCGCACTACTGCTGCAGACGATCTCCTCGCCACCGAAAGACTAACGTCCCCCGTCCTGACAATCCCCCACCGTCACGTTTTCTCCACGTCATTTTCACTGGAACGGCACGAATCTGGTTGCACCTTTATTGCATCCTTGTACGCGTAGGCATTTGTAAGGCAGTCGAGAAGCTGACGTGAATGCCTTCCGCCGGTGGCGGGAGGTTGGACAGAAGAAAAAACAAGGCCCCCAGAGAGGTCATATGATTATCGGAGCAGCAGTAACCGGGTTCCTAATTGTTTCCATGCTGATGTCGGCGATAACGACGCCGCCAACCTCGCCCCAACCGGTTTGGGTGGAACGCGAAACGAAGAAGAAACGCTAAGAGCGCCGGGAACAGCCGGAAAGCCCACGACTATCCTTCGCAACGGAACACGGAATCCTTCCTGGTCGCCTCGACCGGGGAGGAATTGACGCGTTTTATGACGATCCCGCGCGGGAGCGTTTGGATGGCGACTTGGGTGGTCATCCGAATGCACACGAAATCACGGAGAACGTCATGTTAGTGGCAGCGATCATCGCAGGTTTCCTGATCGCGGCGCTCGGGCTGGATGCGCTAACCTCTGCACCGCGTTCAAGCGACGTGAACCACGAGGACATGGAACGCTAACGCGTTCCGTCCTTCCCTTGCCCCCGATTAAGCCCGATTCTCTAGACACTCCCGTGCGCAGTACTTAACTGACTGCAGTTTTGAGGTGCCGCATCCCACCCAGGCACGCCCAGCATTGGCGATCTAGGGAAGGCAGCTTTTCCGCGAGAAAAAGGAATCGTGACTGGGCTGCGGATTCCGGTTGCTGGTACCATATAATTTCCTTTCCATGCTTAGGTTTGAGACAGCAGGCGAGTCGCACGGGGAGTGCCTCGTCGCCACTCTGACCGGACTCCCGTCCGGCGTTCCCATCTCCCTTGAAAAAATCGACCGCGAACTCTGGCGGCGTCAGCAGGGCTTCGGCCGCGGCGGGCGGATGAAGATTGAGACGGACTGCGCCCATATTGTCAGCGGGGTGCGGCACTCGATCACCATCGGCGCGCCCATCGCCGTGCTGATTGAGAACAAAGATTGGAAGAACTGGACCGAGATTTTGCCCGTCGAGCAGATCGAGGACGGCGATTCGAAAAAGAAGACCGTCACTCGTCCCCGCCCCGGACATGCCGACCTTGCCGGCTCCATTAAGTACGATTTTCACGATGCGCGCTACATTCTGGAACGCGCGAGCGCACGCGAAACCACAGCTCGTGTGGCCGTGGGCGCTCTGGCGAAGGCGTACCTTGCTCAGTTCGGCATTGAGATTTTGAGCCACGTCATCGCCGTCGGCGACGCCCGATTAGAGCGGCCGGCGACGTGGGAAGAATTAGTCGCGCTCAGCCAGAAGGATGAAGTCCTGCTGGGCTGCGTGGACCCCGAAACCGAGCAGCGCATGAAGGCCGTTGTCGACGTTGCCTACAAGACGGGCGATACCGTCGGCGGCGTGTTCGAAGTAGTCGCGCGCGGCGTGCCCGTTGGACTCGGTTCGCATATCGCTTGGGATACGCGCCTGGACGGCAGGCTCGCGCAGGCAATTGTTTCGATGCAAGCCGTGAAAGGCGTGGAAGTCGGCTTCGCGGCGGAGGGCGCGGCGGCGTTCGGATCGAAAGTGCAGGACACGATCCACTACGACAAAGAAGGCCACAAGTTCACACGCGGAGCGAATCGCGCGGGCGGGCTTGAAGGCGGCATCACGAACGGGCAGGACATTCTTGTTCGCGGCATGTTGAAGCCGATCTCGACATTGCGCAAGCCGCTGGAAAGCGTAGATATCGAAACGCGCGAACCGGCGCTGGCCGCTTATGAACGGAGCGATGTGGCCGTGGTTCCTGCGGCCGGCGTCATCGGCGAGGCCATGGTGGCCATCGTGCTTGCCGGTGCGATGATCGAAAAATTTGGAGGAGACTCCCTTCGGGAGGCCAAACGCAACTACGAGGGTTACCTGGGACAGGTGAGAGACTTCTGATGATTTATCCGATCGTGAAATACGGGCAGCCGGTGCTCGAGCAGGTGGGCGATGTTATTACGGAGTTCGAAACTCCGGAGTTGAACAAGCTGATCGAGGACATGTTCGAATCGATGTACGCGGCAAAAGGCGTTGGTTTGGCGGCGCCGCAAATCGGCTTGGCCAAGAAGATCGCGGTAATCGACATCACTTGCGGGGAAGACACGTCGCAAAAGCTGGTGCTGATCAATCCGGAAATCATCGGCCGCGAAGGTTCGCAGCGCGGCGAAGAAGGCTGCCTCAGCCTGCCGACGTTCCGCGAAGACGTAACCCGTCCGCGCGTTGTCACCGTTCGCGCAATGGACGTCAAGGGCAAACCCTTTGAGATGACCGGCGAGGATCTGCTGGCTCGCGCATTTCTGCACGAGACGGATCACCTGAACGGCAAACTCTACATCAGCCACGTGAGTCCGCTGAAGCGCGACTTGATCCGGCGCAAAGTGCGGAAGCTGCAAAAAGCGGGCGAGTGGGATTAAGGAACCTTGCATCGACCTAAGTCGATGCGGCACGCAAGAGTGCGTGCGCCACGGTGAAAATGAAACTCATCTTCATGGGCACACCGCAGTTCGCGGTTCCGACTCTCGAACGCCTTGTCGAAAAAGGTCACCAGGTGACCGCGGTGTTCACGCAGCCCGACCGCCCGAAAGGCCGCGGACAAAAAGACGCGATGCCGCCCGTCAAAGAGGCCGCCGTTCGCCTGGGCCTGCCCGTGCTGCAACCCGAGCGCGTGAAGCGTCCCGAAGTGGTGGAACAGATCCGCGAGATGGCTCCCGAGGTCGTCATTGTAGTCGGCTACGGGCAAATCATTCCTAAGTCGATTCTCGATATTCCTCCGCACGGCATCATCAATGTGCACGCCTCGCTGCTGCCCAAGTATCGCGGCGCCGCGCCGATTCAGTGGGCCATCGCCAATGGCGAATCGCACACCGGCGTCACCACCATGAAGATCAATGAGGGGCTGGACACGGGCGATATGTTGCTCAAGTGGGAGACGGAGATCCGCCCCGAAGAGAACGCCGTCGAACTTGGAGCGCGGCTCGCCGTTGCGGGAGCCGATTTGTTGATCCAGACTCTGGATCAGCTTTCTGCTATCACGCCAGAGCCACAGGACTCCGCGCAAGCATCCCTTGCGCCTATTCTGAAAAAGGAAGATGGAAAGATTGCGTGGGATCGCCCGGCGCAGGAAATCCTCAACCGGATTCGCGGCTTTGAGCCATGGCCCGGTGGCTACGGCTTTCTGCGCGGCCAGCGGTTTCAGATTTGGAAAGCCGTGAAGGGCGCGCCGTCGTTAGCACCCGGAGCGCTGCGTGTTATCGCGAAGAGGTTATACGCGGGCTGCGGCGCCGGCGAATCGATCGAGTTATTGGAAATACAGATGGAAGGCAAAAAGAGAATGCCGGCTTCGGCGTTCTTGAACGGTTTTCCCATTTCGCAAGACGAGCGTTTGCAATAAGTTTTGTAATGAGTGAGGTGTTCGAGTGAGTGTTCAACTGCCGCAGGGATTTCGCTACGCCGCGACGTATGCAGGCATCCGCAAGGTCGCTAAAGACGACCTCGCGCTGATCGTTTCTGATAAACCCGCCGTCGCCGCCTCCGTGTTCACGCAGAACCGCGTTGCCGCCGCGCCGGTGGTGATCGCGAAGGCGAATTTGAAAGCGTCCAAGGGCAAGGCCGTGGCGATCTTGGTAAACGCGGGCAACGCGAACTGCGCCACGCGCACGGGAGAAAAAGTCGCACTCGAAACGGTTCGCGCCGCGGCGAAGGCGCTCAACGTGAAGCCGGAGCAGGTGTTGCCCGCATCCACCGGCGTCATCGGCGTCGAGATGGATGGCAGCAAGATCGTCAAGGCGTTGCCGGGTCTGGTGGCGTCGCTCGACGCGGCGAAGTTCGATGCCGCGGCGAACGCGATCATGACCACCGACACGGTGCCGAAGACCGCCTACGCCGAGATTAAAGTGGGCAGGAAAGTAGTGCGCATCGCGGGCATGACCAAAGGCGCGGGCATGATTCAACCGAACATGGCGACCACGCTAGGCTTCGTCACCACCGACGCCGATGTTTCCGCCGCGGCACTGCGCACGGCACTCAAGAACGCGATTAACCGCAGCTACAACCGCATTTCGGTGGACGGCGATACGTCCACGAACGACATGGTGGCCGTGCTCGCCAACGGAGCCTCCGGAGCGAAGCCTTCCGCGAAAGCGTTTGAAGGCGCGTTGACGCAGGTGCTGGAATCGCTCGCCATGCAGATTGCGCGGGATGGCGAAGGCGCGAAGAAATTGGTCACCATCCACATCTCCGGCGCGCAGACAGAAGCGGCGGCCGAGAAGATTGCGCGCTCCATCGCGAACTCGCCACTGGTGAAGACGGCGATTGCGGGCTCCGATCCCAACTGGGGCCGCATCATCGCGGCGGCTGGCTATTCGGGAGCTGCATTCGATCCCCGGAAGGTCGATATCGATATGCAAGGCGTACCCGTGTGCCGTGGCGGTTTGGCTGCGGATTTCGATGAAGCGCAGCTTACCAGGAAACTCGACGACAAAGAATGCCACATCCGCTTTACGATCCGTGGCAGCGGCCGGGGGAAAGCCCGCTTCTGGACGTGCGATTTCACCGAAGAGTACATTCGAATCAACGGCAGTTACCGGACATAGTTCACCGCCGAAAAATGGGGACTCACACCAATTTCGCCGACACCAACTACGCCACATCAGCACCAGCGGCTGGCAAAGCGCCGGGCGAAATTGGATGTCTGTCCCCATTGTTCGGCTTCGGCTCGTGGAATCGGCGCAACTTCCTGCGCACCGCCGCACTATTGGCTCTCAGCACATGCGTGGCGCGCGCCGGTGCAGCCGCCGATGCGTTGACCGCAATCTCCAATGCAGCCGCCGCGCTGGTCAATGACGACGCGCAGGGCTTCTTCGATTCTTTTGACCGTGACATGCCGAACTACGCGGCTTTGCGCGCGAACGTCGAAGGATTGCTGAGCGCCAGCGCTGTGGGCGCCACCGTGGATGTCGTCACAAACGAAGGCGACGAAACAAAGCGAACTTTGTCGCTCGACTGGGTGCTGGCACTCAGCGGCAAAAACACGAACACCGGCGGCAAGGAAACCCGGCGCGGCGTCGTGCGGTGCGAGATCGAGCGGCGCGGGCGTTCGTGGAAAGTAACATCGATAGAGCCGGTGGATTTTTTCAAACCATAGGAAGGCGGGACCCTAGTCCCGCGCTGAAGCCCGTGCCTCGGCAGTGCATTTCCAAAGCCAGCCGGGGGGCTTACTGCGGGTCGGGGGACCCGCCCTCGGCTACAATACCCGCATGCGGCGTTTTGCGAAGCTGGCACTGGCGGCATCACTGTTCCCCGCCCTACTCTCGGCGCAATCCAACTTCAACGATGCCGTGAAAGCGGGTGAGCGCATGCCCCGGTTGCACAGCCTGCTCGCCAGCCGCCGCGGCGAAATTATTCTGGAACATTACTACCGGGGTATTCGCCCAGGCAGCTATGAAAACGTCAAGTCGGCATCGAAGAGCGTGATCTCCGCGCTGGTCGGGATCGCCATCGACCGCAAGATGCTTCCGGGCGTCACCGCGCCGCTCGCGTCTTATTTTCCGGAGTTGACGGCAGCCAGCGCCGACCCCCGCAAGCGTCAGATCACGATTGAGGATCTGCTCACTATGCGCTCGGGCATCGTCGATACCAACCGTGGTTACGGCGCGTGGGTGGGCAGTCCGAACTGGGTGCAGTATCTGCTGACGCGCCCGCTGCAGCACCCGCCAGGCGAGCCCATGAGCTACAACACGGGCAACACGCATCTGCTTTCCGCGATTCTGACGAAGGTGAGCGGCGGGGACACGTGGAGCTTCGCGCAGAACACGCTGGCAGCACCGCTCGGCATCACGCTCGCCAAATGGCCGCGCGATCCGCAGGGCGTCTATTTCGGCGGCAATGACATGCTTCTGACCCCGCGTCAGATGCTGAAGTTTGGTGAGCTGTACCTGCATCAAGGCCGCGCCGGCGAACGGCAAGTGGTCTCGCCAAAGTGGGTGGAAACGTCGTGGGAGCCGCGCACGCGCTCACTCCGCAGCGGCCATCAATACGGCTACGGCTGGTGGATCACCGAATTCGCTGGCCATTCCACAAAATTCGCCTGGGGCTTCGGTGGGCAGTACATTTTCGTGGTGCCGGATCTGGATTTGGTAGTGGTGACGACGTCGTCAGTGGCGCTCGGGAATGACCGGAGAGAGTATCGGGCGGAGTTGTTCGAGATTGTGGAGAACTTGATCGTCAACAAGGTTGCGGACGGGGTATGATCGACCGAGTTATTCAGACAAGATGGGCCGATAGTTCTTGGCGGAGACGCACGTGCGCTTCAAGCGGGTAGGGATGATCCCAATCTTTTTCATAACCGTCCGCTCCAAGAGTATCCAAGATTTTCTGCAGCGACTGGTCTAACTGCTTTACAAAAGATAAGAAGTCGGTTTGTGCAGAAAACATCTCTCGGCCAGTTCCAATATCCGGACCAAGCGATCGTAGATCAGTCGAGTCGTCAGGCCAGTCGTTGAACCAATCGACGCGGATCAAGAGATCTTGACCATTTCGAATAAACGTCCACGCGGCGAAACCCGGCTCTTCAAGCCATCCGCATCCAGATCTGTCTTCCGAAAACAACGTTACAACAGCCTTTGTTAGATCGCCCAAGGAATCGCAAATGTAGGAAGCCGGAATCTCAACGGTCTTTGTACCATCGCTCAAAAAGGCATCGGCCCAGCCATATCCCGCCATTTCGTAGCGAAACGAGACCATGCTCCGACTCACGCCCCCACCGGCTCGGCCGCCAATTCCCTCTCAAAGAACGCATCCACCAAGCTCAAGATCCCTTCAGGATCGTGCGCATGATAAATATCCGCGCGCAGCTTCGCGCCGTTCCGCACTCCGTGCGTGAAGTACGTCGCGAACTGCTTCATCTTGCCGACCGCGTCCATCGCCTTATGCTCGTGGAGCATTGTGTAATAACGGCGCATGATCTCGTAGCGCGCGGTTTCGGCCGGCGTGTCGTAGCGGCCGGTGGCGACGTACTGTTCAATCTGCTGAAAAATCCACGGATTCGAAGAAGCCGCGCGGCCCACCATGATGGCATCGCAATTCGTTTCGCGCACCATGCGGACGGCGTCTTCTGGCGTGACGATATCGCCGTTGCCGATCACAGGAATCTTCACCGCGGCCTTCACTTCGGCGATGCGGGTCCAATCAGCTTTGCCACTGTAGCCTTGCTCGCGGGTCCGGGGATGAAGCGCGATCGCTTGTAAGCCGCTATCTTCCGCGAGCTTGGCCATTCTTATGGCCACCAGTTCACGATCATTCCATCCGGCGCGGAACTTCATGGTGAGCGGAATGGAGATGGCCGCGCGCACCTGGGTGAGAATCTTTTCCACCAACGGCAGATCGCGCAGAAGGCCGGAGCCTCCGTTGCACGTCACCACTTTTTTCACCGGGCAGCCGAAGTTGATATCGACGATATCGAAGCCCATGTCCTGGCAATGCCGAGCGGCGTCGGCCATCACGGCGGGGTCGGATCCGAAGAGTTGGGCAGAGATCGGGTGCTCGTCCGGCTCGAAGTATAAGTAACGGAAGGAACGTCCAGGCTTCCCTCCCTTGGCCGTGGACTTCGCGTTCGCCACGATGCCGTGGGAGCTGGTGAACTCCGTCATGATCAGCCCGCAGCCACCCTGGCTGCGAATCAGGCGGCGGAAAACCGTATCGGTGACGCCCGCCATGGGGGCAAGCACGGTTGCCGGAGCAATCCGTATGGGGCCAACCATGTATTCGCGGGGGACCATGCCTTTAACCAGTTTAGCGGAGGCGGCATCCGGATCGCCCGAACGTGCGGCAGGGGCGCGAAAATGCGAAACTGATCGTCGCGGCGATGCGTTTGTATAAGTAAGCATAGAGAAAAGGAGATACGGGTGAACTCGAAAACTCTTATGGGATTCATTGCCGGGGTGGTGGTTGCCCTTGGCCTGTCTTACTTGATTTCGCGCACGGGCTCGAAAACGGCGGAGCAGGCGGCAACCGTTGCGCCAGCGCCAGTACCGCCCTCAGCGGCGTCGTCATCGGCGTCACCATCGAATGACGCGCCGGAGGCTCCCGAATCGCAGATTGCGAAACCGGCCGAGCCCGCTCCAGTTCCAGCGGCTTCGGCCCCAGCCACAAGACTAACGCCGAGCTCGATTGTTCGCCCGCGCGCGGCAGCGGCCCCGACCATCGCGCATGCAGTGAGGGAAACGCAACCGCCCGCCGCTCAACCGGCTCCGGCAGCAGCACCGGCAGCAAGTGTGGCGCCTGCTCCGGCACCCGTTGCGCAAGCTCCTGTCGTGATCACAACGCCCGAGCCTGCGCCGCGTCCCGCGCCTCCATCGGAAGCTCGTGTCTTCCGTCCAGAGCCAACACCGCCCGCGCGGACGCCGGTGCGTGAGCCAAGTACCGTGACAATCAAACAAGGCGCGGTGCTCTCCGTGCGACTGGGAGAAGCGCTTTCAAGCGACCGCAACCGCGCGGGTGACGAATTTACCGGCACGCTGGATCAGCCGGTGATCGTGGACAACTTGGTTATCGCCGAACGAGGCTCCAAGGTGGAAGGGCGCGTGGTGGATGCTCAAGTGGCAGGCCGAGTGAAGGGTCTCGCCCACATGAGTATTGAGCTGACGCGTCTGCACACTGCCGACGGCCAGCGCATCAATATCCGCACATCCGCGCACGCGGAAGATGGGCCGAACTCAAAGAAAGAGGACACCGCAAAGGTTGGTGCAGGCGCTGCAATTGGCGCGATCATCGGAGCCATCGCAGGCGGAGGCAAAGGCGCGGCGATCGGCGCCGGTGTTGGTGGCGCAGCCGGTGGCGGCACCGTCGCAGCAACGCGCGGCAAGCCGGTGGTCATGCCCGTGGAAACACGCTTTACGTTCCGGCTGGAGCAGCCGGTGACGGTTACGGAACAATTAAAGAATTGAGCTAACGCCCGAGGATTCGGTGAGTTGAAGCGCGATCGAGCGAAACAATCAGCGATGTATTCGCGACGGAGTCTTTGGGAAGCCCCGTAATTCGCGCGGCCAGCAAGACATTTCCCGGAGCTTCGGCCCACCGAAGGTTAGAGGGTAACGGCACGCACACGATGGTTCCGATTTTGCTTCGATTTAGCGGATCGCCTTGAACGACAACAACGGCACGGCGAAACCCAGGCGCAGAATCAACAGGATCACCCAAATCAGCCCACCAGATTTCGCCTTGGGCGATCACCACTCCACCCGCTTCAAGGTTCGACGAGCCGCCTCCAATTCGAAGTTGTCCGCAGGCTGGCCAAGCTCCGCGCAAAGCCGGTCATACGCTTCGGTGACTTCATCGGGCGAGTGCCGGGAGACATACTCGCGAACCGCCTCACTGTAGATCTGGCTTCGCGACTTTCGCGTCCGCTTGGCCAAGCGCTCCGCGCCCTGAAAAACATCGTCCGGGATGGAGACGGCCGTCTTCATACCATTAGGTTGACCAGGCAACGGGAGACATAGGGCCGAGGAATACCGGCTTAGCCTGCCAGTTTCTCCCAGTCCGCCGCTTCACCGAACTTTGCGCCCTTGAGCGTGGAATCGATGTTGCGCAACAAGCCTGTGAGCACAGCTCCCGCGCCCACTTCGATGAAGCGCGTCACGCCGTTTGCAGCGAGCAGTTTTACTGTTTCGTGCCAGCGCACCGGGTTCGGCACCTGCTGATAGAGACCCTCGCGGGCTTCGGCTCCCGTGCGTACTTCCTTCGCCTGCCAGTTATTGACGAGCGGCGTCGCGAGTTCGCGGAACTCGGTGGAATCAAGGTCGGCCTTCAGGCGATCCTGCGCGGGTTTCATCAAAGGGCAATGGAACGGAGCGCTGACCGGCAGCAGCACGGCGCGTTTGGCTCCGGCGGCTTTGGCGAGTTCCACAGCGCGATTGACGGCATCGGTGTCACCGGCGATCACCACCTGGTCCGGCGAGTTCAAATTCGCGGCCGTAACCACCTGCCCTTGCGCGGCTTGCGCGAGGACGCCGGCGAGCGCGCCATCGGGCATCTTCAAAAGCGCCGCCATCGCTCCCACACCCGTAGGCACAGCTTCCTGCATGTATCGTCCGCGTTTGCGGACAAGGCGAACGGCGTCAGCAAAATCAAGCGACCCGCCAGCCACCAGCGCAGAGTACTCACCCAAGCTATGGCCCGCCACGTAATCCGGTGCGAGGCCCTTCGCTTTGAGCACGGCGAACGCTGCAACGGAAACCGTCACCAGCGCGGGCTGGGTATTTTCCGTGAGCTTGAGTTGGTCTTCCGGCCCTTCGAAGCAGAGCTTCGAAATAGGAAAGCCAAGAGCCTGATCGGCTTGCTCAAATACCTGCGCGGCTTCCGGATACGTTTCAGCGAGTGTTTTGCCCATGCCAGCAAACTGCGAGCCTTGGCCAGGGAAGAGGAATGCGGTCTTGGACATGATGTCTTGATTTAGTCTAGCGAACGCAAGCGCGCATCGACACGAGTCCGGTGAGGCGCGCCGGGGTGCGTGAGCTAGGTTGCGTTCGTCAGCGAGTTTAGTTGCCCTGGCACTTGCCGCCGGGGCAGCGGTTGTTTTCTTCGCAGATGTATTCGATCAGGCCGTCTTTTTCCCACTCGGGGCGGGTCTTGATTTCGAACTCCTGCGTGTAGGACTTCGTGAAGATCTTCGGATCGTCCATCGTCAGCACGTAGGCGATGGTGTTTTTATCCTTGAAGCGGATGCGCTCGGTGGAAACCAGAGCGTCGCTGTGCATGCGATATTCCTTCGGGCTGGTATAGAAATAATCGTCGATCATCCAGCGCTTGAAGTTGTTGGTGACGATGACCAGCGTGTCGCCTTCCCAATGACCCACCGAATCGCCGTAGTAGCTGGGCTCAACGTAGGTGCGGTGCGGACGCCCATCCAGCGGAATGATGCGCGTCATACGTTGGAACTCATGCACGATGACGAGGTAATCTTTGGTCTGAAAAAACTGCATCGCGTTGCCCGATAGCATTCCTGCGGGGAAGCCGGCGGGCATGCAGTAATCGCGGGGCTCATCGTGGCGAGGGTCGCCCGTGCGCGGCTCGATAAAAGGCTCGCCGCCTTCTTTGAGTGGCGGGAAAACGGATGCGTCGAACGTGGTGGCGGAAGAACGGCCACGCTTGGCTCCGGGCAGGTACTTGGGCCACTCGTAAGTCCCCGTGAAATCGATCTTGCCTTCGGGCGTCCGCTTCAGCCCTTCCACTTTCGGTTCGGCGGCCTTTGCATCCTGAGCAAATGCGGGAGCGGCGGCCAAGGCGGCCAAAACGGAGAACGCAGCAATTCCAGTCAACAGTTTCATACAGGAGGCCTCGCCTTCTTTAAGCTGTGCGATCGACTACTGCTTCTTGCCCTGATCCGGCGTGCGATCTTCGGATCCGGCGGTGAACACCTGACGGCCATCGGCGAACGTCACACGGCCACCGGAGGCGTTGTTCGAACCGTCCTTGGCACGGAAACCTTCGACAACAATTGTGCTGCCGAGCTTCAAAGCGTCTTTAAAAATACCGCGTCGCATCAGTTGCCCGGGAGCGCCTCCCGAAAAGGCCCAGTTCGTCACGGTGCCATCCGGATTCTTGACGTCGAGGTAATACCAGATATGCGGATTCGTCCACTCCACTTTCGTCACTGTGCCAGTGACTTTAAGCGGCTTGGTATCGTCGAATTCGGCAGCAAAAGAGTGATGCGCGAGCAAGGCGGCTGGAGCGAGACACACAGCGGCAATCAACGGGAAAAGTTGACGTTTCATACTTGCTCTCATCATACCTCGGGAAATTGCGGGTTATTTTAGAGGCGCCTGAAACGGCTATGAACGTTCTTACGGCGCCGCACTTGCTATAGTGGAAGTTGTGAAACGCAAACGCACGCCCGCTTCCGGCGAAGTGACGCCGGAGACTCCAGTGATCCCTCAAACTTTGATTGAGGAAGCCAAGCGCGCGATTGAGTCTGACCGCATCAAGAAAGCGGCGAAGTGCGTTGTGTGCGGCGAGGAAACCGCTCCCACATCCACGGAAGGCCTCTGCTGGGTGTGCCGCCGCCTGAAGCTTTCAGCATGGCGGGACTCGGATTCGCAAATGCCGATGCA
>JBEBFS010000003.1:0-112743 GCA_040081855.1 Bryobacteraceae bacterium | reverse complement strand
TACAGTTGCGGGGCAGTGGCGGATTTTCACCGCCTTCCCGTCAATCCCTCGATCGCGAACGATCAATCACAGAGTACGAAGACAAGCAGAGCAAGTCAAACGTGGGCGGACTGTGACAGCCTGCGCGCGATTGGCAATCGCGCAAAGTAGGAGCGCTCCCGTCACCCGCAGGCAGGCGGGGTACCAGCCCGCCGCGGATTTCCAATCCGACCCACATCACGACACCAGTCGCTTACGGCTCGTCGCTTACTTCTTGGCGATCGCTTCAAACGCCGCAACGCCGGCCTGGGCCACCTGGGCGTCCTGGGCCGAGGTGCCGCCGCTGACGCCGATGGCGCCGATCGTCTTGCCGTCCACGACGAGCGGGAAACCGCCCTCAATGGGGGTGACGCCGGGGAGGCCAAGCAGCGCATTGCGGCCGCCGTTGATCAAGTCCTCAAACGCCTTCGAGGGGCGGCGGAACTTCAATGCGGTCTGTGCTTTACCCATGGAAACGTCGAGGCTGCCCACCTGGGCGTCGTCAACGCGTTCGATCGCCATCACCACACCACCTTCATCGAGCACGGTGATGTACATGCCCCACTTATTGTTCTGCGCTTCCTTCTCGGCCGCGGCGACAATCGCCTTGGTGACCTCAAGGTTCAGCGACTTCTTGGTGCTCAGCTGCTGCGCGCTCAAAATGGCCGCTCCAGCCAGCAGGGTAGAGAGGAAAAGATAGATTTTTTTCATATCAGTCGGAGGCTAACATAATTCCCCGTGAGGTGGCCAGCGCTCAAACCCGGCCATCATCAGTCGTCTCCATGGCCATTTTGATCGCGGCTGCGGTCGATGCGCTGCTTGATGGGGAGTAAAGCCCTTAGAGTGAACAGATTCAGCAGCGCCAGCACCAGCGCGATCTCGTATCGTCCCATGGCGACCGACGCGCCAATGACGCCGGCGTTCCAGATGCTAGCCGCAGTGGCCGTGCCGCGGACGTTGACCCCTTCCTTTAAAATGGCGCCGCCGCCCACGAAACCGACGCCCGTGATCAAACCCTGCAACACCCGGGACTGCGCCTGAACATCGGGCGTGGAACCTAACGCCAACAGGTAACCGCAGCTGGCCATGCCCACAATCGGGAAAGTCCGCAAGCCGGCGCTGTGCGATTCGCGTTCCCGGTCCCAACCGATCAGAGCCGTCAGCAGGTACGTCACCCCCAGCGGCTCGATGATCTTCGAAAAATCGTTCCAATGATCCAACCAGGACATTTAGTTTCCTCGTGTCACGCTCTTTTCAGGTGCACGATTGTCTCCAAATGATACGTTTGTGGGAAGAGATCGACCAAAATCATCTTTTCGATGCTGTACCCGCTCAGAGCGGCAAGATCGCGGGCAAGCGTCGCGGGATCGCAGGAGACAATCGCCAGGCGTGCCGGCGACAGCCGCGTGAGGCTCGTCGTCACGGACTTCCCTAGCCCGGCGCGTGGCGGGTCGGCCAGCACGAAGTCCGGAGTGGCACCGGATTTAATGTAACGGCTGAGGAAATCGTCAACCCTCGATTGGGCGATTTCGAAGTTTACGTTTTCCAGCTTGTCTTCAATGCGCGTGGCATTGAACGAGAGATCCCGCGCGGCGCTGGCACCTGCCTCTACGGCGATGATGTTCCCGAAGCGCTCCGTCATGGGTAGCGCGAAGAGACCCACGCCTGCGTAAAGGTCCAACGCAGACTCGCCGCGCGCATCGCCGAGTGCGGCATCGACGAGTTGTTCGATAAGGAAGCGATTCACCTGAAAGAACGACCTTGGACTGACCCGGAAGGTTCCAACCGAGGTCTCGTAATCCATTTCCTGCGCCGATTCGCACCATTCAAAGAAGCGCTTGGCCACGGGCTTATCTGTTTCGAGCACGTTTACCTGGACATCGGTCTCGTTGGTGAACAACTCGAACGATTTCACAAAGCGCGGAAATTGCCGGTCCTGCAGGCGTTCACGCATCTGAGCGATGGCCTGATTCAGGCGCGGCGAGGCCACCGGGCATTCGCCGTCGAGCGCGACCAGCCGATGCGACCGAGGCCGCAGATACCCGAGGCGTCCGTTCTCGATATGCAGTTGCACCCGATTGCGGTAGCCAAGCGGGGCGCCGCTGATCGTCTCGATCTCGCCCTTGTACTCAATCTTGCCCACCCGGCGCAATTGCTCGCGCAGAATATCTGCCTTTGCTTGCAGTTGAAAGGAATATGGAGCGTGTTGATAATGACAGCCGCCACAGTTGGTGAAGAGCGGACAAGGCGGCTGGACGCGATCAGGCGATGGAGTTACCAACTCCGTCAACCCTGCGTGAATGCCGTCACCGGCATCGATACGGACCGTTTCCGCCGGTAGCGTGAAGGGCACCAGCACGGCGCGGCTGCCTTCCGGAGTCGGGATGCGGGCCAGCCCTTCACCTCCATAAACCCATTTTTCGATGCGAGCCTCGACCGGCCCCATTTCGCTTTCAGGTGTCGCCGCGGCCCGGGCATCGTTTACGATAGAAGTTTCTTCCACTACTCCATGAGAGCACGAGTTCTTTCCGGCATTCAGCCCACCGGCAGTCCGCATATCGGCAACTACCTGGGTGCGCTGAAGAATTGGGCCAAGATCCAATACGATTACGAGAGCATTTACTGCATCGTCGACCTGCACGCCATCACGGTTTACCAAAAGCCGGAGGAGCTGCGGGCAAAGACGATCGAGCTGGCGGGGATGCTGCTTGCGATCGGCATCGACCCGAAGCATTCGGCCTTGATCGTGCAATCCGCGGTGCCCGAGCACGCTGAGCTTGCCTGGATGCTCACCTGCGTCACGCCGGTCGGCTGGCTGGAACGCATGACGCAGTACAAGGCGAAATCGGAAGCGCAGGAGACCATCGGCGACGGCCTGCTGCAATATCCCGTGCTGATGGCGGCCGACATTTTGATCTACCAAGCGGCAATCGTGCCGGTGGGCGACGACCAAAAGCAGCACCTGGAACTCGCGCGCGACATCGCCCAGCGCTTTAACTCGCTCTACGGCGACACATTCGTCATGCCCGCAACACACTTGCCCACCGTAGGCGCGCGTGTGATGGGTCTGGACGATCCCGAAAAGAAGATGAGCAAG
Organism: Bryobacteraceae bacterium; assembly: GCA_040081855.1. GTDB lineage: Bacteria > Acidobacteriota > Terriglobia > Bryobacterales > Bryobacteraceae > Palsa-187. The sequence goes on along the minus strand of JBEBFS010000003.1, from coordinate 109,628 downwards.
AGCGTGACGAATGAAGGCCACGCGATTAGCCTGCTCGATCCGCCCGCGAAAATCCGCAAGAAGATCATGCGCGCAACCACGGATTCGCAACCGGCCGTCGATTTCGAGACGATGGGCGCGGGCGTCCGCAACCTGCTTTCGATTTACCAGGCTTTCACCGGCTGCGATGACGACACGATGCGCGCCGAGTTCGGCGGATTACGCTATGGCGATTTAAAGAAACGCGTGGCGGAGGCCGTTGTCGAATCGCTGGAACCGATTCAAAAGCGCTATCAAGAAATTGTGGCGGAGCCGGGTTACGTGGCGAGTGTTCTTCGCGAAGGCGCCGAGCGCGTCACTCCCATGGCGCGCGACACCTGCGATAAGGTGAAACACGCCATGGGCATTTATACGTCGTAAGCGCTGCGGCTAGTGTTCTTTCGCGCCGGCAAGGGAGCCCGTTTCGAGCCATTTCTTGCCGAAAGCATACAGCGCATCCACATCTGGGCCAATGAGCCCCGGCATGTTCTTCTTTACCTTGTAGCCGATCTTCGTCTGCAAATAGGCAAGGTGACGGTAGCCGGGCGGGAAGCTTTCGAGCAGGGCCTTATCCATGTGCAAAAGCGTGCCGGGATCGATCACATCCAGCCGGTCCTTTTCGTAAATGAGGCGCCGCAACAGCACTTTCCACTGGCCGTTTTCCCTGGCGATGAAATCGTAAAAACGCCCGGTGCAGAGCACGTCGCAGAGGACGCCATCGACCGCCGCACGCTGCGAAATCGTCATCTTCGTTTGTGCAACGGCGCGGTCACCGTTGAGATCGACCGTGCTGCCGCCGAGGAAGTGGAGAATACTGACGCCGCGGTCAAAACCTTCGCGCGTCATGCGGATGAACTCGTCGGCGGTGCCCTGAAACCAGGTGGCCATCATATAGCCGTCGGTATGCCACACCGTGCGGAAACGCGTCCAATCGCCCGCGTCGCGATAGAGGGCCCAGTTTTCGATGAGTTCGCGAATTTCCAGGCGGTCGAGCATTTCGCGGCTTACGGCGACTCCAGCGGACTTACGAGGCGCCAAAGCGGACCTACCCAGCTTCCGCAGGGAGCGAGCCGCAATGCTTTTCTTGGCGGTTTTGGCGATAGTTTTCTTCTTCAAGCCTACAGAATACCTCTTCTCACGCATGGCGTGAAATGCATCGCCTATAATGGGCGATCATGTGCCGGCATAAGCCCAATATCTTGTTCTTCCTGCTGATCGCAACAGGACTGAACCTTTGGGCACAGGCACCTGCGGTTTCAGGACGGGTGTTCGATCCGCATGGAAGGGCGATACAAGGCGCCACCGTTCACCTTTCCATCCACCCGGAGAACGAACAAAGACAACCGATCGAAGTCGCCCGGGTCGTCTCAGGCGACCTTGGCCAGTATCAGTTCGAGGGTTTGATTCCTGGACGTTACACAGTTCAAGCGGAATCGGCAGAGTTCGTAAGCGTGTCAGAACTTGTCACGATCCAGGTGGGCATGGCGGCCGTCGCCGACCTTCAGTTTCGCGACCTCATTTCCCAACGGGAAAGCATTGTCATTCATGGCAAGTCGATCGAACCTTCCATCGACTTGCGCAATTCGGAGGTCTTTAACCGGACCCTCTTCACCCGCGACGACCAAATCTTTCAGCAAATGAATGCTGGTATCAACGCAGGCCAGCACGAAGGTGGCGGCAAGTCTCTCGAGATCCGGCGCTTTGGATTCAACCTCGATCACGGTGGGACGAATGGCGGCTTGAAAGTGTTGATGGACAATGTCTCCCAAAATCAGGGCACGCAAGGCCATGGGCAGGGCTATTTGGGCGCCCTCAAGGCCGTCAGCCCGGAACTGATTCAGGACGTCACGGTTGTCAACGGGCCATTCAGCGCGGAATACGGCGATTTCAGCGGCCTGGGAGTGGTGCATATCCGCCAGCGAGAGTCGATGCCGGACGAGTTCACCGCACGCCTTTCGGGTGGAAATTTCGACACCGGCCGTGGCTTCTTGGCATGGAGCCCGACCGCAAGCAAGACTGATTCGTACATCGCTTACGACGGCTCGTACACGAACGGGCCTTTTCTGAACTCCGGCCGCTACCGGCGCGACAACGTGAACGCGAATCTGACCCGCAGGCTAGATGATTCCCGGAAAGTGGGCTTGCGGTTCATCTTTGGGCGGAATAATTTCTACTCGTCCGGACAGTTGCCGGTCGATCTCATCGATTCCGGGGAACTGGACCGCTTTGGATTCATTGATCCCACCGAAGGTGGACGGGCGAAACTGGGGACGCTCGCGGGTTATTACAGCAAGGTGTTCAGTGACGGCAGCACGCTAAAGGTGGACGGATTCCTCGGCCGGTCCTTGTTCGACCTCTATTCCAATTTCACCTACTACCTACACGATCCCGTGAACGGAGACGCTTTTCAACAACACGATTCCCGGCTTCAGGAGGGCGGCAACGCGCAATGGATGCGCGTACACCGCCTGGGAGGACTCTCGGCGAATCTGATCGCGGGCGGGAACTTTCACGATAACCAAATCAATGTCGGCCTGTATCCGCGTCAGGGCCGCGCGCCCACCGGAATTTCCACGCGAGCTTTGGCGCGCGTTACGAACCTAGCCGGATACCTGCACGAAAACGTCGTATTGCTCCGTGGGAAACTGCTCTTGGGCGGAGGTCTTCGATTTGATGAGTTCCGATATGGGGTTACGGATGTCGTTATTCCAGAGCAGAGCGGCGTTCAATATGGCGGGCGCTGGCAAGGCAAAGGCTCGGTCGCGTTCACTCCTTCGCGGGCCATACCGCTCACGTTCCATGCGAACTACGGCCGGGGCATCAACAGCATCGATGCGCGAGGCGTAATTCAGCGCCCGGACCAACCCAGAATCGCGACGACGGATTTCTACCAGGCCGGAACTTCATCGAACTTCGGACACGTCTCCATTGGCACCGATGCATTCTTCATCCGGCATTCCAATGAGCAAGTTTACATTCCGGACGACGGCAGTTTTGAGTTTAAGGGCGCAACAAACGCTTACGGTTTTGAAGCGAAAGCGTCAGTGGAGATTACGCGCCATATCTCGCTGAACGGCGGCGTAACGAAGGTCTCCAACGCTTATTACCTCGGTGGATTGCAGCGAGTTTATGTCGATAGCGCTCCGCACTTCGTAGCCAACGCGGCGCTTACGCTTGCGGCCTACCACGGATGGAGCGGCTCGCTTCGCATGCGAGCGATTAATCACTACCGGCTGAACGGAGAGAACCCCACCGTCATGGCGACCGGCCACACGGTGTTCGATTTGGGGTTAGCGAAACAACTCAGCAGGGTGGTTGAGTTGAATTTGAGCGTGGATAACCTCACCAACCGCGACTACTACGAAACGCAAAACTACTTTGAATCGCGCACCAGTCCCACCGCGCCCGTTCTCGCGCGTATTCACGCAACACCGGCGTATCCGTTGACCGCGATCGCAGGTGTCACGCTGCGATTCGGCGGCAAGTAGACATTATTTACGGCTGCCCACGTCTTCTGCCGACCCGCTAAACACTTTTTTTCCATCGGGAAGAATGATGTCGTGGGCGCTCATCGTGTTGGTGCCGTCCTTGGCGCGGAAGCCGTTGATAGTCACGGCATCGCCGGGCTTCAGCGAGTCTTTCCTCCAACCGGAGCGCACCAGCATGTTCGGCGGACCGCTTTCACACTGCCAGTGCTCGACGCCGCCTTTCTCGTCTTTGACATCGATGTAAACCCAGGCGTGCGGGTTGGTCCACTCGACTTTGGTGACCGATCCTTTTAGCGTCACGGGCTTTTTATCGTCGAACTCGGCCGAAAACGAATGGTGTGCGAAGACGGATACGGCTGCGAGCACTCCAAGAGTGGTGATCCGGGAAACGCGATCCTTCAGCATAAACAAACCTCTTGAGGATTCTATCGCACGAAGGGCAGCTGCATCTTGCTTATTCAAGATGGACTCGCACATCGCTCACGTGGGAAGACCACGGGGCGGAGGTGAGCGCGGCCAGCGCGTCGTCCGATTCACCTTTCAAATAGCGATCGAAAAATGCGACGGCATAGCGGCTAATGGTTGGGTGAAACGGCAAGCCGATGTTGGTCCACGTCAAATGCCCGGCGCGTAAGAGTTCGACGTAATATTTGGGGCCGCCGGTCTGATCGTACACGCCGTCCGCTTTGCGAACCGAGGGAGTGATGGACCAATCTATGGTGCCTCCCTGGTACATCACCGGGATGCGCACGGCGCCAAGATCTCCGCTGGCAAGAAAGGGCGTGGCGTAAGGGGACATCGCAAGAACAGCCTGGACGCGGCGATCCTTCCACGAAGGCCAAGCACCGGCCAGGCCGAGTGCCGTGTAGCCGCCGAGGGAATGGCCTGCGATGCCGATGCGCGAGGGATCTACCGGTGCGCCTTCCACCAGATGCCCGGCTACCGCGGCGTCAAGCGTGCGTTGGGCATCTTCCAGCCGTGAGTGATAAGTCGTGTCGCTCCACGACTGCGGCTGCTGAAAGGATTTCTCCGCGCGGAGGTTGAGATACCGCCACATACGGTAACCTTCGCGCCGCGGGGAACAATGGGCGTCGGCATGGTTCGGAGCAGCGACAAGATAACCCGCATCCGCCAGCGCCTGCATCAGGAACTTCGACTGCGTATTGCATCCAGCGAAGCCATGCGAGAACAGGATCAACGGATACCCGTGCGCGGTCGGCGCCGCAGTTGGCTTCCAAACCGCGACGTCGCGGCCGGCAAGTTCGACGTGCACCTCCGCCTGTGCGGCCAAGCCCGCGGCGGCCAGGCAGAGCAATAGTACTGAAAGACGTCTCACACTTCTCTATAACGCAGAAAGGGGCGATCCCGTTTCGCCGGAATGCTTTCGCCGGGGGCTGGGTTTCATCCCCTGCTATTCTTCCGATAGCAGCGGTAACGGCACGGGCTGCTTGCGCTTGGCGGAGAGATCCATCGCCTTGGTCAGCATCAGGCGATTGTGCGCTTCTTTGGCTGTCGCATGCGGCGTGGGTACGCCGAGCGCCACTCGATTCAACCAGGAATCCGTCTCCTCCCGCATCGGCCCGCGCAGTTCGCCCAGCGCCATGTCTCCGGGCGGATAACTGCCCATGAAATCGACCAAGCGGGCCTTATCCGGCGCATAGCCCTCCGATTGCGGCGACGTAACGGCCAGAATGATGTCGCGATGCGTGTCGTCAATCGTCAGCACTCCATCGGTGCCCACAATGCCGACCTCCAAGCTATACACGGCCGCTGGCCAAGTCACCGGAAGCGCCCAGGAAATGCTGAGATGATACAGGCAGCCGTCGCTGAACGTGATCATGCCCGCAGTCGCGTCGATGCCCTTATACAACGGACCCAAAACTTTATCCACGGAACGTGCATAGACCTCCACCGGTGTCTTGGCTTCCAGGTACCACATGGCGATATCGAGCGCGTGCGTGCCGGAGATCACCATCGGTGAAATGGTTTCGGGCGAGTCCGTGCGTTTGTAGTTATCGATCGCCACCAGGCGGTTCATGAAGGCGCGCGAGGTCACCAGCGTCACGTCGCCCAGCGAACCTGTGCGCACCTTTTCCTTCGCGGCAAGCCAGCGTCGCCGGAAGCGCTGCGTGTAGCCAACGACGGCGTCCACACCGGCATTTTCAATCGCAGCCAAAACTTCCGTCGATTCGGCGAGGCGGGTGGCAAGAGGCTTTTCGATCAGCATCGGCAAACCGCGTTCGATTGCGGCCATCACAGGGCCAACATGCAAGTGTTCGTCGGTCGCAATGATGACGGCATTCACCTCAGGGCGGCGCAGCAGTTCGCGGTAATCGTCCGTGACGAAGTCGGCCCCCACTTTTTCGGCAACGTCTTTGGCTCGCTCCGGTCGAATCTCGGCGATGCCGATCCAATCGACCGAACCGTGCCGCGCGGCCACTTCGCCACGGAAGAGCCCAACACGTCCGGCACCGATGATGGCGAGTCCAATTCGTTTCTGTGAGCGCTTCGCGTTTGGCATCCTATCCAGATTACGCGGTCGCACCGCCCGTTTGCGATACCATGAATGACCATGGCCGTCCGCTGGTGGATTTGCTTTCTGCTCTTCCTCACCTGGCTTGTGTCGTACATCGACCGTAGCCTGATGCCAATGGCGTTGCCGTTGATCGCGGAGGAGTTCCACCTGAGCCCCACGGTGATGGGGGTCGTCATCAGCGTATTCTTCCTGGGCTACGGTGCAATGCAGCTGCCGGGCGGCATCATCGCGGACAAAATCGGCGCGCGAAACAGCATTACGATTGGCATCACGGCGTGGTCCATCTTCAGCTTTCTCACCGGAATGGCGAGCAGTCTGACCAGTTTGATGTGGGTGCGTGTATTTTTCGGCGTGAGCGAAGGACTGCATCCACCGGCTGCGTTCAAAGCGCTCTCCGCCTGGTTTCCCAGCCGCGAACGAGCGAGAGCAAACGGGCTCGTCATGTCGTCAAATACGTTGGGGCCCATGATCGCGCCGATTTTGTTTGCCGCCATTATGGGCACCTTCGGATGGCGTATGGCGTTTGTCGTGGTGTCGGTTCCCGGATTCCTCGTTGCCGTCGCCGTTTACTGGTATTTACGCAATCGGCCATCGGAGCACAAGCATGTAACACAAGCGGAGCGGGAGCTGATCGGATCGGACGGCGACAAACAAGAGCGGATCGGCCTTCGGGAACTCGTGAAGTATCCCTCGTTGTGGAAGCTGTTCTTCATCTACATGACGTGGGACATCACATGGTGGGGCTTCCAGGCCTGGTTGCCGTCGTATCTCTTCAAAGTGCGCGGATTTAGCATCGCCCACACCGGGCTTGTAACGGCACTGCCGTTCGCCGTTGGATTTATCGGCGTTCTGGCGGCCGGCTACGCAGCGGACCGCACCGGAAAAAGGAAAGCTGTATTGATGGTGGTGTTACTGGGCAATGCGTTGTTCCTGACCCTTACGGCGCTTGCACCAAATGCTTTCACCGCCGTGACGCTACTCGCGCTCACTGGCTTGTTCCTGCCGTCTATCCACGGGCCGTTCTGGTCTCTCCCCATGGACATGTTGCCCCCGCGCGTCATGGGCTACGCTTCGGGCTTCATCAATACGGGAGGCCAGATCGCGGGCGTTGGATCGCCCATCGTCATCGGTGCATTGATTCAATGGACAGGCCACTACGATGCCGGTTTTATCTTCATGGCGATCTCGGCGGCGATTTCAGCCGCCCTGGTGGCGACGCTCCACGAACCGAAGGTTTCCGTCGGCGAACCCCTTCTGGAAATTGCCGCGAAATAGGCGAGCCCCTTTCGGCCGTCTGCCAGAATAGAAAAGAGTGGCCTCTCTTCGAATCCTTTTAACCAATGACGACGGCTGGGATGCGCCTGGACTCGCGGCCCTAAAGACCGCAGCGGCAAGCCTAGGCAACGTCGTTGTGGTGGCGCCGCGCGATCCGCATTCCTACGCCGGACATCGAGTCACTACCGACGCCGCGCTTGAAATCCGTGAGACAGCAGCGGGCGAATACTCTCTCTCCGGAACGCCTGCCGATTGCGTCCGGGTTGCACTCACCTCGGTATTTCCGGATGTCGATCTCGTCATCGCCGGAATCAATCGCGGAGGCAATCTAGGAGCCGACGTCTACATCTCCGGCACCGTCGCCGCGGCCCGCGAAGCAGCACTGCTCGGCCGCCGCGCCATCGCGATCTCGCAATTCATCCGGCGCGATATGGCGCTCGATTGGAGTGAGTCCGCCAGGCACGGACGCGGGATTCTGGCACGCCTTCTCGAAGACGTTCACGAATCAAAAAGCTACTGGAACGTGAACCTGCCGCACGTGGTTCCGGAGGCTATTCCATCCATCGTTCACTGTGAGCCGGACAATGAGCCGCTCGATGTCCGTTTTCGCCGCGAAGGTGACCTGCTGCACTACGCGGGCTCTTACCCGGCGCGTCCACGCACCCCGGGCCGCGATGTAGAAACGTGTTTCGGTGGCGCGATTACGGTCAGCAAGTTGCGTTTGTAGCGGCCACCCGCCGGAATTCAGAAAAGCGTCGGCGGCCGCGTTTCGCTGCCTGTCCACATCGTATGCGAAGGGTCATCCCACGGCGGCTCAGCGGTGAGATGCGGCTTTAAAACAATGAGTACATCGGCCGTATCCACCGACTTCGTCTGCTTCGCGAAAAGCCTGCCCACGACGGGAAGTTCCGATAGCCCAGCCGGACCCGTCGGCGTCTCTGCTTGGCTTGTAGACACCAACCCGGCGACGACGGCCCACTCGCCGATCTTCAGTCGAATCTTCCCCTGATATTCGCGGCTGGCAATCGCAGGAATTCCGTTCGAGGACTGCGCGCCCAGCGTTTTGAACGCGGCGTCCAGATCCAACGTGACTTCGCCGCCTGCATGGACGGTGGGCGTCAGCTTCATCTGTACACCCAAATCCACGTAGTTCACTTGGGGAGCAAGGGTAGACGATACCGTGGTGTCCGTGGTCAAACCACTGAAGGTGGCCGAAACCACCGGGTACCGGTCGCCAATATGAAACGACGCTTGCTGGCCATCGAGCGAGACCATCTGCAACGACAGAAGCGTCTGTCCCGAGGCTTTGCTCAGCGTGCCGAAGATGCCGGAGTTCGCGATGCCGATACCGAGCGGCAGCACCCCGCCACCGATGCCAATCAGATTCGTAAAACCGCCAGCGTTGCCCGGATTGGTGACAATACCACCCACGGACTTGCCGAAGTCGACGATGGCGGCCGAAGTCGGCAGGCTGAGTCCGTAACTCAGCGACGATGTCTTGCTGATGGAAATAATCTCAACGTCAACGGCCACCTGAGCCCGGCTGCGGGAAAGCGTCTGAAACAGATCGCGCGCCGCGGTTGCCTTTGGCATCGAGTCGCGGAAGATCACCAATCGCTTTCCGGGATCCAGGCTAATTCGCCGTACTTCCAGAATTTGTTGCACTGCCGTGAGAATTTCCTGGGCCTCCTGCGCGGATATGCGGTCCGGAATCAGCGCCACTGCGGCCATGGTGGGTACATACTGCGTCCGGTTTTGCGGTGTATCGCGGGCTACAAGAACCGACTTCTCGTCGAGCGGCACAAAGAAGGAATCCGTCACTCGCTCCAGGAGCCGAATGGTTTCCTCGAAGTTGAGATCGGCGGCGCGCAAGTTGACCGTGGGGAGCGGCTGGTAGGCGCTGTCGAAGATCATCTCGATGCCGATCGCGGCACCCGCCCCCTCCAGGACAGTCCGCGCGTCGCCACGCAGGGCAAAGTTCCTCGTCCCGGGATTCGGCTTCAGGCGCGGAGGTTGAATCGCTTCCCGCAGGTCACTGGCAGTCACGGGCTCCGTAGATGCCTTCGCGTCCAGGGAAGCGGCTGCGGCATCCGGCCCGACGTCCTGCTGCGCCACAAACGTCGGCGTATTCTGCATCGCAAGCCGTCGCTCCGAATACAGGGAGTTCGCCGGATCGAGCTGGGAGGCTTCCGCGTAAAGCACCAGCGCCTTGAACCGGTCGCCCGCGCGGGCCGCTTGCTCGGCAGCTTTAAAAGCGCGGTCGGCCGCGTTGTCGGCAGCCAGCACGGCGGTGGCCGAAACAACCGCAAACGACACAAATAGAAAACACTTCCACATTTCTTTGAAAGCAGGCTCTACCTAAAAGAGTAGACGAAATCAACGGACTGGGCGTGCATCCCTCCCTAGTGCCTGGGGGTAAACCATTTCTCGGATTCTGCCGATAGCCCTACGAAGAGGAATCCGCGCGCATGGCTGCAACTTACGCCCCCGTTCTAACTGCGTTCACCCCGCCGGTACCGCAGAGTATTGCCGAGCTCGGCATCAAGGAATCGCTGGTACTTGACCTGGTGTTGCGCCGCTTGATGATTGAAGGCTTCAGCACGCTTGGGTCGCTGTCACGCGCGCTGCGGGTTTCGGTGCCCATCGTTGACGTTGCCTTCAAACACATGCGCCAGCAGCAACTGGTGGAAGTGAAGGGCATGATCGGCAACGATTACAGCTTTACGCTGTCCCAAGCCGGCAAACAGTTGGCGAGCGAACGATTCCAGGTTTCTCAGTACGCCGGCGCCTGCCCGGTGTCGTTAAATGAATATCAGGCCGCCGTGAAGGCACAGAGCGCCAAAATTAACGTCGACCGGCAGGCGCTCCGTAACGCTTACTCGGATCTGATTGTGACCGATCGCCTTCTGGACCAGTTGGGCCCGGCGATCATCTCTCAATCTTCGATCTTCGTGTACGGGCCCACCGGTAACGGGAAAACCAGCCTGGCGGAGCGCATGTTGCGCGTCTACAAGGACGCCATCCTGATTCCCTACGCCGTCGAAGTCGACAACCAGATCATCAGCCTGTACGACCCGGTTGTGCATCAATCGCTCGATCACGATGACCCCGATATGGACCCTCGCTGGCTGGTCTGCAAGCGCCCGTGCATCGTCGTTGGCGGCGAATTGATCCCCAGCATGTTGGAACTGCGGCTCGACGAGTCCTCCGGCATCTACGCCGCGCCGCTGCAGATGAAATCGAACAATGGCATTTTGCTGATTGACGATTTCGGCCGCCAGCTCATGTCGCCGCGTGACCTTTTGAACCGCTGGATTGTGCCGTTGGACCGGCGCGTCGATTACCTTACGCTTCGCTACGGCGTCAAGTTCCAGATTCCGTTTGAGTGCATGGTGGTGTTTTCAACTAACCTTGAGCCTTCGGACCTCGCGGACGAAGCCTTCCTACGCCGTATTCACAATAAGATTCTGGTGGAAGCAGTGGATCCGGTTTCCTTCGATCAAATATTTGAGCGCGTCGTGCGGGCGAAAAACGTCGAGGCCGAGGCCGATAGCGCCGAACACCTGCGCAAGCTTTGTCTGCGCGAAGGCCGCACCGAACTGCGCGCCTGCTACCCATCGGACATCTGCACCATCCTCAACTCGATTGGGCGGTATGAAGGCCGGCCAGCGAGGATGACGAAATCCGAGCTGGAGCGAGCCACAGCGCTGTATTTTGCTAAAGGCTAACGATCAGAGGATTAGTTGGCGTCCTGCGGCGGATTAGCCGGAGCGGTAAATGGGGGCGGTGTCACGTCCGCAGCGCCCGCTTCCTGCGCGTGCGCGGCGTCATCGCTCTTGGTACCGCGGCGAGGGCCGAGCCCCAGAGCAATCAAGGATAGGGAACTAATCTTGCCGTCGGCGTCCAGATTTTGATCCAGTTGGAACCGCTTGAGTGCATCCGCGGAATCTGAGCCCCACAGGCCATCTGCCTGGCCCCGGAAATAGCCACGATCCAGTAAAGCCTGTTGAATTTCCTTATAGCGTTCCTGCCCCGGCTGCATCTGCCCGTAGGCGCGCGAGGGCGGCTTCACTTTGCTTTTCGTTTTCGCAGACGTTCCGTTTGCGCCACTGGCTTTTGACGTCGCGGCTCTCGTGGCCCCGGCTTTCGTGGCCGTGGCTCTGGTTACGGTTGCCCTCGTGACGTTTGCCTTTGTGGACGTGGACTTCGCCGCCGTTGTTTTCGTCAGCGGTTTTGCGAACGCTTTCGCAGGCGGCGTCTTCTTCGGCGCCGTCTGTGCATACACGCCAACCGGGCTCAAAACCGCCGCAAGCAGCGTAGCGGTGAGTTTTTGGATCAGCGCCACTCGTTGAATCCGGCGTTTACTCAGGCAGCGTCCCGCTCAAGAACAGCGTCGCGGCCTTCGGAACGTTTCCGGTCCGAGCTCGGCCTTGCGGGAGAGGATTCGGACGCACCACGCGGAATGCCACCGGATCGCCCGCCTTCAGACCCTGCTGCGCCTTGCGGATATCTTCCACCGAGGCAATCTGCTGGCGGTTGATCGCGATGATGATGTCCTTCTCCATCATGCCGATATCTTCGGCAAACGAGCCGGTCTCGACGCGCGTCACTGCAACGCCTCGCTTTTCGGGGGTCAGTTCTTTTTCCTCGTCGCTGGGCGGACGGATGCTGATGCCGAACTTGACCTGCGTGCCTTCGCTCTTGTCGCCGCCACCATTGCCGAGGCCGGAATCACCCACCACGCGAGGATCATCGGAGAATACTTTCGTCCGGTCCTGAATCGTGAGCTTGAAGTCCATCTTCTTTCCGTCGCGGTCCACGTTCAGCGTCGCCTGCGAGCCAATGGGCAGGTCCGCCACACGGCCCACCAAGTCGTCGCCATCGCGCACCGGTGTGCCGTTGATGCCGAGCACGATATCGTTCGACTTCATACCGGCGCGGTCCGCCGGACCGTCCTTGCGGATGTCGCCGACGATCACGCCGTGGTCGACACCCAGCGCCTTCAGCGTTTCCTGCTTCGCGTCGCGCTGCCAGGAGATGCCGATGGAACCACGCGTCACGCGGCCTTCGCGAATAATGTCGTTGTAGGCGCGCACCACGGTGTTCATGGGAAGCGCGAACCCGATGCCCTGATAACCGCCGCTCTGCGTCGCAATCATCGTATTCACGCCGATCACTTCGCCCTTGATGTTCAACAGCGGACCACCCGAGTTGCCCGGATTGATCGCGGCATCCGTCTGAATGAAGCGCTGGAACTGCTGGCCGATTTCCTTGCGATCCGTAGCGCTGACAATGCCGGCGGTAACGGTCGCTTCAAGGCCAAACGGAGAGCCGATGGCCACGGCCCAATCCCCCACCTGGACGCTATCGGAGTTGGCAATCGTCACAGGCGTCAGCGGCCGGCGCACGTCAATCTTGATCACTGCGAGGTCCGTCTCGCGATCGGTTCCGATCAAACGAGCTTTGTACTCAGTGGTATCGCCATGCAGCTTCACCTTGATGCGGTCCACGCCATCCACCACGTGATTGTTCGTGACGATGTAGCCGTTCTTGTCTACGATGAAACCCGTGCCGGACTGCTCCCGGCGGCGCTGCTGCATATCGGGCGCACCACCCTGGTCGCCGAAGAAGCGGCGGAAGAGATCAGACGGATCGCTGCCCCCACCGTTCTGATCTTCATCGTCATCACCCTGCGGACGGCCTTTTTTGCCCTGATTGCCCTGCGTTACTTTGGGCATCGTTTCGGCGGTGATATTCACGACGCTTGGATCCAGCACCTTCGCCAGTTTTGTAAAATCGTTGCCCAGCGGGTTCACCTTCGGAACAACCAAGGGAGCCGCATCCGGGGCGGCAACCTGCCCGCGCTGCGCTTGGGCACTGGTATTGATCAGGGTGCCGATCACGATACCGATCGACAGCGTGAATAACAACAGCGTCGTGGACAGCAACTTCTGCTGGCGCATTTTCTCGAAGAGCTTCATATCACTCCACTTCATCATTTGCCTCAATAGCCCCAAAATCACCGGGAATCCCGAAAACCGGGTACAAGTTCATTATACGTTCGCGCTGGCGAATGGTGAGCCGACGCTCGCCCAGCGCCCAAGCCCGGTGCAAAATTTCCTGACACAGTAATATCGATGCCCTACGGAAACAATCGGTTGCGTGAAATTCAATTATGCAGGGGACGAAGCCAGAACAAGCGCGTGGCTACTCGCTGGCCAGCAGCACGGAAAGGCTCAGAAAAATACGCCGCAACCCGGCATCGCGGCCCTCGGGCGAAAACCATTCGGCCGAGGTGTGGGCGCCTCCGCCGTGGCCGCCAGCGCCGATCGAGACAGCCTGCAAGCCCATGGAAAGCGGGATGTTAGCATCCGTCGACGAACAATCGAGGTGACTGCGTATACCCAGAAAAGAATCGACGGCGCGAAGGGTGTCGAGAATCGGTGCATCGTCGGCTAGTCCGCCGCTGGGGCGCGAACCGATTTCTTTGATGCGGGCGCTCAATCGGCCGGCCGGACTGCGCCCGCTCTCCTCATCCGCGGCCAATTCCACGGCGTTCATGAGGATTTCGCTGAGCGCTTCCAGGCTATCGTTCGATTCGGAGCGCAGGTCGATCTTGGCGAGCGCTTCGGTCGGAATCGAGTTGATGCTTACGCCGCCTTCAATGATGCCGAAGTTGTAGGTGCTGCGCGACGGGTTCAAATCGCGCGCACCGTCCAGGAAGTGCGTGATCGCCCGACTGACGCCGTGAATCGGATTACCTGCATAGGAATCGCGCCAACTATGTCCGCCTGGCCCGAGAACCGCGATCTCAAACCGGCGACTCGCCAGCGCGCGGGATGTGATGTGCTCCACGCCCGGCCCGTCCAGTACCAAGAATCCGCGGGGACGATCGCCTAACGCGCGCCGCTCCGCGTCGTTCCGGCCGTTCTTGTCGCGCTTCTCGCCGCGGCTTTCTTTATCGCCACGGCCGACTTCTCCACGCCCGTCGAGCCCGCGGCAAATGTAACGCATGCCGCTGAGGTTGCCCTCGCCCTCTTCACCGACATTCGCGATCAGTACGGGCGCGCCTGTGAAATACTCCGGAGGGCCGTCGCGCAGTGCAGGATTCGCATGCCACGCAGCGGCAAGCGCCAACAAGGCGGCCAATCCTGCTCCGTTATCGGAAACTCCCGCACCCGTAAAACGCCCTTCGTTCGAAACGCGGATCTCTTCGGCGCTGCGGGGAGCGAAAACGGTGTCGAGGTGCGCGGTGACCGCTACGATCGGGAGCCCCCCATAGCCGGGACGGTTGGCAACCACGTTGCCGGCGCGATCGATTTTGGCATCCCAACCAAGCGCGCGAAATTCATTGACGAACCACTCCGCACGCTGTTCCTCGAAAAACGTCGGCGCGGGAATCCGGCACAAATTCAGGTGCTTTTCGTTGATCCAGTTGCGCTCTTTGCGGAACCACTCCAACGTGGCCCGCACGCCTGGTTGAGCGGCAAGTTCGGCGACGGAAGTGGCGAGCCGGAGCAAGCTTCAGTCTACCGCACGGGGTCGAAAAATCGTCCGGAGAATATGCAGCAATACTTCGCCGTGCCGCTAGAGCTTCACTTTCGGGAACCTGGCACGAATCCATTCGACGAAACTATCGGGAACGGACATGGTGGACAGGCGGCTTTGCCGGACCAGAGCCCATTCCTCAAACTTCTTCGATTGCTTGATTTCAGCTAGGGTCACCGGTTCCGGCAACTTGCCGGAAAACTCCAACTCGACGATCGCCGATTTCGGGTTCTTTGGATCATCCTTCGGGGTGGAACAGACTTTCGCCAGCCCAACCACGGCCGAAACTCCGCCGCTGTGGTAGATGAAAACACGATCTCCCGGCCGCATATCACGAATCGCGCGCACCGCCTGCGCGTTGGTCACCCCGTCCCAGGAGGTTCGCTTGTCGCGTTCCAGGTCGTCGATGGAATACGTTAGGGGCTCGGATTTCGCCAGGTAATAAGCCACGGATTTGCTCCTGCACCAGCCGATAAGAATACTCTGGGCTGGTCGCTCTGGACGGCAGCACCACGCGCCGCCTTCCACGCTATTGTCGCACCAGGAGTAGTCCCGCCCGAAAGACGGGCCGTGTACAATGAGTAGAGTCGGCCAATCGGCCGGTTAAAAACGGAGGAGTGGGCTGTGTTCTTTTATCGGAGTCCACGGGCAACCAATTTGTTGAAATTACTGCCGCTTGCGGCGATTTTCCTCGCACCCGCCCTGCTTGCGCAGAACCGCGAGGCAGAACCCGCTCCCGTGAAAGTGGAAGCGCCCAAAGTTCTTCCTGGCCAGGCACCCACGGCGGCCCCTGCCGCGGTGGATCCTCACACCTACGTTGTGGGCCCCGAAGACGTTCTCTTCGTCCGGGTGTGGCGCGAAATGGATTTCACCGGCCAGTACATCGTACGACCGGACGGCAAGATTACCATCCCGCTGGTCGGCGATGTGCAGGCCGCCGGCTTGACGCCGGAGCGGCTGAGCGCGCAGTTGACCCAGGCTTTGTCGGATTTCATCAACAAGCCCGACGTCTCTGTCTCTGTCGCCCAGGTGAACAGCAAGAAGTATTACATCACGGGGCAGGTATTCCGCACGGGCGAATTCCCGTTGGTGGTCCCCACGCGTATCTTCGATGCGCTGGCCAATGGCGGCGGATTCCGTGACTTCGCGAATAGGAAGAAGATCATTATCGTTCGCGGCGCGCAGCGGATCAAGTTCAATTACGACGAAATTATCAAGGGCAAGAACCTCGATCAAAACATCTTCCTCGAAAACGGCGACACCGTCGTCGTGCCCTAGGATTTCCGGAGGTAAATGGCATGCAGCCTGGCGATGGGTTTAATACGCCCCGAAGAACGCTGGACATTGAAGATTACATAGATATTGTTCGCCGTCACAAAGGATGGATGGTAGGTCCGTTCCTGTTGACGCTGGTGGCGAGCATTGTCGGAGTGTATCTCTACCCGGACACCTATGTTTCTCAGGCCGTGGTGAAGATTGTGCCTCAGCAGGTGCCCACCAACATGGTGCAGGCGGCGATCAACCAGCAGATGAACGATCGCATCAATTCCATGGCACAGACCATTCTGAGCCGCACTACGTTGACGACCATCATCAACACCTTTGGACTGTATCCCCGGGAACGGGCGCGGATGCCGATTGAAGATGTGCTCGAGTTGATGAAGAAAAAGATTCAGATTCTGCCGGTGGCGACACCGGCGGGAACCAGCAGTCCGACCGACCGGATCCCCGCCTTCGCAGTGCAGTTCGCCTACGAAAACAAGTACTTGGCGCAGCGAGTAGTGCAGGATTTGGTCAGCCGCTTCATTGATGAAAACATCCGCAGTCGTTCGAACGCAGTTTTCCAGACGTACCAATTCTTGCGGGATCAGACCGATAGCTCCAAGAAGGAATTGGACGCCGCCGAAAACAAGCTGACAGCTTTTCGCATGCAGAACAATGGAAAACTGCCGGACCAGTTGGATTCCAATATGCGCCAGTTGGTCGCGCTGCAGACGCAGGCGGGGTTCCTCGATTCTCAGGTGGCACGCGCGAATCAGGATAAGCTGCAGTTGGAGTCGAATCTCCGCATTTTCAAAGACCAGTTGACCGCGCTCGGCAAGCCAGTGGAAGTGCTGGCAGCCGGCAAGAGTGAGCGCTTGATTCTGCAGGAACGCGACGTGCAATCTCTTGAAACCCAGCTCGCATTGTTGCGGCAGAAGTACAAGGAAAACTATCCGGACGTGCAAAACGGAATCGCGCAGCTGGATATCGCCCGGAAGAAGCTGGCCGATCTGGAAGCCGAAGAAAAGCGGAAAGACGATACGCCCAAAAAGACGAACAACCAGCAACAGGATCGGGAAATGCGAGAGGCGGATGCCAACGTTCGCCGCCTGCAAACCGCGATCGAAGGCCGGGACATTGAGATTGCGACGGCACAGAAGGAAATGAAGCGCGTGGCCGAGGCTATCAAGGCCTATCAGGGCCGTATCGAAACGGTGCCGATTGGCCAACAGCAGTACACAGAATTGCTGCGCGATCAGCAAATGGCCAGGGACAAGTATCTGGACCTCGATTCGAAACTGCAGCGCGCAGGCATCGCGCAGGACATGGAAGGCCGTAAGCAGGGCGAAACGCTGGAACTGCTGGACCCGGCGTCGCTGCCCACGGAGCCAACCGAGCCAAATCGCCCCGTGGTGATCTCCGTAGGTGCCGTGTTCGGGTTGCTGCTGGGCATCGTGATCGCGGGAGGACGTGAGATGAAAGACACGTCGCTCAAGAACCTGAAAGACGTTCGCGCGTACACACAGATGGCGATTCTCGGCAGCGTTCCGCTACTCGAAAACGACTTCGTTGTGCGTCGCCGCCGCCGTTTAGCGTGGCTCGGTTGGACGACAGCGTGTCTGGCCGCCGCCGTGATCATTTCCGGTTCGGTCGTCTACTATTACGTCACGCGGGCGTCCTAAAACAACGTCGAGGAAACCGGGATCGCGGCAGGAAATACCTTCGAGGAGACAAGATGAGCCGAGTTCATGATGCATTACGACGCGCCGAACAGTCGGGACAGGTTACGACTGCGGCTCCGCGCGTCCCAACCGAAGCGCGTCCCGGCGCGTCGGTGTTGGACAACGGTCCGGACCTGACGGATCTCCTCTCGAAGGTGAAGGAAGTTCCGTTCCGCACCGCGACCGATTCGTTGCTGATCGACGTCAGCCGTCCGCACGAACCTCCCATGGAAGAGTTCCGCATGCTCCGTACGCGGCTCAACCACATGAAGAGTCTGCAACCCATCCATTCGGTTGTTGTCACAAGCGCATCGCCGGCTGAGGGCAAGTCCCTTTCCGCCGCGAATCTGGCGCTGGCCCAGGCTCACCTGGCAAATAACACGACGCTGCTCGCCGATTTCGACTTCCGCCGCCCCATCGTACACACGCTCTTCGGCGTGGAACGTACGCCCGGCATCACGGATTATCTGCTTGGTAAAATTCCGCTGCATGAGGCGATCCGCAAAGTGGCCGGAACGAATTTGTACATCATGCCAGCCGGCGAGGCGGTGATCAATCCGCTTGAACTGTTAAACCTGCGCGAAGTGAAGTTGCTGATTGACCGTCTGCCGCAGTTGTTCAACTGGATCATTTTCGACAGCCCGCCGCTACTGTTCGCCGCCGACGCAAGCCTGCTTTCAACGCTCTGCCACGGCACGCTGCTTGTGGTCCGCATCGGCCACACGACCATCGATTCCGTCACGCGCGCCATGCAGTCGCTGTGCAACAACAACGTGCTCGGCATTGTGGTGAACGGCGCTCGCCGCGGCGAACTCTACAGCAAATACACCTATTACCACTCCTATTACACGCCGAAGGAAGCCGGGGACAAGGGAGATGAAGGCGAGGAGGGGGCCTCCGATACCGGGGCCTCCGCAGACGAAGATTCGGACAGCTAAAACGCGAATCGCAAATGGAACCGAACGGAGTGGCGTTGTACGCGCCGCTCCGTTTTTCTTTTGGGACCGCGGTTCGCCCGCTAGCTTTGGCGAATTAACTCGACGTCGAGAGTGATATCGATCTCGTCGCCTACAAGGAAGCCCCCGGCTTCGAGCGCCAGGTTCCACTCAAGACCGAAATCCTTGCGGTTGATCTTCGTTTTCGCATTGGCGCCGCGGCGCAAATTACCCCAGGGATCTTTC
Source organism: Bryobacteraceae bacterium (assembly GCA_040081855.1). GTDB lineage: Bacteria > Acidobacteriota > Terriglobia > Bryobacterales > Bryobacteraceae > Palsa-187. The sequence continues at coordinate 90,598 of JBEBFS010000003.1, read as the reverse complement.
TGTTCAGCAGTTAGTTCCTGCACACGCAGGACTACGGGCCGGGTTGCGTCGCGAATCGTGAGATCCCCCGCGATCACATAGCTGCCCGGGCCGGCCGCGGTCACCGCCGTCGATTCGAATGTGATCTTCGGGTAGCGAGCTACGTCGAAAAAATCACTGCTCTTCAAGTGCTGATCCCGTTGCTCGTCGCCCGTATTCACCGTGGAGGTGTCCAGTATCACCCGCACCATTGCGGCTGAAGGATTGGACTCGTCAAACTGCACAGTCCCCGTCACCGTGGAAAACTCGCCGCGCACGTTGGCGATCATCATGTGGCGGACTTTGAACTGCGCATGGGAATGCGCCGTATCGATCGTATAGGTGATTGCCACCGAAACTGCAGATGTGCTCATCATTTTCTTCTATCCTGTTGGACGCCGCCACCGCAATGGGCGGCCGCCGAATTATCAAAAATAGTTTACGTACGGTCTGGATGGAGGACCGCGATATACCCCAGATTCCGGTACAACTGTTTGTAATCGAGTCCGCAGCCCACCACGAAACGATCCGGGATTTCAAAACAGCGGAAATCCACCGGAACCTGTACCATCCGGCGCACCGAACGATCTAAAAGCGTACAGATCCCGAGCGTCCGAGGCCCCCGGCCCGCCAGCGTCTGCAACAGGTACCGCGTGGTGAAACCAGTATCGACAATATCCTCAACCAGCAAAACGTCCTGATCCTGAATGGGTTCGTCCAAGTCTTTCTCAATACGCACCAAACCGTGCCCGCTCGAACCGAAACTGGATATCGCCAGGAAGTCGATTTTTACCGGAATGGTAATGGCCCGGGCAAGCGCCGTCAGAAAGAATACCGACCCTTTGAGCGCGCCTATCAACTTCAGATCCCGGCCCTCGTACTTGCGGCTGATCTCGGCCGCGATTTCCGCCACACGAGCCTGCACCTGTTCCTCGGTGAACAGGATCTTTTCGACGTTCGGCGGGGTCGTCACGATGCCTTCCATCCGTATTTGAAAACCAGATCCTGGAAATCCTTTTGATAGAAGACTTGTATGTTCACGTGGGGATAGATAGCCCTCAACAGCTTCACTTTCCGGTTCTTACGGGTCACCAGCGATTGCTTCATCGTCGTCAGTTCAATGTAGAGATCCGATTCCGGCAGGTAGAAGTCCGGCGTGAAGGCCTCGGTCACCTTTCCGTCTTTGTCCCATTGCAGTGGAAAGCTGCGCGGTTCGTAGGCCCACTCGATCCGGTAGAAATCCAACAGGTTGGCGAACATTTGCTCGCTCGGATGTCCAAACGAGGGGCCGGTTTTGTTCGCTTTCCGCGCGGGTGTCAATCCGATGCGGGCCAGCGCCATCCGCGCTTCAAATTGAATCCCGTCGGCGATGGCCTCAGGCAGCATGCCGCTTTCGGCCAAACCGCAGGCTCGCGCGGAAGCCACTGCAATTTGAGCGGCTTGCTCCACATCCTGCCGGGCCATGTGGATGGTCAGGTCATGTACTTCGGTGGAATGGTGCGAGGATTGTCCGAACCTCGCCCGCCGGAGTTTTTTGGCGGCGGTATCGAGCGCACGCAGGCGCACCTCCGCCTCAGCCTTCTCCAACCGCTCCTCCAGCATCACGATGCCCGCGCGCTGCGTGGGTGTCGCGGATATCTGGACGTGCAAGGAAGGAAGAGCGGCGCTGAACAGGTGCTCTGCTCCGTTCAGGGCAAGCAGCAAGTGCCGCTCCGCCGCCAAGCGGCTCAGAACAAGCAGGGCGGCCGACCGCCACGCCCGCGAGGGGACATCGGTCTCAACGAACTCTTCCCCCATCCAATGATCCAAGCGGGATTCGGTGACGAGGTCGAAATTCAGGAGCCGAGCGGCCACGAGCGCGATCTCTTCCCATCGGGAAGCCGGTTCGCCAGAAATTGTCAGCAGCGCCATTGCCGGGAGTCCATGCTAAATCAGAGGATAGCAACCTGGGGTTAGGAGGTTGGGAATTGAAGAAGGAGCGTTGCCCCGGCGGCATCCCTATGACTTTGATGGAAAAGACGGTACAGTGGAGGAACTAGCGCAAAAGCACTTGCCACCGGCCCAATTTTAGTGCAAAAACATAGAGTTAGAATAAACGGATCGCATCTTGCAGATCTGTCTTAGGATACCCATGAAAGCAAATTCGGAATCGTCGAGTCTCGCAGCCGAAGCGTACTCGGTCATCCGTGACCGGATCATGCGCGGTGAAGTTGCCATCGGACAAGTGATTTCCCGCCGCAAAGTGGCCGCCGAGCTTGGCATGAGTTTCCTGCCGGTGTCGGAAGCGTTCCTGCGCTTGGAATTCGAAGGCTTGCTCGAAAGCCGGCCGCGAGCGGGCACGCGCGTTCGCATCCCGAATCAGGAAGACGTCTTCGGTCAGTACGTGGTGCGCGAAGGACTGGAAATGCAGGCGGCAAAGTTATTTACAGAAAACGCCACGCTCGAAGAGCGATCCGAACTGCAAAAGCTGGCGGCCCGCGTGGACTCTCTTTCGGCGCAACCGGAAACCGACCGTTCCGTCTACGTCAACCTGCACGAAAAGCTGCATCACAAGATCGCCGAGTATGCGCGCTGCCCCGCGCTGTCCATGGCCATGGAGAAAACCTGCGCGCTTTCCTCTATCTGGTTTTGCATTGACCGCTTTTACCAGGCCTCCAGCACCGGCCGCCGTCATCAGGAATTGCTGGACGCGCTCTGCACGGGAGATCCGGAGGCGGCCGCGCAGGCAATGCGCTCGCACATTCTGACCAGCCGGGATCGCATGCTGCAGGCATTGGAACCCTACTTCCGACTGAACGCAGAACAGGGCCAAACCTATTCGCGCGGCGGACGGAAGCGTTCGGTGGCCGATCCCGCGACTGAAGCCGTCGACGCCTAGACGTCCTTCCGACATTGACATGGCACTCTGGAAACTGCCAGAATTGCGCCGATGTCACGTTTCACATGGATTCAAACCGGCGCCTTAGCGCTCTCGCTGATCGCGGCGCCAGCCGCCTTTTCCCAAACAAAGAAGGCCGCGGACGGCGCGGCTGAGTGGCCGATGTTCAACCGCGACCTCGGCTCCACGCGCTATTCTCCGCTTGCGCAAATCAGCACGAAAAACGTCGCAAAGCTGGCGCGCGCCTGGTCGTACAAGGTGGGCACGCAAAAAAATTCCGGCAGCATCACGGGCGGCTCGGAAGTGACGCCGATTGTCGCGAAAGGCGTGATGTATCTGACAACGAACACCGACGTGGTGGCGCTGGAGCCTGAAACGGGCAAAGTGCTGTGGACGTATCCGGCCAGTGGCCCGGGCAACCTGTCGCGCCGCGGCGTGGCGTACTGGCCCGGCGACACGAACAATCCGCCGCGCGTCATTTTTACGATGGGCCGGCGGCTGATCGGACTGAATGCAAAGACCGGTAAAGTGGACCCAGGCTTCGGCAACGAAGGCGAAGTGAACATGGGCGTCGCCTATGATTCGCCGCCGATCGTCTACAAAGACACTCTGGTGGTGGGCGCAAACACGGGCGAAGCGCCGTCGGTGGGTGACCCAGGCAACACCCGCGCGTTCGACGCAAAGACTGGCGCGAAGAAATGGGAGTTCCATTCGGTTCCGCAACCCGGTGAGTTCGGACATGAAACGTGGGAAGGCGAAAGCTGGAAGAATCGTTCGGGCGTGAACAACTGGGGCTTCTCCCTTTCCGTGGACGCCGAGCGCGGTATTGTGTACACGACCTTCGGCGGACCGAATACAAACTACTGGGGCGGCGACCGCCACGGCGATAACCTGTTTGCGAATTCGGTGGTCGCCATGGACGCGGAAACCGGCCAGCGTAAGTGGCATTACCAGGTGGTGCATCACGATGTTTGGGATTACGATCTGCCCCCGGCGCCGGCGCTACTGGACGTGGTGATCAACGGCAAGAAAGTTCCGCTGTTGGTGCAGACGGCCAAGACGGGCTGGATGTACATTCTGGATCGCGTGACCGGCAAGCCCGTGTTCGGTATTGAAGAAAAACCGGTGCCGCAAAGCAAAGTTCCCGGCGAGCAGACCTCGCCGACGCAGCCGATTCCGGTGAAGCCTCCGGCGCTGGCTCGCAACAGCTTCAAGGCGGATGAGATTGTCACTGCGGCCGACACCAACGAAGAGCACGCCAAGTTCTGCCGCGATTTGATGGAGCGCAGCGGCGGGTTCACGAATGAAGGACCGTATACTCCGTACACGTATCGCGAGGCGGGCGCTGCGCCGCATTCGACGATTCTCTTCCCTGGCTCCATTGGCGGCGTCAATTGGGGCGGCGTCGCTGCGGACCCGAAACTCGGCTATGTCTTTGTGAACTCCATCGACGAGGCGAGCATCGGGTGGATCGAGAAAAAAGCGAACGGATCCGCCGTGCAGTATGACCGCAACAGCGTTGTTGGCCCAACGTCGCGCTTCCAGTGGTCGGAAGGCAATCCGCGCTCAGGCAACATCCAGGGCTCGGGCGAGCACGCCTGGCCCTGCCAGCGTCCGCCATGGGGCCGCCTGATCGCCGTTAACGCAAAGACGGGCGATTTCGCATGGTCGGTTCCGCTTGGTGTGACCGATGAACTGCCCGAAGGCAAGAAACTGACAGGCCGCCTCAACATGGGCGGGCCGATGGTGACTGCGGGCGGCCTGGTTTTCATCGGCGCAAGCAACGACCGCCGCTTCCGCGCCTTCGATTCCCGTACCGGAAAACAGTTGTGGGAGACCAAGATGGACATGAGCGCGCATTCCATTCCCATCACCTATCAGGGCAAGAACGGAAAGCAGTATGTGGCAATCATTTCCGGCGGAGCTAGCGCGCTGGACGACCCGGCGCCTCCCGGAACCGAAGCGTTGATGGTTTACGCACTGCCTTAAAGTGTATCGGGGCGGGATGGAAGAATCCCGCCTTTTCGGTTTTCAGAAGCACAAACACAAACACGGGCGGAGTGCCACTCCGCCGCGGATTTCCAATCCGCCCCACGCTAAAGGCCAACTGTATGCAAGGCAAGATCATTCTCGAAGAGCACTTCGCGCAACCGGATACGATTGACGATTCCGAGCGGTACTTCCCTGCCGCGCTATGGCCCGACTTCCGGCACCGGTTAGTGGACATTCACGGCACACGGCTGGAACAGATGGACAAGCACGGCATCGAACTGTGTATTTTGTCGCTGAATGCTCCGGCGATCCAGGCGGTTTGGGATCGACAGCGCGCAATCGAACTGGCGCGGCAATCGAACGATTACATCGCCGAACAGGTCGCGAAAAATCCGAAGCGTTTCCATGCCGTCGCCGCGCTGCCGATGCAGGATCCGGAGGAAGCCGCGAAGGAACTGACGCGCTGTGTCAAGGAACTTGGGTTTCTGGGCGCGCTGGTGAACGGGTTCACTCAAGTGGACGTGGAAGATTCCTCGGTGTTCTACGATCTGCCGCAGTATGGGTCGTTTTGGGCAACCGTGGAGCAGTTGGGCGTGCCGTTCTATTTGCATCCCCGGCTGCCTTTGCCGACCCGCGCGCACCATTTTGAAGGGCATCCCTGGCTTTATGGACCGGCCTGGGCATTCGCCGCGGAAACGTCTGTGCACGCGCTCCGGTTGATGGCAAGCGGCCTGTTCGACAAGCACCCGAATCTGACCATCATCCTGGGGCATCTGGGCGAAAACATCCCCGCGCACATTTGGCGGACCGACCATCGCATCAAGAAAATGCCTCTGGGCATTCCAGCGAAAAAGCCACTTGCGGAGTATTTGCGAAACAACTTCTACGTCACCACGTCGGGCAATTTCCGCGATCAGACGCTGACGGAGGTCATCTCAGAAATCGGCGTGGACCGCGTCCTGTTTTCCGCTGACTGGCCGTTTGAAGAAATCTCCCAGGCAGCCGAGTGGTTCGACCATTGCGCGATCAGCGAATCCGACCGCCAGAAAATCGGCCGCGAGAACGCCCGTACGCTATTCGGCCTGTAGTTCGCCGCCCGCGCCAGCGAAACAATTCCCCGGAAGGCGTATTCTCCGGGGCGCGCCCCGTTTCCCGGCTTCACTTTGTGGCACAATATCTAGGCACGCAGTGTTTTCTCGCATGACCCAACCCAATAGCATTGATTCGCCCGAAGTAAATTCCGTGGACTCCTCGTTCGGGGACATTCTTTCTGAGTTCGAGCAGTCCCACAAGACCGGCGGTGAAACCGTCGAAGGCACCGTTGTTTCGGTGACTCCGGAAGCCGTTTTCGTCGATTTAGGGCGCAAAACCGATGGCGTTCTTCAGCCCGATCCGAAGCTTACGTTGACCCCCGGCCAAAAGCTGCGGGTGACGATTCGCGGCCGCGACAACGAGGGCAATTATTTGCTTTCGACGATCCGTGTCGAGCAGCCCAAGGACTGGAGTGCTCTCGAAGCCGCATTTGCGAACAAGAGCATCATCGGCGGCCGGGTTCTCGAAGTGGTCAAAGGCGGACTTCGTGTGGACGTGGGCATGCGTGCGTTCATGCCCGCATCCCGCAGCGGCGCCCGGGATGTGCCGGAGATGGAAAAGCTGGTGGGCCAGGACATCGAGTGCAGGATCACCAAGCTCGACACGACCGCCGAAGACATCGTGGTCGATCGCCGGGTTGTGCTCGAAGAGCGCGAGAAGGAAGCCAAAAAGGAAGCCTTCGAAAAGCTGGTTGATGGCGCGGTGATGCAGGGCACGGTTCGCACCGTGACGGACTTCGGCGCGTTCGTCGACCTGGGCGGCTTCGATGGCCTGCTGCACGTATCCGACATGACCTGGGCGCGCGGCGTGAAGCCGAGCGAAGTGGTCGCGCCGGGACAGAGCATTCAGGTTAAGGTGCTCAAGATCAACCGCGATACGCGCAAGATCTCCCTGGGCATGAAGCAGTTGGCCCCGGATCCGTGGTCGCTGGTGCCGGAAAAGTATGCGCAGGGTTCGCGAATCCGCGGCAAAGTTTCGCGCGTCACCGATTTTGGCGCATTCGTGGAACTGGAGGCGGGCATCGAAGGCCTGATCCACGTTTCGGAAATGTCGTGGTCAAAGAAGAACGTCCGCGCATCCGATATCGTGAAGCCGGGCGATCTGGTGGAAGTGGCTGTCCTTGGCGTCAACCCCGGCGAGAAGCGCATTGCGCTTGGCCTGAAGCAGACCGTCATCGATCCGTGGCAGGAGGCTCTGGAGAAGTATCCGGTGGGCTCCACCGTCGAAGCGCCGGTGAGCAGCCTGGCGAAGTTCGGCGCCTTCATCGATCTTGGCAATGAGATCGAGGGCATGGTGCACATCGGCGACATCACGCACGAAAAGCGACTGAACCACCCGAACGAAGCTTTGAAGGTGGGTGAAGTAATCAAGGCGGTTGTCATTGAGGCGGATAAAGAACGCCGCCGTCTGCGCCTAAGCATTAAGCAACTGATCCCGACCAGCATCGACGAGTACATCGCCGAGCGCAAAGTGGGAGACGCCGTCTCCGGCCGCGTGATGGATGTTTCGAGCAACCGTGCACGCATTGAATTGGGCGAAGGCGTGGTGGCGACGTGCAAGGTCGTGGAGCAAAAGGCGGCATCATCGACCGCAAGCGCAGGTAAGACCGATATCTCGGCGCTGTCAGCGATGCTCGCAAGCAAGTGGAAGTCGGGCGGCGGTTCGTCGTCGGCTCCCGAGCCCCTGCGCGCCGGGCAGGTCCGCAGTTTCAAGATCACGGGCCTGGACGCCGAACAGAAACGCGTGGAAGTGGAACTGGCGTAGAGCTAGCGCCTGGGCCGACCGGACGAGCAGAAATAGCATGAAGAGGGGACGGAGAAATCTGTCCCCTTTTCCATTAACCACTGTATTATCAACAGCTAAGCGCCCAGAATCAACGGCACCCTAAGGCTCGCTCAACGTTTTGATACTTTTTCTCTCTGGATTCGTCTAAACAGATGGTGAAACCCATGGGTGGGGCGGCATTGAGACATTCAGCACCCGATGAGCAAAGTCGCGCGGACGAATTCGCGCTGATCCGCCGCGCGCAGACGGGCGACGGTGCGGCGTTTGAGCAATTGGTGCGTGCCTATGACCAAAGCGTGCTCCGGTTGGCGATGAACATGTTGCGCTCCCCCGAAGATGCGCGTGATATTTACCAGGAGACGTTCCTCCGGGTTTACAAAAATTTAAATAACTTCCGTTTCGATTGCAGCTTCCACACGTGGATTTACCGCATCGCAACGAACCTGTGCCTGGATCAGTTGCGGAAGCGAAAAGTACGGCGCGAGGAACCGACGGTGTTGACCACCAGTGAAGGGACGCTGGACCGCATGGACACGGTGCCGGAAGAGCGTGCCGACGGCGATCCATTGCGCACCCTGCATAGCGGACAGATTCGAAAACGGGTCCGCGAGGCACTGAGCCAATTGACGCCGCGCGAGCGGACCGTCTTTGAGTTACGGCATTACGAGGGCATGCGGCTGCGCTTCATCGGCGAGATGCTGGGAACTACGGAAGAAGCGGCCAAGAACTGCCTGTTTCGCGCCACGCAGAAGATGCGGCAGGCGCTAGGAGAGTTTGCGTAGTATGAACAGCAATATGCAAGGAAAAAACATCGATGGCCCGATGAATTGCGCGGCTGTCCGCGATCATCTGGCATTGCTCCTCTACGGCGAGCTGAGCTTCGACGAAGAGGAAAGAGTAGACACACACCTGGACACTTGCACTGATTGCCGGAACGCCATGGCGGCGCAACGCCGGTTGCACGAGACGATTGACGAAGTGGGCGTGATGGCATCTCCGGCGCTATTGAACAGGTGCCGCGAGGATTTCTTTGAACTGCTCGCCGCCCAGGAAGCGCCCGTGCGCGTGGCAGCGGCGGTTCCTCACGGAGAAGAATCCGGGTGGTGGAAGAAGTTCGTGGATATGATCACGGGTGAAGGGGCGTGGAAGATAGCGGCACTGAAGCCTGTGGGAGTGTTGACGCTGCTTGCTGTCGGTTTTTTTGCGGCGCGCGTGATGCCGGAGTTTGGCGGATCGAACAACCTCGATCTGGCGAGCCTCGCGAGTTTGGGGCCTTCGCAGATCCGCAGTATTTCACCGACGGGCGATGGCGGTGTGGACATTGTGTTTAATGAGTCGCATCCGCGTGTGGTTTCCGGGACTCTTCAGGATGACGCGATCCGGGCGCTCCTGTTGACGGCGGCTCGCGGATCCTCCGACCCGGGAATCCGCGCCGAGACGGTTGCCGTGCTGGTTAACGGCGCGAGTGCGTTGGATGTGCGCGAGGCTCTGGTGTTCGCTCTGGAGCATGACCAGAACTCGGCAATCCGGCTGCGCGCGATGGAAGGTTTGAAGTCCTACGCGAATGACCCCGCGGTGCAGGGCGCGCTGACACAGGTCCTTCTGCGCGACGAAAATCAGGGACTGCGCACGCAGGCGATCGATTTATTGACCGAACATCGCGGGGACGAATTGAACCGTCAAATCGTGGGCATGCTGCAGGAACTGATGGCGCACGAAGACGATTCCTATGTGCGGGAGCGCTGCCAGCGCGTGCTGCAATCGGTGAAGGCATCAGCGGAGATTTATTAATTTGCCATTTGCCCGACCGTGGACGTGACCGTGCTTAACGGGTCTCGTCTAATTCAGTGAGACGCAGTTGGGGTAGGAAATAAAATTCAAATGATGTACAGCAATACAGTGGGGAGTTGGTTTGCGCTTGCGGTATTGGGCACCTGCCTTCCGCTGGCCGCGCAACAGACTCCCGCGACTCCGCAACAGCCCGCACTGCCGCGGATGATGGCAAAGGGCGGCTTTCTGGGGGTAGGCATTCAGGAGATCACAGCGGAACGGGCAAAGGTGTTGAGGCTGCACGATAACTCAGGCGTGGAAGTCACGAGGGTGCGGCCCGAAAGTCCGGCTGAAGTAGCGGGATTGAAGCCGGCCGACGTGATCGTGCAATATAACGGCGCGAAGGTGGAAGGCATGGAGCAAATTTCCCGCTTAGTGCGCGAGACGCCAGTGGGCAAGGACGTAAAGGTGGATATCATCCGCAACAGTTCGCCGATGACGGTGACCGTCAGGATTGGACCGATTCCAGGGATGCAGCAATCCTCCAAAGACAATCTGGTTCCGAATGTGCCTGATATGCCCAGGGTGTTTCAGGGATGGCGCAATCCGATGCTCGGCGTGGAAGTGGAAGCGATCGAAGGGCAACTGGCGCAGTATTTCGGTGTGAAGCAAGGAGTACTGGTTCGCTCCGTAGCGCAACACTCACCCGGGGAAAAAGCGGCCCTCAAAGCGGGAGATGTCATCCTCCGCGTAGACGACGCCGCAGTCACCAATCCGGCGGAGGTTTCCGCCAAACTTCGCACGCTGGCCGGAAAGACGTTCAACGTCACCCTGATGCGGGAGCACAGGGAAATGCAGGCACAGGTAACGCTGGACAAAGACGTGCCCGACGTAACCCGCCACTAGGCTATTCGAAGGCCGGCGAACCGGGCCGGCGATCGCGCCTCGCTGGCATTTTCTGTACTCGAATCAATAGTTCCACTTCCTTACGGGGCACATTGAGTGCTGCGGCGATATGAGCCACATTCTCCCCGCGGCGCAATAGCCGCAAGGCCTGCGCACGCCGGTGAATATTAAAACTGGAGCGTACGGCGGGGAGATAAATCACCGCCTGACTGATGGTTTCGGTCTGTTCCGCGTCGCGAAGCCGTGTCAGGATCTGATCGATCGCGTGACGTTGCTTGTAGCTTTGCTCCTGCAAATCACGTTTCAAGGAAGCGAAAAGAATAAAGCTTGCGATCAGTGCGAGCGCGATAAACACATACGGCGCCGCGGCTACAATCAAACTGGACGAATCGAAAAGCATCGAAGTGTCCTCCTAGTGCAGGGTCCTCAGGCGCTCCTGACGGCTGACCACTTGCTGTATGCGAATGCCGAAATTGCCTTCAATGACCACCACTTCGCCACGCGCAATGACGCAGTTGTTGACGATAACTTCCACTGGTTCCGCGATGGAGCGGTTCAGCTCCACGATAGAGCCCGTGGTCAGCTTCAGAACTTCTTTGAGCGGAACCTGTGCGCGGCCAAAAGAAACACTTACCGGCAACTCAACGTCAAGCAAGAGCCCAAAGGTCTTAGACTTTGCGAGAGCCGTATTTCCACTACCTTCGTCGCCGCTGGAATCGGGGGGACCGGAAACCCTCTCCTGCACCGAGGCGCTCTCAAATTGCGCGCACAATTCCGGAGACGCGGCAGCGTAGAGCGTCACTCCCCCGGAAGAAAAACGAAGCGTGATCGGAACCCAACGCAGGCCGTCAGGAGCGGATTTTTGCTCGGACCCGGCGCTTGGGGTAACTTCGCGCTCCAGCTTCCCCGCCATCGCCTGGGCGAGGCTCGACAACGCCTGATTGGCGGTTTCGAGATACGTCGACTTCGACGTTTCCGGATCGTCGTCTTCCATGCCGGCAGCTTGAAGGATCAGCCTAGCGGAACCCGCGACGGCTGCAGTTGGCGCGAAAACCCAGAACTCGCCAGTGGCGCCGTTGAACGCCTGGGACCACAATAGGCCCTCTTCGGCGGGCAGATTACCGGCCGGCGAGGTATCGGCGGAAGGACTCTCCCCTGTCATCGTTTCGAAGACAGACGAAAGGCTTGGGACCCATTCGGCGGTCAACCACAATTCGGCACTGGGGATATTGTCGGGCAACCGTTAAACTCCACGCGACGTGGGCCAGCGCTTCTCCATGAACGTGCGCAGACGCAGGATGGCCTGTGATTTCAACTGCGAGATACGGGACTCGTGCAAATGAAGAATCTTCGAGATTTCGCGCAACGTCAGTTCTTCATAGAAGTACAGACTGAGCACCGTTTTCTCGATGTCGGGCATCTTCGATATGGCCTCGGCGAGTAGCCGCTGTAGCTCGCTTCGTTCGAGGAGACGGGACGGCCAGGCTTCTTCGTCGTCAGAGACGAACTTGAGCAGGTCACGATTTTCTTCGTCTGGTGAAGCGTTTTCCAGGCTGCCGAGATTCAGACCGCGGATCTCCACCAGCCATTCGTGATACTCATCGATGGATAGGCCCAGCTGCTCGGCGATTTCCTCTTCGGAAGGAGTTCGATGCAGTCGTTGTTCGGCGCGGGCAATAGCGGCTTCAATTTGCTTGGCCCGCTTGCGCTGCTGGCGCGGAGCCCAATCGAGCCCGCGCAAGCTATCGAGAATCGCGCCGCGAATTTTGTACTCCGCGTAGGTCTTGAGCTTGACGTTGTGCGCCGAATCAAAGCGGTCGATGGCGGAGATCAGGCCGACGACGCCGGTGGATACAAGGTCGTCGATGCTGACGCTTTCCGGCAAACGCTCATGGATTCGGCGGGCGATCAAGCGAACTTGCGGAAGATGTTCCAAAATAAGCCGCTCACGCTCTTCGGGCGAAAGCGATCCACGCCGAATGGTGTAGGGGTTGCCTGCTACGCTCGTCCCCATAACAGCTTCCGGCGCTGCGACGGCCTCGACATCGGTGAGTGGCTTTTCACGTTGGGTCGCTAACTTCATGCGGCGGCTCCTTTGCGCAGTAGGCCCGGCGTCCCGTTGAACACCAAAGAGCTGATCCTCGCTTTTGTCGCAGGTTCCATGTCCTCCGGAATCTGCTGGCCGGTGCTCAAAAAGGAAAGGGGCAGATTCCGCCCCGCGGATTCGTTGATCAAGGGACCAAACTGGCCGGCCTCATCGATGCGAGTAAAGAGCAGCTTTTGAGGCTGAAATACACGATAGCGATCGATCACGGCGGAAAGATCAGAGGGGCGCATCGAGGCGGAGAGAACCAGATGGATGTCGATCTCCGGGTGTCCGGCGAGGAACTGGATTAGCTCGGCACTTTCGTCCATGTCCGCAGCGGCGAGGCCGGGCGTATCGATGAAAACGTGTTCCTTGCCGCGGTGTTCTTCGAGGGCTTGCGCGAGAGCAAGCGGTGTTTCTACCACGTCGCAGCCAATGCCGAGTATCGCGGCCAGATGGCGAAGCTGGTCGGCGGCGGCGATGCGGTAAACGTCGACAGTTATGATGTGCGACGGACGCTGCGCGGCAAGACCGTAGTTGGCCGCAAGCTTCACCAGCGCCGAGGTCTTCCCTGCTCCCGGGGGACCCACGAATGCAACAACCGCGCGATTGTTCCCGGGACGGCCGAGCGTGGGATCGACGGCGAACAGATCCTCCAGAGGCGTTCCTGCATCGCACTGGGAAATGAGATCCGGAGCAAGTTCGGCGTGCAGGAGCTTGGAGTGCTGTTCTGACGGGGGCTCCACCGTGGCCGGAAGCCGGCGTGAATCGCGGATGAAGCGGGCCATGCGCTCCATTTCCCTGCGGAGCTCCGCAACATCGGCCACCAGTGACGGCGTGGTGGTGGGAGCGGGGACCGTCACTGCAGGCGGCTGATCCACAACACCGAAGACCACCTCAAAAGCACCGAGCGACCGCGTCTCCGGCGTCGACGGCCGCGCGTTCACCAGCAGCGCATCTTCGCCCAGTTCCTTGCGGGCCAGTTGCATGGCCGCTTCGACGGTTCCCGAAAAATAACTCTTCAATTTCATGAAGCCCTCATTGAATCAGCCGTCATTGGATCATTCCTATGGAGACGACACGCACACCGGCGGGAATCTCGTTGTGCGAAAGAACAGAAAGATTCGGCAGCGTGGCCTCGACAATCTGCCGGAAAAAGAAACGGGCCGACGAACTCACCAGCGCAACGGTAGGCGTCTCGAGCGAGCCGACGGAGCGCGCCGTCTTGTCCAACAGATCCCGCAGTTTCTGCGGATGGAGATTCAAGTGGCTAGTTTGATCCGTATATTCGACTGCGCCCTCAATCATCTGCTCCAACTGCGAATCCAGGAAGAATGCCGGAAGCTCACCGTTCGCGTTCAAATACGGTTTTGCCAGCAGACGGCGGATGCTTTGGCGCGCGTACTCGGTGAGTAGCGTAGGATTCTTCGTCATCGTGCCCGCTTCCCCAAGGGCTTCGAGAATCGTCACCGCATCACGGATGGAAACACGCTCCCGAAGTAAGTTCTGGAAAACCTTCTGCACGGTAGCCAAGGGGAGCAATTTCGGAACCAAATCTTCAATCACTTTGCCGTTGTCCTCAGCGACGCGGTCCAGAATATTCTTGGTGTCTTGGCGGGAAAGTAGCTCGTTTGCGTGGCGGCGGATAAGTTCGGTCAGATGAGTAGCAAGAACGCTTGCCGCATCCACCACGGTGTAGCCCCTCGACCTAGCCACATCGGCGGACTCCGCGGGAATCCACACGGCCGGAATACCAAATGCTGGTTCGCGCGTGGCGATGCCCTCGATTTGCCTTTCGCCGGAACCGGCCGCTGCGATCGCGGGACCCGGTTGTATGGCAAGCTCGCTATTTTGGTGCATCTCGAAGCGCGCGATCTCGGCTCCTTTGAGGAGAACGACGTACTCTCCTACCCGCAGTTGGAGGTTATCGGTGACGCGAACCGGTGGAACCATGTAGCCAAGCTCCATCGCGAGCTGCTTGCGAATGCCCGCGATGCGCCGGAGAAGCGGCGAATTCTGTCCGCCTTCGACGAGCCGCACCAGGCCCAGTCCTACTTCGACCGTCAAAGGTTCCAGTTTGAAAACCGATTCGAGACTATCCCGTGCGGGCGTAGAAGGTTCCGCGGCGGGCTGCTCGCCTTCTTCGGTTGAAGGTTGGGACATCCTCCAGCCCGCATAGCCCACGCTGGAACCGAGTAACAGAAATGGAATCGTCGGCAAACCGGGAAACAGGGCCATCGCAATCAGGACGCCTCCCGAAAGCATGAGAGGCTGCGGCTTGGCGAAGATCTGCCGCTTCATTTCCACACCCAGTTGATTATCAGACGCGCCACGCGTGACGATCAGGCCGCCGCAGACGGATACCATCAGCGCAGGAATTACCGTTACCAGACCGTCGCCGATGGTGAGCACGGTATACGTGGTCAGCGCGCGTTGCAGATCCATGCCGTGCTGGAAAACACCGATGAGGAATCCCGCCACGATATTTATGGTGGTGATGATGATGCTGGCCACCGCGTCGCGCTGCGTGAACCGCGAGGCGCCGTCCATGGCCCCGTAGAACTCGGCCTCTGCGGCAAGCTGCTTGCGTCGAGCGCGAGCTTCGGATTCATCAATCAATCCGGCGTTAAGATCCGCGTCGATCGACATCTGCTTACCCGGCAGAGCGTCCAAAGTAAAACGCGCGGTGACCTCGGAGATGCGAACGGCACCGTGGTTGATGACTACGTACTGGATCGCAATCATGACCAGGAAGATCACAACACCGATGATGTAGTTGCCGCCGACGACGAAGTTGCCGAAAGCCTCGATCACCTGACCGGCGGCGCGGGTTCCGGAGTTGCCCTGGATGAGGATCAGACGCGATGAAGAAATGTTCAAGGCCAGACGGAACAGCGTCAGCAAGAGGAGAGAGGTTGGAAAGACGCTGAATTCAGAAGGTTTCGTGATGTACATGGAAACCAACAGCACGATGACCGAGACCGTGATGTTGGCGCTGATCAACACGTCGAGCATGAACGACGGCATCGGCGCAATCATCGCAAGCACAATCCCCAGCACGGCCAGCGGGACGCTCATCTCCGCGAATCCACTGAGTCGTGACGCGACATCCGCAGGACTTCGTGGGCCAGCCGCACGAGCTTTGGACGCAGGTCCTCTGGTCGCGATGTTTGCAGGAGGCGAGCCCACGGAGGTCGCCGCTACGGGTGCAATCTGGGGAGGGGCAGCCATGGAGTGACATCAGAGAGCATTTGGCGGCCCGATCGATTGAAGTAGAGTGTAGGATTATTCTGCCGGAAGAAGCTGAGGATCAATAAGAGGAAAACAAAAGGTGGCTCGCTGGTCAGGCCAACGAGCCACCGAAGTCCCGCCCCAAACTCGCGGCGGGTAAAAAGGGCGGAGGTGCTACGATCTCCGCCGCGGAGGAGCTATAGAGGAATCACAGGTTACTTGTCGTGCGCAGGCTGTTCGTTACGGAGAACACAAACGGGACGCGGTTTGCCGCCATAAAAGCAAGCTGTTTATCGGCCTGGCTATTGACGATGCCGTCTAACGTGACATGTCCGTTCTTGACGACAATGCGGATCGATGGATTTACGCCCAGGAAGTAGCGATACAACGCCGAGGTGTTGCGCACCGCGGACAGCGTACGCAGGCGGATATCGTCATCGAAGCGAGAAACGGGCAGAACTTCAATCTGGTTCTGTACGGAAGTGACTCCCGGAACTCGCTTGACGTTTTGCTCAGCGTAGGACTTGATGATGGGCTGAACGGCCTCACCGGTAAGCGTCACCACGCCGTTATCTACGCTGTAGGAAAGATTATCAAACACCGAAAGGTACGGGATCTTCACCAGTGACACGCGCACCTGTTCCGCCAATGTCGGGGGTTGCGCCGGGCCGGCAAATACCAACGCCAGTAAAGCCGCTACGGCGATACCAAGGGAAAGAAGTAGTTTTTTCATTTTGCATCTCCATCTACTCGATTGGACGCTGAACCCTTCGGCGGGTTGCAGGCTGGCAGGAAAATAGATTCGAAACCCAGGTGGCAAGTCAGACGTATTAGCGGTTGGTTCGATGTTTTCGGATGTTTTCAACCCTGATGTTTCGTCCACTCTTTAGCCAGGAAGGTGCCCATTCATCAACCTGTAGATGTATGCGAGGATTTCGGCAACCGCGCGATAGAGATTGGCCGGGATCTCCTGTCCGACGTCCACCGATTGATAGAGGGCACGTGCGAGCGGCGGATTTTCGACGATAGGAACCTTGTGCTCCGTTGCGCGTTGCCGGATACGCAGGGCGAGATAGTTTTTCCCTTTGGCAACCACCTTCGGCGCGCCGGGCGAATCAACGGAGTAGCGGATGGCAACAGCATAATGCGTCGGATTGACGATAACGGCCGTGGCATTCGGAATCTCTTTCATCATCTGACGGCGCGCGAAATCACGTTGCATTTTGCGGACGCGCATCTTGATTTGCGGATTTCCTTGCTGTTCTTTGGCCTCTTCGCGCACCTCGTGCTTCGTCATGCGGAGTTGGTTGTTGTAACGGCGGCGCTGCCAAAAGAGATCGATGACACCCACCAGAACAAAGAGGATCGCCGCACGCCACATCAGCGCACGGAGGATGGACGCCGTGGTAACGACGCCTGCCGGGACGCTCACCCAAGGGAGGGCAAGAATGGAGTCCACGTTCTCGCGCACTTCGTAGTAAACGATGAAGGCAACCAGCGGTAACAAGGCCACCGCCTGTAAAAACATCGGAATCGTCTGCCCGGGCAAGCTCTGCATTCGAGAGAGCGGATTCAAGCGATTGAAATCGGGCGCGAGCTTCGCGGTGGCAAATCCAAAGCGTGACATTCCCAGTTGCGCAAACACGGTGACCGCCACCAGCACGGCGCCGCCGGCCGCCAACGGCATAATCTGCGGCAGGATGGCATCGCGGATCAGGCTCACCAGCATCTCCGGTGAAATGGCGAGCGAAAATGCAGCACGCAATAACCTGCTGGTTAGTGCGCGAATGCGCAGAAACCAGGCACCGGCAAACGTCGCAAGCAAAGCGACAAAAACCAGAAACTGAAGGCTGGAGACAAACTCACGGCTTGCGGGGAAGTTGCCTTCTCGCCGGGCTTTTTCGAGCCGCCGCTGTGTCGGTTGTTCTGTGCGCTGCCCCTGATCGGCCATCGCAAGCTACCGGAGAATCAAGCGGGCGAGCGCTTCCATCATATGGGACGATGCCGATTCGAACATCTTCGCCATAATCGGAGCAAGAAGCGCGAGGCCCGCCAAAGCGGCAAGCATTTTGGCCGGAAAGGCAAGCGACAGCAATTGGAGTTGCTGCTGCATGCGTCCCAACAAGGCCAAGGCGACGTCGATCAGGAGTAAGAACGCCACCACCGGCATCGCGGTCCGAAGTCCGAGCGAAAACATGCCGGAGCCTAACTGGACGATGCCGTCCAAATTTCGCGCGGCCGGGGTCCATGATCCAGCCGGAAAGGCTTCGAAGCTTTTGGCGAGCATCCGCAGCAGCGCGCGGTCGAGTCCGGTGGAAAAGAAGAGCAGGCCGGTCACCAGCATGCTCATCACTTGCAACACACCTGCGTCGGCCTGGCTGGTGGGGTCGATGGTGCTCGCATAGCCATAGCCGGCCTGCAACCCGAGGATTTGCATCGCGAGTTGGAAGGTCTCTGTAAGAAAAGCAGTGGCAATACCCGCGGCGAGTCCAAAGCCTGCTTCAGCTGCGGCCCAGACAACAAGTTGGCTCAGCGGCATCATTGTGTTCTGGATATTCGGCCATGCCGGAAA
This sequence comes from Bryobacteraceae bacterium, assembly GCA_040081855.1. GTDB lineage: Bacteria > Acidobacteriota > Terriglobia > Bryobacterales > Bryobacteraceae > Palsa-187. The sequence goes on along the minus strand of JBEBFS010000003.1, from coordinate 72,268 downwards.
GAGCGCAAAAGTGAGGACGAGTGCAAATACGACTCGAATTCCATCAGCTGCGGCGCGGAACGCAGGAACAGGAAGAAACATTACAAATCCGGAGACACGCGCCAGCACGAGAAGAAACGCATACATCGTGCTGAGCGGAAGTCCCAATGTCATTGACAGTCCCTAGTGCGCAAAACGTTTGAGATCTCCAAACAAAGACGCCGTATAGGCGATCATCTTCGTGAGCATCCACGGCATCGCAAGCAACATCGCCCCTAAAAATGCCGTTAGCCGCGGAACCGTGCTGAAGCTGGAATCTTGAATCGATGTGAGGATCTGCGCCAAACTGATTACGACACCCACCACAAAACCCACGGCGAGCACTGGCAGGCTGAGCCAAAACGTAGTGATGAACGCATTGTGCATGAGGTCGACGACCTGAGCAGTTGTCATGAGCGGGCTCCTAATAGAAACTTTTCACCAGCGAACCAACCACCAGATTCCAGCCATCGACCAGCACGAAGAGCAGGATCTTGAAAGGAGCGGAAACCATTACCGGAGGAAGTTGCACCATTCCTACGGAAAGCGTCACCGATGCGACCACGAGATCGATCACCAAAAATGGCAGAAACAACACGGCGCCGATCTGAAATGCCGCTTTGAGTTCGCTCAAAACGTAGGCCGGAGCGAGAACGTTTAAAGGCAGGTCGGCGGGGCCGGCAGGTGCAGGCGCGTGCGAAATTTCCAAGAACAATTGAATATCTTTCTCCCGTGCGAACTTGAGGAGAAATGTTTTCACCGGGGCGGAGGCACGCGTCCACGCTTCCGGCCCACTGATCTTTCCGCTTTCGAGCGGCGCCCAGCTTTGTTCATACACCTGCTTGGTAACGGGCTCCATCACCAGGAGGGAAAGAAACAGCGCGAGTCCGACCAGAACCTGATTCGAAGGCGTCGTCTGCGTTCCCAAGGCTTGTCGAAGAAAATGCAAAACAACGGTCATTCGCAAGAAAGGAGTGAGCGACATCAGAATCGCCGGCAGCACCGTCAGCAGCGTCAGCAGCAGTACGATCTGTACCGGCACGCTGACCGACGCACCGGACTTGTCATGCACAAGAGAAATGCCGAGCAAAGAGTCCGTGGGTGCCGCGCCAGCAACAGCGGAAAAAACAAATCCGAGGAAAGCGGTCTTCATGTTCGGACCTCCTCCACGGGCCGTTCGCCAAGCACCGTACAACCTTGCGGATGCGTCGCGACAATCATCTCCCGGTCGCCCATGCGAACCAGATGCAATGTGTGCTGGGGAGACAGAACCAAACGATCGACGCTCGAAAGAGCGCGTTTTCTTCCTGAGGGAAGGGTGACACCCGTCAGCCGCCCTGCTCGACGCAGCGTCCACAAAACAGCGCCCAGCAGCACAAATACGGCAAGCACGCCCGCCAGTTGGCGCATCCCTTCCAACTAATCCTCCTCTCTAAAATCCGTAATTCGCACACCGACGGTGTCTTCGATAATCACGATTTCACCCGACCCCACCACCGTTCCGCCAATGAGCACGTCGATGTTCTCGCCCGCTGAGCGGGGCAGTTTCACCACACTGCCCGGCTCAAGCGCGAGGATTTCCTCCACCGTCATCTTACGGCGGTCGAGCTCGATATCGACGTCGAGGGGTACGTCGGCGAAATAGGCGATCTCTTCGAATGCGGTCACGGTAGCGCTACTGCTTCAAGTTGATCGTTTCCTGGCTCAATTGGTCCACGGTCGTTACCATGCGGGCGTTCGCTTGATAGCCACGCTGGAAGACGATCAGGTTTGTGAATTCGCGCGCGATATCCACCGTCGATGATTCCGTGGAACCGCCGAGCACCGTACCCCGGCCGCCGGTGGCGGGCAGTCCGATCGCCGGCAGCGCCGTGCGGGCGCTCAACTGGTAGCTACTGTTGCCAACCGCGATCAGAGACTCCGGATTACGGATGGTGGCAAGCGCGAGTTGCCCCACAACCGTTTGCTGGCCATTCGAATACTTCGCCAGAATCTGCCCGCCATCGGCCAGACCAACGCTAACGAGGTTTGCCGCCGGCGCACCATTCTGCGCAATTGCCGATGTCGCCGAAGTTTGAGCGAACTGCGTGATACGCGGCGTGCCTTTGCTGAACAGATCCCAGTTGATATCCATATCGGAAGCGCCATCGGTCAGGCCCGTAATCGAAATGACCGGTGTGGGATCGGTGATCGTTGGACTGATCATCCGGCCGTTGCCATCAAACTGCAGCGTCCCGCTAGCTGGTGTGCCCGGAGATACGGTATCGGCGTCGGGAAATCCGCCCGAGTAATTCCATTCGTTCGGGTTCGCCGTCTTCGTGAATGTGAACGCCACAATGTGCGAGACCCCAAGCGAATCGAATACTTCGACGGATGTAGAGAACTTATCGGGGGGAGGTCCGATGGTGGCCGCAGCGTTCAGGTTCAAGTCCACCGAAACGCTGGTCGTCGTCTGCGGGGGGGCCAATGAGCCAACGGGCACGGTAATCGGGCCCACAGGCGTATTCGTATCCAGCACGCCGTTGATCATCGTCCACCCTTGCAATTCTTCGCCGGTGGCCGCCGTCAGGTTACCCTTCGAGTTCACAACGAAGTTGCCACCTCGCGTGTATTGCGTGGCGCCCTCCGCGCTCTTCACCACGAAAAAGCCATCGCCCTGAATCGCACCGTCCAGGGGACCCGACGTCGATTGAATTGCGCCCTGTGAAAAATGACGGAGCGTGATGGGAGTCCCGACGCCGAAACCGACTTGCGTCGAGCCGAGGCCCGCGCCGATCGATTGCGTGACCAGATCATGGAACGAGACGGTGCTCGTCTTGAAACCCGGCGTGTTCAAGTTTGCCAAGTTGTTGCCAACCACATCGATTGCCGTCGTGTCGGCGCTCAAAGCGGATAGTGCAGTGGAAAATGAGGTAAGCATGAGTCTCCTTTGAAAATTGGGCGGCGCGATGTGTTTCGTCCGGGTGCATTGCGCCAATACATCCCGGCTCAATCTACGTGGCCGTTGTTTTGGCCGGGGCCGGTGGATCCTTTAAAACCGCTAGAATTTGATCGAGATCGGACTTCATCCCCAGTTGCTGTTCCAGCGTCGAGAACTGCGCCAACTGAGTGACAAACGCAGTGCCGTCAGCCGGGTTTTGCGGATCCTGATTCTTCAATTGCGCCACCAGCAGTTGCAGGAACGTGTTCTTATCCGCAAGCGATGTGTTGGCGAGCTTATCGGTCGAAGTGTCCGAAGACTTCGCTATCGAAGAGTTTCCCGCGACGGGCGGGATGGACGATGTTGCCATAATTTATTCCTCCATTTGCTCCAGCCAATTCCATGCGAGCCGCTCCCGTGCGTCTCGCGAGTTATCGCCAGAAGATTGTCCGCCCTGTTGCGGAGGGCCTTGAAAATTTCGCTCGCCGTCATCGCGGGAGAATAAATCCCGCCGCGTCTCCATCGAAACGTCTGCGCGAGCGGGGATATCCTGCGTGAACAAGTGCGGTGAATTTCCCCCGCCGCCCGTCAATGTATCTGTGTGAAATCCAGCGCGATCCAGGGAATGGACCAATTCCGGAAGGCCATCTCGCAGTGATCTCTGCAAATCCACATCCGGGGTCCGGACGGCAACATGGATTTCGCCCGCACGTTGCCGGACCTGCACATCCACGGGGTGTGCATCAGGCCGGATAACACGAACAGCGATTTCTGAGGGTTTGAGAGTGGGTGATGGCGTCTTGGAATTTGTCTCGGCTGGGGCGCCCATTGAAACATCAGGTTTCCGGGCCGGATCCGCTGCAGCGTGAGTTGGATTCACGTCCAGTGTCCCGGAGCTTTTGTCGGCCACTGGAAAAGAAAGTGCACCGGCCGCATCCGCAAACGAGGTGCCGCCCACAACCGCCGTTTCCCCATCGTCTGGAAATGCCGCGTGCTCCTCACCTTTGCCCTCCAGCGAATCACCGTTGGAACTTTCACCCGCAAAATCTGTGAAAGCGCGTGGTTCGATGGAGGCAGGATTCGTGGAATCCTCACTCGATAGATTTTCCACCTTACCGCTCTCGACATTCGTCCAATTCTTGGACACTGAACCAAACAACGGCAGCGTCGTCCTCGGCAGCGTCGTCCTCGGTACGGTCATTCCCGGCACGGTCCGCGGCCGAACATCGACTACAGTCGGTTGCGCCGCCGCAGCATCTTCCGGCTGAGCGGGCTTTTCGGTAAGCTTCGCTCGGAACGCCACGTCTTTTTCCTGAGAAGACATCGGCGGTTCAGCCTTAGGAAGCGGTGCTGTGTTGGCCGCAATCGCAATAATGTTGGGGCGAGCACTCGCGATCATCCCATCGGAACTGTACTGGGAGCCGTGTGCATTTTCTCCCGGAGCTGCAGTCGTTGCTGTGGCCATCGGGAGAGAATTGATCGCAGCATCGTTCTTTGCAATCAACGGCAGATCCGCCGCGTTCGTTTGGGGAAGCGCAGTGTCAAGCGCAGAGATCCTTGCCTTACTCTTTCGCGATGGAATTTGCATCGAACCGAAGCTCCCCATGTCACCATCCAATGGCAGGGAGGGATCGGCAACAGACTCCGCAGCCGATGCATCCGGCTCTGACGAACTCTGCACAGATAAATCGTTCGCCGCGAACTCGGCAATTGCCTCCGCATACTCTGTACCGCCTGTGCCTGGCGCAACAGCGGCTGATGGCGGAACGTTCTCAGTCGAGGTAGCGCGCCACATGCTGCGAATGAGCGCGCCTGCAATTTGTGAAGGCGAGGCGAGACGGCCAGCAATAGTGGCGGCCGAGTCCGATGCATCCACCGGTTCATCGCTCGGTGAAAACTCCCCCGGCGAGGCGAGCAACAAATTCACTACGTTCAGGAAAGCGGCTGGATCTTGCGCCGCAGGAATTGAAATAGGCGCCGCAACGGGACCTCCCGACATCATCGCCAGGATTCCCGCATCACTGCTCGAGGTGGATACAACCGCGTTCACGCTCGGCAGTATTGCAGGTGAAGCGCCAAAGCCTGCGAACTCGACGAATCATCAACCTACCGCGCGTTGAGCCTGTGCAAAATGAAACGGTTCTCAAAAAGGCACACGGGAGCGGTTCGTTTCGGTTCGTTCTCTCGTCTTATCGGATGTATTTTGAACAATTCGAGAGTGGCCCGCAGCGTGCATCGTTCGCCGCAGTTCAAACTATGGATTCCCTCCTCATCGCGGCCGCCAGTGGCATGAAGGCTCGCATGGAGTCGCTCGACATGCTGGCAAATAATATCGCAAACGCCAACACGTCTGGCTTCAAGGCAGACCGCGAATTTTACAACCTCTATCAAGATGGCCTGCCCGTGATTGAGGGTAAATGGACGGATCTTTCGCAGGGAACGATTACGCCGACGGGCAATCCATTGGACCTCGCGCTGTCCGGCGCGGGCTTCTTTGCCATCAACGGAGCAAGCGGCGTCGAGTACACGCGCAACGGCAACTTCGTCATTTCGAAAGCCAATCAGTTGGCGACGACGGATGGCTTCACGCTGCGCAACACGCGCGATCAGGGGCGCCCCATTACCGTCAATCCGGCGCTGCCCGTGCTTGTCGATCCCAGAGGTGTTGTGTCGCAAGGCGGTCAGGAAGTGGGCCAGATTGAGATTTCTTCAATTCCCTCCGCTGCCGGATCCCTCGCCAAACTAGGCAACAGTTACTTTTCGCTGTCTAAAGGAACCCCGGATCCGCCGGCTCCGACTGCGAATGCGGAAATCATTCAAGGAAGCCTGGAGCGATCGAACGTCTCGCCGTCGGATTCCGCGATTCGCCTGGTGAGCGTGATGCGGCAGTTTGAAATGCTGGAGCGCGCGCTCCGCATTGGATCAGATATGAACAAGCAGGCAATTCAGGAAGTCGCCCGCGTCTAAATGGAGACAATAAAATGATTCGAGCCCTATATAGTGCCGGAAGCGGCCTCACCGCCGAGCAGATGAGCATCGACAACATCGCGCACAACCTGGCGAACGCAAATACCGTTGGTTTCAAAGCTCGGCGCACGCAGTTCCAGGACTTGCTTTACCAAAGTTTTCTGCAGCCAGGTGCCTCGGCGGGTGCGCAAACCATAGTTCCAAGCGGGCTGCAGCTCGGCCTGGGTACGCGCCCGTCCGCAAATTCAGTCAACTTCACGCAGGGAAGTTTTCAGCAAACGAATAATCCACTGGATCTCGTAATCGAAGGCAAAGGCTTTTTTCAGATTCGCCGGCCTGACGGTACCGTCGCCTACACACGCGCAGGAAATTTTCAGTTGGACCGCGACGGCAATATGGTGACGGCACTCGGCGATCCAGTGGAGCCTGCGATTACATTGAACGCGCAGGCGCAATCGATCACCATCGCCAAAGACGGCACGGTCAGCTATACGCTCCCCGCCCAAACCGCCGCCCAGGTGGCGGGGCAGATTCAACTTGCGAACTTTACAAATCCCGGCGGCTTAAACAGCGTAGGCAATGGACTGTTTCTGCCCACCGACGCGAGCGGTGAGCCGACGGCGGGCAACCCGGGTGGACAGGAAGGCATGGGCACGCTGCAGCAAGGCTATGTGGAATCGTCGAACGTCAGTGTGGTGGAGGAGTTCATCAACATGATCACCAGCCAGCGCGCGTATGAAGCCAGCACCAAGGTGGTGCGCGCGGCCGACGAGATGTACCAACAAACCAACAACGTCGCTTCGTAGGAACCAGACTTATGCCGCGTTTCTTCTCGCTCGCACTCACTGCACTGGTTGCGGCCTCGCCGATGGTCGCTTGTATATCGGTCTCAGGCGATCGCATCCTCGCCAAGGATCTAGCGGAAGCCAATCCGCTGTTTGCCTCGCTCCATCCTGATCTCATCGTGGGCTTCAGCCCGCGCCCCGGCATCACGCGTATGTTCCGGGCAGAAGAGCAATCTTCCTTTGCGAGGAAACATGGTTTGACCGCCGAAACTCCGCTCCCCGATGTGTGCTTTGTCGGCGCCGGGGAATCGCCTACAACCCAAAAGCCGGCAAATCGCGAGGTGGAGCGCGGAGAAAGAATCGCGGTCGAAGTTTCCAGCGGCACGGCTCGCGTCATGTTCCAAGCCGAAGCAGCATCGGCAGGCCGCACAGGAGACTCCATCGTCGTGAAAAATCCGGAGAACGGCAAGCTCTTTTCCGCGAGGGTTCAGGGCAAAGGAAAGGTGATGGTGCAAAGATGAAGCGGCTGTTTGTGTTCGGGAAAGCCGGTATGACGCTGCTTGTATGCGCGGCGCCGGCATTCTGCCAACTCGGAGCGTTCGGTGCTTCGCCCGGTTCCCTGTACGCGCCTTCCGGGCGTCTTGCGGATGCGACGCGCGATTTGCGCGCGAATCAGGCTGGGGACGTCGTTACGATCATCGTGAATGAAAGCGCCTCCGCTGTCGCCTCCGGCGTCTCAAATTCCTCGCGGAAATCGACGGCAACCAATCAAATAGGCGCGCTTGCAGGAACGGTTGCGGCGACCAATCCTCTGGCAAACCTCTTGGACCTTTCCGGCGCACAGGATCTAAAAGCAACAGGACAGACCTCGCGAGCGCTGACGCTCTCCACTACGATCTCCGCGCACGTTGTGGAAGTGACGCCCAACGGGTTGCTCATCGTCGAAGGCATCAAAAACGTGGGCGTGAACTCCGAGCACCAGACCGTTACGGTGCGAGGCATGGTTCGGCCCGCCGATCTCACCACGGCAAATACGGTACTTTCCAATCTGGTTGCGGATCTTCAGATTCAGGTCAACGGCAAAGGCGTCGTCGGCGACGCGATTCGCCGCCCGAATTTTCTCTATCGAATGCTGCTCGGACTGCTTCCGTTTTAACGCATGAAACGTCTTCTCGCGTCCCTATTGATGATCACCGAGGCATTTTCGAATAAGACGGCGTTCGCCGCGGGAACGCGCCTGAAGGAACTCGTCAACATCGAAGGCGTGCGGGATAATCAACTGCTCGGCTACGGCATTGTCGTGGGTCTCGCGGGAACCGGGGACAAGCGCCAGACCGTCTTCTCCGCACAAGCGCTCACGAACATCCTCAACCGGATGGGCGTCACGGTGAACCCGACGGCTATCCAGGTACGCAACGTCGCCGCAGTCATGGTGACGGCGAGCCTGCCGCCGTTTGCCCAGCCCGGCACGAAGATCGACATCACGGCTGCGGCCATCGGCGACGCAAGCAATCTGCAGGGCGGTCTTCTGCTGATGACTCCGCTCAAAGGGGCCGACGGCCAGATCTATGCGATGGCGCAAGGCCCCGTAATGACCGGTGGCTTCGTGGCGGGCCGCGGTGGAAATACGCAGACGTTAAATCATCCCACGGTGGGCCGAACTCCCGATGGTGCGATCGTGGAACGCACGCCTCCTTCCATCGCACCCACCTCGCATGTCCGCCTGCAACTGCATGAGGCCGATTTCACGACCGCCGCGCGCATCGTGGACGCGGTGAACCGCAAGTTCGCCTTGAACGGCATCCCCACCGCAAAAGCGGAAAGCTCGGCCGTCGTCGCCATCGACATTCCGTCTTCCTACACCACGCGGCCCGTGGAATTTCTCGCTGAGATGGAAGGCATCACAATTGATTCCGACCACCGGGACCGCATCGTCATCAACGAGCGTACCGGGACCATTGTGATGGGCAAAGATGTTCGCATCACGCCCGTCGCCGTCATGCATGGGGCACTAAGTGTCGAAGTGCGGACACAGTTCGACGTCTCACAGCCCGCGCCGCTTTCCGGCGGTAAAACCACAGTGACACCAGACACGAATGTCTCGGCCAAAGAAAGCCGCGCGCAGAATATCGTGCTGCAAAAGGGCGCAAGTGTCGAGGAACTGGTCCGCGCCTTACAAGCCATTGGCTCCACACCGCGAGACATCATCGCCATTCTGCAAAACATGCGCGTCGCTGGGGCGCTCGAAGCAGAAATCGAGGTAATCTAATGCAAATTTCACCCGGCCTCCCGGTCCCGTCAGCAGCACCGGAGCAGCCCACACCGAAGAACGCCGAAGAAGCCGCGCGGCAGTTCGAAAGCCTGTTGATTGCACAAATGCTGAAGTCCGCTCGCGATTCCGGGTGGAAATCCGGCGGCGCCGACGAGGGCGATTCGGACAACGAGACAATGCTTGATCTGGCCGACCAGCAATTCGCGCAGATGCTCTCGCAGAAAGGCGGATTGAATTTGAGCCGTATCATCCTGGATGGCCTGAAGCAGCCTGGATGGCCTGAAGCAGCGCGAAGCAGAGCAAGCCAGTAGGACAGGCTTGCAACCTGCGCGCGATTCGTAATCGCGCAAAGTCCCAGCAAGTTCCGATCGATCGAAACGTGACCAACCCGCTCGCAATATGCACACCGTTCCGGCGCCCCCCTCCTGCTAGCCTTGTAGCAAATGCCTTTTGATGGATTGCGTGTACTTTCGCTCGAAAGCCGCCGCGCGGCAGAAATGGAAAAACTGATTCGCAACCAGGGCGGCGTCCCCTTCGTCGCGCCGTCTGTTCGGGAAGTTCCACTGGCGGACAATCCACAAGCCATGGCGTTCTTCGAAAAGCTACTTGCCGGCGGATTCGACATGGTGGTTCTGCTCACCGGCGTCGGCACGCGATACCTCGACAAGGTTCTAGACACGCGTTTTCCAAAGGGCTCGCTCGCCGAGGGACTGAAGACAGTTACCGTCGTCTGCCGCGGCCCAAAGCCCGCTGGCGTGCTGCGCGAGTGGAACGTACCCATCGCGGTGATCGCGCCCGAGCCCAACACCTGGCGAGAGGTTCTCGCGGCCACCGAAGGACGCCCGGAGACTCGCATCGCGATTCAGGAATACGGCCGCGAATCGGTGGCACTCGCCGATGCACTTCGCGCACGGGGTGCCGATGTCACGTCTGTTCCCGTCTACCAATGGGAGCTTCCCGAAAATCTGGAACCGCTTCGCGAAGCCGCGCGCAAGCTCGCCACAGGCGAGTTCGACGTGATCCTGCTCACCGCCGCCATTCAAGTGCAACACCTGCTGCAAATCGCCGCCGAGCAACGGATCGAAGAAGACGTCCGCCGCGCACTCTCGCGCGTGATCGTCGCCTCCATCGGACCCACGACTTCGGAAACACTGCGCGATTCGGGCCTCCCGGTGGACTTCGAACCCTCTCATCCCAAGATGGGCTTCCTGGTGAACGAAATCGCTCAACGCGCGCGCGAACTTCTACAATCGAAGCAGTGAACCCGGACGCTTCCCCCAATCCGCCATCCCTTCCACCCGCGAAGCAACGAAGCTTCCTCGCCGCAGCGGCACATTACATGGCGGCCGCTACCTCACTTCCGGCAGCCATAATTGCGGGATACCTCATCGGTTATGGACTCGATTACTGGCTCCACACCACGTTTTTAAAAATCGTCTTCCTGATTCTCGGCATCATCGCTGGTTTCATGGACATCGTCCGCCAACTCCTGCGCGACATGAACAAGAAGTAAAACCTGCTGACGTACACTGAATCGAGCTTCCATGTATCAACTTTCGCTGCCTAGAATTACCCGCATCACCCTTTTGATTGGAGCCGTAGGCACCATCGCCACCGGACTCCTCTGGGGAGTTTCCACCGGCGGCGCGTTTCTGGTCGGCGCGATGCTCTCGCTTATCACCATCCGCTCCTGGGTTCAATTCGCGGCGATGCTTACGAATCCGGATCCTGGAGCGCGAAAGCCCGGTGCTGCCTCCGGTATGTTCTTGGTTTTGCGGTACTTATTATTCGCGGGGATCGTTTATGTTATGATGAAATACTTGGAAAGCCCCCCGGCGGCTATCCTGGCTGGTTTGCTCGCCTCTTTCGCCGCGGTGGTGCTGGATTTCCTGTCGGGAAGCTTTGGCAACAAGGCCCCCTCCAAATAAGATTCTATGGAACACGAGTTGGGCCTCACAGCCCTATTTAACGATTACCTCGCCGGACTCGGCAGCGCCATCCTCGGCCTATTTCGCATCCATCCTGAGAACGCGGCCCGCCCGTGGGAAAACTGGTTGGTGATGGAGATCCTGGTCATCGCCCTGCTGATGATCACCGTCGCTGTCCTGCGCTCGTCCCTTTCGGTGGAAAAGCCCGGTACGCTGCAGCACTTATTCGAATCGATCTACGGTTTCATCAAGGGAACCATCGAACAGGTCGGCATTCACCACGGTGAACAGTATGCGCCGTACATTGCCACCATGTTCATCACGATTTTGTCGTTCAACCTGATCGGCGTTGTCCCGGCTTTCGAATCGCCCACCATGGTGCCGTACGTTCCAGCGGGACTCGCCATCATCACGTTCGTTTACTTCAACGCGATGGGCTTCCGCGCGAATGGCATCGGATATCTGGGGCACTTCGCCGGTCCGGTTCGCTTCCCGAACAAGGTGGCCACCGCCGCCATTGTCATCTTCATGGTGCCGATTGAAACCATCAGCGTGTTTATCCGTCCGCTGTCGCTCACGGTTCGTTTGTTCGGCAACATTTTCGCCGGCGATCAGGTGACGCTGGTGTTCTTGCAGTTGACGAAACTGGTGTTCCCGGTGATCTTCATGGGACTCCACGTGTTCGTCTCGTTCGTGCAGGCTTACGTGTTCATGCTCCTGACGACCATCTACATCTCAGGCGCCGTGGCCCACGAGCACTAAACGATTTTTGCAGTACCCCGTTCCAGTGTGAGCCCCCGGTCCCCCAGGACACGGACGGAACCACCTCCTGGCGGAATTTATGGAAAGGCGGGACGTGGTTCGCCACTCCCGATTGGAAAGACAAGAATGCGTTCGAAAATGATTTTGTTGTTGCTCGTTGTTTTCCTCATGTGCGCGGCAACTCCGGTGTTCGCCCAGGGTGGCGAGCAGGGTGGAGTGTCGGGCAACCTGAACGTTGTGGGCGCCATCGTTGGTATGGCCATCGCCTCCGGCCTCTGCGGACTCGCGCAGGGCAAGGCCGTCAGCTCCGCCGCCGAAGCGCTGGCTCGTAACCCAGCAGCGGGTGGCAACATCCAGACGCTCCTCGTGCTCGGCCTCGCCTTCATCGAATCGCTGGCCATCTTCACGCTGTTGATCGTCTTCGTCAAAGGCTAAGTCCAGAACTCGATTCCCATGGGGCGGGCCGCGCGCCCGCCCTTTTTACTTTTATGGTCAAAATTAACGGCATTCTCCCTCCCCTAGCCACTCCGTTCGATCACAACGGAGATATCTACAAGATCAAAGTTCAGCACAACGTCGAAAAATGGAACCGCACGGGCCTCGCAGGCTACGTCGTGTGCGGCTCCACCGGCGAAAGCGTTTACCTCACCACCGAGGAAAAGCTGAAGCTGTGGGATTGGGTTGCGGAATACGCGGCCTCAGACAAAGTCCTGATGGCGGGCACCGGCGTCGAAAGCGTCCGCGAAACAGTGGAGCTGACCAACGCGGCTGCCGCACGCGGCTACAAAGCTGCTATGGTCCGCACGCCGTTCTATTACCGCAACATCATTGGCCGGCCCGATTCGCAACTGCTCTATTTCCGCGCGGTCGCCGACCAAGTGAAGATCCCGATCATGATCTACAACTGGCCGCAGGCCACCGGCGTCGATATTCCGGTGGAAACGGTTGTGGCGCTCTCCGAGCATCCGAATATATTTGCGATTAAAGAAAGCTCCGGCAACCTGGAGAAGATGATTCAGATGCTGCAGTTAGTGAAGCCCGGATTCCAGGTATTCAACGGTTCTGCGCCGATTCTGGCGCCTGCCTTGGGCATTGGCTGCTCGGGCGGCGTGCTGGCGTTTGCCAACGCCGCGCCTTACTCTTGCGTGACGATCTGGGAAGCAAACCGCTCTCGCGAAACCGAAGCGGCGATGGATTGGCAGAAGCGCATTCTCCGCGCCGCACAGTTGGTCACCGTGAAGTACGGCATCCCTGGCCTTAAGTACGCTATGGATTTGAATGGCTACTACGGTGGACCCGTCCGGCTGCCACTGGTGCCCATCACTCCCGAAGCAAAACAGGAAATCGAAAAAGCGTTCGACGGCTTAAAGGGCTAGCGCTTCTCGTGGGGCGGGGCTTCGCCCGGCAGCCGCGCATCCGCGCGGCTCAACTCTTGCGGCGAATGTAGACCGCCCAAAGGGCCGCCCAACTCCTTCACCCCCGCAGTAGCATTAATTCTTCCGCGGAATGCGCGGGGGCCAGCAACTCCAGCGCAATGAGCTTTCGAGGCCGCCCCAAACCATGCAACACGCCGTTGCGCAGGTCTCTGCTCCGGTAGGTCACGACATCAGACACGCGGTCCGCGATGAATCCGGAAAACATCCCGCCGAGATGTTCCGCGATAACAATCTTCGGCCGGCTCCCGCGCGAGGCAAAACGAAGTCCCAAGCGGGCACCTGCATCCAGCACCGGCACCATCCGGCCCGCAAAGTGAATGAAGCCAAGAAGATCGCCCTGACACCCCTCCGACCGCACCAGATCGTGCACAGGAAGTATGCCGCGCACATGCTCCGCATCCATCGCAAAGTCTTTGCGCGCCAAGCGTAGCGTCAAATACTGGCGCGCCGAATTCCCAACGAGTGGCGTGCGATGAACGGACGGATGAAGGTGTTCCACGTCATGGCTTATCGGCAATGACTTAGGAAATGAGAGTTCAGGAATGGAGAGCGGACGCTTTGGTTTCGGCGGTTGACGCGATCACCGCATAGCCGCAAGCGATCACCGCCAGGAACATGCCAAGCACTTCACTATCGCCCAGGTTCAACTCATACCATCCGCTCAACATAATCGCGATGATCACCGCAACGGCGCCGTTCAGCACCCAGCGCGCCTCGGCATCTTGGGATAATCGCCTGCGCGCGCGAATGAAATCCGCAAGAGCCTGGCCAATGGCCCACATTAACGCGAGCATCGCAGGTACGCCACGCTCCGCTGCGTAATGGATGTAGATGTTGTGCAGATGCCCGTAGTACCCGTCAGGCAGCGGCTTGTGAATGTCCGCTGGAAGATAAACCTCGTATTGTTTGCCAACCTGTTCGGGCCCAACGCCAAAGATTGGATGCGCCTTGATCATCTCCATGCCGATCCGCCGCGTGACCACGCGATGCTCGTTCGAATCAAGCTCCGCGCGCGGGCGCATGATCGAAACAACCCGTTCCCGAATCGCAAAAGGATTCACCAGCAGCGCGAGGCCGATCAGCACGGGAATGGAGAGGATCATCCAGCGCCGCCACATCCAGATCAAGTAGCCACCACCCACCACGGCGCCCAGCCACATGCTGCGCGTGTACGCGGCAAGCAATCCACAGCTAATCGGCACCAGCGCCGCGCCAAGCCACATCTTCCACCTACGATCGCGCGAGAAGAACAAGACCGCCAGAATCGGCATCAGCACCATCATCATCTCGCCACTGAACGTCATCCAGTGGCCCATAAATCCGGTGATACGATAGGTGACATAGTAGGTGTAGAAATCCTGATGCGTAGCTACCGCGATTTGGTATTTTTTCGCTAATTGTTCGAAGCTCCAGGCGGCGGAAAGCACCGCCGCCACCGCCCACGCAGCCACAATCACACGCACATGCGCCACCGTGCGGACCGCCGAGTACACAGCGAACAGCATCAGATAAACATAAAACTTTTTGATTTGCGGCAAAGCCGCGCCAAGGTGCCCAGAAGCTGCGGCAGAGGCGACCGTTAAAGTGAACCAGATGCACAGTGGCAGCGTTATGGGAGGCCAACGCCACTGACGCGACACAATCACTGCAAGCAAGGCCGCGCCTAGCAGAATCTCAAATGCGGCGATGGAAACCACAGTGGCCACTGCGGCGGCACACGCAAGAATCAGCGCGATGGACTCTTTCTTCAACGTCCGCTCAGCTCGCGAAATTCGTCTTCATCGAAACCAATGGCAATGCGCGAGCCCTTCACCAGAATCGGCCGGCGAATCAGGTTCGGATGCTGCGACATGAGTTTGATCGCTTCTTCTCGCGCGGGCGGATTCGCTTTCATCTTTCGCTCGCGATAGAGTTCATTGCGGAAGTTGAGAAAAGGCTTATGATCGCGCTTGCCGATCAAAGTTTCGATCTCGGCCTCGGAGAGCCCCTGATTGAGGTCCACTTCCTCGACTTTAATACCGTTCTCGACAAGCCACTTTTTCGCCTTGCGGCAAGTGGAGCAGGTTGGCTTCTGATAGAACTTCATCAGACCTATCTTACGCGAAGGAAAAGGCGGACTGAGGCGTCCGGGCGGGCTTTAAAACTTCTTTAATTCGTCGATCACCGCGTTCAAGCTGCGCTTGCGGTAAATCTGCACCAACCGCTGTTCTTCGGGCGAAGGTGCGATCACGCGCCTGGCAGCCAGGTCCTGAATTTCCGCGCGCGCGGGGATCCACAGCGAGCCATCGGTAAATTCAACCTGCGATACATAGCCGGTCATGGACTGCACCGGATTCTTTGAATCGAGCCGCAACACAGCATCCGGGAGTATCTGCGTCGAACTTTGTGACGGCATGCGTTTCTCAGCCGGCACCGTAGCCGCCAAAAACTCGCGCCCCTGCTGATCTTTCACAATCCAGGCAATCTCCAAATACTGCACCGGGCGCGACGATCGATTATGTACCACCAGTTTCGGCGAGCGCGCTTCATTGCCCGCAACCGTGACCGTTCCGTCCATCGCCTCCACCGGAGCACCGGGGAAATGCAGGAACGCAAACTTCACTTCCTGTTCCGGCGCGGTGTTCGTCGAACGGCCGCGCACCACCTGCGCACCGAACTGCGGACGGTCCGCTTCGCGCGACATGCTCTCCAGCATTTCCTTCTGCAAACCGTCCCGTCCCGATTGGTCGTACACCGATTTAAAGTACTGCCGGTCGCGCCGCGCTTCGAGTTCCCACACCATCATCTGGCGCCGCGAATTCAGCTTGTTCGGACCCCAGAAAGTAAGGTTATCGAACAAAATTCCGTCCAGCGTCACTTCCACCATGGGGCCTGTGCTGCCGCCCAGGGGCCGCAACAAACGCAGGTCGCCACGAATCGGAAAAGTTTCCCCTGGACCAACATCCAAACTCGGAATCGAGATAGAACCCTTGCCGCCCGGTGTTGCTTCTTGGGAAACCACAGTCAGTGTGATCCCGCGAATCCGGCGCTGCCCAGTGTTGCGGAGCGAAAGAGCCAAGCGCACGTCCAGTTGATACGCGCCGCCCCGCACCGCGACCGCGGAACCGCCCCATTCGTCACTCACCAATGCCACGGGGGCATCGCCTGGCAGATCGATGCGGTGTGAAATCGAGGGGGGTTGCATTATTTGCTGCCCGCCCCCAGGACCAAAAATCTGCGCATTCACACTGGCCGCAAATAGCGAAGCCGCGAGAAACACGTTAATAGATTTACCGCTCATGCTTATTGCGCGTACACGCTCGTGATCGTCACTTGCCCCGTATCGGAGTCGACGTATCGCGCGCGCGCCGTGCCCTGCAAACTCAGCGAAACCGTGGCCGGACGCACTCCCTGGCGAAACACGCCCAAGCGCCCCCCGTTTTCGCGAACCTCAATACCAGACGCCGAGGCTTCCACCAACGTGCCTTCGTCGTTCAAAATGCCGCGCCGCACAGGCTGCACGATTGCTTTCATCACGCGCCCCAACGCCGCCGTTTCGCCTTTTGGCATGTTCAACCACCATGCCGCCACAAGCAACACCGCAAAACCAGCCGCCGCGCCCGCGACCCGCCAGCCCGTCGGGATGGACGCGTGCTTTTCGCGCGGTGCCACGCATTCCCCCGCCGCCAAACCGACGCGGATATTTGCCGTCATCTCGGCCGCCAAACGGTCCCAAGAAACTCCGGCGGGCAGTTCATCGGCCAGCATCCGCAGGCGCTCGCGATCCAAACGATACTCGCGCACAATCCGGCGGCAGCCGTCGCATCCCCGCAAATGAATGCGCTGCGACAAGCCGTTCCACCAGTTTGTTTCGCCGGTGGCGTACCGCGCCAGTTCCTGTTCGTTGAGATGACTCATGCGAGGCCCTTCCGTTTCAGGCGCTCCATTTGCTGGCGCAGCTTCACGCGCGCATTCGCGATATGCGAACGCACCGTCGCCTTCGAGCAGCGAAGTTGCTCGGCTACTTGCTCAGCCGGCATATCTTCGACATCGCGCAGCAGCAGGGCCAGGCGCTCGCGCTCCGTCAAAACTTCCAAACAGCTTTCGAGGTGACTGTGCCGCTCCAGGCGCAACAGAATTTGTTCCGGATTGTCGTCGATGCCTGCGGCCACAGGCTCCGGGATGTCTTCGATGTCCGAAAAACTGACACGGCCCGCGCGGCGCAGGAAGTCAATCGCCGTATTCGATGCGATGCGCGATAGCCAGTGCGCGGCTTTGTTGGGGTCTTTGATTTGCTCCTGCCGTTGCAGCGCTTTGATGAAGGCTTCCTGGGTGAGATCCTGCGCGTCGGCGACGTTGCCCACCATACGGTAGATCAACAGGAACACGCGGCGCATGTTCTCGGCCACAAACCGGGTTTGCGCTTCGGAAGACAGCGGCAGCGCATCGTATCGGGTTGAGCCCGGAGTCTCGTTCATCCGTTCTTCCAGTGTCGTCAGGACGCGCATGGCATGGGGCACTCGCCCATATCAAACTTGACGATTCCGCCCGTCCAAACGTGCAACCCCAACAGGGTTAACCCTCTATCGGCATTGCTATCCTAATCATATATGAGACCAGTGGCCATCATCGGCATCGGAAAGACTGCCTTCGGCGCCTTTCCAGACCGCGATCTGCGTTCGCTGGCCGTTGAAGCGGGCGAAAAATGTCTGGCAGACGCCCATGTAAGTCCCTCACAAATCGAGGCTTACTACCTCGGCAACTTCGCCGGGCCGTCGTTCGTCGGCCAAAATCACCTGGCACCCTACATCGCCGGGGCCATGGGTATCAACGGCGTCCCTTGCACCCGGTTTGAGGCAGCCTGCGCATCGAGTGGTTCGGCGTTTTTTCATGCCGTTTCCGCCGTCGCGGCAGGACAGTACGATTTGGTGCTCGTCGCTGGCGTCGAGAAAATGACCTCCCAGACGACGCCCAAAGTCACCGAAATTCTCGCAGGCGCCGGCGACACCTCGGGCGAAGTGCGCGCCGGAGCCACGTTCCCCGCCCTGTTCGCCATGATCGCCCGCCGGCACATGTACCAGTACGGAACCACTCGCGAGCAGATGGCCGCCGTGGCCGTGAAAAATCACGCGAACGGCGCCAAGAACCCGCTGGCGCACATGCGCAAATTGATTACGCTCGAACAGGCCATGAACGGCAAACCGATTTCCGAGCCTCTCACAGTCTACGATTGCTCCTTGATCAGCGACGGCGCTGCCGCCGTTTTGATCGCTCCACTCGAACGCGCGGCGGAGTTTACGAACAAGCCCGTGAGGGTCCTCGGCGTCGCGCAGACTTCCGATCAGGTGGCCCTCGATCAGAAGGAAGACATCACCACCTTCGGCGCCGTCTCGAAAGCCGCGCAGAAAGCCTACAAGATGGCCGGCGTCACCGCGCAGGACATCCAATTCGCCGAAGTGCACGACTGCTTCACGATCGCTGAGATCATCGCGACCGAAGACCTTGGCTTCGTAAAAAAAGGCGACGGCGGACCCTACGCGCAAGCCGGAAAGACGGCGCTCGATGGCGAACGCCCCATCAACACCAGCGGTGGTCTGAAATCGAAAGGGCATCCCGTGGGAGCGACAGGAGTGGGCCAACTGTGCGACATTGCGCAACAGATCCGCGGCGAAGCAGGGGAGCGTCAACTGGCGAAGCACTCCATTGGTCTCGCGCAAAATCTAGGCGGCTCTGGCGCAACCGCCGTCGTTACTATCCTGGGGGATTAATAACATGGACACCTTAAGTCCAGGCTCCGGCATCGTCTACACCGAAACCGTCGTGCACGCCGCGCCGGAACAATTTATCGCCGATGCTCCATATCAGCTCGCCATCATTTCGCTAACAAGTGGCGGACGCCTCACCGCACGCGTGGACGGCGCACGAGTTGCCATTGGCGATGCTGTCGACTTTATCGAACACCGTAACGCCATCCCTTACTTCCGCAAAAAGTAACTCACTTTGAAAGTCATCCTCTACTACGCAGGCAAAGCGCGCGACAAGCACGCGAACTCGATGGCGGAGGAGTACATCAAACGCTCCACGCGCTATGCAAAATGCGAAATGCGGGAGATTCATCCCGATCGCTTCGATCCCTGGACAAAACATCCAACGGCAAAAAAGATTCTTCTCGATCCGCTCGGCCGTCCCCTCGATTCCATCGAGTTTTCGAAACTCGTCGGCGCGGCGGAAATTGAAGCGCGTGATCTCGTGTTCTTTATCGGCGGTTCCGATGGCCTTCCCGCGGCGTGGAGACCACGTGCGGATTTTTTGTTGGGATTATCGGCAATGACGATGCCGCACGAACTCGCGCGCGTGGTGCTTGCTGAGCAGATCTACCGCGCACTTACCATGCTGCGTGGACACCCGTATCCGAGATGAGCACGGGCACCTGTTGCGTTACGCTTTCGAGCGTGGTGTGCGGGAAGAAGTGCGAGAGAATTTGATCGAACGTGGCGCCGCGCTGCGCCATTGATTGAGCGCCCAACTGGCAAAGCCCAATCCCGTGTCCGGCGCCGTCTCCTTTAAGAGGACAGGCAACGGGGAAGTAGGGATAGCCTGCCACCATCCACCCCGCATCGATGGGCGTCTTCGTGCGACCCCCACAATTCGCGGTGTAAAGCGCGGGCACAATGGTGCCGCGATACATCAGTACAACTTCGCGCGTATCGCGCACAGCACGCGCCGCCACACTCGCGGCCGCAGAGGCGCCATTCAACTTCTGGCAATGCGTGGTGTCACAGAAATCGAAACCTTCGTGCCTTCCATGCACCGCCGCTAAATAAGAACGCGCGGCAATCGCTTGCGCTTTTCTTGCTTCGAGTGGCAATGCATCCGCGCCCTCTCCGGCAAGAATCGAAGTCACCGCCGTCTCGCGGCTCATTTCTACGATAGGAATCAACTCTACGCCGCGCTTTTTTACTGTCAGTCGACCGGCATATTCTCTTCGAACAACGCCAGGCACCGCGAGCGAAAAACGCACCGGTTCGCCGTTACCGCCACTCACATACAGCGGACCTGTAATTTTTAGCGTTTCCATGCCCTGCAAGATTTTGCTCTGCCCTCTGTCCTGGACGTGCAATACCGTACCGGCGGCAGGGCGTAGTTCCAGCACTTTCGGATGGAACGACCCGAAAACACCAATATGTACGGTTGCCGTAATGGTTAGAGCAAGCATTGGGTTTAGATTTGAAGCAACGCCTGCAGAGGCGCTATCGGGAAGGAAGAACCATTTCATTATACCCCATCTGTAAAATGGAGAGGTGTCCTTCGACGCTCTCCTCTTAATCTCCTTCGGCGGCCCCGAAAAACATGACGATGTCCTTCCGTTTCTCGAAAACGTGTTGCGCGGACGGAATGTGCCTCGCGAGCGAATGCTCGAAGTTGCGGAACACTACTATCACTTCGATGGCCGAAGCCCCATCAATGATCACAATCGCGAATTGATCGCCGAGTTGCGCAAAGTTGTAAACATCCCCATTTACTGGGGCAATCGCAACTGGCATCCGATGATCGAAGATACCGTGCGGCAGATGCGCGAGGACGGAATCAGGCGCGCCGTTGCATTCGCGACATCTGCATTCGGTTCGTACTCTGGATGCCGCCAGTATCAGGAAGATATTGCACGTGCGCGCGCTGCTGTTGGCGAAGGTGCACCGGAGATTTTCAAGATCCGCCCTTTCTCCGCGCATCCAAAATTTTTGGATGCAATGACAGATCGCGTGAATACCGCGCTTGCCGAAGTCCCTGGTGCCAGCATCCTTTTCACTGCGCACAGCGTTCCGATGTCGATGGCGCAGGCGAGTCCTTATGTGGGAGAACTCGAACGCGCTTGCGCTACGGTTGCCGCCGCAGCCGGCGTACATGATTGGAAGCTTCTCTATCAAAGCCGCAGCGGCCCTCCGACGCAGCCTTGGCTGGAGCCCGATATTTGCGATCACTTGCGCTCGCTCGCTCCGGGCAGCCGCGTGGTGATTGCGCCCATCGGCTTTCTCTCCGATCACATGGAAGTGCTCTACGATCTCGACATCGAAGCCCGCGCCGTTTGCGAGGAAAGAGGCATCCTAATGGCTCGTGCGGGAACTGTCGGCACACATCCTTCGATGATTCGCATGATCGCGGAATTATCGGAAATCGTTCCCGAAGCGTGCCCGGGTTGCTGTCCGGCGCCGCAGCGTCCTCCGATGACGCGGCCCGCGCACTAAGCCCAATCATCGTGGAGTGAGGAAACGGGGCATCCGTCTTGGTCAGGTTCGGCGGGTTGCCCGTTCTTTTGTCTGCCTGCTCTACTTGTGTTTCGGCGCTTCGGTCATCAAACGGTAAACGTCGCGCTTATTCAAGCCGCGTTCCTTCGCCACCTGCTTGATGGCATCCATACGTGGCAACCCCTGTTTTTCTAAAACGAGTACCGCAGCTTCTACCGGAACGCCCGTATCCGCCTCCGGCGCGTCACCCTTGCCGATCAACAGCGTGATCTCGCCTTTTACGGCAGGCCGCGCGGCCAGTCGTGCATGAATCTCCGCAGCGGTGCCGCGCAAAAACTCCTCATGCATCTTCGTCAGTTCGCGCGCCACCACCACGGGTCTGCCTGGCATCACCGCTCGGATGTCCTCCAAAGCTTCCAGAATTCGGTGCGGCGTCTCGTAGAAAATTAGCGTACCGCTCTCGTGCTTGGAGTCCTCAAGTACTTTTCTTCGCTGCGACGATTTTGGCGGAAGAAATCCGCAGAAGCGAAATGAATCCGTCGCAAGCCCCGATGCGCTGAGTGCGCCAATCGCTGCGGAAGGCCCTGGAATCGGCACAACCGTCACGCCGTGCTCAATGGCAGCCTGAACCAAGCGATAGCCAGGATCGGAAACCAGCGGCGTTCCCGCGTCCGTCACCAGTGCGATGCTTTCGCCCCCGGCCATCTTCCCCGCCAACTCCGCCGCGCGCTCACGCTCGTTGTGTTCGTGATAGCTGATCGCGGGCTTGGCGATGCCATAGTGGTCCAACAGCTTGCGCGTTTGCCGGGTATCTTCGCAAGCAATCGCGTCACACTCTTTAAGAATGCGTAGGGCGCGGAGGGTAATATCCTCCAGGTTCCCAATGGGCGTCGCAACGATATAGAGGGTGCCGGCCACTACGGCTGGTTTCCTATCGGTGAGCAAATTAAAGAAGCAGAAGTCGCCCTACTCAGACCACACCGCCAGTTCATTTCCCTCCGGATCGGTGAAGTGGAACCGGCGGCCGCCAGGAAAGGAATAGGTCGACTGCACGACCTTTCCGCCAGCACCTTCGACAGCAGCCTGTGCGGCCTCTAAATTCGTAGCGTAAATCACGACCAGTGGTTTCGCGGGACGCGCCGCGGCATCGGCTTGAAATCCGCCGCGCAGTTGGCCGTCGTTAAAAGCGGTGTACGTAGGACCGTAATCCTCGAACTTCCAACCGAAGGCCCGCGCATAAAATTCTTTGGCCCGTGCGGCGTCTTGCGCCGGAAACTCGACATAGTCGATTCGTTGATGGCGTTCTTCACTCACGCGCTTTCTTCCTTCCCTTCGCCAGGCGGCTCAATACCGCCAGTTGCTCCAAATATTCTTTGAGCGGCCTCGCCGGAGTTCCCCAAACCACCTGTCCGGAGCGAATCACCTTCGACGTCAACACGCCGCTGCCTGAACCCAGCACGGCGCGCGATTCAATGCGTACCTTATCGCCGACGCCCACCTGCCCGCCGATCACCGCGTAATCTTCCACCACCACGCCGCCCGCAAATCCGGTTTGTGCCGCAATCACGACGTGTTTGCCGATCTTGCAGTTGTGCCCAACATGCACCATATTGTCCAGCTTCGTTCCCTCGCCCAGCGACGTCACCCCGATCGCCGCGCGGTCCACGCACGAATTAGCGCCAATCTCCACCCGGTCGCCAATCTGGACGCGCCCCACCTGCGGAAAATTTTCATACGCGCCGCCCGTCAGCACATAGCCAAATCCGTCGGCGCCAATCACGCATCCCGAATGAAGCACAACGCCCTTGCCGAGCGTGACTTGAGAATAAATCGTCACCCGCGGATGCAGCGTGCTCTGATCGCCGATCGCCACTTCATCCCCAATCGCCGTGCCCGCGCCGATGGAGGAACCCGCCCCGATGCGCGAGTTTTCGCCAATGGTCACATACGGCCCGATGTAGCTGCCGTCGCCGATGGTTGTACCTTCGCCGATGATCGCCGATGGATGCACGCCCGCCTGTACGCGTTTGCGTGGATGAATCGCCGCGATCGCCCGCGCAATGGCGGCGCGTGGATTCTTTACCCGGATAGCCGTCCGGCCGCTAGCGTTATCGAAATCGTCGGGTACCAGCAGGCATCCAGCAGTGGACGAAGCGGCCAACAGCAGCGCTTTACCCTTCGTAACAAAGGAGAGGTCGGCGCCTCCTGCGTCCTCAAGGGGCGCAACGCGCGTCAATTCGCGGTTTCCGTCGCCCTCCCACGGGGCATCCAGAAACGCGGCAAGGTCCTGAACATTCACTCCCTTAGTTTAGTAGGTAACAACGAACAGGCGATTCCATGGCGCGAAAATGAGGATCCTCTACCGCGCAAGCGCATGAAAATGAAAAACGGGCGCCTCGTGCAGGAGGACGCCCGCTTCATGGTTTGGAGGACATTCGTCGTGTTGAAAGGTTAGTGCGGACCCGGCCGGAAAGTTCTCAAGGTTTCTGTGGCCGTGAGTGTTTTTTACGCTGCCTGCGCCATTACCTCGGCCCATGTCGTTCGCACGCCGCCTTGCACGGTGAAGGATTCCAGCACTTCCACGGCTTTGGCCGCATCCAGACTCTGGACGGCGTCCGTCACCAACTCCACTCGCTTGCCCGTTTTGAGCAGCCCCAGAACCGCGTTCTTCACGCAGATCTCGGTGACGACGCCGTAGACCACATACCGTTCCGCGCCAAGTTCGCCGAGCACCCGCTCCAAATTCGCATTCGTAAAGCAGTTCGTTGTCTGCTTTTCGAGCAGAATCTGTTGCGCGCCGGCGATGGTCACGTCACTCGTCGAACTCGGCACCACGACTCGGTTTTCCAGCAACGTTGCCGCAGGCTTCTGTTGGCCCGTGGTACCCACCACACAGTGTGGCGGCCAATCTTTGAACTCCGGATCATTTTCCGAATGCGCGTCCATCGTCGAGATCAACGCAATTCCCTGTGACGCCGCATACCGGTTGAGGGCCGCAAACCTTGGCAGCAACGATTCCGAGCCAGGAACATACAGCGCCCCCGCGGGAAACAGGAAATCGATCTGCGTGTCCACGTCTACAAACACGGTCTTCATCCGGCGATCTCCTTGCGCACGTCTTCGGTTAAACGCACCAGCTCCGGACTCAAATCCACTTTCCAGGCGCCTTCCACGGTGAACAAACTGTGGCACGGCGCCGGAAGCTTTGCCAGCCTCGCCGCGGCGTTCACACGCGCTTGAGCCGCCGTCGGCAGCGGTTCCAGCAACTGCCCGCCCAGAATCACAGGGCGCTGCAGCGCCTCCACGCTATCCGGCTTATCGCAGGAAAAACACTCGGAAGACCGCGCCAGCACGTCGTGATCGGCAAACCGGAAAATCTGCTTCGGTCCCGGCAGCGTATGCTTTCCAGCACTCAGCTTCAGCGTGTAACGCGCCTCGCCGTCGCGGTCAATCTCCACCATCTTGTAGACCACGCCCAGCGCCGGAGCATCCGCGGAAGTCACCAGTTCCGTGCCCACGGCGAACATATCGATGGGCACGCGCGCGGCCACCAACTCGTGGATCTTGTGTTCGTTCAAATCGCCCGTCGCCATGATCTTGGCGTCCGTAAAGCCACCTTCGTCCAGGATCTTCCGCACCGCCGGAGCCAGCTCAAACAAGTTGCCGCTATCCAGCCGCACGCCCAACATCGGCCGCCCCAAAGACACCGCGATCTTTGCCGCCTCCACCGTATCGTAGGTGTCCAGCAAATAGATCGTTCGCTCGCCCAGCAGGTATTGCAACCGCTCGAACGCTTCGCGCTCATGCTCGAACGACATCACCCAGGAATGCGCCGCCGTGCCGACAACAGGAACTCCGTAGCGCAGCCCGGCCTCCACGTTGCTGGTGCCCGTGCAGCCGCCAATGTACGCGGCCCGCGCGGCGTACACGCCCGCTTCCGGCCCGTGCCCACGCCGCGAGCCGAAATCCACAACGGAGCGTCCCTGCGCCGCACGAACCGCCCGGGCGGCCTTGGTGGCGATCAGAGTTTGATAACCGATGGTCGATAGCAAATACGTTTCGGGAATCTGCGCCTCCATCAGCGGAGCACGCAGTGTCAGGAGCGGCTCGCCGGCAAACATTGGCGTACCTTCAGGGACGGCGAAGAGGTCACCCGTAAACCGGAACTCTGCGAGCATGTCGAAAAAATCATCGCCCGCTTTGGCAAACTGCGGCAGCGACCGCAGATAATCGATCTCTTCCTTTGTGTAGCGCAGGTGCAACAGGTACTCAACCACCTGCGCGAGTCCCGCCGCGAGAATGAAATTTCGATTTTGCGGCAGCGAGCGCACAAACAACTCGAATGTGGTTCGCTGCGCAGCCTTGCCGGCACGGAAGTATCCGGCCGCCATAGTGAGCTGGTAAAGGTCGGTCTTCAGGCCCAGGGCCACGCTACTTCTTCTTTTCCGCCTGTGCCTCGCGAATATCGCTTGCTGCCTGGCGCAGATCTTTTACTATATTCGCATCCAACTCGTAGAGATTGGTTTCGTCGGCACGCTTGGCGATTACGCCGCCGCCCGTGATCGAAATCTCCACCTTTTCCGTTTTCTTGCCGCCGCCGGAAACCACGGTGATCGTGGTTGTCGGAGTCGCAAAGCCGTTCTCGGGGAACTTCACCGCCGCAAGCTCGCGCGCGCGATCGATGAACGCCTGCACGCTTGGAGGATCCATCGACTTGCCGCCAGACATCCACTTCTCGCCCTGCTTTTCGTATGTCAAGGTCTTGCCGTTGTCGGTAATCTCTACCTTTAACGGATCGTTGAAACCAAAATCGAAAAGCTTCTTGTTGCGGAAGTCGTCGATCGACTTGTCGAACGGGTCGGCAATCTCCTTGGTCACGCGGTAAATTTCCTTCAACGCGCTGGACTTCACCCAGTACTCATCCTTCGCTTTGTGGATTTCCATCGACTGCGTCGCGTTTGTGTCCGTGATCTTCACCGCCGCAAATAGCGGTGAAGACGCAAAAAGCGCAGCCCCTCGCTTCAAGTCGGCTTCTGTCGCCGTGCCGTCCAGGATTGAATTCTTCAGCTTATTAACCACTTCGTCCACCGTGAAACTATCGGTACGGATGGTCTTCGGCTTCGCGATCTGCCAGTCGGTATCGGAGATCTTGCTGAACTCGATTGTCTGCTTCTTCGCCGTTAACTCCAGCTTCTGAATCTTGCCGCCGGTGAAGTCGAGCAAATGCTTATCCCGCATTTCGTTTGCGACCTTGTCAAAAGTGGCCTTGTTATAGGCCGCAATCGCAAACAGGCGCGGGTCGCCGTCCATCTTCACGTAAATGTTTGTTCCGACCGGCGTGTTTTCCCCAAAGCGCAGGTTCTGCGTTTTGCCGTCCTTCGTTGTGATGGCTAGCTCCATCAGCGGCGGTTCCAGACCGTAAGAAGCGAGATCGGTTGCTTTCTCGTCCACCACGCGGTCCGCCACCAAATTCGCCGCCGTGCTGGTGATGGACGCCACCTGCGTCGATTCGGCCGGCAACGCGACGGGTGCCGTCAGTTGCCACTTCCCCTTGGCGTCGAAGATAACCGTGGTTATCTTCTCCCCTTCCTTCCGCTTGATGTCGATCTGCTTGACGTCATCTTCCTTGAAGTTGAACACCTTCGGAGGAGCATCGGATGCAGGTTTCCCTTCCTTCGCTTTCTCCTCCTTGTTCGACCACCACAAGGCGCCGGAAAGTCCGGCAAGCAACACAGCTGCGATGATTAGACGACCCGGTTTCATGATGTAACTTGGCACCCAACTGGAGCAGGGTCCACATTCCGACTCCTGTCTCCCAACGTCCTACTCCTGCGTTTACCTTCTCCGCCACCACACCCCAACACCCGCGGCAATGATGATCAGCGGAATCGCAATGACGCTCGAATACATCACCACGCGCATCTGCGAGGCGCTCATCGTCAGCCTGCGGTCTTCCGGATCTTTCGGGCGAATCGAGATCAGATCCTCGTCCGAGGACAGCCAGTTCATAATGTTCATGAACAGGTCGCGGTTCCCGTTGAAGCGCAGGAACGAGTTCGCAATCCAGCTGGACGAACCCACCACCACAATCTGGCCCTTCGAACCTTCGCCGTTGTATGTACCGGCGGCGCCCAGAGTCAGCGGACCCTTCCTGTCGTTGGGACCCTGTTGAATTTCCGCCGACTTCAAATTCTGCGTGGCGAAGCTGTTGGCGCTGGTCTCAAACAGTTTTTCGACATTCGTCTTCGCGCCGTTCTTCACGGAGAGAGACCGCGAAATCGGGAATCCGGAAGGAATATCCTTCATCGTCTTCACAATCGCGTGCGTGCCGTAGCCTGTCACCAGAGGCACTTCCGGACCCATGCCGAAAACCTGGCCGATACCGCTCGTATCCAGCACCAGATCCTTATCCACCGTTACGCCCCACTCTTCGAGAACCTTCACCAACTCAGCGTTTTCGTCGGTCTGCTCTTTGGCGAACTGCAGCGGCGGGTCCAGCATGATGAACGCGCGGCCGCCCTTTTCGACGAAGCCCTTGATGGCGTCCACTTCACGCTGCAGATACTCGCGTTTCGGACCGGCAACCACGAGGATCATGCAATCCATCGGGATCTCCGGCTTTTCCACCATCTTCAGCGTCTGCGTCCTGTAATTGTTCGATTCCAGCAGCGCCTTCGCCTGCGAATAGCCCTGACGGTCTGCGTCGTCGATCGACTTTTCGCCCGAACCTAGCGCGAAGCAAGCAACGCGCTCCGTCGTCTTCAGCGAACGGATCATCGCACCCGTCACTTCTTCTTCCGTCAGGCTCTTGGCTTCCTGATGCTTGGTGCCCGTATCCACCTGGATGGTGCCCAACTGTTTCACGCCAGCGGCAATCGCCTGCGTGCGGTTCTTTTCAGCATCCATGTAGCGAATGGTGATCTTCGAGGAAAGGTTCGCGTAACGGTCCAGCAGATCGCGAGCCCCCGTGAAATTTGTCGGGCGATCCCAATAGGTGATCTTGATATCCTGCTTCAGATCCTTTGCGATTTTCGCCGTCTGGTCGGAAAGCGTGAACTTCTTGCTCGACGTAGTGTCGAATGTCTTGTTGTAACGGTTGGCGAGGAAGTTCACCGCGCCCACCACAGCAAGGACAATCAGCACATACACCGTCGTGTAGGCCGCGAACTTTGTTTGTTTTGCTTTCAGAGTATTGTTGGTGGCCATGGGTTAGCTCCTCCACCGGAACGCTTCGAGCGACCGGGCCGTCAGAAACAGCCCGATGAAGATCGCTGAAAGGTAGTAGATGATATCTTTCGAATCCAGCACGCCTTTGGAGAATGAATCGAAATGCTGCAGCACGGATAGATAAGAAATTACTTTCCCTGCCACCGAATCCTGGAATTGCGACATCCAATCCAGTACCCACAGCATCAGGCACACTCCGAAGCTTCCCACGCCCGCCACAATCTGATTCTTCGTCGTGGTCGAAATGAATGTTCCCAACGCCAACAGCGTGCCGCCCTGCAGCAGCAGGCCGAAATAGCCCACCAGCAGTGGCCGCCAATCCGGCTGGCCGTAAATGAATAACATCGCCACGCTCAGCATCGTGACGCCAAGCATCGCCACCCACAGGGTGAGTGCCGCCAGCCACTTACCAGCGATCACTTCCCAATCGTGCACGGGTGAGGTCGCCAGCAGCTCGATGGTCCCTGACCGTTTCTCTTCGGCAAACAACCTCATTGTGATCATCGGGATCAGGAACAGACCGATCACGCTGAAGTTTCCGAGCAGCGGCCGCACCACCGAATCGTTCACGCTCATCGGCTGGCTCTGCCCCTGCATCGACGCCTGAATGCTGTACTGCACGAAAAACACAACCGAGACGTAAAAGAAGTAGCCGGCGATCAGCGCGAAAAACGTCATGACGCCATAGGCGATCGGCGAGCGGAAGTAGCTGTAAAGCTCCTTGCGATAGATAGCCAGTGCGTTGTTCATTGATTTTCTCCAGTGGCCTGCTCCGCAGCCGGATCTTCAGGCGACGCCAGCGTGGAAGCATGCGGCGCGTGAATATCCTTGTTCGGCGCGCCCGTCAGCTCCAGGAAGATCTCTTCCAGACTGAGGCCAATCGAATGCAATTCGTTCAGATTCCAGCCAGCCTCCACCACCGCGCGGGCCAACTCCGGCCGCACATACTGGTCTTTCTGGCCTTCGACGATAAAGGAAAGCGGTCCGTGCCCTTCGCGCGACGTCACGCGCTGCACGCCGGCCACTCGTTCGAGCTTCGCCAGTACGTCACCCGCCGCAACAGACGTACCGTCCCGCCCGGTCACTTCCACGGCCACCGTCTCAGCGCCTCGCAAACGGCTGGTCAGATTTGCCACCGAATCGGTCGCCACCACTTTGCCCTTGGCGATAATAATGACGCGCTCGCAGATCTGCTCTACTTCCGGCAGGATGTGCGTGGAAAGAATAATGGTATGATCCCCGGCCAGCCCTTTGATCAGGTCGCGGGTTTCAATGATCTGCTGCGGATCCAGGCCCGAGGTCGGCTCATCCAGAATGAGCACCTCCGGATTGTGGATGATCGCCTGCGCCAAGCCCACGCGCTGCCGGTAGCCCTTCGACAACTTATTGATGATCGTGTACTTACGGTCGGCAACCGAGCAGCGCTCCGCCACTTCATCCACGCGGCTAGATAGCGCCGGACCCGAAAGTCCCTTTAGCCGCCCGACGAAATGCAGATACTCGCCCACTTCCATCTCCGGATAGAGCGGAGGCGTTTCCGGCAGATAGCCGATGCGCTTTTTGACCTCCATCGGCTGATCGATCACATCGAAGCCCGCAACCGTGGCCGTGCCCGCCGTCGGCGGCATGAAACACGTCAGGATACGCATCGTCGTGGTCTTTCCGGCACCGTTAGGTCCAAGAAAACCAACGATTTGGCCCTTCTCGACCTCAAAGGAGACGTTATCGACCGCGACATGGCGGGCATACCGCTTAGTCAGTCCTTCAACTTTGATCATAATGTGTGTTTTCGTCGACGGAACCCGGCTTCTCTCAACTTCCCGGAAAGCCGCGATTCGCTTTCTCGCGCCGCCTAGAGCGAACGGCCGCTGCACACGCCACCCATCCGCCGGGTTGGGAAAC
This sequence comes from Bryobacteraceae bacterium, assembly GCA_040081855.1. Taxonomy (GTDB): domain Bacteria; phylum Acidobacteriota; class Terriglobia; order Bryobacterales; family Bryobacteraceae; genus Palsa-187. The sequence continues at coordinate 41,829 of JBEBFS010000003.1, read as the reverse complement.
CCTGAAATGAGCAACTTCGGCAACCAATACAGACGAGCGAAACCGCTGTTAGGTTAGCACCCATCTGCGAGTGCCAGCAGACAGCTTTCGCCGATATTCATGATAATGAGGGGCCGCGGGGGGTGTCAATGAGGCAGAGGACCGTACTACTCGTACCGAAGCGCTTCCACCGGCGCGATTTTTGTCGCGCTGCGGGCTGGGAACAGCGTCGCGATCAGGCTGACGGCCATCGCCGCCGCGGCGATCCAGATGGCGTCGAAGGCCCGTGGCTCGAAGTGGACGTAGGCGATCGAGTACACCGATTGATCCAGCTGAATCCACTGGTAGCGGTCCGCAAAGTAGCAGAGAGCATAGCCGACGATCAGGCCGATCACGGTGCCTACCGCACCAATCAGCGCGCCTTCGTACACGAAAATATTGCGGATCTGCCTGGTCTTCGCGCCCATGGAAATGAGGATCGCTATGTCACGGTGCTTTTCCATCACCATCATCACCAGCGTGATCAAAATATTCAGCGCGGCCACCAGTTGGATCAAGCCAATGGTAATGACGGTAATGACGCGCTCCATCGAAAGCGCGTTCAGCAACTGCTTGTTCTGCTCACCCCACGTCGTTGCCGCAAGTTTCGCCCCGATCACTTTATCGGCCGCGGACGCCACCTGTGGAGCTTGATAGATATCGTCCAGCATCAGTTCGATACTGTTTACGACGTCCGCAAGATCGAATGCCCTCTGCGCCGCGGGCAGCGACATGAACGCCCAGTTGGCGTCGAGATCAAAGAATCCCGATTCAAACATCCCCGCCACCCGCATGCGCACGTAGCTCGGCCGCGGCCCAAAGGGCGTGAGTTGTCCGTTCGGCACGGTGAGTGTTACTTGCTTTCCCACCACCGCGCCAATATTTTCCGCAAGCCGCACTCCAAGCACGATGCCCGGCAAATCGCCTTCTTCGCGCAAACCATCGACGGAACCCGCTTTCAACCGCTTCAGCGAATCCGGCAGCGTCGCAGAGGCACGAACGTCGATACCCTTCACGGCAACGCCCGAGCCCTGTACCGGCCCGCTCAGGTACCCGCTTTCATACAGCGCAGGTCCCGCCGACTTCACATTGGGCAGCTTGCGCAGCTGATCGGCCAGCGGTTCCCAATTTTCAATGCCCGCCCCCGGTTCTTTCTCGAGAACGGAAACGTGCGCCGTCGCCCCCAACAGATTTTTTTGCAGAGTATTCCGGAACCCGTTATTCACCGCCAGCGCGACAACAAGCGCCATGACTCCCGCCGCAACACCGATGATCGAAATCACCGTGATGACGGAGATCATCACCTGCTTGCGTTTGGCACGGAGATATCGGCGGGCGATGAATAGTTCGAACATAGCGAGGAGACAGGAGTCAGGAGACAGGAGACAGCAGGCTTTTTATATAGGCCCCGAGTATACGACTAACTTCCTCCGCCTGCTCCGAGAGCCCGCTGGTTGAGCCGTAGCCAAGATCCGACGCCAGGATCAAATAGTATCGGCACTCCTCAAGGGAGCCCTCCGCAATGTTCAACATCCGAGCCTTATCCGCACGCCCCGCTCGTTTGAAACCTTCGGCAATGTTCGCAGGAACCGAAACTGCGGCGCGTCTTAACTGCGACGCAAGCCCATAGGTTTCTGATTTAGGAAAATCCGAAGACAACCTGTAGACGGCCAACACAAACAGATGGGCCTTCTGCCAAACAACAAGATCTTGAAAATTTCTGGCCGGCGTCCGGCTAGTCGCCATTCTGTCTCCTGTCTCCTGTCTCCTATCTCCTGTCTCCTAAACTCTTCAGCTTCTCGGCCAACCCAATCTCCCCTTCGGGCCTCAATAGCGGGAAAAGAATCACATCACGGATCGACTTCGAATTCGTGAGCAGCATCGTCAAGCGATCAATGCCGATGCCCTCGCCGCCCGTGGGAGGCATGCCATAGGACAGCGCCCGGATGTAGTCTTCGTCCATCTGATGCGCTTCATCGTCGCCGGCTTTCTTTAGCTCCAGCTGCATTTCGAAGCGCTGGCGCTGTTCTTGCGGATCGTTCAACTCGGTATAAGCGTTGCCGATCTCCATACCCGCCACGAAAATCTCAAAACGTTCGGCAAATGCCGGATCGGAGGCCTTCTGTTTGGCGAGCGGCGAAACTTCCACGGGGAAGTCATAGATGATCGTCGGCTCGTAGAGTTTCGGTTCCACATTGCGTTCAAACGCCTCGACCAGCGCATGGCCAAACAGCGGAACTTCCGCACCCACGGCCTCCTGCATCGACATGCGCTTGATGTTGCCGAAGTCGAGCGTGTGGCCGTCATACTCCACCGTGGCGGAACCCGTGGCGTCCATCGCCACCTGCTTCAACAGTTCGCAGGTAAACTCCATCAGCCCCTGGTAATCGGTATAGGACTGATAAAACTCCAGCATCGTGAACTCGGGGTTATGCGACGTGGAGATGCCTTCGTTGCGGAAGTTGCGATTGATTTCGTAGACGCGCTCCAGCCCGCCCACGATCAGGCGCTTCAGATACAACTCCGGCGCAATACGGAGGTACAAATCCATATCGAGCGTGTTGTGATGCGTAACGAAGGGCCGCGCCGCGGCGCCGCCGTAAAGCGACTGCATCATGGGCGTTTCCACTTCCAGGAAGCCGCGCTCTTCAAGTTGGCGCCGGAACGAACTGATGATCTTCGCTCGCGTCGCAAAAATCTTTTGAGATTCCGGATTCGCAATCAGATCCAGGTAACGTTGCCGGTAACGGATCTCGACATCTTCCAGGCCATGCCATTTTTCCGGCAGCGGTAGCAGGATCTTCGAAAGAAAGATGAGCTTCTCGGCGTGCACGCTCAACTCGCCGGTGCGCGTGCGGAAGAGGTATCCTTCGACGCCCACAACGTCGCCGGCGTCCAGAATCTGATAAAGCGAGTGGTCGCGTTCGCTGACGGCGTCTTTGCGGACGTATACCTGCAGGCGCTCGCCCGATTGCTGCAGATGGAAGAACCCGGCCTTCCCCATGCGGCGGGGATTCAGGAGCCGGCCGGCGATTTTCACCTGGGGCTTTTCGGCGTCCAGTTCTTCCGCCGTCTTGGCGCTCTGCGTCGCCAGAATTTCCGGAACCGTGTGCGTGAAATCAAACCGCTGCCCGTAAGGCTTAAACCCCAGCGCGGCAATTTCCGCCGTTCGCTTTACGCGTTGCTCTAAAAGATCGTCTTCGAGGGACAAGGAGACTCCTTCTAGGCAGTATAAAGGGACGGCGGGAACCGGCACAAAGGAGGCGGGACCAAGCTGCTACGCGAAGAACTCCGCGGATTAGCCTCGCAGGACCGGACCGTTACGGAAACACGCGAAATCGCCCGCGACGTTTTCCAAAAACTGATCGAAGCCTGGCTGAAAAGAACTCCGGGTAATCTTGAATTCAGGCCCGGGATCTCCGTGGACGAATTTCTCAGTAACCGCCTACCGCCTCACAATCACTTCCCTCAAGTGATCCCGCGTCAGGAAAAACTTCACCGATGCAAAATCCTGAAACAGTTTTTCGAGTCCACGATTGTTGAAGATTTGCGCGGGCTTCCGGCGGTAGCGGGAGCCCAGCAAAATCGTTTTGTGATCGTGGATGCGATAGGAAAACGTCTGCATCTCATCCACCCGCTCTTCGGCGTGAAACATTGCCAGCAGACTGGAGCCGGGCTTCAGGATCTGATGCAAGCACCCCACTACCGTTTGCAAAAGCGGCGGGGCAAGGAACTGCAGGGAATCCCACACCAGAGCACCGTCAAAGGCCTGCTCGTCAAAATCCAAGGACGTATCCAGAAACCGCGAGGTCAACAGCGGATTCGACTGATTTTCGAAAAAGTTGCCCTCACGCCCAAAGCAATCATCGAGCTGATGGATGAAATCGTCGGAATACAGCCGGTGGCCGTAATTTGTAATAAAGCTCACCGTCGATTGACTGGCGCCCGCGAAATCAAGGATGTACATCCCCGGGCGATCTTCGAGCGACGAACAGAACTGGTCGAGTCCGTGGCTCTGTCTGGTTTCGAATCCTGTGAGCGATGGCGCCACTAGCGCTTCACTTCACCTGCCCCGGCGGCTAAGGCCGGCGTCGTGGGTGTGGATCCTGGAGCACCCGCACTGGCTTGCGGTTTGGGCGCCGCGGCAGGCGTCGCAGCGGGAGCCGGAGCGGCCTTCGGCTGCTCGCGCACGATGTCGATGTTGCCCTTGAAATAGGCGCCATCTTCAATCTCAATGCGGGCCGTGCGGATATCGCCCACCAGCTTTGCGTCCTTGCGGATCATGATCTTGTCGCGCGTTTCCACGTTGCCGTGAAGCGTACCCAGCACCACGACTTCGCGCGCCTTGACGGTGGCGGCAACTTTGCCGTTGGGCCCGATGGTCAGGCGGTGCTCCTGCAACTCCACCGTGCCTTCCACCTCACCATCAATCGTCAGATCCTCGCGGCCGAAGATTTGGCCTTTCACAATGACGGACTTGCCTAGCACGGCGGGGCCGCCGGGGCGGTTGACTTCCTGAACGGGTTCGCTGGTGCGGCTCGGCAGGGTGGACATGGGAATCCCTTCCTTCGCAAGTTGCGACGGCAACGGCGGGGTAAACGCAGACGGAGTCTCTTCTTCTTTTCGGCGATTCCACATAAGGAGCGCCTCCCTTCCGTAATTCAAGGCTGGACTGGCACCTAGGTCGAATTGGCTACAACGACCCGCACCTTCCGCCCCGCTACGCCGGAAACCCGGCGAACGACTGATACTTATACTACTACGGGGTTGGGATGCCGGGGGAGGGGTTTGCGTTACGAAGATCTCGCAGCAGAATGCGGCAAAAATATAAGTCCTTGTATGGAAGCGAGTTGGCGTTTAAGCCTTGCCGCGATGCGCACCTCGGCGGCCTACAATGGTTTTGTGGGCGTACTTCGCACTATCGCCGCGGCCCTTCTTACCTGCGCGCTGAGTCCGTCTCTGATGGCCGCGCCGGAAATCTTCCAACTCAAAGATGTTCGCGCCGGCCAACGAGGCGTGGGCCGCACGGTTTTCGCTGGCACCAAGGTGGAAGATTTCCAGTTTGAAGTGCTCGGGGTGTTGGAAAATCTTGGACCCAAGCAGTCCATCATTCTCGCGCGCTTGAGCGGCGGACCCATTGCCAACACCGGCGTCATGCAGGGCATGAGCGGATCGCCCGTCTACATTGATGGCAAACTCGTCGGCGCCGTCGCCATGAGTTTCCCGTTGTCGAAAGAAGCGATCGCAGGCATACGTCCCATCGAAGACATGTTGCGCGTTGTGCCCGATGCGCCTCGCAACGTCGCGGGCAATTTACCGCCACGAGCGAAACCTCTGCTTGCTGGCGACGCGCGCCTCGAAGAAATCCTCACTCCCGTTTCCTTTTCCGGATTCACGTCCGCCACACTCGATCACTTCGCGCCGCAACTTCGCCAATTGGGTTTCGAGCCACGCCAGGGCATCTCTGGCGGCGGTGCCCCGGGCGAGCGAATGGGCGATCCGAAGTTACTGGAGCCCGGCTCCATGATCAGCGTGCAACTTCTTTCGGGCGATATGTCGGTGGGCGCCGATGGCACCATCACGGCAATCGATGGCGATAAGGTTTATGCCTTCGGACATCGCTTCCTTGCGCAGGGACCGACCGAGCTTCCGTTTGCGCGCGCCGAAGTTCTCGCTCTCCTGCCCAGCATCAACAGTTCCTTCAAAATTTCCACGGCACGCGAATGGATGGGAACCATCACGGCCGATCGCGACGTCGCGGTTTCCGGCGTGCTCGGCAAGCAAGCCCCGTTGATTCCGCTCGAAATTCGCGTGGGTCAAAATACCTATCGCTTGCGCATGATTCAGGACCGCACCATGACGCCCCTGCTCACACAGATGGCGATTTTTTCCGCGATCGAATCCACGCAGCGTTCGATTGGCGCGCAGACCTATTCCGTCCGCGGCCGCATGGAGTTCGAAAGCGGCGCGGTATCGCTCGACGACGTCTATAGCGGCGATCTCGCGGTAGCGGCGTTTGCTGCGGGCGGCGTTTCTTCGACGCTCGGCTTCGCATTGCAGAGCGGCTTCGATGCGATGAAGTTGAAATCGCTGACGCTCGATATTGGGGCTATTGAAAAACGTTCTCAACGCCAGATCGCCGCGCTGGTTGCGCCCCGCACGGCTCGTCCGGGCGACGACGTGGAAATCACCACCGTCTTTACGGGCGAAAACGGAGCGGAAACTCCCGTGCGAACGCGTTACAAAGTGCCGGTGGGCACGCCTCCGGGACCGCTCTATTTGACGGTTTCCGATTCGACGGCCACCAACATCATCGAGTTTCAAGCGGCCGTCGGCATACCGCAAAAATCAGCAGGCCAGGTCCTGTCGTTGTTGAACGGTCTGCGTTCGAATGAGCGTGCGTATCTGCGCGTGTGGCGTTCGGAGCCTTCCTTCACCGTTGAAGGTCGCGACTTGCCCGATCCGCCGCCTTCGCTCTCCATGATCCTGACACGTCAACAAACCGGCACCACAAATCTGCAGATGGCGCGCGGCGCAAAGTTAGCCGAAGTCGAAATTTCTCCCGGAGCGGGCTTCGTTGTCACAGGCACCAAAACAGTGCAGGTTGAGGTGAAGGAATGATCGTAGAGGCTAGGGGACAGAGGACAGAGGCCAGAGTGGGGCAGGTTTCCAACCTGCGCGCGATTTGGAATCGCTCTCTTCTTCTTGCCGTTGCCTGCCTCAGCGCATCAACTGCATTCGCCGCCACCACCACGCTCTGGGAGATGACCGGCTACCAGGACTTCCTCAAGGGCAAGATGTCCGGCGTCTCCATCACACGCGACGGCCGCATCACTGCGGGGCCTAAACTCGATACATTCTTCACTTCCGATCAGCAGCAGATCTGGAGCGTGGCACAGGCTCCGGATGGCTCCATTTATGCCGGCACTGGCGATCGCGGAAAATTATTGAAAATCGATGCCAACGGCCGAGGCTCGGTTTTGTGGACCGCCGATCAGCCGGAGATTTTCGCCGTTGCCGTCGACCGCGCCGGAGTCGTTTACGCGGGCACCTCACCCGATGGCAAGGTTTATCGGGTGGAAAACGGGCGCGCTACTGAATATTTTTCAGCCGGCGAGCCCTACATCTGGGCGCTCGCTTTTGCCCCCGATGGCGCGTTGTATGTGGCGACGGGACAGCAGGGAAAAATCTTTAAGGTGACCGCGGCGGGCAAGGGCGAAGTCTATTACGAATCCGGCCAGGCCCACATCACTTCGCTTGCCTTCGATTCGCAAGGCCGTTTGTTGGCGGGCAGCGAACCGAACGGCATCCTCTATCGCATCGCCGGAACTCCGGCCAAAGGCTTCGTGCTGTATGACGCGAACCTGCCGGAGATCCGAACGATTTTTCCGATGCCGGATGGCACGATTTACGCCGGAGCACTCGGCGGCAGCGTTGCTCGCCGCACCGGAGCGGCCACCTCTTCAACTACATCGAGCACACCCACGGTCACCGCACCGGCCACCAGCATCACCGTGACGGACGCGCAGTCGGCAATCGCCACTCCGCCCAAACCGGAGGCCCCGAAAACCACCGCTGCAACGCCCGCCACAACAGCCGCCGTAACCACCACGGAAGTGACGGGCATCGAGAAATCCGCGCTCTACCGTATCTCGCCGGACAACACCGTCGAGACCGTGTGGACGTCAAAAGAAGAAAATCTGTACGACTTTCTCCCCGCCGCCGATGGCGCGATGCTGTTGCTCACCGACGCCCAGGGGCGTATTTACAACCTCGACACACGCGCCAACGGATCGCGCTCTGCCGTGCTGATCGCGCAAACGAATGAGAGCGACGCGACGCGGCTGCTAGGATCGCGCGCAGGGACACTCGCCGCCGTGGGAAGCGCAGGCAAATTGCTGCGGTTGGCGAATACTCCCTCCGCGGGAGGCTGGTTTGAATCGCCGGTGCATGACTCCGGCGCGGTGGCACGCTGGGGACGCCTCAGTTGGATGGGATTGAACACGGGCCTCGCATTTAAGACGCGCTCGGGAAATTCCGCGCGGCCGGACACCACGTGGAGCGATTGGTCGGCACCAATCACGGACCCCGCAAAAGCCGAAATCGCCAGTCCGAACGCGCGCTACATTCAATGGCGCGCGGAATTCACCTCCGCAGCACCCGAAATCGATGGCGTGACCATCGCGTATCTTCCACAGAATTCCGCGCCCACGGTTCGCAGTATCACGGTATCGTCGCTTTCGTCCGGTTCTTCGAAACCGGCTACTGCGACAGCCGGAGCGTCGTCTGCGTTTTCCATCACCGTAACCGACACCGGCGAAGCGGCCGCGCCCGCCGGCACGCAAACGCAAACCCTCACACGGCCCGCGCCGCAACAAGTGCAGATCATTTGGCAAGCCGATGATCCCGAAGCCGACAAGCTTTCCTATGACGTCTACTTCCGCGGCGATGAGGAACGCGAGTGGAAGCCATTGAAGGCGAACGTTGCCGAAAACACATACTTGGTGGACAGCGATACGCTCGCCGATGGCCGCTATGTTTTCCGGGTTGTGGCAAGCGACCGCCCTTCGAACGCGCCCGCACAAGCGAGGCAAACGGAACTGGCGAGCGCGCCCGTTCTGATCGACAATACTCCGCCGCAGGTGACGGCGGGCGCTCCACGCCGCAATGGAACCACGATCGAAATTCAGGTGGACTCGGAAGATGGCACTTCCACGCTACGGCGCTGCGAGTACGCCATCGACGGGCAAACGCCATGGCAGCCGATGGAAGCGTCTGACGGAATCACCGACTCCGCACGCGAACGTTTTCAGATCAGCATTCCGAATTTTCCAGTAGGCGAACACGTCGTAGTCGTCCGCGTGTACGATGCCGCGGGCAATGCCGGTTTGGCACGTGTCATCGCCAGGTAACAGTTACGCGCTCGCGTTTGCGATCATCAGCCAGCGAGCCATGTAAAAGAAACACACCAACGTGATGGCCACGGAGATCCATCCGGCCGCACGCCACAGATGTTCCAGCGCACCTGTGCGCTGCGGCGTCCCGGCAACCCAGCCAATCGCGAAGCCTCCGGCCAAACCACCGATGTGCGCGGCATTATCGAAGGCCATGCCGAATAACATGCCCGTGGGCAATAGGCCCAGGCCGATCATAATCGCCGCCCAACGCGTATAGTGGCTGCTGACCGCGCGTCCATGCAATGTGCCTGAGCGGCGCCCGAGCGCGATCATCGCGCCAATCAGTCCGAAGATACCGGCCGAAGCGCCAATCGACAAACCGGGGTTCCAATAAAAACTCGCGAAAAATCCCGTGAACGTGGCAAATAGATAAATAAGCAAATATCGCGGCGTACCGAAATTTTCTTCTACTTGCGCACCCAGGTCCCACATCACCCAGGAGTTCATCGCGATGTGGAACAAACCGCCGTGCAGAAATCCGGCCGTAATTAAACGCCACCATTGCCCGGCGCGGATCGCAGGCCCGAACTTGGCTCCGAAGTCGAATAAGGTGCGGCCGTCAAAATCCAGGAGATTCGATTTACCCGTTCCCTGCATGTGCACCACCATCGCGGCGTACAGGCCAATATTGATCAGAAGGATGATCGAAGTGACAAAGCGGTCGCTCGGAATTATACCCGCGATCAGGTCTCCCGAATTGCGGACTTCAACAACGGGGCGGCCCAGCACAAGATCGCAGTAAGGACAAACTTTGTCGCTGGTGGTAATAAAGGCCCGGCAATTCGGGCACATTCGGCGGGTTTCCACTTGACCATTGTAGCGTCGGCTGGTGACCGCCCCACCGCCTACCTCATCCCTTGCTAAAATTGGAGGTGACATGTCGCTAAGCGAGCAGCAGCATCGGGAAGACATTGTCCGCATCGGGCGGATGATGTACGAACGCGGCTGGATTGCCGGCACCGATGGAAATATCTCTATCCGTCTGGATGCCGAACGAATCCTGGCCACGCCCACCGGCATGTGCAAAGGCCGCATGAGTCCGGACGATTTAATCGTTTGCGACAACGACGGCAATAAAATCAGCGGTCAACGCGAACGCAGCACTGAGATGGCGATGCACCTTGCCGTCTATGCGGCGCGGCCGGAGATCAACGGCGTCGTGCACGCGCATCCGCCTATCGCTACCGGCTTTGCAGTAGCCGGACGCGCGCTGAACTTGGGCATTATGCCGGAACTGATCGTCACGCTCGGTTCCGTGCCGCTCGCCGAATACGGCTTGCCCGGCACGCCCGCGCTCGTTGAGGGCATGCTGCCGTTCATTCCGAAGTTCGACGCAATTTTGCTCGCCAACCACGGCGCGGTAGCTTACGGAACCGACGTTCACTCCGCCTTCGGCCGTATGGAGACGGTGGAACATCTGGCGAGGATCACCCTGGTCGCGGAAATGCTGGGCGGACCGAAAGCCCTGCCGCGCGTGGAGGTGGAGAAACTCTTTGCCGCCCGCGAACGCTACGGCGTGAAGTCGCCGAACCGCTTTGAACCGGGCAATCCGATCACCGCGGAAGAACTTCCGGACCCGTCGGAAAAGTTGGAAGTCACCAGACAGCAGATTGTGGCGCTGGTGGAAGAGGCTCTGCGGGTGCGCGGCGCCTATTAGACTTCATCCATCCAGCTGGCTCGCCAAGAAAACTTCCCGGCGTCTCGCAGCTAGGCGCGCGCGCCTGCGCTCCGGTTTTTTTCCATTACGTCATCAATGGCACGCGCTCTACGGCGGGACTTAAAAGAGAAGACGTAGCTGGCCAGCAATCCGCCGATGAGCAGCTTTGCGGCCTCGGTACCGGCGTAAACCTCAATCATCGCTCGCCGGCGCGCAATGGCTCCCACCGCGAGACTGCCCGGCGGGAAATCGGTTTCCCGGCCGCGATAGGCAAGCTCCGGGGCAATCGCGAAATACTGAAACAAGACAATCAAAAACATGCAACCGGCTAGAATGGTCGGCAGCAGGCGGCGGTCTACCGCGAAGTACGTCGTTGCGATCACGATCATGCCAAACCCAAGCTGCGCCAATCCCCAATCGGTCAGATACCGGCGGTATTCTTCGGCCGCGAAATGATGCAGCAGCAGCCGCACCTGATTGGGGCCTATGGCTTTGATTAACTCATCCGCGGGACCGGTGGGAGAGGTCATCACGCGGTCCGTCAGGACGACGTTTTGATACGCCAGCACTCCGACAATGATGCAGCAGCCAATCCAGGCTCCCAGCAGAAACGTGACTATTCTTGTTGCGTGCACGATGATTTACGCTCTGAAATAACCAGCGTCAAAAGCGAGAAGGGGAATGGTTTCCATTCCCCTTCGCCGCGTCGATCCGGTATTACTCTGGAACCGTAACGTCTTGGTCCCCTTCTCGTCGGGGTATCCCAGTGTAACATCTGGATTTCGCGCGCATCCACTGTAATTAAGAACTGGAATCAAGAACCGGAATTCAAGAACCCAGCCTGCAAGAAACTGGACGGCAAGATAAAGGGCTCGCCGGAAGAACGGCCCTCCGCACTTTACTTGCGGGCGCCGGTGGGCCGCACTTCGGCGGATTCTACGTCCGGGGCGAATTTATCGTAGGGAACGTAGACCACTCGATTACGCCCAGCGCGCTTGGCCCTATATAAAGCGTCGTCCGAAACACGGATCAGCGATTCCTCGGTGACCGACTCGCCGGGCAGCCACGCCGTGGCGCCGAAACTGCAACTGACGGTTTTGAGATCGTCGTTAATCGCCATCGCTTCGTTGGCTAGTGCGATCCGCATGCGCTCGGCCTGCCTGTGCGTGTCGTCGCCATCGCAACCGGGAAGGATGATGAGAAACTCTTCGCCGCCGTAACGTCCCATGGAATCGTAGGGCCGCATCGCGCCGCCCATGCGGCGGACAAACTCGCGCAGCACGGCATCGCCCGCAAAGTGTCCGTAGCCGTCGTTGATCGATTTGAAGTGATCCAGATCCGCCAGTATCACGCCCACGGGTTTGTTTTCCCGGGTGCCTCGGATCAACTCACGAGCCAGAATGTCCAGGATCGACGAACGGTTCCAGATGCGCGTGAGGAAGTCTTTCGTGGCCTGATCGCGCAATTCTTCCCGCGCCGAGATCAACTCGTGGTGCAGTTCCAGAATGCGGATGCCAGGACGCAGCCGTACTTTCAATTCATGCTGATCGAACGGCTTCGTCAGATAGTCGTCGGCGCCCGACTCCATGCCTTCGATCAAATCCTCGCGCTGGCTCTTCGACGTCAGCAGGATGATGTAGGTGTAGACGTCTTTTTCCTTGGCGTTGGCACGCGTCCGGCGGCAGACTTCAAGACCCGTCATGCCCGGCATCATCCAATCGAGAATCGCGATCTTTGGCGAGTTCTGGGATTGCAGGATATTCCACGCCTCCGTGCCGTCGCAGGCGACGACGACGTCATAACCCCACTTACGCAGGGTGGCGTCCAGCAGGTGCCGGGAGACAATGCTATCGTCGGCGATCAGTATTTGCACGTCGTACAGTGACATCCCGCGCCCGGCCCATGGCGTTGAGAATGCATTCCTCTTCGCAGTATATCGGCAGGAAGGCATGATTCAACACGGTTTATACTGGGATTCTGTGATCTCTGTATTAAGGCACGAAGATTTCGAGCATCTCGGCTTTTTTGAAAATTGTTTGCAAGAGGAAAATAAATCCTTTCAATACATAGACCTAGGGCAGCCATTGCAGCTTAGTGGCACAACCGGAGTCATCGTCATGGGCGGGCCGCAGTCTGCCAACGACCCTAACCCCGGGCTGATAGCCGAGATGAAATTGATCGAAAAAGCCCTTAAAGCACAGATTCCGGTGTTGGGGATTTGCCTGGGAGCGCAACTGATGGCAAAGACTCTGGGCGCCCCGGTTTATAAGAATCGAGTGAAGGAGATCGGCTGGGCTCCGGTGTATTTCACGGATGCCGCAAAGGATGACGCGCTGTTTGGCAGCCTCGAATCCCCCACCACCTTCTGCCACTGGCACGGCGAAACGTTCGACATGCCCGCCGGGGCCGAGTGGCTTGCTTACTCCGACAACTGCCGCAACCAGGCGTTCCGCTGCGGGAAGAACGCGTACGGCATCCAATTTCATCCCGAGATCACCCCGGAGATGATCCTCGATTGGTCGGCGCAGCCCGTCAACTGCGGCGACGTTGCGACGCTCGAATCCACCGTGGACCCGCACGCCTTCGACACATCGGCGCTCGCACGGCGAGTGTTGAACGGTTGGCTCGGGACATTCTGAACAGCTTGTTCCGCGGTTTCCTTCGCCCGTTCCGCTACACTTGAAGAGCCGATGATTTTCTCCCGCTCCGCTGAATACGCGATCCGCGCCATGGTGCAGATCGCCACGCTGCCGAGGGGCGAGTATGCGCTTGCGAAAAACATTGCGATTGAGTCCGATATTCCCGGGCATTTCCTTGCGAAAATTCTGCAGGACCTTGCCCGCGACGGCTTTCTGAAATCGAGCAAAGGCCCGCGCGGAGGCTTCCGCCTGGCGATTCCGGCCGATGAGATCACCATGCTGCGCGTCGTCGAAGCCATGGACGGCGCGGGGCGCTTCGACCGCTGCATCGGCGGCCATTCCGAGTGCAATAACAAGGTCGCCTGCGGAATGCACGATTCATGGACGGAGTTGCGGTCGCGTATCATAGATTATTTGGGGGGCACAACAATCGCCGCATTGGCGAAGGCGCTGGGAAATAAGCGCCGGCGTTTGGCCCGCCCGCGAACCAGGGTGCTGGAGCGGCCTGCCGCTGCCCGCCTGGGTTCGACCATTTGATTTGTCTGTTGAGTTGCCTGTTTTGAGGTAAGGAGAGCCTGTCATGCAGAATTCTGTCCTGGTACCGATGGTGGTGGAACAAACCTCGCGCGGCGAGCGAGCCTTCGATATTTATTCGCGCCTGCTCAAGGAAAACATCATCTTCCTCGGTACGCCGATCGACGACAACGTCGCCAACCTGGTCATCGCCCAGATGCTGTTTCTGGCTGCGGAAGATCCGGAGAAGGACATCTCGCTGTACATCAATTCGCCCGGCGGCTCCATCACCGCGGGCCTTGCGATCCTCGACACCATGCGTCTGGTGGAGCCCGACATCGTGACCTATTGCGTTGGCCAGGCGGCCTCCATGGGCGCCGTGCTGCTCGCCTGCGGCACCAAGGGCAAGCGCTATAGCCTGCCGCACTCGCGCATCCTGATCCACCAGCCCTCGATGAGCGGCCTCGCCGGTCAGGCGACCGACATCGACATCTACGCGAAGGAAATCCTCCGCATGCGCGAGACCCTGAACCAGATCCTCGCCGACGCCGCCGGCCAGCCCGTAGAGCGCATCGCCCGCGACGTGGACCGCGACTACATCATGGAGCCGGAGCAAGCGGTGAAATACGGCCTGATCGACCACGTGATCTCCAGCCGCACGCTCCAGCCAGTAACGAAATAAACCTAAAAGCACTACTCACCGATGGCGTTTTCGCGCTAGCCTAGAGGACGCCATCGCGTGAGACCAAGTCCGTCCAGCGAATCCGGGAAGATTTCCTTCCTCCCCCGTGAGCACGGCGCTACCGCCATGCTGCTCTCCCCGTTTGTCTGCTCCGCCATACTGGTGCGCTCGCTCCATTGGGCCGAACTTGCCGCCTTTGCCGTCATCTTTCTTGCCTTCGCCGCCAAAGATCCGTTCATCGCCGTGGCGCGCCAGAAATTGGTGTGGAAACAGCAGCGCGAGGAAGCAGCCATTGCCGCAAAATGGCTGGCGATGGAAATCCCGATCCTTGTTATTGCCGGCACGCTCCTACTCTGGCGAGGACCGCTGCTGCCGTACCTGATCCTGGGGACGGGAGCCGCCGCATTCGGTGTTATCGCCGTTTTCGTGAACGTTAAAAACAAGCAGCGTTCGGAGTGGTTCCAAGTTGCCAGCGCCATCGCACTCACGTCCACATCGTTGCTGCCGTGCCTTGCGGCGCAACAGCATATTCCCCGCTGGGGATGGCTCTTATGGATTCTTTGCGCGCTGCAGGCAACCGCGGGAATCTTCGTAGTGCACGCAAGACTCGACGCGCGCATCGCGGCGAAGCAGAATAAGCCTGCGCCCACGGCAAACCGCAACGCGACCGCCGTTGCCGCTGCGGCACTCTGGACCGCCGCGATTGCCTTCGGCTACTTCGGATTTTCGTGGGTTGCGGTCGGCTTGGCCATCGCCGGCGCGGCATACTTCGCCGAACTGCGGCGCCAAAAAGACGCGGCGTCATTGCAAATGCCGCTGGCCCAAGTGGGCCGGCAGTCACTCACTCTCTCCGTCCTTTATGGAGTGCTGATCATCGCCGGATTGTGGAGCATCGCGGGCTGATCGAACCTAATGTCCGCCGCGCGGGCGTGCACCGCGGCTTGCTTTCTTCATCAGGAACGCAAACGGCGTCATCGCCAGACAAATGCACGCGAAGACGAAGATCGCATCCAATGACCCCAGCAGCACCGCTTGCCGTTGCATCGTGCCGTAAATCGTCTGGTACGCCATCTGCGTCGCATGAACCGAATCGTTGCCCAGCGCCATAAACTTTTCGGTCAGGCCTTTGAGCCATTGCTGCATGGTGGGGTCGTATTCGCTCAGGTGCGAAGACAATACGCTCTGGTGGTACTGCGAACGCTGCGAGAGAATCACCGAAATCCCGGCAATGCCCAGGCTTCCGCCCAGATTGCGCGCCAGGTTCGTCATGCCAGAGACGTTGTTGTTCTTATCCGGCGGCACACCTTCGTAGCACATCGTGGAAATAGGAATCCACAGGAACCCGAGGCCCACGCACTGGTAAATGCGCATCATTACCGGAACAGCGAAGTTCACTTCCAGGTTCAGATTCAGCATGTAGAACAGCGCGAGCGATGTGCTCAGGAAGCCGAAGAAGATCATTTTGCGCGGATCGACGCGCGTCACCATGCGGCCCACAATCGGCATGGTGAGGATCATCACGATGCCGCCTGGAGACAGCACCATACCTGCCTGCATCGCGGTGTAACCCATCAAGGTTTGCAGAAACTGCGGAATCAGCACCGTAGCCCCGTAGAGCGACGCGCCCAGCATGAACATCATGATGCAGGCCACCGAAAAGTTCCGCACCTTGAACAGCCGCACATCCAACACCGGATGCGGGTGATGATACTCCCAGATCAACGCCGTGACGATCGCGACAACCGCCGTGACCGCAAACATGACGATGAACGGCGAAGAGAACCAATCTTCGCGCTCGCCCTTATCAAGAGTCACCTGCAATGCACCGATACCAATGGCGAGCAGCGCCAGACCCACGTAATCCACCGTGTACATCGCTTTGCGCAAGCGGGTGAGATACGGAGGATCTTCCAGCACGCGCCCGCTCAAATACAGCGACACGATGGCCACCGGCACGTTGATCAGGAATAGCCAGCGCCAGTTGAAATTATCGGTAATGTAGCCGCCAAGCGTCGGACCCACAATGGGCGCAACCACGACGGCCATTCCATAGACAGAGAATGCCTGCCCTCGCTTTTCCGGAGGGAACGTGTCCGCCAAGATGGCTTGTTCGGTGGGAGCAAGTCCCCCGCCTCCCAGGCCTTGAAGAATGCGGAACAGCACCAGGGTCGGCAGGTTGGGAGCAAGTCCGCAGGCAAGCGAGCTCAGGCCGAACAGCCAGACGCAGGTCATGTAAAAACGTTTGCGGCCGAACTTCGTCGAAAGCCACGCGCTAATTGGCAGCACAACGGCGTTGGCCACCAGATACGACGAGAGCACCCACGTGGCTTCGTCTTCACTAATAGAAAGGTTGCCCGCAATGTGCGGCAGCGCCACGTTCGCGATGCTGGTATCCAGCACCTCCATGAACGTGGCCAGGGTGACCACTCCGGCGATGGTCCAGGGGTTAAATTTTGGCTTCCACGCGGCCTCTAAAGCAGGCGCCGCGGGTTCGGAAACAGTACTCATTCAGATTCCAGTGATTGCGCTGATCCGCCTACTGCACCTTGACCGAAGGTGTCACGGACATACCGGGCCGCAGAGCATGATCCTGGTTTTGGCCGGGATCGAACTCGATGCGCACCGGAATGCGTTGTACCACTTTTACGTAATTGCCGGCCGCGTTTTCGGGCGGCAACAGGCTGAATTTGGCTCCGCTGGCTCCGGCGATGCGCGCCACCTTGCCGTTGTACTCCCGGCCATTGGCATCCACTTCAAGCTTCACCGTTTGGCCCGGCTTGATGTTGCGCAACTGCGTTTCCTTGAAATTCGCCGTCACGTACAGATCGTCCAGTGGAACAATGGCGAGGATCTGCTGGCCCGGGCCAACGTTCTGCCCAACGTCCACCGTTTTGCGGCCGATGATACCCGTCGCGGGCGCAACAATCGTCGTGTATTCCACGTTTAATTTCGCCTGTTCGAGATCCGCGCGGCGTTGTGCGACTCTTGCAAGCCCTGCCTTCACACGCGTTTCCGTAACCGCAACCTGCTGCGGACCGGTCATTGCCGCCGCCACCTGCGCATCGGTCTGCGCCAAGCGAGCCTTCGCTTGATCGATGGCAACTTCCGCCGCCGCGATGCCGTGCTGTGCTTCGACAACCGACGCTTTCTGCGCATCCACCGTGGCCTTCGCTGCGGCCGCCGAAGCAACGGCTTGGTCGAATTGCTGCTTTGAGATTTCGTCTTTGGCGACCAGGGCACGATAGCGCTGGACATCCTGATCGGCTTTGGTCTGGTTCGCTTCGGCCACCTTCACGTTCGCCTGCGCGACGGCGACGCGAGCCTGCGCGGCGGCCATCTGCTTCTCCGCCCAGGAGATAGCCGCACTCGCATCCAGGCGAGCGGACTTGGCGCCGTTGAGCGTGCTGCCGGTAGTTGCAGTCATCAAAGGAACATCCGTCTTGAACGTTTCGAGATTCGCTAGCGCGTCTTCGAGATCGGCCTGCGCTTTATTCACGGCCACCTGAAAATCGCGCGCATCCAGCTTCGCCAGCACATCGCCCTTGTTGACCATCTGTTGATCGGCCACCATCACTTCTGTCACCTGACCGGGAATACGCGAACTCACCGAGATGATGCTGCCATCCACCTGGGCGTCGTCAGTGGATTCCGTCTTCTGCATCTCCAGCCAGACGTAATAGCCGCCTCCGGCCAGCACCAGCAACACCGCGATGCCAATCAGTTTTTTACCCAACTTGCTTCCTCCATTCGCCACGCGGACAGACATCCCGCCCGCGTTCCCTACTTTGTCGCGCTCGCGCTTTTCATGAACTGCTTCAGGTTCGCTTCCGCCGCGCCAATGGACCGCGCCAGCGCAACCTTCGCCAGGTTATGCGCGTAAAGGCTCGAAATCAGGCTCTCTTCCGCGTTCGCCAGCGCGTCCTGCGCCTGCACCACTTCGATGTTGTCGGTAACACCGGCATTAAAGCGATCGCGCGCCTGCGTCAGCGTCTGGTTCGCCACTTCGCGATTGCTTTGGGCCACGCTCACCTGATCGGCTGCCGATTGCAAATCGAGCAGCGCTGAACGCACCTCTTGCTCGATGCGCCCTTCGAGATCCGCAATCTCGTTCTTGCGTTGCTGAATGACGGCATCGGTCTGCGCGAGTTCGCCCTGCATGCGCCCGCCGTCGTAGATATCGAATTTAAGCGCACCGGCGACACCGAACGTCCCATGCGATTGCGCCATGTTCACACCGTTCACGCCGTAGTTGGCGCCTACCGAAAGCGTGGGATAGCGCCGTGCCAGCACGGCTTGACGCGAAAGCTCGGCGGCTTGCAACTGCGCCCGCGCGCTCTTCAAATCGGCGCGCCCATCGCGAGCCCGCTTCACCACTTCCTCCGCCGACATACCTTCCAGCGGCGAGTACGGAGCGTTATCGGTCAGCTCGATTCCCTGCCCGCCAGGAACACCGATGGCGCGAGCCAGCACAAGTTTGTCTTTTTCTAAACGGTTCTTCTCGGCGAGTTCACGCTGCTGGCGGGATTTCCATCCCACCTGCGCACGCAATTCATCGATGGCCGGAGAAACACCGGCCGAGTGACGGTCCCGCGCATTCTCAAAAAGCACCTTCGCCGTTTCCGCTTCGCTGTGTGCGGCTTCTACGCGCGCGCCGTCGGCAATGATCGTCAAATACGCGTTCGCCACCGCTTCCACAACCAGATCGCGGGCATCCTGCGCGCTCAACTGCACCGCGCGAATCTGCTGATCCGCCACCGCGAGATTCTTGCGGCTGACGCGATCGTACAAATTCATCTGCCCGATCGCGCGCATATCGGTATACCCAAAAGGTCCGATGATCTGCGGGAATCCGCCGAACCGGAAACCAAATGTCGCTAAATTGTTCTGCTGCAGGTTTTCGGAAATCTCACCGCGCAACGTCGGCCGGAGCGCCGTCAGAAACTGCATCCGCGACGCCGAGGCCGTTCGGCCTGCCGTTTCGCGCTCCAGAATCGCCAGATTCGCTTTCAATCCGCGCTGAATCGCGTCATCCAAGGACAGTTTCAGCGGGGCCGCGGAAACCGTTTCCGTGACCGCGCTGCCAAAGGCCTGTTGCGCGGAAGGGAGCACGATACCTCCACCCGGCACAGCAGGCGGTATGGCCTGGGCCAG
Organism: Bryobacteraceae bacterium; assembly: GCA_040081855.1. Classification (GTDB taxonomy): domain Bacteria; phylum Acidobacteriota; class Terriglobia; order Bryobacterales; family Bryobacteraceae; genus Palsa-187. Next base: position 22,212 of record JBEBFS010000003.1, on the reverse strand, counting down.
TGCGATGCCTGGAGCAACCGTCAAAAAAGTTAGAAAAGCACTGAAAACGCGCGACTTGCGCTGCATGGAAACCTGCCCGTTTGAGGGTCTTCTTTTTGGATCACGCGCGGGTGAAGAAGACTCTACTATTCTAGCGCGGCGAAGACCGCCAATTCGCTATTAGACGCGCTCCAAGCCGTGAAAATTTCATCATTTTTTTCACGGGATGCTTTCGCATTTCCTCCGTCTATGAAAGCGAAAACCCAATGCGGGACGAGTGGAAACGGGGCTGCCCTCCGACGGCGGTTTCCGGTCCTGTAGTCCAGGCAGTTGGCCCTGCGGCTTCGGCACAAATCCGGCGACATCAACCGCATGCACCGACCCGCTTCGAAAAATCGACAAAAACAGACGCGAGGGAGTAAGTTTCAAAATGTTTACGGAACAGACTTGGAAGGAATCGAAAATTCTGCTCTTCAGCCTTGTGGCAGCGGGCGCCGGAGCCTTCATTGGGACGCACGTTTCGGCCGCGAACGCGCCGGTGGCCGCAGCCGCGCCGAATATCACGACAGCGGCCGGAATGGAATCGAGCTTCGCGCCCGTCGTCGACCGCGCTCTGCCCGCCGTGGTCAATATTTCCTCCTCGAAGGCCCGCAAGGCAGAGAACCCGCAATCCCAGATGGACCCCTTTTTCCGCCAATTTTTCGGACGCGATTTTGCGCCAAACGTTCCCCCGCAGCGCCGTGAGCGCAGCTTAGGCTCAGGCGTGATTGTGCGTGCCGACGGATACCTGTTAACGAATAACCACGTGATTGACGGCGCCACCGACATCAGCGTCACGATGAACGACAAGCGCGAGCTGAAAGCGAAACTCGTCGGCACCGACCCGAAGACCGACATCGCCGTGCTCAAAGTGGAAGCCTCCAATCTGCCTACCGTGCCGATGGCCGATAACGGCAACGCGAAGGTGGGCGACATCGTGCTCGCCATGGGTAACCCCTTTGGACTCGGCCAGACGGTGACCATGGGCATCATCGGCGCGAAGGGCCGCACGAATCTCGGCATCGAAGACTATGAGGATTTCCTTCAAACGGATGCGCCCATCAATCCCGGCAACTCCGGCGGCGCGCTGATCAACGCGCGCGGCGAACTGATTGGCATTAATACGGCCATCCTCGCGAACAACGGCGGCAACCAGGGCGTCGGCTTTGCAGTTCCGGTCGCCCTGGCCCGCAGTGTGATGAATCAGGTGATGGAACACGGCAAGGTGGTCCGTGGTTATCTCGGTATCGTTCCCCAGGATGTGACCCCGGCACTTGCGAAAGCCCTGCAGTTGCCGAAAGCCTCCGGTGTGGTGATCGGTGACGTGACGCCCGATGGCCCCGCGGCGAAAGCGGGCGTGGAACGCGGCGACGTGGTTCTGGAACTGAACGGCGTCAAACTGGAAGACGCCAACCAGCTGCGCATGAAGGTTTCCATGACGCCTCCCGGTACAAACGTCGACATGAAGACGCTTCGCAACGGCACGGAGAAAATGATCGCCGTGAAGTTGGGCGAACTGCCGGGCACAAACGAAGGCAAAAGCGAGCGTAGCTCCGACAAAGGCTCCTCCGGCGCGATCGACGGCGTCTCCGTGGATACTTTGAATGCGCAGATGCTGCGCAACATGCGCCTGCCGTCCGGAACGCAGGGCGTGGTGATCACCGACGTCGAGTCCGGCAGCGCCGCGCAGGTGGCCGGACTTCGCGAAGGCGACGTCATTCAGGAAGTGAACCGCATAGCGGTCAACAGCGCGCCGGACTTCGACCGCGCCGTGCGCAACGCAGGCTCGGGCACGGTGCTGCTCCTGGTGAATCGCAATGGCCTCACGCAGTACGTCGCGATCCAGGGCAAGTAATTCAATAACGCCGTTCCCAAAGGGCGGAGCGGATAGGCGCGGCCTCCGGCCGCCTTCCGCTCCACTCGGTTCCAAAATTCTCGTTCATTCCTCCTCTTTCACGAATAGAACGCATGGGTGAGCCGGACGCTAGCCGGCTCACCCGATTTTTTGCAGGAGGATTTGTCTAACCATTATTCCGTTGAGCATGGCCGGACCGAAGAGCGCTGCCGCGGAAGACAAAGGATCGTTGACAACCGTCAAGCGACACCTTACGATCAAATTGTGGAGATCCGCAGTTTCCGCCATAAAGGGCTGAAACGCTTTTACGAACTGGGTGACCAGAAGGGGATACCCGGAGACTTGGTTGCCAAGGTACGGGGCATGTTCGCCGTGCTGGATCGGATGAGTGATGTTCTAGAGCTATCCGCGTGGCCCCTTTGGAAGGTTCATCAACTCAGTGGAGGCCGAAAGGACACCTGGAGCCTGCACATTACACGCAATTGGCGGCTCACGTTTCGCGTTGAAGAAGATCAACTGGTGGATGTTGACTTCGAGGACTATCACTAGAAAGAATTTATGCCGATGTTCAATCCGCCTCACCCAGGTGAGGTGATTCGCTCGGAAATCGTGGAAGCAAACGGTCTGACGATTACTGCGGCCGCCAAGGCTCTCGGGGTTTCCCGACAAGCACTCTCCGGACTGCTCAACGGCAGTGTGGACCTCACGGGCGACATGGCGCTTCGCATCGAAAAAGCCTTCGGCCCCAAACTAGAGACACTGCTGGGGATGCAGTCGGCGTACGACATTTTCCAGGCCCGCCAACGAGAGGGCCGGATTCATGTTCGCCGCTACCGTCCCGCCTCGAGCGCTCGGCGTAGGAGCGCCGTGCGACTGTCCGTTAGCTAAGCAGAGTCTTCGCGTCCATCGACAATATAGTCGCAGTCCGCCGACACTTCCCGTTCTCCGTCGGGTAGCGAATCGCGGTCCTCTGTTCCTCCCCTTCCACTCCCCCTGCGTCTTTTGTTATCTTCAAATCCGGTCCGGACTGCAATAGGACCGCGGAGCCCTGCCTATGAAGATTTCTTTGACCGTAAACGGAACCAGCCAGACGCATGATGTTGAGCCCCGGCTGCTGCTGATCCATTTCCTTCGCGAGCACCTGAGCCTCACTGGACCGCACATCGGCTGTGAGACTTCGCTGTGCGGCGCTTGCACCGTCGAACTCGACGGCAAGGCCGTCAAAAGCTGCTCGATGTTTGCCGTGCAGGCCGATGGCGCGAATATTACGACCATCGAAGGCCTGGCGAAAGACGGCAAGCTCCACGCCATGCAGGAAGCGTTTTGGAATGAGCACGGACTCCAGTGCGGCTTCTGTACGCCCGGCATGATCATGGCGTCCAAGCAGATCATCGACCGCAACCCGTCGCCGACCGAAGCCGAGATCCGCCATGGCTTGGAAGGCAACCTTTGCCGCTGCACCGGCTACCAGCACATTGTGAACGCCGTGAAGGCTGCTGCCGCCGCGGCCGGGAAATAGAACGCGCAGGAGGAGAACACGCACATGGCCACAACCACCACGAAACAGGAACTGCTGGTCGGCAAGCGCATCCGCCGCCGCGAAGACCCCCGCCTGATCACGGGCGCCGCAATTTACGTCGAAGACATCCAGATGCCCGGCATGTTGCACGCCGCTGTCGTCCGCAGCCCACACGCCGCGGCGAACATCCGCTCCGTCAATACGAAAGCGGCGGCCGCCGCCCCAGGCGTCGTCGCTGTGTACACCGGCATCGACACCGAGAAAGTGGGCCCCGTGCCCTGTGGAGCCTCGCTCCCCGGCCTGCGTGTGCCGCACCACTACATCCTGGCGCTGCTGCGCGTGTACTTCGTCGGCCACCCGGTTGCCGTCGTCGTCGCGCGCGATAAGTATCTGGCACGCGACGCGGCCGAGCTCGTCGAAGTGGATTACGACGTCCTCCCCGCCGTTGCCGATCCCGAAAAGGCGCTCGCTCCGGGAGCCCCGCCCGTGCATCCCGGCTGGGCGGACAACATCGCCTTCACCTATTTGCAGGAAGGCGGCGAGATCGACAAAGCCTTTGCCGAAGCCGAAGTCATCGTCAAAGAGCGCATCGTCAGCCAGCGTCTGATTCCCTCGGCCATGGAGACCCGCGGCGTGGTTGCGGAATGGCGCCCCGCGGATCGCCAGTTGAATCTCTACACCTCCACGCAGATTCCTCACCTGGTCCGCACGCTGGTCGCCGGCATGCTTGGCCTCGAAGAAAACCGCTGCCGCGTGATCACTCCGGAAGTCGGCGGCGGATTCGGCAGCAAGCTCAACGTCTACGCCGAAGAGGCTCTGATGGGCTTCATTGCGATGAAGGTCGGCAAGCCCGTCAAGTGGATTGAATCGCGCCGCGAAAATTTCCTATGCACCATTCACGGTCGCGGTCACGTGGATTACTACGAGGTCGCTGCCAAGAAAGACGGCACCATCACCGGCATCAAACTCAAAATCATTCAGGATCTGGGCGCGTACCACCAACTGCTGACTCCCGCGATCCCCACGCTTAGCGTGCTGATGATGCCCGGCCTTTACCGCACCAAGAACATCCGCGCGGAGATCGTCGGCGCCTTCACCAACTGCGTGGCCACCGACGCCTACCGCGGTGCCGGACGCCCCGAAGCCACCCACGGCATCGAACGCATGGTGGACATTCTTGCCGACGAACTCAAGATGGACCCCGCCGAGATCCGCCTGAAGAACTTCATCCAAAAAGAGGAGTTCCCGTACCCGACCGCCACCGGCCTCACCTACGACACCGGCGACTACGCCGCGCCGCTCGAGAAGGCGCTGAATATCGTCGGCTACAAACAGGTGCTCGCCGAACAGGCCGAAGGCCGCAAGCACGGCAAGCTGATCGGCATCGGCCTTTCCACCTACGGCGAAATCTGCGCGCTGGGTCCGTCGCCCGCAACACCGGCCGGTGGATGGGAAAGCGCTTCGGTGCGCATCGAGCCTTCGGGCACAGTTACCGTCATGACGGGCTCGTCTCCTCACGGGCAAGGGGAAGAGACCACATTCGCGCAGGTGACCGCCGATGAACTGGGCGTCGACATCGACGACATTCTGGTTCTGCACGGCGATACCGCCATCGTGCAGTACGGCATCGGCACCTTCGGCAGCCGCAACACGGCGGTCGGCGGCGCGGCGCTGTATTTCGCTCTGCAGGACCTGAAGGCAAAGGCCAAGAAGTTCGGCGCCATGATGCTGGAAAGCGAAGACGTTTCCTACAGCAATGGCCAGGTGGTCTGCAACAAAACGGGCAATTCGAAATCGCTCGCGGAAATCGCCGCGGCCACCTACCGCGCGATGAAGCTTCCGCCCAACACCGAACCCGGTTTGATGGCCACCCACTTCTGGGAACCTACCAACTTCACGTTCCCCTTCGGCGCCCATATCGTGGTCAGCGAAGTATCGAAGGAAACGGGCGAAATCAAAATCCGCCGCTATGTCGCCGTGGACGATTGCGGAAACATCTTGAATCCGCTGATTGTCGATGGCCAGGTGCACGGCGGCGTCGCGCAGGGCCTTGGACAGGCTCTGTGGGAGCAGGCCGTCTATGATGACAACGGCCAGTTGATCACGGGCGAGTACATGGATTACGCCATGCCTCGCGCGCACATGATGCCGTGGATTGAAAGCGACCACACCATCACGCCCACCAACGTGAATCCGCTGGGCGTGAAGGGCGTTGGCGAGGCCGGCACCATCGGCGCGTCGCCCGCCATGGTGAACTCGGTTGTGGATGCGCTGTCGCACCTCGGTGTCCGCCACATCGATATGCCTCTGACGCCTGAAAAGATTTGGAAACTAGTGGGAGGGAAGAACTAATGTTTCCCCAAACATTCGAATACACAGCTCCAAAAACTCTCGAGGAGGCCCTAAAGCTGCTCGCCGGCGGCGCCAAGGCTCTGGCCGGCGGTATGAGCCTCATCCCGATGATGAAGCTGCGCCTCGCCACGCCGGAACATCTGGTCGACCTGGGCCGCATCAAAGGGCTCAACTACATCAGGGAAGAGGGCGGCAATCTGCACATCGGCGCCACGGCAACGCATTATGCCGTGGAAAGCTCCGCGCTTGTGCGCGCGAAGTGCCCGCTGCTCGCCGCAACCGCCGCAGCCATCGGCGACGTGCAGGTCCGCAACATGGGCACCGTCGGCGGCAGTGTCGCGCACAACGACCCTTCGGCCGATTACCCCGCGGCACTGCAGGCGCTCGAAGCCAAGATCGTCATCCGCGGCGCGGACGGCGATCGTACGGTTCCTGCCGACGAGTTCATCGTCGACGCCTTCACCACCACGCTCGAACCCGGCGAAATTGTGCGCGAGTTGATCGTGCCGGTAGAGGGATCCGACGTCCATGCCAGCTATCAAAAGGCCGCGCAACCGGCCAGTGGCTTCGCCATGGTCGGTGTCGCCGCCCGCGTGCAGAAGTCCGGCGGCAAAGTAGTCTCGGCGCGCATCGGTGTCACGGGCCTGGCAAATCGAGCCTACCGGGCATCCGCCGCGGAAAATGCGATCATCGGCACCGAAGGCTCAGCCGCTGATATCCAGGCGGCCGCCGCGCTGGTCGCTCAGGGTGTGGATGCCAACTCGGATCTCCACGCCTCCGCCGATTACCGCAAACACCTGGCAACGGTCTACACAGCCCGCGCCCTGACCGCGACCCTAGCCTAGGAAGGCGGGCCCCCCGTCCCGCAGCCAGCCCCCCGGCTGGCTCAGGATTTACAAGCCAGGAGCGAGCCGCGCCCTCGTTCCTGGCCTTCTGCAAAATCGTTTACCAGCATCGTTTACCAAAATCGTCCAGCAATCGTCCTCACAGAGACCACCGTGAAAATCACCGGAACCTACACCCTCAACCTTCCTGCCGGCCAAGCCTACACTGCGATGCAGAACCCCGAGATTCTGGCCAAAGCAATCCCCGGCTGCGAATCACTGGAACGGATCGGCGAAGACGAGTACCGGATGAAGATGAAGATGGTGCTCGCCAGTCTTTCCGGCGTGTTCGAAGGCAAAGTGCGGATCGCCGACCAGACTCCGCCTGATAGCTTCCGCCTGATTGTGGAAGGCACAGGCAAGATCGGTTTCGTCAAAGGCGACGGTTTACTCAAGCTGGCAGCAGTGGACGAGGGCACCGAAATTACTTACGATGGCGATGCCCAGATCGGCGGAACCATCGCCTCCGTCGGCCAGCGCCTGATCGACGGCACCGCCAAGATGATGATCAAGAAATTCTTCGAGCGCCTGACGAAGCAGACGCAAGAAGCACAAGCACCGGAATCCGGCGAAGCCCCGCCGCCGGCCGAAAACTAACACCGCCTGGAAAATCCGCGGCTCCACGTGGGGCGGATTGGAAATCCGCGCGCGAGTGGCACTCGCACAATTCCGCTGGACCTACTCACCCCTACACACCAGCGGGATTGCCAATCCCGCGCGGGTTTCTAGCCCGCCCCACTACTAAGTCCCCGTCCTCGGGTCCGGCACCGAAAACAGAAACGTTGCGCCCTCCCCCTCTTTTGACTCCACCCAAACCCGGCCACCGTGTTTTTCGACCGCGCGCTGCACAATCGTCAGACCAATACCCGTGCCCGGATACTCATCCGCAGAATGCAGGCGCTCGAACACTTGAAAAATGCGTCCGTGGTGTTCGGACGGTATGCCAATGCCGTTGTCGCTTACCGAAAACACCCAGCCTTCGTCGCTTCGCTCCACGGAGATCCGCACCCTCGGCGCGGCCGCGCCGTGAAACTTAATGGCATTGCCAATCAAATTCTGAAACACCTGCGTGAGTAAACCCGGATCCGCCACCAAATCCGGCAGCACGGTGCACTCAATCTCCACGCCGGTCTCGCGGATCGCGGGATCCAGATTCGCCAGCGCAGCCGTCACCGCGATTTCCGAGTTCATGCGTTCCGGCGCGAACGCCTGCGCTCCCAATCGCGCAAAGCCCAGCAGGTCGTCGATCAGGCTCTGCATCCTCGCCGCGCCAGTCCGCGCGATGTGCAGAAACTCCTGCCCTTCTTCGGGCAAATGTTGGCCGTGGCGCTGCTCCAACAGATCCAACCAGTTCGAAACCATCCGCAGCGGCTCTTTGAGATCATGCGACGCCGTCCAGGTGAACTGCTCCAATTCCGCGTTCGCCCGCCGCAATTCCGCGTTCTCGCGCAGGAGTTGCGCCGTAGTCTTCGAATTTTCGCCCGCTGGGGAACTGTTCACCCTTTCAGGCGCGATCAGGCGAGCGGTAGTGGCTGCTGCTTGCATCTGTTTTCTTAGTGGGCGCAAGGGCAGGATTTTCTCAGGAACGCGGACCCGATTAACCCGAAGGGGAATATACCGGTTGCGCGCATTTCGGCTCTGCGGTTTTTTCTAGAGCGGAATATTCCCGTGCTTCTTCTTGGGCATGGTATCCACCTTCGTGCGCAGCATGCGTAACGCGCCAATCACGCGAGGCCGCGTCTGTCGCGGCTCGATCACATCATCGAGGAAACCATTTTCCGCCGCCACAAACGGGCTTGCGAAGCGATCGCGGAACTCTTCGATCTTGGCCGCGCGCACAGCCTCCGGATTTTCGGCCGACCCGATCTCACGCCGGTAAACAATGTTCACCGCACCCTCGGCGCCCATCACTGCGATTTCCGCCGAGGGCCACGCCAGGTTCACGTCGGTCCGCAGATGCTTGGAGCCCATCACGCAATACGCGCCGCCATACGCCTTGCGCGTGATCACCGTGATCTTTGGCACTGTGGCTTCGGCATACGCGTAAAGCAGCTTCGCGCCGTGGCGAATGATGCCGCCAAACTCCTGCGCGGTTCCCGGCAGGAATCCGGGCACGTCTTCAAACGTCAGAATCGGAATATTGAACGCATCGCAGAAGCGCACAAAGCGCGCGCCCTTTGTCGACGAATCAATATCCAGACATCCCGCGAGATACGCCGGCTGATTCGCAACCACGCCCACGCTCTGCCCGCCCATGCGAATGAAACCGACCACGATGTTGCGAGCCCAGTGGCCGTGTACTTCAAAGAAATCGCCATGATCGGCCACGCGCCGGATCACGTCTTTGATGTCATAAGGCTTGTTCGATTCCGCAGGCACCAGCGCGTCCAGTTCGGCGTCTTCACGGTCCACCGGATCATCGCCTGGCTGCACAGGCGCGTCGTCGCGATTGTTCTGCGGCAGATAGCTCATCAGCTCGCGAATCATCTGGAGACACTCGGCGTCATCGTGCGCCTGAAAATGCGCCACGCCGCTGGTTCCGTTATGGGTCGCCGCTCCGCCCAGGTCTTCCTTTGTGACATCTTCGTGCGTCACCGTCTTGATCACGTCCGGACCCGTCACGAACATGTAACTGGTTTTTTCCACCATGAAGACGAAATCGGTCAACGCAGGCGAATACACAGCGCCGCCAGCGCACGGGCCCATGATGGCGGAAATCTGCGGAATCACGCCGCTCGAAAGTGTGTTGCGAAGAAAAATGTCCGCGTACCCCGCCAGCGACAACACGCCTTCCTGAATCCGCGCGCCCCCGGAGTCGTTCAGCCCAATCACCGGCGCTCCCGTCTTCAGCGCCATGTCCATGATCTTGACGATCTTGCGCGCGTTGGCCTCGGAAAGCGACCCGCCGAACACCGTAAAATCCTGCGCGAACACGTACGCCGGACGCCCGTGAATCAAGCCCCAGCCGGTGATGAAACCATCGCCATCGATCACCTGTCCGGCCATGCCGAAATCTTGACAATGGTGGCGGACCAGCTTGTCGGTCTCCTCAAACGTGCCTTCGTCGAGCAGTAGTTCGATGCGCTCGCGCGCCGAAAGCTTGCCTTCTTTGTGCTGCCGCGCGCGGCGTTCTTCTCCGCCACCGGCTTCAGCGGCCGCATGCCGCTTGCGCAATTCTTCTAAACGATCAGACATAGAATCCTTAGCGTAGCGCGAGAGCCGCGTAGGGCGGGCTGGCAACCCGCGCGCGAGTGGCAATCGCGCAAACTTCCAGGCGGTTTGGCCCTCTTCCTGAGTTCTCACACACACCGAAACGCAACCCTTGGCGGCCCCGTCCCACATTCAGCGGATAATAAGATTGGTGCCACGTTTTCGCCCAGCATTCGTTCTCTCCCTGCTCCTCGCCGGCAGCAGTTTCGCGCAGCGTCCAGAGCCGGCTGCATCCGACGCCGTCATCCGTACCAACGTCCCTCTGGTGCTTGTGCCCGTCACCGTAACCGATCGCAAAGGCAAGCTGATCGATGGACTGAAGCTCGAAGATTTTGTCCTCACGGATGAAGGCAAGGCGCAAAAAGTCCGGCTGGATACGTCAGACACCGTGCTGGCTCCCATTGCTTTGGTCATCGCCGTTCAAACCAGCGGCATTTCGAGCCCTCAACTCGCCAAGATCCGGCGCGTCAGCGGCATGTTCAAACCCATTGTCGCGGGCGAACGCGGACAAGTGGCCGTCATTTCGTTCAACTCCGAGGTAAAAGTGCTGCAGGAGTTCACCACCGACGCCTCTACCGTCAGCGGCGCGGTCGAACGTATCAATGCTTATTCCATCAAGACCGCGCGCATGATCGATGCCATCTCCGAAAGCACCAAGATGCTGGCGACGCGTCCCGAAAACTACCGGCGCGTTCTGCTGATCCTCAGCGAATCGCGCGACCGTGGCAGCAAGGCAAAGCTCACGGACGTCATCGAAGAGACGCAGCGCGCAGGCGTTGCCGTGTACTCAGGCACGTATTCGGTGCAAGCTTCCGCCTTCACCGCGAAGCCTGAGGACAATCCCTCCATGCCCGCACCCGCCGGAGCGACATGGGACATCGGCGCAACCATGGTGGAGTTCGGCCGCCTCGGAAAGAAAAATACTGCTGACGCCTTTGCCCGGGCCACCGGCGGCGGCCGGCTGTCGTTCACGACGCTCGACGGATTAGAGAAAGCCATCTCCCGGGCCGGTGAAGAGATCCACGGCCAGTATCTGCTCAGCTTCGTCCCTCAGTCGGATAAACCGGGCTTCCACCAAATCCAAGTAGCCGTCCCCCAACAACCCTACGCCGTCATCCGCGTCCGCCCCGGCTACTGGCCGCAAAACTGACACGTGGCGCACGCAATCTGCGTGCCGCATCGAGACTGTCTCGATGCCTCTTTCTGCTCCGTCACAAGCAAGCGAAAACAAAAAACCGCCGCAGTACCCGCAACATCCCGCATTGCCCGAAGTTCCTCCGCACACAACCGCGGTTAAAGTATGGCCAAGAAGTCCCGGTGTTGGTCTTGCACAGTACGGGGCCACCAAAGCGCGAGCACTCCGGACCCCGCTCGATGCACGGTAAACACCTCCCGCAAGGAGGAATGGAAGATTCAAGTCGTGAGCTGTTTCGAAACAATAGCCGGTCGTCGTCTACCGATAGTGGCGACAAAGGAACGCGTTCCTGAAAGAATTTTCGAGTCCCGATAGCGAATTGGGCCGCGAATTGGCCGCGAGCCCCGACGGTAACGGAGGGGATTCCCCGGTTTTTGTCGTGATCGGTTCGTCGTAATCGATTTTCGTCGTAATCGGGGAAGAACGGCGTGATCCGGCCGCACACGAATCTACCAAATAAAAAGGCGGCCGGTTTCCCAGCCGCCTCTCGTTTCACACTCGAAATCCGTCTACTCAAACATATATAGCGGAATGCTCGGCGGCGGAACCTCTTCCACCGCTACTTCGCCTGCGCCCTCACCGGCGTTCACCGGCTGGCTCACAAGCTGACGGCAGTAGATGCCGCCTTCGCCGAGGAACACTTCGAAGTCGGCAGGCCGCGCGAGCGTACCCTGGATCAGCGCTTCGCTGAGCGGGTCCTCGATATACTTTTGGATGGCGCGACGCAGCGGCCGCGCGCCGTAACTGCGGTCCGTAAGCGTCTTGTCCAGAATGTACTTCGCCGCGTCGTCGTTGATGCGGATCTTGATCTGCTTCGCCGCCAGATTGGCATTGAGCTGCTCTGCCAGCAAGTGCACGATCTTGATCAGATCTTCGTCGTTCAGCGACGTGAACAGAATGGTCTCATCCAGGCGGTTCAGAAACTCCGGATTGAACGCCTTCTTCACTTCGCTCATTACCTGGTCTTCCACCTTGGCGGGAACGCCTGTGCCCGGAGTCGCAAAACCGATGGGGCTCCTCTTGTCCAGAAACCGCGCGCCCAGGTTCGAAGTCATGATGATGATGGTGTTCTTGAAGTCCACGGTGTTGCCCAGACCATCGGTCAACTGGCCGTCTTCAAACACCTGCAACAGAATGTTGTACACATCCGGGTGCGCCTTTTCGATTTCGTCCAACAAAATGATCGAATACGGCGCGCGCTTCACGCGCTCGGTCAACTGGCCGCCTTCTTCGTAACCGACGTAGCCCGGAGGCGAACCGATCAACTTCGACACCGAGTGCTTTTCCATGAACTCGGACATATCAAAGCGGATCAACGATTTCTCGGTGCCGAACAGGAATTCGGCGAGCGCCCGCGCCACTTCGGTCTTGCCGACGCCCGTGGGTCCCAGGAACAGGAACGAGCCTGCGGGGCGTTTGGGTGACTTCAAGCCCGCGCGCGAGCGGCGGATGGCGCGTGCCAGTGCGGAGATCGCTTTCTCCTGGCTGATGACGCGCTTGTGTAGTTCTTCTTCAATGCGGAGGAGCTTTGAAACTTCCTCTTCCTTGATCGCCGTCATCGGCACGCCGGTCCAGCGCGCCACGACGTCTTCGATATCGTCCTTGGTGACGACGCCGGTGGAGGTATCGTCCAGGTTGTACTTCTCACGCAGCGCGCGGAGGTTCTCGCGCTCTTTGCGCTCTTCGTCCGAGTAGAACCGGGCCTTCTCGAACTCGTGATTCGCGATGGCGTTTTCCATGCGATGCACGATGAACTTGATGCGCTTCTGAATATCGGCGACTTCGGTCGGCAGCGTCGTCTGACGCAACTTCACCCGCGCGCCGGCTTCGTCGATCAAATCGATGGCCTTGTCCGGCAGAAAGCGGTCCGGAATGAAGCGCACTGAGGTGGAAACGGCATTTTCAATTGCTTCATCGGTATACGCCACGGCGTGGAACTTTTCGTAGCGTTCCTTGACTCCGAATAAAATTTTAGTCGCGTCTTTTTCATCCGGCGGCGGAACCTTCACTGCCTGGAAGCGGCGTTCGAGCGAACGGTCCTTCTCAATGGACTTGCGATATTCCGACGGCGTCGTCGCGCCGATGCACTGAATTTCGCCGCGAGAGAGCGCAGGCTTCAGGATATTCGCGGCATCCAGCGAGCCTTCGGCCGATCCGGCGCCCACCAGCGTGTGCAACTCGTCGATGAAGATGATGGCGTTTTGATTCTCCATCAATTCCTTCATGATCGTCTTCAAGCGCTCTTCAAACTGGCCTCGGTATTTAGTGCCCGCGACGATCAAGGAAAGATCCAGCGCCAGAATGCGCTTGTCGGCGAGGAACGACGGCACATCGCCATCGGCCACGCGCTGGGCAAGGCCTTCCACAATCGCGGTCTTGCCGACGCCCGGTTCACCGATCAGCACCGGGTTGTTCTTGGTGCGGCGGCACAGAATCTGCACCACACGCTCCAATTCATAGTCGCGGCCGATCAGCGGATCGAGCAACCCGTCCATCGCGGCTTGCGTCAGATCGCGGCTGAATTCGGCGAGCAGCGAGCTTTCCTTCGGGCGGTTGGCCGACTTGTTTTCCGAGCTGGACCGTTGAATCTCTTCGCGGATCTGCGTCAGGCGCAGGCCGCGCTCATGCAGGATGTCTGCGGCAAAGCACTTTTCTTCGCGCAGCAGGCCCAGCAGCAGGTGTTCGGTGCCGATGTGCTTGTGGTTCAAGCGCTCGGCCTCCTCGGCACCATAGGCAAGCACGCGTTTGCATTCGTGACTTAAGGGCAGGTCGACGGACGTGGAGACCTTTTCGCGCAGCGTCGTGTGTGCCTCGATCTGTTTGCGGATCGATTCGACCGACGCGCTGGACCGCAGAAAACGGTTGGCAAGCGCTTTGTCTTCGCGCAGCAGGCCCAGCAGCAGATGCTCGGTTTCGATGCAGGGGCTGCCGAACTGGCTGGCTTCATACCGCGCGAAAAAGATCACGCGGCGGGCTTTCTCTGTGTAACGTTCAAACATGATTGCTGCCCTCACTCCTATCAGCTGGCGCCGCGTCCGCGGGAACGTGGACGGGAACCAACTGCCCGCCCTGCAAAGCGACAATCCGCGACGCTTTGCGGGCAAAACTCAAATTGTGGGTCACGTGAATCGAAGTCAGGTTCCGGGAGCGATGCAGGTCCGCAAGCAGACCCATGATCTTTTCTCCCGTCCGGTGGTCCAGGCTACCGGTCGGCTCATCGGCCAACAGGACACTGGGGTTCGTAACTAAGGCGCGTGCAAGCACCACCCGTTGTTGTTCTCCCCCGGAAAGCTCCCCGGCGCGATGCGTGGCGCGGTTCCGCAATCCCACTTCGTCTAACCGGTCCAATGCCACCGGCTCGGCCTGCTCCCGGTTTTGCCCCCGAATGAGCAGCGGCATCATCACGTTCTCCAGCGCCGTAAACTCGGCCAGCAGAGACTGAATCTGCCAGACAAACCCCAGCTCCCGGTTGCGGAATTCCGCAAGCTCATTCGCCGGAAGCTTGCATATGTCATTCTGCCCGAAGTATATCGCACCGTTTGTCGGCCTGTCCAACCCTCCAAGCAGATGCAAAAGCGTGCTTTTTCCGGCTCCGGATTCACCAACCAGGGCCAGTGTTTCGCCCCGGGCAACCTCAAAATTGAGGCCCGAAAAAATAACCAACTCCGACTCGCCGGAGCGGTACGTCTTGGTCAGATCCACCGTCCGGATCGCGAAATCCTGCCCGAGCCCCGGGTGGGACTCAACCGAAACGGTTTGGAGCGGAGCCGACATGCCTACCTCCATCTTATCGGGACGCGCGGGAGTTGAGGAGGTTACGTTGGTTCTGGGTGGTTTGGGGTAGGGGCGTACCCCGGACGGAGCTAGTCCTGATCGAAGATTTCAGCGAGCGGGAGTTCGAGGACCGGAGGCTCCGTTCGCAGCACTTCGCCCTTGATTTCGCGGAGGCCGGTCTCTGCCGTAGCGCAATAAGCGATCCGCAAAGACGGATCGAGCACCCAAACGTAGCGGACACCCATAGCCAGATAATCCTGAATTCGCTCCTCGACGCGCTTCATCCGGTCTTCGGCGGAGAGGACTTCGATGCAAAGGAAGGGAGGCGTGCGAAGCACCTGCTCCGTCGTCTTGCCAAGGACAACGCAGATATCAGGGATGCGAAACCGATTCGCGCTCACCTGAACGCGCTGCTCTACCAACACCATGATCCCCAGCTGTTTCTTACGGGATCCTAAATAGATAGCGATAGCTGTCTGGACGCTGCTGTGATCAAGTTAGCCCAAGTTGCGCGCCTCGACGTGCCCGTCCACGTAGTCGCAATCCGGCCGAAAGCTCGAAGCCAGATACTCCTCTACGGACATCAGCGTCGCACCTGAAACAGGCGTGGGCATGCCTTTAAACTAACACTTTTCGAAAATACGGAAACAGGTCACTACTTACGAGATGTAGCGCCACCCAGAAGGTAAAATACTCTACACCCAAGACGGGTGACGCCCAATGGAGCCCAGGCAGGTAGATCACAGCCCCTCCGAGTGCGATGACGGCGACATTTAGACCAAAGACCCGGTCCAACTTCAAAGATGGATCCTTCACAGCTCGGGCGATGGCAAACGAGTAACTCCCGATGTAGTGGAAGAAACTCGCACCGGCCACATGAAACACGTAAACACCCGTGCGGAATTGAAGCGTCATCCATTGTCCATACGTTCCCCAGACCAAGGCTTCGCCAATCAGGAAAAGAGATAGTAGTGGAATTTTGGATGTCTCACGCAACATTTCATCGCGACTTGGCGAGAGCAGAACGGTCGCAGCAAGCAGGCCGGAACCGGCGAATAACCACAGAGGGTGCCCTTGGATATCCGCGATGTTAAATAATACAAAGCTGAACCAGGCAAACGCACCAACGGCCTGCAAATAGCTACTGATCGGCGTTTCTGTGCTGGGCTCGGCAAATAGGCGTTCGGCCTTCATGAAATGGCCAATGAAATAAGTCCAGGCAAGGGCTCCGAAAAGCGCCGGACCTATCCAGTGAAACAATAATCCCAGCACAAGCCCAGAAATGCCCACGGCGAGCCAGTAACGGCACTGAACTTTGGGATTGCTTCGTATCGCACGAAATTGCCCCCGATAGGCATAAATGAAATGCGTCAGGCCCATCCAAGCCGTGATGCAGTATCGATTCAGAACCTCTGGGGCAAATCGCCTTGCCCATGGAGAATCGACAGGCAAGGTCAAAGGGAGTGAGTATGCCGCACCCACAAGCAGGAACGTTAGCCCGAGGGCAAGTCCTGGTCGACTACGAGTCGAGGGCATCTCGCATATGATACTGAAAATCCGCTTACCGAACGACGATATTAACCAGCTTCTCCGGCACCACAATCACCTTCGCCACCGTTTTGCCTTCGATAAACGGCTGCACTTTCGGATCGGCCTGCGCGATCTTTTCAAGATCCGCTTGCGAGGTGCCTAGCGGCACGGCGATGCGGGTGCGGAGTTTGCCGTTCACCTGCACGGGGATTTCCAGGGTGTCCTCTTTGACTAGTTCGTCATCCCAGCCTGGCCATTGACGGCGGAAAACTGGCCCTTCGCGTCCCATCTGCTCCCATAATTCTTCCGCCATGAACGGAGCAAACGGCGCGAGCAGCAGAACCAGATCCCAGAGGATTCGATCAAGCACACCTCGTGAGAGGCCGGCTTCTTGGTCGTACAATTCGTTGATCAGCTCCATTAGCGCCGCGATCGACGTGTTGAAGTGCCAACGGTTGTCGAAATCTTCCGTCACCTTGCGGATGGTCTGATGCAGCTTGCGCAGGGCTTTGCGGTCGGCATCGGGATTGGGATTTTCGGGCTGCCGGTCTATGTTGCGGGTGACGAAGCGCCAGACACGTTCGAGGAAGCGGCGCGGGCCGCCGACGCTCGATTCGATCCACGGCATGTCTTTTTCCGGCGCATTCGCAAACAGAACGAACAGGCGGCAGGTATCGGCGCCATATTTGCCCACCATATCTTCGGGATCGACGACATTGCCCTTCGACTTGGACATCGCCGAGCCATCGGAGCCCAGCACCATGCCCTGTGTGAACAGATTCGCCGCGGGTTCGGAGTTGGTGATCATGCCCAGGTCGCGCATCACTTTCGTGAAGAAGCGCGAGTAGATCAGGTGCAAGATCGCGTGCGTGACGCCGCCGATGTATTGATCGATGGGGAACCACGTTTCGGCCGCGGCGCTATCGAACGGAAGCGCGTTGTTCTTCGGATCGCAGTAGCGGTAGAAGTACCACGAGGAATCGACGAAGGTGTCCATGGTGTCGCTTTCGCGCTGGGCGTCGGCGCCGCACGTGGGGCACTTCACGTTCATGAACTCGGGCACTTCGGCAAGCGGCGAGCGGCCTTTGCCGGTGAACTTCACGTTATAGGGCAGTTCGACCGGCAGATCTTTTTCAGGTACCGGAACTACGCCGCACTTCGGGCAGTGGATCATCGGAATGGGCGTGCCCCAATAGCGCTGGCGTGAGATGCCCCAATCCTTGATGCGGAACGTGATGGCCGCTTTGCCGAAACCTTTTTCTTCGGCGAACTGGTTCATCTTCCGGCGAGCCTCTTCGCTCGGAAGACCCGAAAATTCTCCCGAATTTGCAGTGATGCCGTATTCACAGAACGCGGCCTTTGGATTTTCGTCGAGCTCGCCATCCACAGGCCGGATCACCGGGCGAATCGGGATGCCGAACGTGGTGCAGAAATCGAAGTCGCGCTCGTCGTGCGCGGGCACGGCCATGATGGCGCCGGTGCCGTAATCCATCAGCACGAAGTTGCCGATCCAGATGGGCACTTTCTCGCCGCTATACGGATTGATCGCGTACTGGCCGGTGAACGTGCCGTCCTTGATCAGATCGCCTGGACCCTGCTGCTTGCGCGCGTCGATCAACTGCTTGGCTTTCGCGCGGCCGGCGTCATCGAGCAGCTTTTGCGCGATGGGATGCTCAGGCGCAAGGATGACGCAGGTGGCGCCGTAGATGGTGTCCACGCGCGTGGTGAACACACGAATCGCTTCGCCCGTGCTCTCTACTTTGAAATCGACTTCCGAACCTTCGCTGCGGCCGATCCAGTTACGCTGCATGGAAAGTACGCGCTCGGGCCAACCGTGCTGCAGCTTGTCGTCGATATCGCGCAATAGTTCATCGGCGTACTCGGTGATTTTCCAGAACCATTGTTCGAGCGCGCGCTGTTCAACGGGCGTAGTTTCGTGACGCCAGCAGCAGCCATCGATTACCTGTTCGTTGGCAAGCACGGTGGCGCATTCGGGGCACCAGTTGACCATCGCTTTTTTGCGATACGCCAAGCCGCGTTCGAACATTTTCAGGAAGAACCACTGATTCCACTTGTAGTAATCGGGCTCGCAGGTGGCTATTTCCAGATTCCAGTCATAGGCGAAACCCATTCGGTGCATCTGGCGCTTCATCTCGGCGATGTTGGAGATGGTCCAATCGCGGGGATGCATGTTGCGCTTGATAGCCGCGTTTTCCGCGGGCAGGCCGAAGGCGTCCCAGCCGATGGGATGCTTGACGTTGAAGCCGCGCATCCACATGTAACGGGCCAGTGCGTCGCCAATCGAATAGTTGCGGACGTGGCCCATGTGCAGGCGGCCGCTCGGATAAGGGAACATCTCGACCACGTAGTATTTCTTCGCGGTGGGATCGTTGGCGCGGTAAAGGTCTGGATCGTTTTTCCAGCGCTCTTCCCATTTCAGCTCGATTTGGTTGTGGTCGTAGATGCTTTCCGGCATAGCTGTTTGAGTGTTTCCAGGTTCCTGCGGTCGTCGCCGTCTTCGTCCACGGGCGTTTCCAGAATGAAGGCTTTTTCTTGAAGCTTCGGGTGGGTGAGAATGCGGCGAAACCCGTCAAGACCAATATAGCCTTTGCCGATATGCTCGTGCCGGTCGATGTGCGATCCAAGCGCGCCTTTGGAATCGTTGGCGTGAATGACGTACACGTTTTCGAGACCCAGGATGCTGTCTGCTTCGGCGATCGTCTTCTTCAATCCGTCCACGCTCGCGACGTCGTGGCCGGAGCCGAGCAGATGGCAGGTATCCAGACAAAATCCGACAGGCAGCTCCGTGAACTTGGGCGCGAATTCGCGAATGGCGTTGAGCTCTTCGAAGCGCCCGCCGATCTGAGCCCCCGCGCCTACCGTGCATTCGGCAAGCAACATCAGCTTTTCAAACTTCAATCCAGCCGACGCTTCGCCGACGCCTTCGAGGAAAGCGAGAATTCCCTGCTCCACCGTTTGACCTTTGTAATTGCCGGGATGCGCGACGAGGAACTCGGCTCCGATGGCAATCGCGCGCTCCAGTTCCCCATGAAAAGCCTCGACGGATTTCTTGCGGATGACGGGATCAGCCGAGGCGAGATTGATCAGGTAGTTGTCATGAATGACCAGCGGCGTCAGATCGTACTTTTCGCGGGCGCGATTCAATGCGGCAATCGCGGGGGCACTTGGAGAAGAGGCTTTCCATTGACGCGGGCTCGCCGAGAAAATCTGGAAGGTGTTCGCGCCGAGTTCGTGCGCCTTGAGGGCCGCGTTTTCGAGCGACTTCGCGATAGAGGTATGGATGCCGATGCGCACGGGGTTTGCGGGTGAAAGAGATATTATCTCGCGTTGTATCGGCAAGCAGACGACGGCGTGCGGCGCGGTGCACTCGGATCAGGTGGTTTCTTTGCAAGCCCACAAAGCGGGATTGCCAATCCCGCGCGGATTTCCAATCCGCCCCACGGAACAAATCCTGCATCATAATAGGGGCAAGATGTCCGGGACTTCCACCGCCGTTCGCTGCACAGTGCTGCTCGCGCTGGCCGCGTTTTGCGCTTCGGCTGCGGACCGGCTGTATCTCAAAGACGGCGATTACCAGTTGGTCCGCGAGTATCAGGTGCAGAAGGATCGTGTCCGTTACTATTCCACCGAGCGCGGCGATTGGGAAGAGATTCCGCTGGATCTGGTGGATCTGGACCGCACCAGGAAGGAAGCCGTCGAACAAAAGGCCGAATTGGATGCGGACGTGAAAGCACAGGCGGAGGAAGACGCTGCCGTCAAGGCGGCACGCGCGGAGGTGGCGTCCGTCCCCACCGAAAACGGAGCGTACTATCTGCGCAGCGGGAAACCCGCGGCTCTGAAGCTGGCCGAATCGAAGCTGGTGATGGACAAGAAGCGCACGGTGCTGAAGTATCTTTCGCCGATTCCGCTGGTGCCGGGCAAAGGCACGGTGGAACTCGAAGGCGAGACTTCCGCGTTTGCGGTGGAGGGCCGCCGGCCGGAGTTTTTCTTCCGCCCGTCGGATTATGAAAGCTTCGGCATCATTAAAATGGGCCCGAAAAAAGGCGTGCGCGTGGTGCAGAAAGCCAGCATCCTCACCGTGCAAAGCGAACGCATCATCAACGAAGAGCGCGACGAGATCAAGACCTTCAAAAAGCAGGAAGGCGAGCTGTTCTACAAGATCTGGCCCGAAAAGCCGCTGGAGCCGGGTGAGTACGCAATTGTGCAGTACACCGACGGCAAGCTGAATCCGCAGGTTTGGGATTTCAGCGTGAAGTAGAGTGGCGCACGCACTCTGCGTGCCGCGTCGAGACTGGTCTCGACGCCTGCGGATACAACCAACAAACTTGTGGCATCGCTGGCCGCGTTGTCTTCCGCCCCTTGCCTCGCGATGAGTCGCGAGGCGGCACGCTGAGAGCGTGCGCCACATTAACCGGCAATTCTTCGGAAGAATTCGAGCGATCTTTCCGCGCATTTTTCCCAGCGGAAACGCTCAGCGCTGGCGCGGCCGTAGCCGGCGAGCTTCGCACGATCGGCAGGCGATTCGAGCAACCGCTCGATGGCGCTCGCCAATTCCACTGGGCTCTTGGGATCGATTAGGGCCGCTCCATCGCGCGCGACTTCGGGCAGGCACGACGTGTTCGACGTCACCACCGGCACTTTCGCGGCCAGCGCCTGCACCACCGGGAATCCGAAGCCTTCGTAAAACGACGGATACACGAATAACGTTGCGCCCGCAAACAGGCCGGGCATCTGCGATTCCGGCACGTAGCCGAGGTACGTTGTTTCCGCTTGCACGCGCGCGAAAGTCGCTTCCGGTCCCCAGCCCTTGGGGCCGGCGACGACAAGATCGAACTCGCGCCGAGTTTCCGCGCGGACCATCTGCCATGCGTCCAGCAGCGTATCTAAATTCTTGCGCGGCTCAACCGTTCCAACAAACAGGACATAGGGACGGGCACGCGGCACAGGCTTGGCATCGAAGTATTCGGGCGCGACGCCGGAATGAATCGTCGTGATCTTATCCGGCGAAATGCCGAGTAAACGAATGGCGTCCTGCCTTGTGTTTTCGGAAACCGCAATCAGGCCGTCCGCGCGGGAGACGATCTTTTCCGCGAACACCTGGTCGGCTTGAATATTCGCCGAGGCGTGCATACCCGGCATGATCCAGGTGGTGAGATCGTGCAGCGTGGCCGTCAGTTTGGCGCTGCCCGGCGCATTGCGGACCAGGTTCGATGCGTGGAAGACATCGGCGCGACCGATGGCGCGGTCAAGCAGCGGCGCCCCGAACACGCGCGCACTATGCACCAGCGCCAGGCGCGAGATGGTGCCTGCCAGTCCCAGCGGCGAAGCCTCATGATTCAACCGGTCGCTGGATTGCTCCGGAAACAATACATCGTCGAGCGCAGGGAACGCGTGAATCTGGGTGTTGGGATGCGTCGCGGAGGCGCGGTGAAGGCTGCGTATCCAGTGATAGAGGTAGCTCTTCACTCCTGCGCTGCGCAGTAGTGTTGGGGTCGCGTCGATACTTACGCGCATTCCACGCCAGGCCACGCGACAGGCGCGGCTCGCCTCCACTGAGAAAGATCTCCGCTATTGATTCGAAAGCACGAACTTACCGCCGCTTTCGATGAGAGTGTGAAGACGGTCTTGCCCAACCAGCTTAGCGATACGCTCCACCTGCGGTTTCTCGATACAAATATAATAGCGGTCCGGCATCAACCAGCGCTGCTTCAGGCCCTCATCATCGATGAAGACATCCTGCGGCGCGTCGGGCGCATTCGAGCCGTATTCCAAATTATTCACGCGGCCGTTCAGCAGCAGAACGCGATCGTTGTGATACGCCTCGGCGTAGAAAATCACGGATGAGAACGCGTAG